>CAYPXA010000001.1:0-305465 GCA_964414985.1 uncultured Methanosarcinales archaeon
AAATCATCCCTTCATGACTTCCAAAGGAACAACCTTTGCAACAAGCTTTCCAATCCCAAGCTCGTTTGAAACTCTTACAACCTCATCAACATCCTTGTAAGCTTCAGGCATCTCCTCTGCAATTCCAGCCCAGGAAACTCCTTTGACTTCAATGCCTTTTGCAGCAAGCTGCCTCACAACTTCCTCGCCTGTATTCCTTCTCAAAGCCTCGTGCCTTGAAAGAAGCCTTCCTGCGCCGTGTGCAGTGCTTCCAAAAGAAATCTCTTCAGCCTTTTTTGTGCCTGCCAGAAGGTATGATGCAGTGCCCATGCTTCCAGGTATAATAACCGGCTGGCCTATGCTCCTGTAGATTTCAGGAACCTCATCCCTGCCAGGCCCAAAGCTCCTTGTTGCGCCCTTCCTGTGCACGCACACTTCCTTCATCTTGCCTTCAATTTTGTGCTTCTCAAACTTTGCAATGTTGTGGCACACGTCATAAATCAGGTCAAGCCCTTCATCGCTTCCAAAGACATTCCTGAAAGCCTCCCTGACTTTGTGCATTATTATCTGCCTGTTTGCAAATGCGAAATTCACTCCTGCAGACAGCGCCTTTGCGTAGTCCTGGCCAAGGTCTGAATTAATCGGCGCATTGACAAGCTCCCTGTCAGCAAGCCCCTCAAATCCAAACTTGTCTTCCATAAGCTTGATGTAGTCTGATGCAACCTGGTGGCCGAGGCCCCTGCTGCCTGTATGAATCATGATTGTTATCTGGCCTTCTTTCTGCAGCCCGAATGCTGCTGCAGTCTTTTCATCATAAATCTTCTCAACTTTCTGAATCTCGACAAAATGGTTTCCTGCACCCAAAGTTCCGAGCTGCGGAAAGCCCCTCTTAAGCGCCCTGTCAGAAACTTTTGAGCAGTCTGCATTCTTCATAAAGCCGTATTCCTCCATCTTCTGAAGGTCTTCCTTCCTGCCGTAGCCTGAATCAACAGCCCACTTTGCGCCTTTCTGAAGCACTTCAAGAAGCTCCTGCTTTGAAACCCTTGTAAAGCCTCCTTTGCCCACTCCCGCAGGCACAAGCTTGAATATCTCGTTGAGGGCGTTGCTTTTCTTTGCCTTAAAATCTTCAAATGCCAGGTTTGTCCTCATCATCCTGACTCCGCAGTTGATGTCATAGCCTACTCCACCAGGAGAGATTATTCCTTCATTCATGTCAAAAGCAGCAACTCCTCCTATGCAAAAGCCGTAGCCGGAATGTGCGTCTGATAATGCTACAGCATGCGTTTGGATTCCTTTGAGGGTAGCCATGTTCTTAAGCTGCTGAAGAGTATTATCCTGCTTCATTGCACCTATAAGCTTGTCAGAAGCGTAAATTGTGCCTGGAACATTCATTTTGCCTGACTTTTTTATTTGCCAGACAAATTCAGAAACCTTCTCTAAGCCAATATCTCCCATTTTAGATGTCAACAACAAACTGGATATATAAAGGTTTTTGGCTTATCTTCATGTCATTGTAGGTTATTGCCTTAACAATAGGGCTTATGATGTACTCTTTTTTTGCCTTGTCGCCTATAATCTCAGCATTCAGCCTGAACCTTCCCTCAACCTGAAAAATCTTAAGGCCATTTACAAAGCCGTGCATCACAAAGCTTTCAGAGTCCTGGAGGAAAAGTATTTCCTCGATAAAATTGTAGAAAAGCTGCTCCATATCCCTTCCTTCAACTGAAATCTTTTTTATCTTCAGCGCAGCTATCATCAAAGGGTCGTACATCAGGCTGACTGATGCAAAAGCAGCATTCTGGAAAGCCTCTTCCATAGTCTTGCCGTATGCCTTGAACTTTGCATCGGCAGTATGCTCAAGAATATCATATTTTTTCATAGTTCACCATAAATGCTAATACTTCTTAAGCAGAGTGGGTATTGCAGAGCCTACAGCGCACGGAAGCGAAACAGCAACTATCACCTTGAATATGTTAAATCCGCCGCCAACCATGCTGTCAAGCCCGTAAATGTAGATGAGCATAAAAGAAGCCAAAAGCGAAACTCCATAAATCATCACAAAGCGCTTTGCCCAGAACTGGTTAAACTTTCGCTGCTTCCTCTCCTCAAAAGGCACGCGTTTGTATCCTACAAAATAGATTTCCATGCTTACAATCGCTACAGTTGCCATTATAATCATGGCAAGATGAAACTCTTCAAGCCTAAGGCTGATGTCAACAAGAAGCCCCTTGAAAATGAATGTTATTCCAAAAAGGAATGATGAAAAAAACGCATAAATCGTATCCCTTATTGTAAAATGGCTCGGGCTTTTCTCAATAATCTGCTCGTGGAGCTTTGTTATCTTTTCCTCAAGCTGCCTTATTTCTATTTCAGATTTTTTTGAAGCCATAATCAATCCTCAATATTCTATTATCTCAACCCTTGGAGTTTCCTCTTTTGGCGCTTCAGGAGCTGAAGTTTCAGCCTGCTGAACCTCCTGCATAGGGCTGCTGTCCCCGAAGATGGATGCAAAAGCAGAAGCTGCAGATGCCTGCTGTTCAGGAATGACTGAAGCAGAGCTGCTCTCAAAGATGTTTTGAACAGGCCTTTGTTCAGGCTCATTTGAATAAATCCGGTCATTTGAATGCCCAATAAGCGATGAGAGCATCCTGATTGCATTCCTTATCTCATCCTTGGAATCCTGTTTTGTGTCAATTGTGATTTTCATGCAGCAAAATCCCCAATCTGAGTATAAAAATGTTTCCACAAAAACGTATCAGCCTGCAGGCCGGGCAATATTCTTTAAATTTATCCTAAAATAACCAATATGGCATGGCGCTTAGCAAGAGCATTATCCAAAAAGCAGAAGGAAAAGAGCCTGCAGCAATGCTGGACGAAATAAACAGGTTCCTTGAAGAATTTCCTGACTTGTTAAGGCAGCTTGAAGGCATGGTTGATGCATATTCAATAAATCCTGAGTCATGCAAAATGCTGGGCGTAGATTCATACCCTCAACAAGCAGCTGACATTGTAAAAATAGGCTACTGCTCAATGCTTCAGCTTTATGAAAAGCTAAAGAATGAAAATCAGAGAAAAATCCTCTGATAGTTCATGAAAATGTTGTTTGCAACCTCTTCAGGCACCATCTTTTTTATCTCTGCAATCTTTTTTATTGTTTCCTGGACAAAGGCAGGCTCATTCCTCTTTCCAGGATAAGGGCTTAAGTAAGGGCAGTCTGTCTCTGTAAGAAGCTGCGAGATGTTTACAATTTCTGCCATCAGCTGAAACTGCTGAAGCCTTACAATAATTGGAGGTATTGAAAAGCTCCATCCGCTGTCAGCAGCCCTCTTGACAAGATTCTTTCTTCCGCAGAAGCAATGGAGAATTATGCTTTTTATTTTTGAGGACTCAAGCATCTCAACGCACTCAAGCTCTGCCTTCCTTGTATGGACAATAATGGGCTTATTTATCCTTTCAGCAAGGCTGATTATCTTCTGGAAATTCTCCCTCTGTTCAGCCTCGTGCTCCCTTCCTCCGCTGAAGTCAAGCCCAACCTCGCCAATGGCAACGCACTTGTCCCTGTTTTCATAAATCCACTCAATCTCCTTGTTTATGTCAAAAGGTGCTGAATCCAACGCAAAACCGGGAGCCTCTCCTGCCTCAACCTCCCGCTTCAGCGCATCAACAGGATAAATCCCAAAGCTAGGATGAACAATATCATACTTTTTGGCAATTTCAATTATCTTCCTGTTTGTTGCAGAATTGACTCCTGCAGTTATGATGTGCTTTACTCCTGCATTTCTTGCCCTTTCTATGACAAGGTCTAGGTCATCCTTAAATCTGTCATGGTCCAGATGCGCGTGCACGTCAACTAGCATTTTATTTTGCCTTCTTTTCCTTATTTTTAATTGTTTCCTTTGCAAATGTTGCTGCAACAAGAAGAGGGAACATCAGCGTTGCCTCTGAAGCTATGATTACATGGCTTGCTTCAGGCTTTATCTTCGCCCAGGTCATTGCCTCTTCAGTGTTTCCGCCTGAATCAGAGCCGTCAAAGAACTGCGCAGTGGTTATGTAAACTGCATAGTCCACTCCATCCCTGAATATGTTGGCATTAAGGACATAGTGCTTTGGCACTCCGCCTCCAAGCGCAATTATACCTGACTTTTCTGCAGCGCTCACAGCGCTTATTATCCTGTTGGTGTCAAGCGTAACATCTATTGCAAAATCCGGCTTTGACATCTTGAAAAAATGCGCAAGATCTCCAAATGAGCCGTCCATTATTGCAGGGCAGATTACAGGAATGCTGTTCTTGTAAGCCCAGTAAAGGAAGCTTTCCTCGCTGTTCACTTCCTTTCCAAGAAGCGCGATAATCTCTGATGTGCACAGCGGCCTGCCAAGCCTTTTCTGCTCATCGTATGCCTTCTCGAATACAGGATGCATGAACTTCTCAAAATAAGTGTACCTGTCTGTTGGAACAAAGATGTTGCCTATCCTTCCTACGCCCCTTTCAAAAAGCATCTTTCCCTTTATGTCAAAAGTGCCTATGTGAAATGGATTAAGGCACTTTATTATGTCCTCTTCTATGCCCCCTGCAGAAGTCACAACCATGCCTATCTTTTTTGTTTTAACAAGGTATTTGATAATGTCCCTCAAGCCTGAGCTTATTATGTTTGATGTGCAGCTAAGGAAGATGAATGCCTTGTCTTCAATCATCCTGTTTACTATTCCGACTGCAGCGCCAAAATTTGTAGCCTGAAATGCAGTCGAGCTGTAAGACTCTATGAATTTTTCAAAGTCAAAGCCCTTCTCAAAATCATAGCCTTTGACGACTGGAAGATGGTCCAGGCTTATCGGCTTGACAACATCATATGGATATAAGTTTCTTTTATTTGTCCTTCGTATCATTTTTACCTCGCTGGTTAAGGCAGATGCCTTTTGATGATTTTTATTTGATTTGTTTGCGGTGAAAAAAAGCAAAAAAATGCGCTGAGCGAAATGCGCTGAACGCAGATGAAACTAGCTAAAAACAAGAATTCACGGCCTTGGAAGCTTTATTCCTAAAAACATGCAATGAAAGAATTAAAGTTATTATTTAAATCTTATGCTCATCCTGGAAAAAAATGGCAGAAGCACAATCTAAACCACAGCCTAAGCCATCTCAAGAATCATCTGCCTTGGCTGAATTACCCGAAGCTTCATCAACCCAGTAATCTCCTATAAAATGATCATATCCCCCTTCGGCAATGGCAATTTGAGAGCTTAACCCTTTAGAATTTTCAAGGTAATCCTTAATAAAGCTGACATCTTCAGGAGAATAAGCACCTTTAAAATAAATATACTTCCCATTTATATCTGAGTGGCGATAGCCTTTTTTTGTCAGGAGATCGTCGAGACCTTTTTTAAATTCCAGAGTGCTGCTTTTTCCGAACAAATAATGATTATTATGCCAGTTTAAAAGGATTAACAGAAACTTTTATATATGCCCAAAAAATCCTGATTGCTGGGTGATTTAATGACAATTATAGGAACAAACTTTACAAAAATAGTTGTGGAAAAAAGCGCAGCTGCCAAAGGCAAGGTCAGCATTTCAAACAACGTCTCAATAGAGAATGTTGCTGAAGCAAGCCTCTCGATAGGCACTGCAAGCCAGAAGGCGCTCAAGTTCAGCTTTGAGTTCACATCAAAGTACGAGCCAAAGATAGGCCAGATTGTGCTTGACGGCGAGCTTCTCTTCCTAGACACTCCTGAAAAGGTCAAGGAAGTTGCAGACAGCTGGAAGAAGGACAAGAAAGTGCCAAAGGACATGATGGCTGCAATACTCAACAACATACTTACCAAGTGCAATATTGAAGCTCTTGTGCTAAGCAGGGAGATAAACCTTCCTCCGCCAGTGCAGCTGCCAAAGGTAACTGTCAAGAAATAAACTGTTGTTTTTCTTTACAATAATCTTTTTAAATTCGACGCTATTCCATTTCTTTAAATTATAGAGGACAAATTATATTATAAACCAGAAAAATGGCAGAAAAAAAAGAGCTCAAGCTGAAGGTTGCAGAGGCGCTGCAGGATGATGTAAACAAGGGAGTTGCAAGGATAGATTCCACATACATGAAGGAGATAGATGCAAGGCCGGGCGACATAGTTGAGCTTGAAGGAGAAAGGAAGACTGTTGCAATCCTTGACAGGGCATACCCTGGAGACATCGGCCTGAACATAATCAGGATGGATGGAATCACAAGGAGGAACGCAACAGTTTCAATAGGCGAGCAGGTAAGGATAAGGAAGATTGACGTAAAGGAAGCCACAAAGGTGACAATCGCGCCTGCAACAAAGAACATAAGAATAAGGGCATCGCCAGTAATCTTCAAGAGAGGGCTTCTCGGAAGGACTGTAGTCAAGGGAGACATAATCTCAATTGGCAGCTCGCAGAAAAGGAGGAGGCCTATCAACGGCAGCTCGCTTGTGGATGAAATATTCAACAGCATGCTCAATGAGGACTATTTCAAGGCAGAGCTCGGATTTGGGGACATAAAATTCATTGTTGCAGAGACTTCGCCAAAGCAGGCAGTCATAATCACAGAAGAGACAGATGTTGAGTTCAACCCTGAAGCTGTTGAAGTCAAGGAAGAGGAGGCAATATCTGAAGTTGCATATGAGGACATTGGCGGGCTTGACGATGCCATCAAGAAGATAAGGGAGATGGTTGAAATTCCTTTGAAGCACCCTGAAATATTCCAGAAGCTGGGAATAGAGCCGCCAAAAGGAGTCCTGCTGCACGGCCCTCCTGGAACAGGAAAGACTCTTCTTGCAAAGGCAGTTGCAAACGAGACAGGCTCTCATTTTATTGTAATAAACGGCCCTGAAATAATGAGCAAGTTCTACGGCCAGTCCGAGGAAAACCTAAGAAAGATATTTGAGGAGGCAGAAAAGAATGCTCCCTCAATTGTTTTTATAGACGAGATTGACGCAATTGCAACAAAGAGGGAGGAAACCAAGGGAGAGGTTGAAAGAAGGGTTGTTGCACAGCTTCTTGCGCTGATGGACGGGCTCAAGAGCAGGGGCAAAATTGTTGTCATAGCTGCAACAAATGTTCCGAATATACTCGACCCTGCATTAAGAAGGCCTGGCAGGTTTGACAGGGAGCTTGAGATAGGAGTTCCAGGAAAGGAAGGCAGGCTAAACATACTCAAAATCCACACGAGGAACATGGCTCTTTTCAGGGAGGAAAGGGCGCTGAATGAGATGAAGGAAGTGGATGACAGCTACAAAAAGGCAATATACACACTTCTTAAATCAGACATAAAAGCAGAAAGCACAGAAGAAAAAATAAAAAAATACGCTGAAGCAAACTCCGGCAAGGATGACATATTCAAAGGGCTTAAGCAGGAAAAGATATCAGAGCTCATTGACAAGATTTCAAACGACACAAGAGTAGTAGACCTTGACGAGCTTGCTGAAATCACATACGGATTTGTAGGTGCAGACCTTGCAGCGCTTGCAAGAGAGGCTGCAATGGTTGTATTAAGAAGGGTTCTTCCAAAAATGAAGCTTGCAAAGAAGGCTGAAAATGAAGGAATTCCTGAAAGCATACTTGAGGAGCTTTATGTCAGCCAGGATGACTTCAAGGAAGCATTGAAGGTTGTAAGGCCGTCTGCATTGAGGGAAGTGCTTGTTGAAATCCCGAATGTAAAATGGGCAGACATCGGCGGGCTTGAGAATGTAAAACAGGAGCTGAAGGAAGCTGTTGAATGGCCGTTGAAAGAGCCGCAGGTATTCAAGACAATGGGAGTTAAGCCTCCAAGAGGAATACTTGTCTATGGAGCGCCTGGAACAGGAAAGACTCTTCTTGCAAAGGCAGTTGCAACTGAATCGCAGGCAAACTTCATACTTGTAAAAGGGCCTGAGCTTTTGTCCAAATGGGTTGGAGAAAGCGAAAAGGCTGTAAGAGAAGTGTTCAAGAAGGCAAGGCAGACTTCTCCGACAATAATCTGCTTTGACGAGATAGACAGCATTGCGCCAAGGAGGGGAATGAGCTCAGGAGGCTCCCATGTAACTGAATCAGTTGTAAACCAGCTGCTTACAGAAATGGACGGGCTTGAAGAGCTGAACGATGTTGTTGTGATTGCAACAACCAACAGGCCTGACATGCTGGATACTGCGCTGCTAAGGCCCGGAAGGTTTGACAGGATAATACTTGCTCCTGTGCCTGATGAAAAGACAAGGCTTGAGATTCTGAAAGTCCATACAAAAGGAATGCCTTTGAAGTCAGTGAAGATTGAAGATATTGCAGCCAAGACAGAAGGCTATGTTGGAGCAGACCTTGAGGCAGTGTGCAGGGAGGCTGCAATGCTTGCATTGAGGAAGGACATAAAGGCAAAGCAGATAATAATGGCTGATTTTGAGGCTGCACTTGACGTGGTAAGGCCTTCTGCAACAAAGGAAATCGAGCAGGAGTACAAGGACATCAAGGAGCACTTCACTGCAGCAAGGGCCAAGGAAATGCGGGAAGAAAAGCCTGGATATTTTGGGTAGGCAAGAAGAAACAAAAGCTGAAGATTATTTCTATGCCCCTTACTTCTTGGCTTTTAAAACCATAAGGTAAGCTCCCATTTTTGGAACAAACTCAGGCTTCATCAAAAACTCAAATGAGTTATAGCCTATGCCTTTCAAGGGGTCTGTAAATTCACGCTCAGAATATTTATACATACAGTTCTGTATCAGGACAAGATTTGGAATGCCCAGCTCACTTACTCTTTTAACACATTTCATGTCAAGAGAATGGTTGAAAGAATCAGAGAGGACATTCAAGCCTGTCAGCGCCTCTGTCCCTTTTGCAGGCTCAAATGTGTAGAAATCTCCCTGCTCAAACATAGAATCATCAATGCTGTTCTTCAAAGCCCTCTCCTTTGCATTTTTTATTCCTTCAGCAGACAGGTCAACGCCTTTGTAAGAGCCAATGTTTGAAGCAATAAAACACCCAAGAAGCCCTGACTGGCAGAAAGGCTCGTAAGCAGATTCAACTCCTTCAAGGCCTTGGGATACTGCCCTATAAATCTGCTTTGTAGTTTCAAAAATAAAGCCTGCGTTGAAATCGTCAAACCCTGTCTTGAAATAGTTTTCAAAATACCACTTCTTAAATTTAGCCCCGCCTTCAGAGGATAAAAGGTCCCCAAAAGTTTTCTTGACAAAATCTCCGTTTGGATCAGAATCAACATAAAAATCCACCTGGGCTTGAGTCATGTCTTTTTCAGAAAACTGCCTTATGCAGTTCTTTTCAAAATAGTCCTCAACGCTTATTTTCTGAGCCATATTATCTTGCCAAATCCAGCATTTTTTAAATCTTGCCAATAAAAAAACCTTGCCAGATGTTAGGATTGAGGTATTACTGATATTTAAATCTTTCTATTTTTTAACTACTTAGGAGTGGCTATAAACTTCCAAGGCATATAAATGCGTTTCGATGTGTTTTAAGAAAGATTTATATTGGAATTATCCAAATCAAAACGCTATGGCAAAGAAGGTATACGCAAAACACATACTTGTGAAAACAGAGGAAGAGGCTAATATAGCCCTTTATGACATAAACAACGCAGGCAAGGCTTTTGAGGATGTTGCAAGGCAGAAGTCCCTTTGCCCGTCAGGAAAGAACGGCGGTGATTTGGGATGGTTTGGCAGGGGCCAGATGGTAAAGGAGTTTGAGGATGCGGCATTTGCAATGCAGAAAGGCGAAGTGTCAAAGCCTGTAAAGACAAGGTTTGGATGGCATTTGATAAAAGTCGAGGATTTGCAATGAAAAACGCAAACCCCGGCGATATTGTAAAGATAACAACAGAAGATGCTGATTATGAAGGAATACTGATGCCCAGGCCTGAAATGCTTGAGCAGGGCATAACAGTCATAAAGCTGGACAGCGGATACAACATAGGCATTGACGACAAAAAGATAAAAAAATCTGAAGTCATTGAAAAGTACAAGGCCAAAGATGAGAAAAAGCCAAAGGTTCAGCAAGACAAAAACCTGCCGAATGTAACAATTATTTCAACAGGGGGCACAATTGCATCCAGGGTTGACTACAGGACTGGAGGGGTTAAGGCAGACTATTCTGCAGACGACTTTGTCCAGATGATGCCTGAGCTTGCAAAGATTGCAAACATCAAGGCAAAAAAAGTGCTCGGCAAGATGAGCGAAGACTTCACGCCAAAAGACTGGATAGCAATTGCAAAAGAGGCTGCAAAGGAGCTTGAGTCTGCAGACGGAGTTGTCATCACAATGGGAACCGACACTCTTCATTTTGTTGCAGCAGCGCTTTCATTCTTCATCAGGCACCCTGGAAAGCCGGTTGTGATAACAGCTGCGCAGAGAAGCATAGACAGGGGAAGCTCTGACGCATTCATGAACTTGATATGCGCTGTAACTGCAGCTGCAAAATCAGACATTGCAGAGGTTGCAAGCTGCATGCACGCAACAGAATCAGATGATTACTGCTTCCTTATAAGGGGCGCAAAAGTAAGGAAGATGCACACCACAAAAAGGGATGCGTTCAGGCCTGTTAATGACCTTCCTCTTGCAAAGGTTTATCCTGAAGGAAAGATAGAAGTGATTGCAGAAGGCTTCAGCAAAAGGTCTGGAAAGCCTGCTGTGCTTGAAAGTTCATTCGAGGAAAAGACAGCGCTTGTCTACATCTACCCTGGGATGGATGGAAGCGTCATTGATTATTATATCAGCAAAGGCTGCAGGGGCATTGTAATTGCTGCAACAGCTCTAGGCCATGTTCCGGATTACATAATGGGCAATGTTGAAAAGGCTGCAAAGCAGATTCCTGTGGTTATTGCATCCCAGACCATTTATGGCAGGGTCCATCCGCTTGTCTATTCAAGGCTTAGGGAGCTCTCAATAAAGATGCAGTGCATTTTTGCAGAGGACATGATGCCTGAAACAGCATATGTCAAGCTGGGCTGGGCGCTTTCAAAATCAAAAAATGCTGAAGATGCAAGGAAAATAATGCTTGAGAACATCGCAGGCGAGATAACTGAAAGGACTCTTCCTGAAACATTCCTGTATTAAGATGCGGGAATTAATCCTGATAAGAAGGTTGCTTCCAAAATTAAAGTTTGCAGCCTAAATCCAATTCTTTAAAATTAAAAAGAAATGGAAAAAACCTCAATAAACAGAAAAATTTATAAATTATAAAATAAATATAGGAAATATGGTTATAAAGCCCAACCTGTTTATGGATTTCTACACAAAGAAGATGAGCGCAAGGAACAGGCTTCCTGAATATGAGGATTTTGAGCTGTACACAGCTATGTAAAAACCAAAAGCGCTAATGCTAATCCAGTTTTAACGAAATATTTTCTGAAATCAATGAAAAGTCAGGAGCATACTGCACCTTGGCCATTGCATTCCTGAATTCAGATTGGATTCGGATGATGTAATCTGCAGGGTAAGTAAGCTTTGCAAATTCCAAATCTGAACAAAGCACTTCAAAAGGCTTATTCTTGTCCCTATCAACAGAAACAGAAGGCTGGTCAATATGCCTGTTCCTGTACTGGCTGATTACATAGTCAAGAAGATTGCTGTTGAACTTGCGCGCCTTCTTTGAGTCTGTGCCGCTGCCACCAATCATCAAGCTTATTCTAACAATGTCCTGGATGAATGCAGAGAAAGGGATGTACCCTTTTTCAGGCTCTACAGCCCACACATTGCCTGAATACCTATTGGTATAAACCTCATGGCTGTTTGCATCAAAAATCCTGCATGAGTAGTCGATTGATGCTGCACCCTCAACAAGAGGCTGAACTTCATTAAAGAATGCAATAAGCCGGTTAAGATAGTTAAACCTGCTTTGATCAGAGCCCAGCCTATAGCAGCCGCATTTATTTGTTATGCCTTCACTCATCCCACTCATTCAGAATCAGAAAAAATGCCAGTTTAAAAAGATTATCTAATCCATATATGCACCATATATGCAAAAAAGCTTCATGAAAAGTCAATTAAAATGCTTTCAAGAATTTCAGAATTGTTGTATTTGCCTATTTTTGGAAGCCACAGCTCCTTGAATTTCTGCTCGATATTAAGTGCATATGTTGAGGCCCATGAGAGCCTTGCAAGCTCCAGGTCCTCAAATATGTCTTTGCCTTTGCTCCTCAAATCACCAGGGTTAAGCCTTATTGAAGGCGAGGAGATAAGCCCTTTTTTATCCAGCTGAATCAGGAATCCGAGAATGTTATTGTTCAAGTCTATTGCCTTTTGGGTGTCTTTGTTGTTGCATCCAAGCAGCTCCCTCGTGCACAAAAGGTCCTGTGCAAAAGATGCATAAGGCATTGTGCCCCCTGCAGAAGTTGAGCAGCCTACAACCCCCAAATAGCCTCCGAAAAGAAGAATATTGCCTTCAGGAGAAGAAAGCTCAAATTTGTAAGAAACCTGCCTTGACTTAAGCGACTCCTCAAAAGATTCTATGTAAAAGTCAGTAAGGCTGTCGAGATAGTCGAATTTCTGCAGCTCTGTCTTGAATATGTGAAGCGAGTTCCTTTCTTTCATGTTTTCATGCCTTGTAATCTCCAGGCATTTAAAAAAGTGAGGGATGCAAAAAGTATATAAAGAAAACTGCAACTAACAAAGCATATGGCCAAGAGCAGTGCAATAAACTACAAAGAGATAGGGTTCAGGTGCGGCATTGAGGCGCACCAGCAGCTCGACGGAAAAAAGCTTTTCTGCAGCTGCCCGACTACAAACAGCAGGAAAGGCGATGATGTCAGGATAACAAGAAGGCTTAGGGCTGTAATCGGCGAGACCGGAGAAGTCGACCCTGCTGCAGCATTTGAGATGGCCAAGGCCAAGAGCATAAGCTACATCGGCAACAGGACAGAATCCTGCCTTGTTGAGATTGATGAAGAGCCGCCCCACCCGATAAACAAGGATGCTGTGAAGACTGCGCTGATGGCTGCAAAGCTGCTCAACGCAAAGCCTGTCGACGAAATACAGGTCATGAGAAAAACAGTCATCGACGGAAGCAATGTTTCAGGATTCCAGAGGACTGCGCTTGTTGCAGTAAACGGATTTATAGAAACCTCAAAAGGAAAAGTAGGGATAACTTCAGTGTGCCTTGAGGAAGAAGCCTGCCAGAAGGTAAGCGAAGACAAAGGCAGCATTACATACAGGCTTGACAGGCTTGGAATACCCCTTATTGAAATTGCAACTTCTCCTGATATTAAGGACAATGAGCATGCAAAGGAAGTTGCAGAAAAAATAGGCATGATTCTAAGAAGCACAGGAAGGGTAAAGAGAGGCATAGGCACAATAAGGCAGGATGTCAATGTCTCAATCAAGGGAAGCTCAAGAGTTGAGATAAAAGGGTTCCAGGAGCTGAAAATAATGCCTGCTGTAATAGAAAATGAAACAAGAAGGCTTATGTCGCTCAAGGAAAAGAACAAGCCTGAAGTCAGGAAGTTCAACCCTGACGGAACTACAGAATTCATGAGGCCAATGCCAGGAGCAGCAAGAATGTACCCTGAAACAGATGTTGTGCCTATAAGGCCTGAGCTTGCAGATGTGGAAAGCGTCGAGCTTATAGAGGACAAGGTAAGCAGGCTTGAGTCAATGGGAATTGGAAAAGACCTTGCAGCGCTTGCAGTAAGAAAAGGCAAGCACAGCTTTATAGAAGAGCAGTCAGCTAGGTTCAAGAGCCTCAAGCCAGCATTTATTGCAGAGACTGTCTGCACATCAGACTCAATCATAAAAAAGCAGTTCAGCATTGATGTAAGCCCTTCTGAAGAGGACTTTGAGGAGATTTTCAGCAGCCTTGAATCTGAAAGGATTGCAAAGGAAAGCGTGCTTGAAATACTCAAGCAGAAAAAGCCTGTCAAGAGCATAATAAAATCTTATGAGCTTATGCCTGACAGCGAGCTTGAAAAGGAGCTTGACAAGATAATCAGCGAAAACAAGGGAGCTCCATTCCAGGCAATAATCGGCAAGGCAATGGCTAAGCTAAGGGGAAAAGCATCAGGCAGAAAGATTTCTGAAATCCTTGCAAAGAAGGCAGGCCAGGCAAAGGCCTGATTTAAATCTGGCTTTTCAAATGCAGGCTAAGCTGGTTTAGATTAAGCTGCAGGCATTATTCTCCTCTGCACATTCCAACGCAAAAGTTTAAATATTAACTAAAAATTTTTAATTGCATAAAATAAACAATTTGGGGTGAACACTTATGAGTGGAGAGAAATACGTTTACTTCTTCAATGAAGGAAAGAAGGATATGAAGGAAATTCTGGGGGGCAAGGGAGCAAACCTTGCAGAAATGACATCATTGGGCATGCCAATCCCGCCAGGGTTTACAATAACAACAGCAGTGTGCGACCTTTACTACAAGAACGGAATGAAGCACACCCAGGAAATCCTGAATCAGATAGAGGAAAACCTGAAAAAGCTTGAGGCAAAGACAGGCAAGAAGCTCGGCGACAAGGAAGACCCGCTGCTGGTTTCAGTAAGGTCTGGAGCTGCAGCATCAATGCCAGGCATGATGGACACAGTCTTAAACCTCGGGCTGAACGACGAGTCTGTAATAGGGCTTGCAAAGAAAACATCAAACGACAGGTTTGCATGGGACGCATACAGAAGGTTCATGCAGATGTTCGGCGATGTTGTTCTTGGAGTCGAGCACAGCAAGTTTGAGGAGATTCTTGAAAACAGGAAAGAAACAAAGGGAGTAGAGCTTGACACAGACCTTGATGCAGAAGACCTGAAGGAAGTTGCAAAACAGTACAAGGCAATGATAATGCAGGAAACAGGCAAGGAATTCCCGCAGGACCCAAGGGACCAGCTTATGAAGTCAATAAATGCTGTCTTCGGCTCGTGGAACAATCCAAGGGCAATAACCTACAGAAGGCTGAACGACATAAGGGGGCTTTTGGGCACAGCAGTCAACATACAGTCAATGGTCTTTGGAAACATGGGCCTGACTTCAGGAACAGGAGTCTGCTTCAGCAGGAACCCTTCAACAGGAGAGAATTTATTCTACGGAGAATACCTGATGAATGCGCAGGGAGAGGACGTTGTTGCTGGAATAAGGACTCCGCAGCCGATAAAGCACCTTGAAAAGACTGACGCAAAGGCATACAAGCAGCTTGTTGAAATCAAGGACAGGCTTGAGAAGCACTACAAGGATATGCAGGACATGGAATTCACAATACAGGAAGGCGAGCTTTTCATACTGCAGACAAGGAATGGAAAAAGGACTGCTGCAGCAGCAGTAAAGACAGCTGTAGACATGTTCGAAGAAGGGCTTATCACAAAAGACGAGGCAATCATGAGGGTTGACCCAAACCAGCTCAACCAGCTTCTTCACAGGCAGCTTGACCCTGTTGCAAAGCAGAAGGCAGAAGTCATTGCAAAAGGGCTTCCAGCCTCGCCTGGAGCTGCAGTCGGAGAGATAGTCTTCACAGCAGAAAAGGCGCACGAGCTTGCACAGGAGGGAAAGAAGCTTGTGCTTGTAAGGACAGAGACAAGCCCTGAAGACATTGAGGGAATGAATGCATCGCAGGGAATACTCACAGCAAGGGGCGGAATGACATCGCACGCTGCAGTAGTCGCAAGAGGCATGGGAAAATGCTGCGTTGCAGGATGCTCTGACATAAATGTAGACGAGAAGGCAGGAACCCTTACTGCAGGCGGAGTTGTGCTCAAGGCAGGCGACTGGCTGACTCTTGACGGCTCAACAGGAGAGGTCATAAAAGGCCAGGTTCCCACAAAGGACCCTGAGCTCAGCGGAGACTTCGGAAAGCTCATGCAGTGGGCTGACGAGAGGAGAAAGCTGGGAGTAAGGACAAACGCAGACATACCAAGGGATGCAAAAGTCGCAAAGAAGTTCGGCGCAGAAGGAATCGGCCTGTGCAGGACAGAGCACATGTTCTTTGAGGGAGACAGGATAAAGGCTGTCAGGGAAATGATACTTGCAGACACCCTTGAAGGAAGGAAAAAGGCGCTTGCCAAGCTCCTGCCATTCCAAAGGTCAGACTTCCACGGCCTGTTTGAGGAGATGGACGGACTTCCAGTAACAGTAAGGCTGCTTGACCCTCCTCTGCACGAATTCCTGCCTCAGGAAGAGAAGGAAATCCAGGAGATTGCAAAGGAGATGAATGTAAAGTCTGAAAAGCTGAAGGACAAGATAAAGTCGCTCCATGAGCTCAACCCAATGCTCGGCCACAGGGGATGCAGGCTTGGAATAACATACCCTGAGATAACAGAGATGCAGACCCAGGCGATATTTGAGGCTGCATGCGAGCTTGCAAAGAAAGGCAAAAAGCCAATGCCTGAAGTCATGGTTCCTCTTGTGGGAAACATAAACGAGCTGAAGCACCAGAAGGAGATAATCCAGAGGGTGGCAGAGGAGACAATCAAGAAGGCAGGGGCTAAGATGGAGTACAAGATAGGCACAATGATTGAAGTTCCAAGGGGAGCGCTGACAGCAGACGATGTTGCGAAAGAAGCTGAGTTCTTCTCATTCGGAACAAACGACCTTACTCAGATGACACTTGGCTTTTCAAGGGATGACGTAGGAAAATTCGTGCCTGATTACCTTGCAAAAGGAATAATCGAGAAGGACCCATTCCAGGCTCTTGACCAGACAGGAGTAGGCCAGCTGATAATAATGGCTGCTGAAAAAGGAAAGAAGACAAGAAAAAACCTAAAACTCGGAATCTGCGGAGAGCACGGCGGAGAGCCTTCATCGATTGACTTCTGCCACAGGGTAGGCCTTACATATGTAAGCTGCTCGCCATATAGGGTGCCAATCGCAAGGCTTGCAGCTGCACAGGCAGCAATAAGGAACAAGTAGATTATTTTTGCTTTTTTATTTTTTTATTTAATTATTCTTTTTTTTTATTTCTTTTTATTTAATCATTTTTCTTAAGCTTATCAGCCAGCATAATCTGGCTGAAGAATAATATTCTGAATAAAGCCGGAATGAAATATTCCGAAATCTTTAAAAAAGCGGTTCCACCCATAAAAGGAATATGCATCCAATAAGGATTTTGTGAAAATCATGATACAGCACATACTCTGGGCAATCTCTTTTTTCAGCCTGTGGCTTGTCATAATATGGCTCCAGGTGATATATTTTGAAGAGCCAAAGCTGAAGAAGGCAAAAACACTTCCTTCTGTAACAATAGCAGTGCCTGCATTCAACGAAGAAAATACTATTTCAAAGACAATTGCATCGCTTGCAGGCCTTGACTACCCAAAAGAAAAGCTGGAAATCATTGTTGTAAACGACGGAAGCAGGGACAGGACTTCAGAGGTTGTCAAGAGCATTATCAAGAAGTTTGCTGATTATGATATCAAGCTGGTAAACAAGCCAAACACAGGAAAAGCATCTTCAGTGAATGTTGCGCTGAAGCAGGCAAAGGGCGAAATCTTTGGAGTAGTGGATGCAGACAGCAGGGTTGAAATGGATGCCCTCAAGGCAATGATTCACAATTTTGAAAAAAGTGAAATAGGTGCAGTCATAAGCAGGGTCAAGGTTGACTCGCCCAAAAAGCTGATTGAAAAAATGCAGAGATTCGAGTACATCATGAGCAGCATGATAAGAAGCCTTATGGCGAGGATAGGCACTCTTGCAATGACTCCTGGAGTGCTTTCAATCTACAGGACAAAGCTGGTAAAGGATCTTGGAGGCTTTGATGAAAACAAGGCAAACATGACTGAAGATTTGGAGATTGCAATGAGGCTCAAATACCATGGGTATAAGATTGCAATGGAGCCTGCAAGCATAACTCATACAAAAGTGCCTTCAAAGCTTAGGACGCTCTGGAAGCAGAGAGTAAGATGGTCCAGGGGATACATCTACAACCATATAAAGTACAAGGACATGTTTTTCTCAAAAAAATACGGATTATTCGGCATATTCCAGCTGCCTGTCAACCTTATAGTAATTATTCTTCTTGTCCTGAATATAGGAATAATCAGCTGGGCATTCTTCAGTGATACAATAGAGTTTGCAGTGAGGAGTGCGACAATAGACGGCTACTTTTTGAGCAGGATTTTTGACCTGCCTTCCTTGAAAGAGGTGCTGCTGGGCCAGAACTTGAGGATTGTAATACCTCTTGCAGCATCAACAGGGCTTGGAATATACCTGATAGTCTTAACGCACAGGGCGTTCAAGGAAAAGCTTGCAAGGCAGATACTGCCTGTGGTGTCATACTTCCTTTTTGTGCCTTATTTTATGACTATCAACTGGATTAGCTCCATAGCCCAGGAAGTTTTTAAGGCAAAAAGAAAATGGTAGAAAATTCTCCAGGGTTTCTCAATTAAAAAAATTAAGAAAAAAACGAGCCAGAGGGGATTTGAACCCCCGACCTACAGCTTGCTCCAAGCATTGGTAATGCCCAAGATAGGAGGCTGTCGCGCTATCCAAACTGCGCTACTGGCCCATACTCCTAAGGATTAAAAGGGCATTTATTAAGGTTTTTATTTTTAAACGCCTGTATCTCATAGTGTTTAACAATATTCAATAATCTTTAAATACGAAGAAAGAGGAAATAGAGGCTATGTACACAATAAAGCAAATCCCTGAAGATTTCTATGTCAAGGAAATAATCAGTTTTGAATTCAGCAAGGATGGTGATTACTCAATTTTTATACTAAAAAAAAGAGGGTATACCACGGTAAGGGCATTGCAGCATATCACATCAGCGCTTAAGATGCCTCTAAAAAGCGCAGGGTTTGCAGGAACAAAAGACAAGAATGCAGTAACAGAGCAGGCCATCTCGCTTAAAGGCATTGGAAAGGAGAAAGCAGAAAGGCTGAATCTGAAAGACCTTTCGCTGGAGTTTTTAGGAAAAAGCGCAAAGCCATTATCTTTGGGCGACCTTGAAGGCAACTATTTTAGGATAATTGTGAAGGATGCAGGCTGCGAGCCAAAGAGATTAGAAAAGTTCAGGAATTATTTTGGCGAGCAGAGATTCTCAAAAAATAATGCTGAAGCAGGAAAGGCAATAATAAAAAAGGATTTCAAGCGCGCTGCAGAGCTGATATGCCAAAGCAGCGGAGACCAGGAGAAGCTTGTAAAGATGCACCTTGACAAATTCAGCAAAGACTATGTCGGAGCGCTTAGGAAAATACCATTAAAGATACTTAAGATGTATGTCCATGCATACCAAAGCATGCTTTGGAACAAAATTGCAGAAAAATCTGATGAATGCGAGCTCCAGATAATCGGATTTGGCGCTTCAGGCCTTTCCCAAAGCGAGATTGAAATCATGAAGAGTGAAGGAATAACCTCCAGGGATTTTATAATCAGGGAAATGCCTGAGCTAAGCTCTGAAGGCGGAAAAAGAAATGTTTTTGCAGCTCCAAAAAAACTGAAAATAACAAAAAAAAGCGAAGGATGCTATGAGCTGGAATTTGAGCTTCCCAAAGGAAGCTATGCAACAGAGCTTATCAGGCAGATGTTCAGCTGCTGAGAACAGTCTTTACCTTCCTTACTATCTCATCAAGAGGGTCGTCTGCTTTTATGTCAATCATAATGCCCCTTTGGGAATAAAATCCAATCAAAGGCTCTGTTTCACGCTTATACTGCTCAAGCCTTTTTTTGACAACTTCTTCATTGTCATCAGCCCTCTGCAAAAGATCTCCTTCAGGAAGTCCTGCAGGAGGGTTCGGCGCGCAGTCAGGGTAGACATTGTAAATCTTGCCTGTGGATTTTGACATCCTCCTGCCTGTAATCCTTCTTATCACAAGGCTGTCAGGAACCTTGAAATTAAGGACTTTGTCTATCTTTATGCCAGATTCCTCAAGCGCTTCAGCCTGGGGGATAGTTCTTGGAAACCCATCCAGGATGTAGCCTGCTTTGCAGTCTGCAGACTCAAGCCTTTTTTTCAGCATTCCGACAACAATGCTGTCTGGGACAAGCTTTCCTGAATCCATGTATTTTTTTGCCTCAATGCCCAGAGCGCTGCCTTCCTTGACTTCAGCCCTAAGCAGGTCTCCTGTTGAAATCTGCGGAATCCCAAAATCCTCCTTTACGTGCTGCGCAATAGTTCCCTTTCCTGCGCCAGGAGGCCCAAAAAATATTACTTTCATAACCAACACCTCACACAAAATACTCCAGCTTTTCCTCAATTTCTGTCTCCTTTTCCCAGCAGGACTTCATTGTGCCCACAAAGCCGAGGATTTCCTTTTTTAGGCCAGGCCACTGGCTGAAAAATGCAGAAATAAGCTCGGCATCATTTTTTTCAGACCTTTCAAGCCCTGCCTCAATCCCAGTCCTGTCAAGAATCATCAGCTTCTTGTATGCATCAATCATTGCCTTCTTGTCCTTCTCTGAAAAAAATTTGCACTCGTGCATATCCTCGATTGATTCTGCACTCGGCTGGAGAAGAGAGCCAATAAGAGAAGATGCAGCCTCAACACGCTCAGCTATTTTCTTGCACACCTTCCTTAGAAAAAAATCTTCAGATTCTATGTCGCTTATTTCCAGCTCTGAATTGACAGTTTCATAATCAGGAAGACTGTGCTTTTTCCTGAATTTTTCATAAATTTCCTTTTTCATGGCCCACCTCTCTGGCTGCTTCAGCAAAGAAAGCCTCCGGAGGGAGTTGCACCCTCGATCTTCTGATTGCTTACCCATAAACTATTCATGGAATACAAGTCAGACGCTCTAGCTACTGAGCTACGGAGGCAATATGGAGATTAAGATTTGCAGATGATTTATAAATATTTTGCTTGGCTGAACAAACCTGGCTATAAGCAAACAGGGTTATAGGCAAATCAGGCCAACAGCCTAATACTTGTAAAGGTTGAGGAACGCTTTTACCTCTCCGTGAAGCTGCGTGACTTCCTCCTTCAGCCCCCTTTGGAAGCCTGAAGTGAACGGCTTGTAGAAATACTTGTCAAACAGCGTCCTTATAAAATAAAATACAGGCTGGCCTTCCCACCTGTTCTCATAGTCGGTTTCAAGATAGCCTGCAAATGAAATCTGGACTTTGCCCTGGTTGAGAGTCAGCTTTGCCTTGTCCTTCTCAACCTCAACCTCCTTAATGTCAAACATCTGCATTCTTGCCTTTATGACATATTTTGCATAGTCTGTCACTTTTTTCCATGGCTCTATCTCAATCTCAATATACTTTCCTTCAGGCTTGACAATCTCAATATTCTTGTTCTCCTTCTTGTCATAGCCTTTCCACCTAAACCACTCGTCAATAAGCTGATAGAGGTCGCTTACGCTGAAAAGCCCTTCATAAACAAGCATCACATCCTCAATAACATATTCCCTTTCAGCCATTCAATCACCACACATCCTGGAATGCATTTGTCTTTGTCTCAAAGTCAAGATACTCCTTCATAAGCTGATGGAGTTTATAAACCTGATAGTAAATCTGGTCGCTATAAATTGCATCTATATCTTTGTGGATAATATACTTTTCAAAAAAATTCCCCAACTCAATCATCAGCTTTGAGCCGCCGAACCTGCCGGAATAGTCTGTAATGCATACTCCATGAGTCTCAATCAGCATCCTTAAATGCTGGAGCTTCTGCTTTTTTCCGTTCCGTACAACCTCCACATCGTGAAGGTCAAAAATGTGGAAGAAAAGGTTCAGCTCAAATCTTATATAGCTGTTTATCTTCTTCCAGCCCCACCATTCAAGTTCTATCTCTGCTCCGGTAGGGACAGGAACCTTGTATTTAACTGATTTCTCATGAAACTCATAGCCGTGGCCGGCAATCCAGCCCCGGACTGCCTTAAGAAATCCATTATAGTCTATTATACCCTGAAACTTAATTATTGGAAACGCCCTTTCCGCCCGGTAATCAATTGTAGTTAATGGCATTTTTACGGCACCATCTTCTTGTCATAAAACTCCTGGCCCTCAATTTCAGGCAGGTAAGTGCTTAGCTTCAGGTGGGTCTTGACAGCCTCCTGAAACCTGTAAGCATCTTTGTAAAGCACTTTCTTGTGCTTCTCAAGAAGCCCCTTGACAATCCGACTGTAGTATATTTTCATGAATGGTGCAAAAAGCTTGTTTTTGCCCCAAAAAAGCTTATAGTCCAGAATGACATTTGCCCACACCTTTATTTCAGGCTCGCCCCAGTCAACCTTGAACTTTTTGCCCTCATACATTATTTCAGCATCCTTGACTCCAACCAGGTGGACGTCAACATCAAAGTCATACCTCATAAAAGGATTCTTGAAAGGAAACTTCTGAAGCCTCCAGTAAATCCAGATTTCCTTTCCTGCAGTCTGGGTCTCCCTATGCATGTAATATATCTCTTTGAAGTCTTCATCACCCCTCGGAGCATAGCCCTCCTCAAAAAGCCATTCGTGCATAAGAAAGTAAAGGCCTTTCCAGTTAAAATAATCCTTGTGCTTTATTTTAAATGCAGCTGCATCAATTTTTTCAACTTCGGAGTACCTGTGCTTTATATTGGCCATATACTGCATTTTTCTGAATTAAGAATTTAAAAACTCTTCGTTTTTAAAGAAAAGAAAAAGCTTATTAAACAGCCAATTGATAGCAAACCTAAAATGATAATCGGAGTTGTAGGGAAGGCAAATGTAGGCAAAAGCACATTTTTCAAGTCGCTGACTCTTGCTGAAGTGGAGATAGCAAACTATCCGTTTGCAACAATAAAGCCCAATTCAGGAGTTGGCTATGTGAGGGTTGAATGCGCTGAAAAGCATTTTAATGTAAAGTGCAACCCCCGCGAAGGATTCTGCATGAACGGAACAAGGTTTGTGCCTGTCCAGCTGATTGACGTTGCAGGCCTTGTGCCTGGCGCCCATGAAGGCAAAGGGATGGGAAACCAGTTTCTTGACGACCTTAGGCAGGCTGACGCCCTAATCCATGTGATTGACGCTGCAGGCACAACAAATGAGAAAGGAGAGCCTATACAGCCGGGAAGCTACAATCCATCAAATGACGTAAAATTCCTTGAAGTTGAGATAGACATGTGGTATTACGGCATACTCAAAAAGGGATGGGAAAAATTTGCAAGGAGGGTAATGCAGGAAAAGCAGAAGATAAGCACAGCCCTTGCAGTCCAGCTGGGCGCAATGAAAGTCACTGAAGACATGGTCAAAGAAGTGCTTGCAAAAAAAGGAGTCAACATTGAAAACCCTTCATCTTGGTCTGATGATGACCTTAAGTCCATAGCAATTGAGCTTAGGAAGATTACAAAGCCAATGATTATTGCATGCAACAAGATTGACGTGCCTGGAGCTGATGCAAATTTTGAAAGGCTGAAAAATGAGTTTCCCCAGCACATGCTTGTGCCCTGCTCTGCAGAAAGCGAACTTGCGCTTAGGGAGGCTGCAAGGCATGGAATTATTGAATATTTGCCAGGCAGCAGCGATTTTTCCATTAAGCCAGGTGCAACACTCAATGAAAACCAGAAAAAAGCGCTTGATTTTATACGCGAGAACATCCTTAAGAAGCATGGCAGCACAGGAGTGCAGAAAGTGCTTGATGCTGCTGTGTTTGAGCTGCTTAGATACATTGCAGTATTTCCAGGAGGAATGAATAATCTTGTGGACTCGCAGGGAAGAGTGCTGCCTGACTGCTTCCTGATACCTCCAAAGTCAACAGCGCTTGATTTTGCATTCAAGATACACACCGACCTTGGAGAAGGATTTGTGAAGGCGATGGATGTCAAAAGAAAGATGCCTGTAGGAAAAGAGCACCCCTTAAAGCAGGGCGATGTAATCGAGATAATCTCAAGAAAGTGAGCTTTTTTTCCTGCCAAGCTCTGACGCATTCTTCAGGTCTATTGAGCCAAGCGCCTTGTCAATAATAAGGAATGCTGAAACCCTGTTCTTTCCAAGATTCTTGGCATTGTAAAGCGCTATGTCAGCCTCCTTGACAAGCTGCGAAGGAGGGCATGAGCTGTTCATGCAGGTAACAAGGCCTATGCTAAGCGTAACTCCGCATGAAGCCTCTGCATTTTTCCTTATCATTTCAGCAGATTCGCATGCAGCCTGCGAGCCTATCCCCGGAAGAAGGACTGCAATTTCCTCTCCGCCATACCTGAATGCCCTGCCGCTAGCCTTGACTGCTGCTGAAACAACACTTCCTATGGCTGAAAGGGCCTTGTCTCCTGCCTGGTGGCCTTTTGTGTCATTAAAATCCTTGAAGTTGTCAATATCCGCCATCATGAATGAGATAGGCGTTTTGTTCGAAAAGCACTGCTCAACAAATAATTTTATGTCCCTGTCAAAGCACCGCCTGTTGTAAAGAAGCGTAAGGCTGTCTGTCATTGACTCTGTTTCAATGCTCTTGTAGGCAAGGCTGTTCATCAATGACGATGAAGCCAGCGCAGCAAAAAGGTCTATCAAATCCTCATCCTCATCTGACTGCGGAATCGACTTGAAATAAAGGTTTAGCGAGCCCAAAAACCGGTTCTTGGTAAGGAGCGGGACTGCAATTACTGAAAGGCTGAATCCGCTTATGCCTGCAATTCCATGGAGCATGTATTCTGAAGAAGGGCTGGATACTGCCAGCTTTCTTTTTACCCTCGAAACATACCTGAAAAGCTCCTGCTCAATGCCTGCAAAAACCGCAGGCCTCTGCGTCTCGTAAGAATATGAGCTTCCTGATGCAAGAACTACTGATGATGTTTCTGCGCCAAGGCTGGAAACTGAAAACCTGTTGACTGCCTTTGCAAGCTCAGCCAGCTCAAGAGTAGATGCAAGCTCATGCGAAAGCTCCTTCAATGAACGAAGAGTGTTCATTCAGCCCTGCCTCCGCACCCTGTTGAAAAAAGCCTTTTCCTGAATTCATCAAATGATTTTGAAGGCACAGCTCCGCCTGCAGCAGGCGCATGGCCTCCTGCGCTTGCACCATTGATTCCTGCAACTGCCTTTTCAAGCAGGTCATTGACTGCAACTTTTCCGTCGCGCCTTCTTCCGCTTATGCCGATTGTGCCGTCGCCGTTGTCCTGCACCAGGATTATTGTGCTGGACGGATTCATCAAGCTAAGCTTTGTGCTCAAAGGTCCCCTCACCCTGTATTTTGAATTTATCCTGAATAGGATGATGCCATTCTTTTTTTCAGCATCTGATTCCATCCTTCCTGCAAGCCTGGCTATTTCAGCGCCCACAATCTCATTATAATCCTTAAGCCTTGAGTTGAGCGCATCAAACGGCGACTTTGCTGAATACAATATGCTGAAGGCTTCTGAAGCCTGCGCACTGTCATAGCTTTCTGCATTTGAAATGATTGATGCAATGCGCCCCAGCACTGTATCAAACACATCCTTCATTTTTTCCATGCCATGCTTTTCAAGAACTGAATCAACAAAGCTTTTCCATTGAATAAAGCTGCAGTCTCCGATTAATCCAACTGCAGCAATCCAGTCAAGGCTTTCAATGCAGCTGGCTCCACGACCCAAATCAAAGCACAGCTTTGATGCAGGATAGCTTCCAGGAGGGATTTCTGAAAAAAGCTGGGGCTTGACCACCCTTGTTTTTTCAGAAGAAATGTCATTGTAGATTTTGTGGTGGTCAATAACAATAATTTCTGCAAAGCGCTCAATTATTTTCACAGCCTGGGGGGATTGGTCTATGCCCAGGTCTGTAACAACCAGCTTGGTTGTTCCCATTGATTTCAGCCTTGCAATTATTTCAGAATCAGCAGAGATTACTCCTGCGGGCATGTGCATGTGCGCAGAAATATTTTTTCCAGAAATCGCCTCAACAATTTTTGCAGCAATTACTCCTGAGCAGACTCCGTCAGGGTCTGTATGATGAAGAATGCATACCTTGTCCGTGCTGCTTATTGAGCTAGCAAAATTATTAAGCATTGCAGCGCATTTTTCCAGAGTTGTAAGAGTTGTTAAGCCCATAAAGATGTGAAATCTTCTGCATTCATATAAATTTTTGCAAAAACCAAAAAAATATGCCTCCTGAAAAGAAAAAATAGAAAAAAGAAATAGAAAAAATAGGCGCAAGAATTATAGGGGGAGTGCGCCTGCTCCATTTTTTGAGGGTGGTTGGTTGGTAAATGTGATGGCATATCCAGACGATAGCCAAAGCCTGCATATGCCTATGATTCTTGATTAGCTATGAAACAGCTTTCGGCAGGCACATGCGCCTGCCCAGCCTTCCATGAACATAAAATGGTGCCGGCTCGAGGCCAGCACCACGCTTTCTCTGGACTTTATCGATTAAACCTTAATTTCTTATTTTTCCCACTCGGTTTCATGCCACTCATCGGTTTTATGCGACAGTTTTATGCAATTTATGCGATTCGTGCCGCATTTTGTTTCATGCCACTTTTTTCTGTATTTTTTTCCGTATTTTCCAGGACTCTGATTTTTCAGTTTCTAGGAATTTTTGGATTTTTCCAGCTTTTTCGAGTTAACGCACAACTTTTGTGCTGGCAGTGCATGCCGTTTTTATGTTGCGCTTAAATATGCCCTCGCTTTTTGCAACGCTGGGCATATTCCTCATCTGTAATTGTCGCTTGTAGTCACGCTTTGCTGAAGTCACTTTCTGTTTCTGTAGATCTGCTGTTTTTATCCGTTTTTTCCTTCAAATCTGTCAAATCTGTCCGGCAAATCCGGCGCTGATTGGTTCAATGCCTTTATTCTGATATAGTATATGTGTCCAAAGATTTATATATACTTAACGTGCATACAATACTGCAAGTACATACTTTCATTTAAAAAGAGGTGCAAAATGCATATACGCAAGCTTGTAAAGGCAGGTGCAGCTTCGCATACTGTTTCTCTCCCAAAAGAATGGCTTGAAAAAAACAGGCTCAAAAAAGGGGACAGCGTCTTTATCTCAGAAAAGTCTGATTCAGAGCTGGTCATAACCCCCAAGGCTGAAGAGAGCAGGCTGCCTGAAAAAGAGATAACAATCAGCATTGACGGCAAAAGCATGGGCAGGATACAGAGGGAGATAACCTCTGCTTATGTGAACAACTTCTCAAGGATACACCTTGCAGGAGATTCAGTGCCTGAAAGCGCAAAGGCGCTGCGCTCGATAATAAACCATTTTGTTGCGCTTGAGATTGATGAGCAGACAGGCAGGAAGATTTCTGCAAAAGACCTGCTCAATCTTGAGGAGATATCAGTGCAGAGCACGATAAAAAGGATGGACATGACACTAAGGTCAATAATGCAGGACAGCATGAAGGAGCTGGGGAGCAGAAGCATGCGTGAAAGCGTCGAGCAGAGGGATGACGACGTAAACAGGCTCTATTTCCTGCTTTTCAGGATACTCAAGAGTGCGCTTGAGGACAGCAGGATTGCTGCAAAAATTGGCATGAGCAACAGCAGCATAATGTCTATGTGGTATCTGGCAGTCAACATTGAGAACCTTGCAGACAGCGCAAAAACAGTAAGCCACCTTTCAGACAAAGTGAATGACAGGCAGCTCCTGAAGGAAGCCTACTCTGAAATTGAGGCTGCATATCTTGAAGCGATGAAAGCCTATTATTCAGGAGACAAGGAAACTGCAGACAGCGTGGCTTCAAAAAGGCTGGATATATTCAGCAAATGCACAAAGCTGCTGATAAAGACTCCGACTGCAGGCGCTGCTGAAGTCATAGAAAACCTGAAGGCGATGGCAACCTACACCTGCAATATTGCAAGGATAGTCATGGATTCTTAGGATAACCTAACAAGAATAAGAAGAACAAGAAGAATAAACGCTGAAAACTCTAAAAACTAAATTTTCTTTGACCTTGCCCTCTTGAAGGTCTCAACAAGGTCTATCATGTACTTTCCCTCTTCAAGCTTGAAAATGAGAGGGTCTCCCTTGAAGAGGTGCACAAGGTCGAGCTCGTACTTGCCAGGCTTTACAACCCTTATAGACTCAATGTCAAGCACTATCGGCTCGTCGCTCTCAGCCTCGCTTCCGACAAGCTCAAAGACATCCTTCTCAACCTGGCTCCTGTCGATTTCAGAAAGGCCTGAATTCTCGACAACCTTTTTTGCCTCCTCAATTTTGTCCTTCTTTATGTAGAAAAAGAGCTTCCCTCCGCAGGGGCATCCCTTAAGTATCTCCTGCGAGCCGTCTTCATAAAATGTGTTGCATCTGACGCATTGGTGGGGCATTTTCAGTTCCTAATCTGGATTTATCTTCTGCGGCCAGCCTTTGATTTTGGCCTTGCCCTCCTGGGCTTGTCCTGCTCCTCTGTAAGAAGCTCTATCTTGTCAGGATCCTTCCTTATCTTGCTGACCACGCTTGCAGGCCCGATTACAGTAAGGCCCTGCCTGTCTCCCAGGATTGTTGAAACAAGAGTGTCCTTAAATTTTTTGAAGCCTGTGCCTTCAGGAGCTGCTGAAGGGTTGACTACTGCAAGCTCAATTCCCTTGAATGCATCGTCAATCTCCTCCATTGTCGCCTTGATAAGCTCTGCCTCCTCTTCCTTCCTAAGCCTGCCCTGAAGAAGAACAATCTTGTCTTCCTTGGCAATATTGAGGAGCTTCCTTATCCTGCCTACAGAGCTCAATGCCTCGATTTCAGAATATGGAACCAATTGAAGTGTAACCATTTTTCATAACCTCTCCTACCTGCCCACCAGCTTGAACAGCCCGCTGTACAAATCATCTATGTTCTTGCCGTATTTTGCGCTTATGCCCACCACGCTGTACTGCGGGAATGCAGCCTGGACTTTTTTAATGCTTGACTTCTTGAGGTCAACCTTGTTTGCTGCAATCAGGACTGGAATCTTCCTTGCAGCAAGGTTGCCGATAATAGTTATGTTCACCTGAGAGTAAGGGTCCTTTGTCGCGTCAAGCACTACAACAACTGCGTCCATCTCATCAAGCCATTTTATAGACTCGATTACGCCTTTTGTAGCCTCCTTTGCCCTCTGCTTCGCCTTCTTCTCCTTCATGCCAGCCTTCAGGAATTCCTCATAGTCTATCCTTGTGGAGATTCCAGGAGTGTCGACAAGGTTGAAAGAAAGCTCCTTTCCTGCGGACTTGATGTTTACCTGCTCCTTTATCTGGATTTCCCTTGTCTCGTGCGCAATGTTGCTCACAGAGCCCATCTCCTCTCCGAGCCAGTCTGTGCATATCTTGTTTGCAAGAGTAGTCTTTCCGCCGTTTGGAGGGCCGTAAAGCCCCAGCTTTATGTGGCTCTTCTTCTTGAAGATATCCTTAAAAAAAATTCCCATGAAGTTTTTCAGCACGCCCATCAAATTAAACCACCTTTTTGTTTCACATATTTCCGGAAGGGTATTTATAGCTTTCGATTTTTCAAAAGCAACAAATTACCCTCGGAGACAGACGAAAAATTTATAAATAAGGACATTCATAAGGATAAGTTATAGACGGGGTAGTTTTATTTCACGTCTAAAAAAAGGAGGTAGTGTATTATGGCAAAAAAAGTCGCTAAAGTTGGAGTAAAGAAGGAAAAAGGATACCTTTACTTTGTAGACCAGAAGGGAAACGTCTCAAGGGCCAAGATGGCACGAGGCAAGAAGAAGGGAAAAGCCAAGATTGAAGTCGTTGCCAAGTCAGGAGTCAAGAAAGAGAAGGGAATGCTTTACTTCATTGACAAGCAGGGCGACATCTCTTGCGCAGTCATGGCAAGGGGCGGAAGGAAGAAGTCCTCAAAGAAGGCAAAGAAGAGACGATAAAAAAACTCAAATTTATTTTTCTTTATTTTTTCTTTTTTGATTCAAGAATTTTTTTGGCATGCTCTGATTCTTTCATGAATTCGTTGAATCCCTCAAGCTCGTGCTCTGCAGTGGGGATTTCCTCATTCTCAATCTCTTTTGCCCTCTGAAGTGCAGCTTCCCTGCCATAATCGCCGGACGCGCCGGCATCATTGCTTTTTTTCCTGAAAAGTTTCATAGCCAGATTATGCCTGCCGGATTATTTAAGCTTTTTGATTCAGCGCAGATAGGGGATTTATCTGCCCTGCGCCTTTTCTATGCTTAAGAACAATAAACATTAAATACAAATTAAGGATTTTGGCAATGATGGCAAAAGGGATAGTTATTTCAGGGCATTTCGGCAGGATTCTTGTGCGGGAGAAGTCAGGGAAAAACATCGAGCTCGGCGAGCTTCTTATTGCAGACACCTGCCAGGGCAAGGTTCTTCTACAGGCATTCAACCTGCTTTATGGAAGCCAGATAAGCCCTCAGAATCTTGAGCTGATAAGCGGAATGAAGCTTGAGGAGAATGCCGAGATGGAATTTGCCGACGCCAGCCTGAGAAATTACATCCTTGCAGAGCTGAAAACCTTGATACAGATAAGCAGCTCAAATGCAAAGACTGCAAAATCCCTTCCTAATTTTTTTTCTGAAGTGCGCGAAGTTGAAAAAGAAGACCTTTCATTCCTTACAAAGCCAAAAGACCCTATCTTTATAGGCAACTTGAGGAGCGGAAGCAGGGAGATAGGAATGCCCATCTACCTTAACGGCACTGATGTGCTCTCGCACCATATACTTATTGCTGCAACAACAGGAAGGGGCAAGTCAAACTTAACATCATGCATGCTGTGGGACACGCTTGACAAGGACTACTGCGGAATTCTTGTTCTTGACCCTCACGATGAATATTATGGAAGGGACAAGCTCGGGCTCAAGGATCATCCTATGGCAGGCAGGATGTCGTATTACACCCCAAAGAACCCTCCTCCCGGCGCAAAAACGCTAAAAATCAGCATAAGGAAAATACACCCCAGCCATTTCAGGGGGGTTGTAGACTGGTCTGACGCGCAGAAGGAGGCGCTTGACGCATACTTCAAAAAATATGGCGAGGAATGGATAGAAGCTGTAATGCTCGACAAAGAGGTAAGGGGTTTTCAGGAAGGCACGCTGGGAGTGGTAAAGAGGAGGATTTCACAGCTCCTTGACATAGACAGCGACGGAAAATCAATATCGTGCAGGGGGGTTTTTGACACTGAATCCGGCGGGTCTACAATCAGCGGCATAGTCAGCGAGCTTGAGCATGCAAAAACAGTCATTGTCGACACATCCAGCTTTGACGGCAGAGTGGAAATACTTGTAGGAAGCCTTATCTCGACAGAAGTGCTAAGCAGGTACAAGCATTACAAGGTGAAAGGCGAGCTTGAAAGCAAGCCAGTCATATCAATAATACTTGAAGAGGCGCCGAGAGTCCTCGGAAAAGAAGTGCTTGAAAAGGGAAGGAACATCTTTGGGGTCATTGCAAAAGAGGGCAGGAAATTTAAGGTAGGGCTTACTGCAATAACCCAGCTTCCTTCGCTGATACCACGAGATATACTTGCAAACATGAACACTAAGATTATACTTGGAATAGAGATGAAGCCTGAGAGGCAGGCAATAATCGAGTCTGCATCCCAGGACTTAAGCGATGATGAAAGAAGCATTGCATCCCTTGACAAGGGCGAAGCGATTGTTACGTCAAACTTTGCAAGGTTTGCAACTCCTGTGAAGATACCTTTGTTTGAGAATTTTGCAAAGCTTGATTCAGTTAAGGTTATAAAGAGGGACTTCTCAGGAATATCAGGGCAATAAAGCTTATAAAATATTCACAAAATAAATGCAAAAAAATAAAGAGGAAAAAAATGGCAAAAATTGAAATGTCGCGAAATGAGGGCCTTGCAGCAGAGAGGGAGTGGATTGCCAATCTCGGCAAGAACATGCAGGATGTCAAGGTAGATATAGGCGAGGAAGTAAGAAGCCTCAAGAGCTTTGTGGAATTTACAAAAAGCAGGTACGGCGACAAGACCCCCCGAGACCTAAAGAATGAAGCGCAGGGAGAGCTTATGAGGGAGGCAAAGATAATTTTCACCCAATTCTCAAGGATGCAGTCAAGGATTGAAGCACTCCTTATGAGAGACCTTACTCTTGAAAAAAAAGTAAGGGATTACCTCCTCAACAGGGAGCTTGGGCCTGAAGCAGAGCTGAATGCAAGAAGGCTGAAGCGGATGATGGCTGAAGAGAAGGAAATCAGAAATGAGCTGAAGGATGTTGTTGAGTTTTGGAGCAAAGTAAAGTACACCGGAAAGCTGCCTTCATCATTCTTAGGCTTTGGCGGAAGCAAGCTAAGCAGGAAGCCGGTAAGGTTTCCGTTTGAAAGAATGGAAATGCAGGATCTTCATCTCCTTGCAGAAGCTGACAGCCTGCTTAATGCAAAGCCAAGAATGTTTTGATTGCTTATTATTATATTATGATTATTATTTTGGGTTATTCTTATTTTTTCTTATTCTGCCGATTATTATTTTTCCGTATTCTGATTATTCCTGCTTTTTTCATGCTGCATGTCATCAAAGACAAAATCAACGCAGCCTGCAGCAGTCTTAATGCTGCTGAATCCTTTTACATTAGGAACGTGCCTCAATGCACCCCTAAGAATGATATAAAAAGATTCTTCGCCAATGCTGTAATGCCTGCTTAGCTCGCCCAAATTTGAGCCGGGAGTTACTTCAAGAAACTTTGTGCTCCTCTTAGGAATTACAAAACCGCAGGCATTCTCGCATTTCTGCTCAAAAATCAAGCTCTCTATGTTTGAGACAACATTGTATGCAGTCTGCAGGTATTCAGTAGCTTCAGGAGGGAGCATATCCATTAAATTTATTTTCGAGGAAATATGCTCTTTCCAGTTTTCAACAAATGAATCAAGAAATTCCTTTCTGTATGCAATTGAATGGGGTGTTTCAACAAAAATCCCCTGGTTTTCTGCACCATGGCCATACACTTCCAGCTCAAGATAAAAACGGCTGTGGTCTCCCTGAAAAATCTTCTCTAAAAACCTGGATGAGCTTGAGCCATTCATTTTTCCCTCAAAACAAAACCGTGCAAATGCATTCTGGATAATATAAGGGCATTTATAAAGCTTTTGCATTTTGTCCCTTATAAGTAGTGTATAAAACTGCTAATGGCTAAACGGCTAAATAGCTAAACACCCAGATGCACTCACTCGCCCGATGCCTGCCAAATGCCTGCTCAACGCATGCAAGATGCTTCAAACTGCTTTTAAGTACTGCAAAAAGCTTAAATAATCTCCTTGATTCTGAAAACTAAATATATTGGGGGAAAAATGAAATTTGCACATATTGCAGACTGCCATGTCGGCGGATGGAGGGAGCCAAAGCTAAGGGACAGCTCTGCAGAAGCATTTGATAGGGCGATTGACAAATGCATTGAAGAAAAGATTGACTTCCTTCTTGTTTCAGGAGACCTTTTCAACAACGCAGTGCCTCCGCTTGATGCTCTTAGGTGTGTTGTAAGAAAGCTGAAGCAGCTTAAAGACCTTGAAATCCCTGTTTACATCATTGCTGGAAGCCATGACTTCTCGCCTTCAGGAAAGACCATGCTTCAGGTGCTTGAGTCAGCAGGCCTTGCAGTGAATGCTGCAAAAGGCCACGATGACGGCAGCAGGGTTTTCCTTGAATTCACAGTCGACAAGAAAACAGGGGCAAAGATAGCAGGCATGGTAGGCAGAAAAGGCGGGCTTGAAAAAAGCTATTATGAGGCGCTTGAGAGAAGCAGCCTGGAGAATGAAAAAGGGTACAAGATTTTCATGTTCCACAGCGCGCTTACAGAGCTGAAGCCTGCAGACATGGAAAAGATGGATTCTGCACCGGTCTCCCTGCTTCCGAAGAACTTTGACTATTATGCAGGAGGCCATGTCCACATAGTCTCGCACTCATCGCTGGAAGGCTATAAGTCAATAGTGTTTCCAGGCCCTCTTTTTCCAAACTCATTTTCAGAGATTGAAAAGCTCCAATCAGGAGGATTCTACATAGTCGAGGACGGCATTCCAAGATATGAGCCTGTTGCAGTTCATCCTGCAGCATCAATCATTGCAGACTGCGCAGGAAAAAGCCCTGAAGATGCAGAGCAGATGATTGAAATTGAAATGAAAAACAGGGAGTTCCTTGATGCGATTGTAACATTGAGGGTTTCAGGCCAGCTTAGGACAGGCAGGCCTTCAGACATAAATTTCAAGAGGATAATCAAGGAATTCTACGACAAGGGCGCTTATGTTGTGATGAAAAACACAAACAAGCTTTCCTCCAGGGAATTTGAAGAGGTTGTTTCCGGAAAAGGCAGCGTCGAAGAAATTGAGGAATCGCTGATAACTGAAAACACAGGAAAGTCAGGCGCATTTTCACATTCAGAAGAGGCAAAAATAGTCAGGGAGCTGATGGCCGCTTTTGCAGATGAAAAGCTGGAAGGCGAGTCTTCAGCAGAGTTTGAGAAAAGGATAAGGGAAAACGCCTCAAAAATAACAGGAATCTAAAAATTTTAATGAAACTTTGCAGGATTCTGCAGGCATGCAAAAAGCAGCTACACCCGCCTCATACCCTTCTCCTGATTTTTTTCCAGTCCCTGGCAAGGATTGCATAAAGGAGGTGGTCCTTGTACTTTTTGTCGCCTGTCCTTATTGCCCTCCTTTCAGTCCCTTCATACTTTGCGCCCATCTTGAGAATCACTTTTTTTGATTCTTTGTTGCCCTTGACATGATTGATGTTTATCCTGTTGAACCTAAGCTTGCCGAATGCAAACCTAAGGACAGCCCTGCATGCTTCAGAGGCATAGCCGTTCTTCCTGTGCTTTGGGGAGACATAATAGCCGATTTCAGCCCTGTTGTTCCTTTTGCTGATTGCAAGAATGCTGATTGAGCCTATGACCTCTCCGGAATCTTTTAGAGTTATGAAAAAATTGTATGAGGATTTTCCAAAGCCGCTGATTGCATTCTTCAGCCACTCAATGCCGTCCTTCCTTGTGTAGGGGTGGGGGATATGGGTAAATGCAGATGCATGCCTGTCGTTAAAGACTGAAACCATCACCCGCAAATCTGAAACCCTCGGCTCCCTGAGAATAAGCCTGTCTGTATCAATATGCCTGGTTTTAGAGCTGCGCCTTGCCATGAATCACCTCTTTTGGATAATTTTGAATAATGTTTGAATAATACTTAAAATGCCTAAACCTTTTTTGAATGCTATGTTTGAATGCTGCGGCAGTTATTGCAGCAGTTAGTGCGGCAGTTATTGCCTGGATTTTGGCGCAGTGCTTTTCAGGAAAAGCTCGTCAAGCTGCTCCTTGTCAATCTGGGACGGGCATCCGTCAAGAGGGTTCTCGGCATTCTTGTTTTTTGGGAATGCAATCACCTCCCTGATGTCATTAAATCCGCAAAGCAGGGCGCAAAGCCTGTCAAATCCGAATGCAAGCCCTCCGTGAGGAGGAGCTCCATACCTGAATGACTTGAGAAGGAATCCAAAGCGCTGCTCCGCCTGGCTGTAGTCCATGCCTATAACATTCAGAGCTTCCTCCTGTATCTCCTTCTTGTGAATCCTTATCGAGCCTCCGCCAAGCTCAACGCCGTTGAGAACGCAGTCATACAGCTTGCCCTTTACTTTGCCGGGGTCCTTGCCCATACTGCCGATGAACTCATCCTGGGGCATTGAGAATATGTGGTGCATCGGGCTCCATCTCTTCTCTTCATCATTGTATTCAAAAAGCGGGAACCTTGTTATCCAGCAGAAGCTAAGCTCTCCCTTCCTGACAAGGCCAAGGTCTTCTGCAAGCTTCCTCCTAAGCTTGTCCAAAACCTCGTTTGCAGTCTTGAACCTGTCTGCAATAAACATGATTACAGAGCCTTTCTTTGCCTTTGTCTTTGACAGAATCTCCTTCTGCAGCTCAGGCGATATGAATTTTGCAGCGCTGCCCTCAAGCCCTGATTCAGAAACCTTGAGCCACGCCATGCCTTTTGCGCCTGCGCTTATGCAGAACTCAACATACTTGTCAAGCTCCTTCCTGCCGAAATCCTTTTCAGGGCATATGCACTTGACAACCTCTGCATTTTTGAAGACAGAAAAATCTGATTTTTTTGCAATAGCTGTTATGTCTGAAAGCTCAAGGCCATACCTCAAGTCAGGCTTGTCAGAGCCGTACTTAAGCATTGCCTCGTCATACTCCATCCTCCTGAAAGGAGTTTTAATGTCTATGCCTGCAGCCTTTTTCCAGACATGCTTGAGAAGCCCTTCGCAGATTGAATAAATGTCCTCCTCGTCAGGAAAGCTCATCTCAATGTCAATCTGGGTGAATTCAGGCTGCCTGTCAGCCCTCAAATCCTCGTCCCTTAGGCATCTTGCAAGCTGGAAATACCTGTCAAATCCTGAAACCATGAGAAGCTGCTTGTAAAGCTGGGGGGACTGGGGCAGTGAAAAAAAGGAGCCCGGCCTTGTCCTTGACGGAACAACATAGTCCCTTGCACCTTCAGGGGTAGACCTTATAAGAAGAGGAGTTTCAATTTCCAGGAAGCTATTGCTGCTAAGGTATTCCCTCACAGCCTGCGCTGCCTTGTGCCTCCTGACAAGCCGCTCCTGCATTTCAGGCCTCCTCAAGTCAAGGTACCTGTAGGCAAGCCTTGTGTCCTCGCTGGACTCAACTTCACCTTCAATGTCGATGGGCAGAGGCTCTGCAACGCTTATGATTGAAAGGCTTTCTGCAAAAACTTCTATCTCGCCTGAAGAAATCTCCTTGTTTGGCTGCGGCCTTTTTCTGACTTTGCCCTTAACCTCAATTACAGACTCCTTCTTAAGAGTGTATGCCAAATCATAAAGCTGCCTGCTGTCCTGGTTGAATACAGCCTGTGTAATTCCGTACCTGTCGCGCAGGTCTATGAAAATAACTCCTCCGTGGTCCCTTCTCCTGGAAACCCAGCCCTGAAGAACAACTTCCTTCTTTTCATCAGAAGCCCTCAACTCTCCGCATGTATTTGTCCTCTTCATGAACCAAAAGAGGGTCAATGGGGATATTTAAATCTTGCTCCAATTCACCACAACAACACCTCCCAGCACCCCAACAACACCCCCTCATCACCACAACAATTATAAAACCGCGGGATAACTCATGATGCATGCTTAAGATTGAAAGCGAGTGCGGAAGCGCAAGAACTGGAAAGCTAAAGCTTGCAAGCTGCACTGTAAAAACTCCATTCTTCATGCCTGTTGCAACAAAGGCAGTGGGAAAATATGCTGATGCTGAAGATTATGAGTCATCAAATGCGGAATGCATAATCTCAAACTCAATAATTCTCGACATGGCTGCAGGAAGCAGCAGGATAGAAAAGCTCGGCGGGATACACAGATTTATGGGATGGAAAAAAGGAATTTTTACAGACTCTGGAGGCTTTCAGATGCATTCAGAGCACCTTATTACAGGCTCAAAAAAGTTCGGCATTGAGTTCAGGAACCCATACACCGGCAAAAAGCAGCTCTGCAGCCCTGAAGACAGCATGGAAATCCAGCAGAGGATAGGCAGCGATGTTGCCATGTGCCTTGACGACATGCCTCCGTACGGCGCAGGAAAGGAAAGGATTGAAGAGTCAATGGCCAAAACTTATGACTGGGCGCTAAGGTGCAAAATCCACCATTCAAAGATAAACAAAAAAGGCCAGCTGCTGTTCGGCATATGCCAGGGCGGGACTTTTCCAGACCTTAGGAAAAAATCTGCAGAGATGATAACCTCAATAGGATTTGACGGATATGCATTTGGAGGGCTTGCACTCGGAGAGCCAATGGCAAAAATGCTTGAATCTGTAAAGGCAGGAGTTGGCTGCATGCCCAAAGACAAGACAAGGTACCTTATGGGAGTGGGAGTCCCTTCGCAGATAATTGATGCTGTTATGATGGGAGTTGACTGCTTTGACTCAACATACCCTACAATGACTGCAAGGCATAACTCTCTTCTCACAAGAAACGGCCCAATTGACATATTCAAAAGGAAATATGCAGAGGATGACAGCCCTGTTGATGAAGGCTGCAGCTGCCCTGCATGCAAAAAGCACAGCAGGGCATACATGCACCACCTTGCAAGGATGGGCGAGCCTGCAGGATTCAGGCTTAGGACTCTGCACAACCTTAATTTTATGTCGAGACTTATGAGCGATATAAGGGATGCAATAAAAGAAGGCAGGCTTGATGAGCTGAAGAATGAGCTTGAAAATGCTGCAAAAAGCAAGGGAAAAAAATGAGCAGATATGTGACCTATGCAATGTCAATGAATGAAGGCAGGTTTGAGCTTCACAAGTTTGACGGAGTTGAAGGCCTGATAAGCGACAGCGAGATGGACTCAATAAGAAAGCATGAAAGCATAAAATCTAGTTATGAAGGCAAGCCCATGATACTGTCCAGCTCAATTCCCGGAATATTCATTGAGGTTACATACCTGTTCAGCCTTGAGGGCAAGGTGTCAGATTCTGCGCAGGAGAAGGAAGCAATGCTCAACAGCATTGTTGAAGAGCTGAATTCTGGAATGCTGCTTCCTGAAAAGATTGGGATGGATTTTGAAGGCGCTGTATCTTTCATGATGAAGCCGCTGCCGAGCAATAAAAGAGTATAAAGAGCATAACACAAAATAACAAACTAAAAGCAAAAGCAGGCTGCAATTCAGAATCAGAATACAAATTTGCCTGACTCCATGACCAGCTTTCCGCCAGCTTCTATCGTCGGGCTTTTCAGGATTCCGTCAACATGGATTGGAACATTGACAGCGCCGCCAAAAAATGAGCTGTTGCCAAAAGCAATGTGGCATGTCCCCATAACCTTTTCGTCTTCAAGCACATTTCCGCAGATTCTTGCCTTTGGATTTGTGCCTATTCCTATCTCTGCAATGTTGAATGCGTTTTTGTCCCTTATTTTGGCAAGCATATCCTTAAGGCTTCTTGCCTCGCTGCTGCCAATAAATTCAACAGCAAAGCCGTCTTTAATCTTTACAGTGATTGGGTTTTCAATCTTTCCAATGCCGGCCATTGAGGCATCAATAACAAAAGTGCCGTTGGCAGTTCCTTCGACAGGAGCTGCAAAAACCTCTCCTGAAGGCAGGTTCCCCCAATCTCCAGGCTTGTCATAAATCCCGATATCGTTGCAGTGCCATTCTCTTCCTTTGGTGGAAAGTGAAAGGTCTGTTCCGCTTGCCGAAGTGATTCTTATTGTTTCTGCAGATGCCATCCTTTTGGCAAGCGCAGAATTCTGCTCAGCCAATAAGCCATAATGAATGTCAATTGCCCTCTGCATTGTCTCTTCGCTTATCTTGGGCATTGATGCAATCCTTGCGCCTGCCTTTGACGCATTTTCCCTTGCATCTGTCCAGGACAATGATTTTGAGGTAACAAGAAGTATTACGTCAAATGATTTCATTTCCTCTGCAACATGCGCAGGAGGCTCATCTCCGTCAAACCTTGGCACTGGAATCTGGGCAAGCTTGACATTTGAGGTTATCAATTCAGCTGACTTGACAAGAGCAGATGCAATGTTCAGCTTTGCCTCGTCAGAAACAACAAGGCAGGACTCTCCCTTCTTAAGTGCCATGCACTTTTCAAGAATTACAGATGCCGGCTTTTGTAGTGAAATCATTTTTTAAGTTGCCTCTCTGATTTTGGCCTATAATTTTACCGGCGCTTTTTACCGCTCTATCTTCTTAAGGCCTTTCCACCATGAGCTTGAGTCCATTGTTTCGATAAGCCGGACCATCTCAACTGCGGTTTTTGTCTTAACAATCTTTTTTATGTTGTTAATCCAGTCCTGCGCTTCCTTATAGCCTCTTTCAAGGTATTCCTTTGCCTGAAGCCCTGCTTCAACAAGGTCTGCGTCCCTTGCAGCAACCTGCTCAGGCGTTGAATCATCATTTTTGAAATGCATGCTTTTCAGAAGGTCCTTTTTGATTTTATCAGGCAAAGGCGCTATCTGCTCGAGGAATGCCTTTTCGTCTGACTCTTTTGTGTTGATATACCTCTGGCCAACCTTGTGAAGGTCGTTAATCCTTGCTTCAGGCATGTCGTGGAAAAGGCAGATTATTGCCACTTTGTCTGCGTCAAGCCCTTCCATCTTTCCTATCATATAGCCTGTGACTGCAGCCCTGAAGCTGTGCTCTGCAACGCTTTCAGGATTTTCAACTCCTGCAATCCACCAGCCAGACCTCCTTACTCTCTTTAGCTGGCCTGCCTCAAAAAGGTATTTTACAACATCCCTCATTATTCACCACTCCCGGATTTAGGATTCCTTGAGCAGTCCCTTGAAACATTATAAGCAACATCCTCAATCTTCTGCAGGTTCCACTTGACCTGGTCTGACTTCTTCCTAAGCTCTGAATTCCTGAAGTCAAACTGGAGGAACTGGCCGTATATTTCTGCAACAATCTCCTTGATTACCATAACCTTTTGAGGGTTGTGCCTTATTGCGCTGTTGACAGCCATCCTGACAAATTCGCCGGTAAGGTCTGACATTCCCCCAAGGTAGCTTTCAGTATCAACACCAAGCTGCTTTCTTGAAAGTATTTTTCCGGATTTTTCAAATCCAAGCAGGGCCAATGCCTCAACGCACTCCTGAAGCGCAACCCTCTTTGTGCCTGTCCCAAAGTCATCAGAAGGAAGCTTTTTCATCCTCTCTTTTATCTTACTGGCATACTCCTCTGCCTGCTTAAGCTCTCCCCTGTGGACAGAATAGATTATCTGCTTTGAAAGCTTTATTATTACCCTTGACTCAAGTATGAGAAGCTCCCTCTTCCTGTCAAACTCCTCAAGCTCGTTCCTCATTGCCTTAAACTCATTTTTGTCAATCATGATACCACCATCCCAGACAATTAGCCGGACTATATTTAAACTTTGCCTATGATTATGAATTTATTATGAACTTTATTATGAACAAAACGCAGTGCAAAGCGCCGTGCAACAAAAACACAAGATTTAAATAGAGATATTGTCCTTTTTAAATTTATGGCAGAGGCATCTGTATTTGGAGGCATAATCCAGTTTTTCGACCAACTGGGCATATATGATGTTGTGCTCCCATTTATTCTTGTATTCACAATTGTTTTTGCAATACTTGAAAAGACAAAACTTCTTGGAATGGAGGAAATTGAGGGAAAAAAATACACAAGAAAGAACCTCAATGCAATGCTTGCATTCTGCGTAAGCTTCCTTGTTGTTGCATCATCAAAGCTTGTTGCAATTGTAACGAATGTTTCTTCGCAGATGGTTGTCCTTCTGCTTGCAGCAGTATTTTTCCTCCTTCTTGTAGGCTCATTCTACAAGGAAGGCGAGGATGTCGCGCTCAAGGGCGGATGGAGAACATTATTCATGGTCATAATGTTTCTTGGGCTTTTAATAATATTTCTGGAGGCAATACCCACAAAATCAGGGACTCCTGTTCTTGAATGGTTTTGGAGCTACATGGTCAGCCACTGGTCCAGCACAGCAGTTGCTTCAGTGCTCCTCATGGCTGGAATAGTAATATTTATAATGTGGATTACCAAAACAGAAGGCGGAGAATCGAAAAAGAAGGAATAAAAGAGGTTTAAGATGGTATCAGCACAAGAAGCATTATATTACCTTGAAGGGATAGGTTTGATGGATGTAATCCTTCCTTTCATACTGATTTTTACAGTGCTTTTTGCAATACTTCAGAAAGCAAAGCTTTTTGGGGATTCAAGCAAGAAGTACAATGTGATATTCTCTCTTGCAGTGAGCCTTATGGTGGTAATTCCACATGTTACAGGAAGCTACCCTGCAGGAAAAGATGTTGTTGAAATAATGAACCAGGCTATACCTTCAGTTTCAATCCTGGTAATTGCAATCATAATGTTCCTGGTTCTTGCAGGAATCTTTTTTGAGCCAAAAGGAGGCGGATGGGTTTCAGGCCTTGTCCTTATCTTTTCAGTTTTTGCAGTCATATGGATTTTTGGAAAAGCAGCAGGATGGTGGTATGGCATGCCTCTCTGGCTTGACGACCCTGACCTTCAGGCGCTTGTTGTGATAATACTTGTATTTGGAATAATAATTTACTTTGTCACTGCAGAGCCTTCAGAAACATCATGGATTGACAAGCTCAAAGAAATAGGAGGAAAGGCATTCAAGTAAAATGGCAACTCCGTTGGATATCGGCCTTCTTGTGAATTTCAAGATAATATTTCCTTTCCTGCTTGTGTTCTGCATTGTGTACGCAGTGCTTACATACACCAAGATTTTCGGGGAAAATAATGCTGCACTTAATGCAGTAATCGCGCTTGTCCTTGGCATGATGACTTTGTTTTCAGACCTTGTTACTGATACAATAAACCTGGCAGCGCCATGGTTTGTGCTCTTGATAATATTTTCAGTGTTTATACTCCTCGGGCTTATGGCTATAGGCATTAAGGAAGGAGACATAATAGCAACAATAAGAAACCCTGAATACACTTACATAACCATATGGGTTATTGCGCTTGTGCTTGTAATTGTATTAGGCTCATTAAGCCAGGTCATGGCAGAAAAAAAAGGAGGCTATGGCCCTTATGCGCCAGGCGGGAATGCGACAATGACTGAAGGAACTGTGGACATACCTGAGCAGGAAAGCGATTTCTGGAAAACATTGTTCCATCCAAAAGTGCTGGGAATGCTTGCACTCCTGCTTATATCTTTCTTCACGATAAGCAAGCTGACTACGCCTAAGTAGGGCATTAATGCATTTATTCTTCTGGAAGAATCATTATTTTGGGAAAATTATTTAAACAGATACCTGTTTTTTGTGCAATATGGAAAAAGGCATGACAATAGACCAGATTTCAACATTCTGCAAGGCCAAGGGATTTGTCTATCCAAGCTCTGAAATTTACGGCGGATTTTCAGGATTCTTTGACTACGGCCCATTGGGTGCAGAGCTCAAGAACAACATCAAGCAGGCATGGTGGAAGTTTCATGTCCAAGACAGGGAAGACATTGTTGGCATTGACGGCTCAATAATAACCCATCCAAGCGTGTGGGTTGCATCAGGCCATGTAGGCTGCTTTGAGGACATTCTTGTTGAATGCACAAAGTGCAGGGAAAGGTACAGGGGAGATGTGCTCATAGAGGAAGCACTCAAGATTCAGGCTGACGGGCTCAAGGCAGAAGACATAAACAGGCTGATAAAGCAGAATAATATCGTGTGCCAGAAATGCAAATCTCCATTGGGAGATGCAGCGCCATTCAACCTGATGTTCCAGACAAACGTAGGCCCAAGGTCTGCAAAGGATTCTGCAGCATACCTAAGGCCTGAAACAGCCCAGCTGATGTTTGTTGACTTCAAGCAGATTGTTGAAAATGCAAGGCTCAAGCTGCCTTTCGGCATAGCGCAGATGGGCAAATCATTCAGGAATGAGATTTCACCAAGAAACTTCCTTTTCAGGTGCAGGGAGTTTGAGCAGATGGAGATTGAGTATTTCATACACCCTGACAAATACGGCGAATGCCCCTTCATCAAAGAGGTTGAGGGCATGGAGCTTAATATTTACAGCGCTGATATGCAGAAGGAAAAGCAGCCTGCAAAGAGGATGAAAGTGAAGGATGCGCTTAAGGCAAAAATAATCAAGAGCCCCTGGCATGCATACTGGCTTGCAAAGGAGCATATGATGTTTGAGATGCTGGGCGCAAACCCTGACAATTTCAGGGCAAGGCAGCACCTTCCAGACGAAAAGGCGCACTACAGCAAGGACTGCTGGGACCTTGAGTACAATTTCCCATTCGGCTTCAAAGAGCTTGAAGGCATTGCAGACAGGGGAGACTTTGACCTGCAGCAGCATATGAAGCACTCAAAAAAGGACCTTTCATTGTTTGATGACGAGACAAAATCAAAGGTTGTTCCTCATGTTGTGGCAGAGCCGTCTCTTGGAGTTGACAGGACTTTCCTTGTGCTTCTTTTTGACGCATACAACAATGATGCAGAGAGGGGCAACATAGTGCTTAAGCTAAGCCCAAAGATTGCGCCTGTCAAGGCAGGGATATTCCCTCTTGTCAACAAGCTTGAGGATGATGCAAAAAAAGTCTATGAGCGGCTTAAGCAGAGCTTCACTTGCCAGTTTGACAGGTCAGGCTCAATCGGAAGGAGGTATGCAAGGGCTGATGAAATAGGCATACCATACTGCATCACTTTTGACTTTGACAGCCTTAAGGACAAGTCGGTAACAATAAGAGACAGGGATACAACAAAGCAGGTCAGGGTAAAGATAGCCAAGCTGAAGGATGTCGTCTGCAAGCTTCTTGCAGGAGAAATTGAATTCAGCAAAGCGGGTAATGCAATTTAGCGTTTTTTCAAAAACATTTATAAACCAACTCTTTATCCTTTTTTGATATGGAAATAAAAGACCTAAAGCCAAAGCAGGGAAATGTTGAGATAGTTGCAGAAGTAATCAGCAAGTCAGACCCAAGGACATTCGACAAGTTCGGAAAAACCGGAAGGGTGTGCAATGCAAAGATTAAGGATGCAACAGGCCAGATAACTCTTACGCTCTGGAACGAGCAGGTTGATTCAGTCAATGTGGGAGACACTGTAAAGATTGAAAACGGCTATGTCAACGAATGGCAGGGCGAAATGCAGCTTACTTCAGGAAAGTTCGGCAAGATTGAAGTTGTCGGAAAGGGAGCAGCAAATTCCTCTGACAGCATGAATACAGACAGGGGAAGCCACATACTTACAAAAGACGAGGCAACAGAAGAGGAAATCCTTGATGAAGACGGATTTGAAAAGCCATCTCTTGAGGAGTCTGAGACAGACGACGAGATCAGCATCGAGGAAGAGGACATAAATTAGTTTTTTAAAATTTTTTCTAACTTATCTTGCTTTTCAGAGTTTCCAAATTGGATTTCATCCCTAAACCTTTTTAATGAATCTTTTCGCTTTATTTTTAATCTTATGCCCCTAGTCTTTATCCCGTCTTTTCTTAAAGTGAAACTGCTGCCCAAAAAAGGCAATGTTGAAACTATCCCAAAATGGATTTGCAGCCCTTCCTTTATTTCATTCATAAAATCAAATCCGTTTTTGAGCGCCGTCTCGGATTTATGCATTTTGATTTCAATACATTTTGAATTTTTATCAACGCACCCTTCAGCGTCAAAAAGGCAGGATATAAACGCCTTAAAACATTCCCGGTTTTTTTTAATCCAAACTGGAATGCTGAAACCAGATAGAACTTTTGCACCGGCAGGAACACCAGCTAAAATTAGCACTCTTGCAAGAGGTTTGCAGTTCACTCCAAGATTATATGAAACACCATATTTATTTGTCTTATTCTTTCGGACTTTGCCTGAAATCCTAAAAAGCCTATAAATTTTTTTAGAAAAATCTTTTAATACTCTTTTTGATTTAGAAGTAAAATCAAACCTAAGTTTAGGGTAGCCCTGCAAATGGCCATCACCTATTAAACTGCCGGCGATGCCTGCTAATTCAGGAGACTTTTTTATTGGGAACCATGAATCATGCAGCTTCAATGCTTTTTTGCCGCTTTTTTTATTTTTGTACGTTTTTAGAACATCTTCAAATGAAATCATAGCTTTATTTTTGCATCCCTGTTTATATGATTCACCTAAGAATGTCCAGTGAAATCAAAATCTTTATAAAAGGAAGGGAATACCTTCTGAATAAGGACGAGGTTGAGTTCAATGGGGATTCTAAAGGGATTCCTTTGGGACCATAAACGTAGCTCAGCCTGGAAGAGCACTACGCTGAAGAAGCAGAAAGCATTTTCAGGCACGTAGGTGATTGGTTTGAGGGGAGCCAACCTAACTCCCGGATTCAAATTCCGGCGTCCCCATTCCCCTCATTTTTATTTTATTCTAATTAGAAGATTATTAATTATTATTTCTGCTTTTGGTATTTTGATGATTTTGCAAACCACTTGCCCAGCTCGATTCTGAAATCTGTTTTGTTTCTGTTCGCAATCTGCATTACAAGAACAAGAATGTCTGCAAGCTGATGGTCTGCTGCCTTTTTTGATGAAATGCTTCTTTTGAGTATTCCTGCCTCTTCAAGCATCATTTCAGCAAGCCTCTTTTTTGAAGTCTTTTCAAATCCAGACCTTGCCTCAAAAGCAGAAACCTTTTTTCTTAGCGCGCTTATATCCATTTTAAAGCCTCCAACTTAAATCCGTTTTCAATCTTTTTTAATCCAATTTAACCTGTAGAAAGCGTTGCAACCATTATCTTGCTTGCAATCAAATTGAAGATGAACATGACAATTGAAGCAATAGTGCAGTAGAGAAGCGTGCCCTTAATCATGTTCTGCCCTATTTCATACCTTTCGTTCAGCTTGTCTGCGCCGTTCTCAATGCCGTTGGCAAGTATTGTGAGAATGTAGCCTATCTGCACGACATAAAGCCCTACAACAATCTGGAAATAGTATGTTGGAATGCCGTCTCCAAAAAGGCCTGCAACTCCGCCTATCCTTCCTGCGCCCTCTGCAGTGCTGAGCTTCTGCATCTGGCTGCCGAGGCTTCCAAGTATTGTGCTTATCATTGAGGTTATGCCTATGACTATTCCGCTGATTGCCGGAGTCATGAATTTTATCTGCGACTTCATTGAGGATATTATGTCTGCCATCAGGTCCTTGAGCCTCTCATTGACCTTGTGGATTTCCTTGATGTACCTGCTTATGTTCATCAGCGCCTGCGCTGCAATCCTTGGGCCTTTCTTGATGCTTTCAACAAGAACTTTCATCGAGCTTTCAATTACGTTTGAGGGAAAGCTCTGGAGCGCGCCAGTCCTCGGGTTGAAGATTGCCTCCTCAACTCCCATTCCCATCTTGGTTATGTTTGTGCTGACAAGCTCGAAGAATTTTCCGGAAATAGACTCTTCCATCAATTCAGAGACTTTGCCGAATGCAACCTCTGCAGGAAGCCCGTCTCCAAGCCTGTTGCCAAGCTGGAAAAGCGCAGATGCAAACTCATTTTCAAGCCTTTTTGAGTTCTCCCTTATCTGCATGACATTCTTGCTCCTGAACTTGTAGTAGAGGCCTATTGCAAGGCCGAGTGAAAGTGGAATTGCAAAGCTAAGTACTGAAGCGCCAAGGCCAAAAGGGCCTATCACAAGGCCGGGGACTGTTGAGCTCTCCCTATAGTCAAGAAGCGTGAATCCCAAACCCAGAGGAATATCAAAATCCGGGCTTGGCACAAGAAGGTGCAGGATGATTGGCGCAAACCCTATGACAACCAGCCCTGAAAATACTATTAATGAGATAATAAGCGGAGGAATCCTGATTTCTGCGCCTCCCAGATGGATTATAAAATTCCTGTATTTTCTTAGCTCAGGATTGAATTCAGAGATGTCCGAGTCGCCATAGCCAGTCGGCCTTGTTGAAAGTATGTTCTTTCCAATCCAGTAGACAACCAGAGGAAATATTATGTTGTAGATGACTGCAATGTGGAACCATTTGACTCCTTCCATGAAGCTGACAACAAGAGGAAGTATGACAAGTCCAAGGATTGGGAGTATGACTCCCATCATGTGAAGCATTGTTACAGGGCTCTTTAAGTTCTGCGCATAGTGAAGCATCTTCTCATAAGTCTCTTCAAGGATAACATCCAGGGATTTGTCAAGCATTGAAAGCCTTCTTTCATCAGAGCTTTCGTAAAGCGAGCTCTCAACAAGGTGGAACGCCTCAATAAATTCCATGTTCCATTTTCTCCAGGTGCTAAGGTACATGTCAAGAGATTCTTTAACTGATTCATACTTTTCAGTCTCAACATCCCATATCACTTTTTTCAGGTCGAGCGAAAGAGGCGGCGCAAGGTGGTCTGATGCAAACTGGATTGCAAGCTCCAGGTTTGAAGTATGCCTCATGTATGTAACAACATAGAATATGCAGAGCACCATCTGGTTGCTTGCCTTCATCCTCCAGCTGTTTGCAAGCATTCCAGGGTATTTCTTAAGAGGCGCCATCAGCACAAGCCCGAAGATTATGAAAAATGCAGTCATGAACATCGAGCCTGTAAAAATGAAATAGGCAAGCCCTGCAAGAATTACAATAACTGGAACAAGTATTGAAAATGACGTGACTCCTGTTGGAGTTATGCTCATGTGGCAGATGTCTATTGATTCCTGGATTGACTCAGCCTGCTCCTTTTTTGGGGATATCTTAAGAAGCTTTTCAGCAAAATTGCAGCCCTTTTCGTAAATGCCCATATGGGCAGGTATCATCTCCTCCTTGAACTGGGTGTATTCCAATGAGACCGTCTTTCCCTGTGAAGCGCCCAGCTTTTCGAGAGGCACGCCTATCTGATCCTCAACCTTCTTCCTGTACTTGCCCATTATCTCCTTTATTTCTTCAGGGCTTATCTTGTCGTACTCGCTAGGCATGTTAAAACCAAATCCTGCAGGGCAGATGCAAAACCAAAATTAATTTTGCAGCTACTGGCCTGACCTTTTTTTTATCTCCCTCTTAAGCCAGTTGGACCATTCGTAAAATATCCTTTTGCTGTCAAGGGAGCCAACCTCATTCTTTACCTTTTCTGAAATCCTGTGGAAGTAGTCATTGCACAATATTGTGAACTGTGCTTCAAGAAGATCGGGCCGGTTTGCCTTCTCGCACGTGTCAACCAGCGCCCTCTTGACATCAGACCTTAAGGTTACATTGTCCCAGACTGCATCCCAGTTGCCGGCCCACTCCTTGACCCTTCCTGCAATTGACTTGAGTATGTCTGAATCTCCGTTGATGAGCTCGTCAGTTGGCTCAAGCTGGTCTGTTTCTGACTTGTACTTCATAAGGTCGACAAATCCGCCTTCAGCAAGAGGGTCGTTCTCCCAGTGCTTCCTGACTTCGCTTATCTGGGTTATCCTTCTCCACCTGTGAAGACCGTCTGCAGACCTTACAGGGTTTGCAACAACAATGATGTCTGTTGCCTTGAAGGAAGTCCTTGGAACCTGAAGGTCGTTGACAACCCTGTCATAGACTCCGTAAGGCGAGTCTCCGTGGATTGTGCCTGCAACAACGTTTGCAAGCGCGCCAACCCTCATTGCCTCGTAAAGCGACTTGGCTTCTGTGCTCCTGACTTCTCCAACTATAAGCGCGCTGTCGCCCATACGAAGCGTAGTCCTTATTCCCTCTTCAGCGCTGACTTCAGATGTGCCCTTTGTAAGCGCTGATGCAACTTTCATAGGCTGTATGTTGTAGCCCAGCTTCCTCAAGGGAGTTGTTGGAAGCTCTAGAGTATCTTCAATAGTGATAATCCTGTACTTCCTCATTATTTCAACAAGAACAGAGCCAAGGAGGGATGTTTTACCTGCGCTTCGCGTTCCTGCAACAAGCATTGTCCTGTTTCCGTCTATAATAAAGCTCATGAGGCCTGCAGCAAGGTCTGTCATGTACCTGCTTTTTATGAAAAGCGGGAAAGTCCACGGCTTGTCCCTGTGCCTCCTGAAGGCATATGCAAGGCCGTGCGGGTTGAGAGGGGGCGCAATTACAGCTGCCCTTGTCCTTGCTCCTGGAAGCGAAAGCTCTGTATCAAGTATAGGGTTTGCCTCGTCAAGAGGCCTTCCTGAAATCATCCTCATCTTTGACGCCCAGCTTTCTGCCTCGCTGACAGTGGGGATTATATTTGTCATGCACTCGTCAAAGTCCTGGTGGATTATGAAGATGGGAATATGGCCCAAAGGCGCATTTATAGTGACATCCTGCACTTTTTCGTCTGCAAGAAGAACCTCAATAAGCCCAAAGCCCACAGTATACCTTATGAGTATCTGGGTAAGAGCATCAACTTTGCTTGGCTTGAGCCTTAAATTTGCGTATGATGCCAGCTCTTCAATAAGGTCTGAGCCTACATTTGAGAAAACCTCCCTCATCCTTTCAGGGTCTATGAACTCGCTTTTCTTAGGCTTGTGCTCTGCCATTATCTTTCTTGCAGAGTCAAGAATCTCATATTCATCCTCTTCAAGCTTGAATTCAGGAGGAAGCATATGGTAAAGGTACTGGATTGTGTCAGGAAGCTCAAACACAGTTACTTCAGTCTCGCCAACTTCGTAGCTGTCAAGCTCTTCAGCTTCTGCAGGGTATGCTGCCATCAGCTTTGTAAACATGAAATCCGGCTTTATTGACGGGTTGAATATCTTCCTGTAGATGCTCCTGTCGCCTATATGGTGGCCAGGCATGTATGGCTTTGCAAGGCCGATTATTCTCGTCCTTCCAAGAAGGCTCATTATATAGTCAAGAGCAGCAATGTACCTTTTTGAGCTTTCAAGCTGGGCAGGCAGCGCTGTCTTTCGGGCAGTCATTTCCTCGCGCCTTCTTATCCTTTCAAGCTCGACATAAGCTCCGATAGGATCCTCTTTCAAAGTCCTGAATATGATGTTCTGAAGCTCTGCGTATGACATCATTGCGCTGCGCAGGGAGTCCCTCGCTGAAATCATGCTTGAGCCCAGCCTTTCCTTGCCGAGCTGCTTGTAGATGCCTGCAATCTCTGAAAGAAGGACTGTCTGGTTGTAGTCGTACTCGTAATCCCTCTTCTGCACAAAAACAATTTTTGTAACGCCGCTTATCTCTGCAAGAATGTCTATTGTTTTGGCCATGCAGAGCGGGCTGTCCTCTACAGACGGAGGGAATGTGCACCTTTCCATGCTGATAAGAAGAGTAGTGTCTTCGCCTTCCCTTTCAATCTCATAACTGAAGCACGTCCCTTCCTTTTCCACTGCCATCATTCACCTCTTTTTTGATTCAGGCATACGCATTATGCTGATTTACTTGCTCTTTTCCTTTTCGCAGGACTTCAAGGCTTCGAGCGCAACCTCTATCAGGTGGGATGCGTTCCTGTACTTATTCCTGTCCTCAGAAACCCTCTTTTTTATCCACTTAAGCAGGTCTTCATCAATTGTAGCGCTTACCGGCCTCTTCATGACACTATTTTCTGCCTCTTCAGTTTAAATACTTTTCTAAAATAGCATAAAATGTATTAAATAATATTTTATTTATTTTATATTATAAAATATTTTTAATAATATTATTTTCCGAAGAAAAAACAAAAAAAGCCGGAATAACCACTCCTTGATGCTCACATAAATTTATTATACGCCACTGCGAACAGATGGGGATATGGCTGAAAAAGGAGCAGGCATTTTTGGAGGGGGCAAGCCCCACACAGATACTCAGGGCCCATCAATAGGGTTCCTCACGCAGGAGCTGTCAGGAATAAGCACAAGGCTTAGGGTTATTGAGGAAAGGACCAATAATATGAGGAAAAAGCAGCAGCTTGTTGAGCAGAGCATGCTTTCCCAGAGAAAAAAGGCAACAGATGAGAATACCCTCCTCAAGGATGAGATTGATGAGATAAAGAGGACTCTTGTCGAGGTTGAAAACAGGATTATCATGCTTATCAAGGAGTCCAGGCTTAGCGCAAAGAAAGAGGAAGTGGACACGCTGAAGAAATACATCGAGCTTTGGGAGCCTGTTAATTTTGTAACACAAAACCAGGTTGAAAAGATAATCAATGAGATTCTTGAGGAGAAGCTGCAAAAATAGCAGCTGAAAAAACAAAACGTTTATAAAACTAAACCGCAAAACAATGGTTAAGCATTAAAGTGCTGAAAAGAGGTGCAGATTTTGGCTTTGTTTGGAATGAAAAAGAAGGAAACAGGGGTTCAGCCTCCGTCAATGCCGATGGGAGAGCTACCACCTCAGCCGCAGGCGCCTAATGCACCGCAGGGAACTCCAATTGAGCAGATCCTTACAATGCAGAGGCAGGGGCTTTCAAACTACCAGGTGATACAGACGCTTCAGCACCAGGGATTCTCATCACAGCAGATTTTTGACGCCATGAACCAGGCTTCGATAAAGGGAGGCGTTGCGCCAACACCTGCAGAGGATATGCTGCCTGCAGAGATGGATTCAGGAATGATGCCTTCAGGCGGGCCTCCAACATCAAGGGCTCCGCAGATGGGGCAGCAGCCAATGCACCCTCCAATGGCTCAGCAGGGGCAGATGGGGCCGATGCCTCCGCCAGGCATGCCATACCCGCCGCAGGCTTCACAGGGAATAGAAGAGACTGTTGAAGCTGTTGTCGAGGAAAAATGGAAGGAGCTTGGAAGCACGCTTTCAAAGATGAACGAGTGGAAGGACGCAACTGAGGCAAAAGTCAACAGGATACAGCAGTCGATTGCAGACCTCAAGTCAGACATGGACAACCTCCACAAGGCGATTGTTGCAAAGATAGGGGAATACGACCAGAACATATTAAATGTCGGCACTGAAATAAAGGCCATGGAAAAGGTTTTCTCAAAGGTCCTGCCCCAGTTCACTGAAAACGTGAATGAGCTTTCAAGGGTTGCAAGGAACATAAAGAAGAAGTAAGCAGAATTGCAATCCTTAGCATTATCAGCATTGCCGCCTAGCGTAGTACTCCTTGTTTGAGTTTGATTAACACGTGACTCCTGACCAGAAGCAGTTCAATAATCCTCACGGAGCGCGGCAATGTGCATTGCCGCCAAGCGCAGTACTATTTTTCTGACATTGCTCGAAAGGTGGCTCCTGCAAAGAAGCGGTTCAATAATAGTCACGGAGCGCGGCAATTCTTAAGTTTCAACTAAGCCCCTGCAATGCAAAAACTAATGCATGAACCTAATCAAAAATCATTTCCTGAGCCATGCAGCCTCTTCGCTGTCAAGCTCAAGCCAGTCTGCAAGCTCTTCTGCTTTTGCAGGGCTGTTCCTGAAAATTGCCTGGATGTAAGGCAGCGTGTCCTGCAGCGCCCTTGAAGATGAAGTGTGGGTTTTCTCTGCAATCTTTGCAGCAACAGCCTTCCTCTTCTGGTATTTCATGTTTGCAGCCCATATTTTAAGAAGCCTTTTGGTCTGCTCATAATCAATATTGCACCTGCTTCTCTCATCTTTTGAAACAGCGATGCCTGCCGTAAGAAACTCATTTACATAAGAGAGGAACCGCCAGTGCTGCCACCTTCTTATCCTTCCCCTAAACACATCTGCAAGGCTCATGAAATCGTATGCCCTGGCCAGGTCCTTGGCATTTTTGTATTCGCTGGGAAGGTTTTCATCAATCCAAAGAAGCTGCTCGTCAATATCCTCCTGGACATTGTCAAATGCGCCGAGCGCAATCTTAGGGTCTGAATTCTTGAAAATCCTGACAAGCGCAGACTGTATTGTCTCAATCCTGTTCCTTGCGCTAAGGCTCTCCAAATCCTCCCTGCGCAAAACCTTTGATTCTTCAACAAGCCCCTGCAGGTCGTTTATTGCAGCCCTTAAGTCGCCACCAGACCTTCTTGCAAGGCCCTTAAGCGAAATCTCATCATAGGCTACGCCCTCCTTGAGGCACACCTTTTTCAAAACCTCAAAAACATCAGAGTATCCAAGCTCCTCAAAATGGATTAGCTTTGCCATTTTCCTTACAGGGCTGAACTTCTTGTCAAAAGGGTCCTGCGCAGTAAGTATTATTGGAAATGCAGACTTGCCTATTATCTCTGCAAGCGCTGAAATCCCCCCCCGGTCCTTTGTGCCTGAAAGCCCCTCAATCTCGTCAACAAGTATTACCTTGCCTTTTGTGAAAAGGCTCATCTGCTGCGATGCGCTGCCGACCTTGGACTCAATCTGCTCCTTGTTCCTGAAGTCAGAGGCGTTTACCTCCAGAATTTCAACACAATTATTTCTTGCAACAGCATAAGCTGCAACAGTCTTTCCTGTTCCTGAAGGGCCGTATAAAAGCACAGCCTTTTTCTGCTGGCTTTTGAAGCCTGAAACAAAGCTGTCGAGCTCCCTGACCTGCGCACTATGGACTCCGATTTCAGAAATATCCTTAGGCTCGTGCTTTTTAATCCATGAAAGCGCCATAGAAAAAGGAAACTTATATTGTTTATTAAGCTATTGATTGCAGAGCTGCTGACTGCAACGCTGCAGATTGCGTATCGCGGATTGCAGGGCAATAACAGGCATTTCAGCAAATTTTATAAATCGGGGTGTTCTCACCTGAAAATATGGCTAAAGAGGAAAAAAAGGCTGAAAAATCTGAATCTGCCAAATATGACTGGAATGAGTCAGAATCCAAGTGGGGCAGCTACTGGGAAAAGGAAAAGATTTACAGCTTTGACCCTGACTCAAATTGCGAAATTTATTCAGTAGACACTCCACCCCCAACAGTTTCAGGCAAGATGCACATTGGCCACGCATTCTCATACTCACAGCAGGATTTCATGATAAGGTTCAAGAGGATGAGGGGGTTCAGCATATTCTACCCTTTCGGCACAGACGACAACGGCCTTGCAACAGAAAGGCTTATAGAAAAAACAAAAAAAGTCAAGGCCACAAAGATGGACAGGAAGGAGTTTGCAAAGCTCTGCCTGAAAACCCTTGAAGAGATAAGGCCCCAGTATGTTGCAGACTGGAAGCATCTTGGAATAAGCTGCGATTTTTCAATATTTTACACTACCATAAATGAGCACTGCCAGAGAATATCGCAGAAGTCATTCATAGACCTCTACAAAATGGGAAGGGAGTACCAGAAAGAAGCTCCCACAATGTGGTGCCCTGAATGCCAGACTGCAATCGCGCAGGTGGAGCTGCAGGACAAGGAGCTGGACTCAACTTTCAACAACATTGTGTTCAAGCTTGAAGGCGGCAAAGACCTTATAATTGCCACAACAAGGCCTGAGCTTCTTCCTGCATGCGTTGCAATATTCGCGCACCCTGACGACTCAAGGTACAAGGAGCTTTTCGGCAAGACTGCAAAAGTGCCTCTGTTTGGATATGAAGTTCCAATAATGGCATCCAAAAAGGCAGACCCTGAAAAAGGGACAGGAATACTGATGTGCTGCACCTTCGGCGACCAGGATGATATTGAGCATTACAAGGCATTCAACCTGCCATTGAAGGCTGCAATCTCTAAAGACGGAAAGATGGCAAATGCAGCAGGAAAGTATGGGGGAATGCCAATCAAGGAAGCAAGGAAGGCGATAATTGCAGACTTAAAAGAGTCAGGCCTTCTCATCAAGCAGACTCCTATAAAGCACATGGTGAATGTGCACGAGAGGTGCGGCACTGAAATCGAAATTCTCAATACAAAGCAGTGGTTCATCAGATACCTTGACCTGAAGGAGGAATTCAAGAGGATTGGCAGGGAAATCAACTGGCACCCTGAACACATGAGGCACAGGTATGACAACTGGATTGACGGCCTTCAGTGGGACTGGTGCATTTCAAGGCAGAGGTATTCAGGAGTTCCTTTTCCTGTGTGGTACTGCTCAAAGTGCAGGGAAGTGATTCTTGCAGAAGAAAAAGACCTGCCTGTAGATCCTATTACTGACAATCCGCCGGCAGGAAAATGCCCTAAATGCGGCTGCACAGAATTTGAGCCTGAAAAAGACATACTTGACACATGGGCGACAAGCTCTCTCACACCGCAGCTTGCAACAGAGCTTTTCAGGGGCAAGAAAGTGTTCAGCAGGATTTACCCGATGAGCCTAAGGCCCCAGGCGCATGACATAATTACTTTCTGGCTTTTCAACACAGTCGTGAAAAATTACCTTCATTTCAAAAGCAAGCCATGGAATGACATTGCAATATCCGGATGGGCGCTTGACCCTAAAGGCAAAAAGATGTCAAAGTCGCTTGGAAACACTGTTGAGCCGCAGGCAGTATGGTCAAAATACCCTGTTGATGCGCTAAGGTTCTGGGCTGCAGGCTCAAAGCTCGGCGATGACATGCCCTACCAGGAAAAAGACCTTGTGACAGGCGCAAAAACAATAACAAAGCTCTGGAACGCTGCAAGGTTTGCATTCATGCACCTTGAGAATTTCAAGCCCCTCAACCATGAGGATGTCGAGCTTGAATTGTATGATTCTGCAATACTCTCAAAAATGAACAGGATGATAAAAGAATGCACTGAATATTTTGACAATTATGAGTACTCCAGGACAAAGAACGAGGCTGACAAGTTTTTCTGGCAGGATTTATGCGACTTATACCTTGAAGTTGTCAAGGAAAGGCTTTACAACCCTGAAAAACGCGGTGAAAAAGCAAGGAAGTCAGCCCAGCACACTCTTTACATTGTCCTGCTGAACATAACAAAGATGTTTGCGCCTATAATGCCATTTATCACAGAGGACATCTACCAGCAGCACTTCAGGCAGCACGAGGGCAAGCCCAGCGTGCACATTTCAAGCTGGCCTGAATACTCAAAGAATCTTGAGGATGAGAACGCAGAAAAGGCTGGGAATGTTGTTAACCTTGCAGTGCAGCACGCAAGAAGGGCAAAATCCGAGAAAAATGTATCGCTCAAGGAGCCTATCAAGCTTATGTCAATAAGCGCAGGAATAAACGCTTCAGACTTTGAAAAAATAAAGGATGACATTGCAGCTGCAACGCACGCAGAAAAGATTGAGTACAAAGAGATTCCAAAAGGAAGCAGCAAAGATTTTGAGTGCATAATCGAGATTTAAGAAATTCTGATTCAGCTAGAATATCCTAATTAATCTGCCATCTGCAAAATCAGTTCTTTTTTTCCCTTCTCAAAAAGTCGCCTATGTCCAGTATGTTCTTTATTGCCGAGCCTTTTGAGCTCAGCTCTGCAACAACCTTTCCAAACCCAAGAACTTCATCATCCTCATTTAATACAAGAGTGATTATGCCTTTCCTGACAGGCCTTGACGCCCGCTTGATGCCCTCTGCAAAAGCATCCCTGCCGCACACAAAAAGCCAACCTGTCTTCTTGTCAATCCATACCTTGTGCTGGGTTGCCTTCTTTATCATTCCGAGAAAATTGATTGACGGGAAAAGCTTTTCCCCCCTGGCCTTTCCAAGATATACGCCTGCATAAAAAGGCTTTTTGGTCTTTTTGAGAATCTCTGAAATCTCCTGCGAAACAAGATAGTATTTACCGTCCTGAAACAAAAGCTCATCCTTTCCCTTGTCAAAGCCGTATATGCCAAACTGAACAAGGAAATGCGCAAGAGGGTCAGCCTTTTTTTCCTTCTTTGGCTCTGCATCAGCAGCCTTAACCTGCCTTGCTGGCGCGCTTGAGGGTGCATGGACTGGTGCACGGGCTGGTACAGGAGCTGAACGCTCATCCCTTGAAGAGCCATTCCTAAAGCTGCTGCGGCTGCCCTGCCTTTCATTAGGCCTGAACCTTCCCCTGAAAGATCCAGCCCTGTCCCTTGTTTTATTTCTAATGTGGTTTCTCATATGTAATTTCTCATTTTTTTATGAATTTTGCAGCAAAAAAAGGCTGGCTTGATTCTGAAGGCCAAAACCTCTTCTGCTCAACCATCTTGACGCTGAAATTTTTCTCAAACCATTCTGCGATTTCCTCATCCTCTTCAGGCTCAAGCGAGCATGTTGAATAGACAAGAGCACCCTTCTCGCGCAGCACGCTGAAGCATGCAGCAAGGAGCTTTTTCTGGTTTTCAGCATTCATCCTTATGCCGTCAATGTCCCTCTTGTCAAACCATCCGAATTCCTGGGTGAAATTGCCTGAGCAAGGCGCATCAAGAAGTATCTTGTCAAATGTGAGCCCTAGCTTCTGCACGTCCAGCGCATCCATGTTGTAAACAATGATGTTTTCGCAGCCCATCCTTTCAATGTTGTTCTTGAGCGCAATCAGCCTGCTGCTTTTCTTGTCAAGCGCAATAACAATCCCCTTGTTTTTCATCATCTGCGAAATGTGGGTTGTCTTTCCTCCAGGAGCTGCGCAGCAGTCAAGCACAAGCTCGCCCTCTGAAGGCGAAAGCAGTTCAGCAGCAGTCTGTGAGGCAGCATCCTGTATGTAGTAGTATCCTAATAGGTATTCAACTGCTGAGCCGACGCTGAAATCAGACTTGTCAATAAAAAGCCCTGTGCCTGCAAAAGGTATTTCAGATGTCTTAACCCCTATAGACTCAAGCCTCTGCTTCAGCTTCTGCCTTGAAATCTTAAGAGTATTAGCCCTTATAGCCTGCTTGGCAGTAATATCGGAGAACTCCCAGCCCAGCTTCCTGTACCTCTCAATAAAAAATTTTTCTTCCAAGTTAAAACACCTAATTGCCTGGCTTTTTCAGCCTGTAGCCGTCAGCCTTGTCCTCAACAATATAACCTTTTTTGGCTATTTCATCCCTAAGCCTGTCTGATTCAGCCCAGTTTCTTGCCTTCCTTGCTTCAGCCCTGCTGTCTGCAAGAGCTGTGATTTCCTGGGGAATTTCCACTTTTTCAGGCTCCATAACTCCAAGAACAGAATCAAATTTGAGCATCAAATCCCGGACTTTTTTTGCATCAGGCCTGCTTAGCCCGCCCATTATTTTGTTTACTTCTGTCATAAACTCAAAGACTGCTGCAAGCGCAGCTGAAATGTTCAAGTCATCATCCATTGCGATTTCAAACTTTTCCTTTGCAGAGCCAATCAGCTTGGGCACTTCAGCAGCGCCTTTTTCAGCATTTGCCTCATCCAGCTTTGCCATAAAATCATAAAACTTTTGGAGTGTTGCAGGCAGCTTCATGAGGTTTTCCTCCCTGAAATCAAGCTTCTGCCTGTAATGCGCAGAAATAAGCTCATACCTGACAGCCTTCATGCTGTAACCCTTCTGTTCCAAATCCCTCAATGTGAAGAAATTTCCAAGAGACTTTGACATTTTCTGGCTGTTGACAAGCAGATGCTCGTTGTGGAGCCAGAAATTTGCAAACTTTTTCCCTTCTGCAGCCTCTGACTGCGCAATCTCGTTTGTGTGATGCGGAAAGATAAGGTCAACACCCCCTGTGTGGATGTCAAAAGGCTGGCCAAGGTATTTTGAGGACATCACAGAGCATTCAATGTGCCAACCAGGCCTGCCCTTGCCGAGTTCAGACTCCCAGAAAACATCTCCGTCATCATCATCCCAGAACTTCCAGAGCACAAAGTCATGCGCATTCTCCTTGTCATACTCGTCGGATTTTACCCTTCCTGACGCGCCGGCCTTCAGCTGCTCAAGGTTGAGGCATGCCAGCTTTCCGTAGTCCTTGAATTTGGATATGCTGAAATAGATTCCATCCCCGCTTTTGTAGGCATAGCCCTTTTCAAGAAGCTTTTTCACAAGCTGCACCATGCCTTCTATTTCTTCCGTTGCACTGGGCATTGTTTCAGGAATCTCAATATTAAGAGACTTAAGGTCCCTTATGAATTCTGCAGTGTAAAACTTTGTGAACTCTGCGAGAGTCTTGCCTTCAGCCCTGCTGCCTTTTATTGTTTTGTCATCAACATCTGTTATGTTCATGACATGCTTCAGCTTAAATCCCTTGTATTTGAGGTATCTCCTAAGAATGTCAACAAATGCAAAGCACCTGAAATTGCCAATGTGGGCATAGTTGTAGACTGTAGGGCCGCAGCTGTACATCCTGACTTCATTTTCCTTCAAAGGCTTAAAGTCCTCTTTGCATCTTGTGAGCGTATTGTAAAACTTAAGCATAGCACTGCAAAAATGCTTTTGATATATAAAGCATTGCCATTGGCACGTCTTGTTAATATGTTTGCCACTTTTGAGTAGCACTTATGCAAAAGCTTTATAAACAAGAATGGATTAACTGCACTGTCAAAACCATGAGTGAGGGTTTCAATAAGATGAGTGAAAGCAAGAATAAAAAGGCTAAGAAAAACAAAAGCCAGGAAAAGGATGCCTCTTCCGAAAGCAATAAAAATGAGATAGTTCCGCAGAAAACAAATTTGCCTGCAATACATGATTCAATTGACTCAAAATTAGAAAGCACAAAGCTTGTTGAAATCAAAATACCCCACGGAAGGATAGACATAACATACACTCCTGAAGGGATAGGATACAAAGACCTTAACCAAAATTCAGGCGGCCAGAGTGCAGCACAAATTTACGGCGGGAAGAAAACAGAAGAAACATTGGACTACCATAACAAAAAAGATGAAAGCTATAAATCCAGCGATGCTGTAAAAGCCACTAAGACAAAAAAGAAAAAAATTGACAATCCTAAATCTGCAAAAGGAAAATCAAGTTCAAGAGGAGGAAATAAGAAAATGGCAAACGAAAACGACAAGAAGCAGGATAACCCTGAAGCTGATAATAACCCATCAAATGATGGAATAGAATACAATAATTCTGTTGAGCACAGCAAGACAGAAGAAACAGATATTGCATACAAAAAGACAGAAGAATCATCGCTGTTCGAGAAATTCGATCCTGCAAAAGATTTGAACATGGATCAGTTTAACATTAACAAAATTGAATATAAAAAGCCTGCAGAAACAGGCAAAGATGCTGCAGATGATGCTGCCCAGGACAAAACAACAACACCTGCAGGAACTATTGATGACAAGCTGGACAAAGCAGAGCCAGTAGACACCAGCTTTTTCACCGACGACAACAAAGAAGAAAAACCAGAAACAGACAACAAAGGGCCAGCATACAAACCACTTCCAATCGGAGAAAACAAAGACAACAAAGAAGATGACCTGGACCTTTTCGGAAACGGCAAGAAGACAGGCGCTTATGATGCAAAGCCTGCAGAAAATAATGAAAACAGAAAAGATCCAGAAGATTACAATGCAGATGATTTGTCTCAGGATGATCTTGATTCAATTGTAGAAACAACAGAGAGCGATAACAGCACAGAAAAGCCAGCAGTTGTCGAAGGCAAGAAGGATTACAGCAGGATGAAGGAAATCGCAAAATACGCTGGAATCGGGCTTGTCAGCCTTGCTGCTGGATTAGCAGCAATCTTCGGCGCATACAAGCTTGAGCAGTATATATCTTCAAAGCCGGCAGCAGTCAAGGAAGAGAAGAACTACTACGGCGTTGAAATCAATGACGGAAAGCTTAGTGTGCCTGCAGCAGCAAACGGAATACTGCTTTCAGAGATAAGCACAAAGAATCCGGAGTTTACATCAAGCGGCTACTTTATTGACCAGAATACAGCACTTGCTCCAATCAGGATAAAGAGCGGGATGACAGTTGATGAAGCCAAGAGAGAGGCATGGAGGCAGGCAATTGACTACGGAAAGCAGAATCAGGCTGAAGAAGTCAACGTGCAGTTTGCATTAGAAAACGACTACCTTAAAACAACTGTTATAACAGGAAAAAATACAAGGTAAATCTGTATTTTTTATTTTTTTATTAATTTCTTTTTCTTGTTTTTTTTTAAATTTGCAAAATAGATGTATTGCCGCGCTCCGTGCAAATAATTGAAATGCTTCTTTGCAGGAGTCACCTTTTGAGCAATGTCCAAAACGAGTACTCCGCTTGGCGGCAATACACCTAGAATTACCTTTTCTTGCAGACAAACAAAGCGTGGTCTTCCTCAAAAGGCTCAAGAGTCCTGTAGTCGACAATCTCAACCTTGTCCCTCAAGAAAATCTTGACGCTGTTGAAGATTGCGCCAGGCTTCTGCGTGATGTCGACAGACCTTGCCTTTACAGAAAGGAGCGCATATCCCCCTTTTTTCAGGAACATGTCTACGTTCTTCATGAAGATTTCAGCCTGATTTTTCTGCGCAATATCCTGAAAGACAAAGTCTACAGGCGAAATGACATTATCCTTGTACCTTTCAGGATGAAATGCATCTTCAAGCATCGGCGCAATATTCTTTCTTGCCTCGCACAATGAAACAAGGTCCCTTACAACCCTTGGCGCAAAATCCAGCGCAAAAATCATTCCCTCATTTCCGACAATATCAGAAAAATGCGAGACAGTTGTTCCTGAAGCAGCGCCCAGATAAAGAACTTTTGAGCCTGGCTTGAGCCCAAACTGGTTAAGCCCCTTCATTATGCCTGCAGCAGGCTTTGACTTGTAGGGATTCCATTCCCTGTATTCAGTACCAGCCTGCATTACAAGCCTTTCGCCATAGACCTTCCTGCCTGGAACAAGGTTCTTTGTAAAAAGAGATCTCCTTCTTGGAGTCATCTCCTCGTAAATCTCAAAAAATTTTGTTGGTGATATCATTTTTTCAGCCGCTTCTCAATTTCTTCCTTAAGCTTGCCTCCAACAAAGCTTCCTTTGAAGTAGTCAACCTTTGCTGCAATGGAAAGCTTGTCTGCAAGAAGCCTTGCAATCCTTCCGTGATCCCTCTTGTCTGCGTGAAGTATGAGAGGATGCTCGTGGAGTATGCCGTACTTGGGAGATTTTGAGCCTGTCTTAAGGTGCCTGAACAGCGCCTTTTCAGCGCCAAGCATCTGCAGTGTTGATGCAGGAAATGATGAAAGCTTCTCAAGCGTGCCTGCAATCGAAAGCAGCTTTGCGGCAATCAGCGAGCCGGCTATTGCAGTCATGTTCGGGCAGTATTCATTCATTGCAGATTCCAAATATGCAGCCTGCAATTTCTTGTACTCAAACATTGCTGAAAGAAGATGGGCAAGCTCAAGCATTGCAGAAACATCAGCCTTTGCAATGTCTGCGCCCATAGACTCGGATTCTGCAAGCTTTATCTCCTTCAACAGCTCCTTCTTTGATTTCTTCTGTATAATGTCAACAAACATCTCATGGGACGCAATTGAGCTTGAAAATTCAGGAAGATAAAATGAGTACCACTCCCTAAGCCTTTTTGAAAGCATGTTTGCAGCCTTGTCAGCCTCGTCAATAGAGCAGACTGCCTGGACTATAAGATTGTCCTTCTTTACGCTCTGCCTGACCTTCTGCTTGGTTTCAGCAATGAGCTTTTTCCTCAAATCACCAAAATCACTTGCCATTGCAGAATAAAAGGAGCAGGTAGTTTAAAAACTTTGTTGATGGAAAACCTTTTATAACCTTTTTTGCAGAAGTTGATTATGAAAGTATTCATAATACATGGGGCATATGGAAACCCAGAAGAAAATTGGATTCCTTGGCTTAAGAAAAATCTGGAGAAAGAAGGATTTGAAGTATTTTGCCCAAGATTTCCAACGCCAGAGAACCAAAGCCTTGAAAATTGGATGCTAGTTTTTGAAAAATACATTAGCATGATTGATGAAAGCACTATTTTTGTAGGGCACAGCATAGGCCCTGCATTTATTCTTGCAGTCCTTGAAAAAGTTAAGGCCTGCATCAGTGCATGTTTTTTTGTTTCACCTTTTGCATGCCTTTTGGGCAATCCTGATTTTGACACAATCAATAAAAGTTTTGTCGAGAAAAAAATTAACTGGGAAAAGGCCAGGAAAAACTGCAAAAAATTCTTTGTTTTCCATTCAGACAATGACCCTTATGTCCCCCTTGAAAAAGCAGAATATGTTGCAAAGATGCTTGGGGCTGAAATCAATATAATTAAAGGTGCTGGGCATTTCAATAAAAAATCAGGCTATACTGAATTCAAAATACTCCTAAAAAAAATTAAAGAAACTGCCCAGACCAACTTCTAAAACTTCTGGCCTGACAGCTCGCAGAGCTTCCTAATCCTGTCCCATTCAGAATCAACGTGCTGCCGTATCTTTTCAATAAGGTGCTTGTTCTCCTCCTTGAAAAGGTGGCTGAACCTTCCCTGGGGCTTGAGCCATTCTGTTATAGGCTTGGGATTCTTTATATCCCTGTTCAAAGTCCATTTCCTGCCGTACTCAACCTCGACAAGAGGCCAGAACCTTGTTTCTACAGCAGCCCTTGCAATGTGGACAGTAAGGTTATGGGGGTATCTCCAGCCCCTCTGGCATGGCGCAAGAATATTGATGAAAGCAGGCCCTTTTGTCTCAAATGCCTTCTTTGCCTTGTTGTAAACGTCGAGCCAGTCTGATATTGAAGCCTGCGCAGCATAAGGTATCTCGTGGGCTGCAACAACATCAAGAAGGTTCTTCTTGAATTCCTCCTTGCCCTGATGCACCTTTCCTGCATGGGAGGTTGTAGTATCTGCGCCGAAAGGAGTTGCAGAGCTCCTCTGTATTCCTGTGTTCATGTAAGCCTCGTTGTCATAGCAGACATAAACAATATCATGGCCCCTTTCCAGAGTTCCTGAAAGCGACTGAAGGCCGATGTCATAAGTGCCTCCGTCTCCGCCGAATGCAATAAACTTCATCTCCTTCTTTATCTTGCCCTGCTTTTTCAAGGACCTGTATGCAGTCTCAATTCCGGAAAGAGTTGCTGCTGCATTTTCAAAAGCATTGTGGAAGTAGGGGCATTTCCATGCAGAATGAGGATAGATTGTTGTTGCAACCTCAAGGCATCCTGTTGCGCAGACTACAGCAACAGGCTTGTCTGTCCCCCTTAAAATCTGCCTTACTGCGATAGGCGCTCCGCATCCTGGGCAGAGCCTGTGGCCTCCTGTGATAAGGTCAGGCATTTTTGAAAGCTCCTTAAGCGTAGCCATTATTCCCTCACCCCAAGATATGCAACATAGCCGGCAGGCTTTGCCTTTTTTGAGATTAAGTCATTGAAGACTGATTCAATATCATCCATTGAAGTGTCCCTTCCGCCAAGCCCAAATATGTAGCTGAAAATTTCAGGCTGTTTTTTCAGGCTGAGAAGCGCACTCCTTATTTCAATGCACAGAGGGCCTGCCTGGGCGCCGAATGAGCATGCCCTGTCCATGACTGCAACTGCCTTTTTGCCCTCAAGAGCGCCTGCAATTTCAGAGTATGGGAAAGGCCTGAAAAGCCTGGGCCTTATCAGCCCTACATTCCTGCCTTCCTTTCTTAATTTGTCAACAACTTCCTTTGCAGTGCCTGCAGTTGAGGACATAACAACAATGACATAGTCTGCGTCCTTTGCAAAATAATCCTCAAACAATTCAACTTTCCTTCCGCAGACCTTCTCAAAATCAGCAGCAACCTCAAGAAATGCCTTTCTTGCATTCTCCATTGCCTCAATCTGCTGCCTTTTGTGCTCAAAATAGTAGTCAAAAAGGTCAAGCGGGCCGAGTGTTATCGGATGCTCTGCGTCAAGGACTGAAAATTCAGGCTTGAATTCGCCAATGTATTTTTTGACTTTGCTGTCTTCAATAAATTCAACAGGCTCGACTGAATGCGATGTGATAAATCCGTCCTGGCATACCATCATAGGAAGCCTTACTTTTGGGTGCTCTGCAAGCCTCACTGCAAATATGGTGTTTTCATAAGCCTCCTGGCCGTTTTCAGAGTAAATCTGAAGCCATCCAGAGTCCCTGCATCCCATTGAGTCTGAATGGTCGCAGTGGATGTTTATTGGGCCTGACAAAGCCCTGTTCACAACATTCATGACAATCGGAAGCCTTGTCGAAGCTGCAATGTAGACAATCTCCCACATAAGCGCAAGCCCGTTGGCAGATGTTGCAGTCATTGCCCTTGCGCCTGCAGCAGATGCTCCGACAGCAGCAGACATTGCAGAATGCTCGGACTCAACCCTTATCATTTCAGTGTCAACTTCACCGTCAGCATAAAACTTCTCAAATCTTTCCATTATTTCAGTCTGCGGAGTAATCGGGAATGCAGCAACAACATCAGGGTTTATCTGCTTCATGCCGTATGCAACAGCATCAGCCCCTGAAAGGCTGTCGTATTTCCTTCCCTTGACGCTTCGTTTATTTTCAGGCATATTCATTTCCTCTTTTGCTGCTCCTGCTCTGATTCCTTTCTTTCAGCTTCCTTTGCCTCGCCTTCATCAACCATTTTTATTGCCTGCACAGGGCAGACTGCAGCGCATATTCCGCACCCCTTGCAGTGGTAATAGTCAAACTCCTTGAACTTCCCTGCTTCTGCAACAACAGAGCAGTCAGGGCAGTAGATAAAGCACTGAAGGCAGTGGATGCACTTTTCAGGGATGTGGACAGGCCTCTGGCTTCTCCAGTCTCCTGTCTTAAGGGCTGCTGCAGAGCCAGGCTCTGTAAGGCCTGCAGGCTTTATGCTTTTCCAGCCTGAAAGAGGCACGCATGCATTAGCACTTAATTTTGCCTTAGCCATCTGACCTTGCCTCCTCATAAGACCTTTTGACCATTTCAATGTTCTTCTTTGCCTTTTCAGCGCCTATCTTTGCAAGAAAAACGCAGAGTATCTGGTTGTTGAGGGATTCAATTTTTACAATGCCTGAAGCCCTCACCAAAGCTCCTAGTATTGGCATGTTTGGAAAGTTCCTTCCAAAAAGCTCATTTGATATTTTTGTGCCGTCAACTGTCCAGACTTTTCCCTTGAAGCCTGTAAATTTCCTTACTTCTTCAGGAGACTTTGCAGTGTTTACAATAAGAGTTCCATCTTCCTTAAGCCCCTCAATAACATTAAGGCAGTCAAGAAGAGTGTAGTCGATTACAAGCGCAATATCCGGGCTTTTTACCTGGCAGTGCAGCCTTACCGGCCTTTCATCAATCCTTACAAAAGCCTTGACTGGAGCGCCCTCCCTTTCAGGCCCATATTCTGGAAAAGACTGTATGAATTTGCCCTCGTCAAGCGCAGAATCAGCCAGCATCTCAGCTGCTGTCTTGGCGCCCTGGCCTGCTCTTCCAAAGAACTTTAGCTCTATCATCCTCATTTGAAAGATTGCCTGATGGGTATAAAAATGTTTTGATGCGGCAGGATAATGCACTTGGCACTGGAATAATAACCTTCATCAAAATTTAACAAAACAAATTAATAATAATCTTTAAATATAAGGTGGCAATCAGAACATCCGGATAACTGCATGAAGCATCAACTAGTGAGTGAGACAGAGCTGAAGAAATTCTGCATCTACTGCAGCACAGAGATTTCTGTAGACAAATGGGGCTCTGCATGGGACTTTGAGAAGCATTACAAGAGTGCAACCTGCCCCTGCTGCAAAAAAACTCTTCATTTGAAAGTGAATTTTGAGGGCTCAGGCCATGATTCATGGTCTGGAAAAAAGTTTGAGCCTGCCTGCCACAAGATAACAATTGAAGACAAAATTACAAGAATTGAAAGAACGCAGATTGTCCAGAGAATATATCCAGGTTCAAAGTAGAGCCTGCATATAAAATCTATAAAAAAAATTAAAAATAAGACTGATTCTTACTGGATTATAGTGCCCTTAAAGCTTCTGCCTTCAAGAAAACTCTTAAGATTATCAAGGTCTGTGCCCTTCATAACAATGACTTTCATGCCAAGCGAAGAAGCTGCCTTTGCTGCAATCGGGTCAAAAGGCACATTCCTTCCAGGCTCCCATTTTTCACCTACAATTGCCTTAAGCTCGCCCCAGGACATTCTCTCAAACTTCTTTGCATCCTTAAATTTGTTTGGGTCTTTGTCATAAACATACTCTATATTTGAAAGGTTTACAAATGTCTTAATTCCCAAATGGCCTGCGATAATGACTGCATTGTTGTCAGAGCTTGCTCCAGGCTGCCAGCCTGCGCCGATTATGATATTCCTTTCTGTCCTAACCATCTTTGAAGGGTCTCCAACCACCTCTTCGTATGCTTCATCTCCAAAAACAGCGCGCAGCAGCTCTGCATTAAGCCTTGTGGATGCAACACCCACCCTGTCAAGGTCGATGTCGCTCGCGCCTGAAATTTCCCTTGCAGCAGACTGATACTGCCTTGCAGAATACCCGCCTCCTGCAACAATCACAATCTTATTCCCTTTTCCTGCAAACTCAAGAACAAGCTCCCTGAATTTCTTCAAAAAATTTGTGTCTATCTCACGGGGGATTATTATTGAGCCGCCCAAAGACATTACAATTTCCATCTCAAATCAAACTCCATCTCAACTAAAAGTCCGTCTAATTCAATCTCAACTCAATCTTAGCTGCCCAAGCCTATAAGCGACACGCCTATAATGATTGATGCAACACCAGCCCATTTTGCAGGGTTCATCCTCTCTTTAAGCATTTTTACTGAAAGAAGGCTTACCCAGACATAGCTTAAGGATACAAAAGGGTAAAGCACTGAAAGCTCCCCTCCCCTTAAAGCAGGTATAAAAATTAATGTTGAAGCGCCGTAAAAAAACAAGCCGAGCATAAGCTCGTAATTTCTTAGAAGCGCACGAATGTCAGGCTTGAAATTGCCTGAGCCTTTCTTAAGATAGATTGGGCCAAGCGCTCCAACAATTGTTGCAATAACAACAAGCCCTATAGCCCAAAGCTCAGTGCTCATTCTGAATTCCTCCCTGCCTTTGATTTTTTTCTGCTTCCTTTGGATGAAGCTCTGCCTCCGAAAGAGATTACTGAAATTCCAATTACAATTGCAAGAATGCCCATCCACTTTAAGGCTGTTACTGCCTCGCCAAAAACAGCCCATGAAAGAAGGCTTACCCAGATATAAGAGGTTGCAATTATTGGGTAAAGGACAGTCACTTCACCCATCTTAAGCGCAATTATGAATATGACTGCGCCTATTCCATAAAGGAAAAGGCCGAGAATCAGCTGCCAATTTGTGAGTATTGCCGGCAGCTCAGCAGCGCCGAATTTGTAGAAGACCTGCGCTGTGGAAGTGAATGCTGTGCAGAAAAGCATAAGAATGACAGCGAGCCACTTTTTTTCCATGTTAGCACGAGCCTAATCTAGTTTTTTATTAGTTGTTTATTGCTTGGTTACCGATGGATTACTGCTTAAGCAGGACTTCGATGATTGCAGCATAAGCAGGCCTTGTTATCAAGATTCCAATTGTTATTCCTGCTATTGTGGTAAGGGCAAATCCTTTCAGAAGGCCTGCGCCAGCAAAAAGCAGAGGCACCATTGCAACAACAGTAGTGAAATAGGCAGTTGTGATTATAGAGAATGCCTTCTTCAGCCTCTGCTTCCAGCTTGATGAAACCTCTTCCTCCTTTGAAAGAATCTCGTCAGTAATCACAATCTGATGGTCTACGCCAGTTCCAACAGCAATTATTATTCCGGCAATTGCTGCAAGGTCAAGGTTCCATCCGACAAGAGCTGCAAATCCCATTAAAATTATTACTTCGCACAATGATGAGAATGCGAGAGGCAGTGCGATTACAGCCCGCCTGTACCTTATGAAAACTATAATCGAAACAGACAAAAGCGAAACCAGGCCTACAAAAACAGCATTCCTCAAAAACTCTGCGCCAAGAACCGGCGAAAGGTTGTCAGTTTTTACTATGTTAAGCTTGACAGGCATGCTTCCTGTAATCAGGATTGTCTGAAGCCTCTTCATGTTTTTCAGCGAGTCAAAAATTGCCTCCTGCTGGGTTGAGCCTGCACCCATGCCTGATATTTGGATGTCTGTTGCAGCCTTTCCCTTAAGGTCAGAGCCTATGTTGAGCTGGTCAACTTCGACATCATCAAGATAAAATATTATCTTTTCGCTGAGATAGTCATAGTCGCCTTCCCGGACTACCTCAAGATTTCTTGTTGCAGCAGCCTGCCTTTCAGCAGCCTCTGGCGTAAGCGTGATTGAAAACATAAACCGGCATGCCCAGTTTCCGTCTGATGTCATCCCGCATCCCTGCGAAGGGTCTATGCCCGAGCACTGGGTGGTCCTGCACACGTGGGTTATGTCAGTGCCGCCTGCAAACACTGTGGCATTTGCAATCTTTGCCTCAAACTTGCCCTGCTTGGAGATAAGCTCCTTTACTTCCTCCTCATTCACTCCTGCAACTTCAACAAGTATGTACTGGTTTCCTGAAAGGTCGCTGGATTCCCTTAGCACAATGTCGCTTAAGCCGAAAACGTTGAGCCTCTGCTCCATGTTGTCAATAAGAACGCTCATTTCCTCGCCTGCAAGCTCTTTTTCAGGCTGAAGAAGCACTCTTGTGCCTCCCTGGAGGTCAAGACCTTTTCTTATATTGGTTGTTGGCGCATTGTAGACAGTAAGGCCGAAATGCTCTACTCCTACAACTTCAGAAATGGTCTTGTTTACAAGCCTGCTTGAATTTTTTGTAGTATTGTAAAATGTTCCATTTTCCTCAACCTGGACAGTCTCCTGGAAAACCTGCCATTCTGTTTCCGGAAGCACTGTTGTCCTGACAAGGGGCTTTGCCTTCAGCTTGTAAGCGCCCTTGTTGGTGGTTATAGTATAGCTTCGGTTAGCTTCAATTGATGCTTCAAAGGATTCGAAATCTGAAATGTCCAGTATTTTCTGGCTGTTGATTGAAATTATCCTTTCCTTGCTCATAGGAGTTGAAGTTGGCTTTGGGCTCTGCATTCCTGCAATTGATGCAGACGAATTAAGAGCAACAGACCTTATTGCAACTCCGTCTGCTGAAGGGTCTGGGTGTATTGCAACAGCTGCAAGCAAAAGGAATGCGAGAAGTATGATTACTCTCACGCTGGTCAGCAGCCTTTTAATCTTGTGGTTCATCTTTGCGCCTTCCGCTGCAGGTACATTTTTAGCAGCGCAACGTTTGTTATCCATGTATTGAGTATGTCCACTAAAAGGCCGATAATAAGTATAGTCATTATCTGCCTTATGACTTCTGAATCAGTAAGTATGACTGCAGCAACAAGCGCGACAAGAGTTGTAAGAGTCATGGTCATGCCTGTCTTGATTGCTGAATAAACCCTTGAATTAACGCTGCCAAACTTTCTTTTAAGGACCCTTGTGCTAAGCAGAACGTCAGTGTCAACAGAGTATCCAATAAGCATGAGGAATGCTGCAATGCCTCCCTTGCCAAGCTTTGCGCCTGTAAGGTTGAAGATTGCAAGAGTTGTTACAATGTCTGCAAATGCTGCGAGTATTATGATAAGGCATGGCGATGGAAGCCTGAATGAGATGAAAACCACAATTGCCATGAGCGCAAATGAAATCAGCAGCGCCTTCACTATTTCCATGAAAAAGCTCGAGCCGAGCGAGCTGCCCATTTCCTCAACTGAATAGTCATCCTGAGGCTCAAGATTCCCGAAAATCTCCTCAAGCTTTGAAATAAGGTCAGCCTGTGCAATGTCAGACGCCTCAATAAGCAGTCCTTTTGACTGGGACATCCTCCTTACTGAAATATCCCCTCCAAGGCTGGACTTGAGAATCTGCTGAAGCTCTGCAGGCTCGTATGATTTTTCAGGCAATGTGAGTGTTATTCCTCCCTTGAGGTCAACACCCCTGTTTACAAAATCGCCTGTAGAAGCGTACTGGTATGAAATCTGGACAAATGACAACAGCAGGAGCAAAATTGGTATGACCAGAAGCAGTTTGTAATGGTCTTCGTAAATTGACTTTAGAAGCCCTTTTTCAGGCGACTTAAATTTTCCCTTAATCTTTTCTTTCGAAAATATTTTTTTGATTATGCCTTCTGACTTCTTTATGTCTGACTTTGGCTTGGCAATTTCCTTCTTTGCCTTTTCGAGCTGCTTTTCCTCTTCCTCAAGCTCTTCCTTCTTTTCCTCAAGCTTTTCAGCCCTTTCCTCTTCAAGGCCAAGGATTTCCTCGACTTCCCTCTGCTTTTCAGCAAGCTCTGTCTTTCTTGCTTCAATCTCTTTTATCCTGGCTTCCTCTTCGTTAATGTCTGTGATAACATCCTGCCTTTTTTCTTCAAGAGCGTCTTCTTCCTCATCAAGGGATTCCATCAGCTCATCAGCTGCTTCGTCAGCGTCAGAATCAGAGTGCCCTGAAGAGCTGCCAATTTCATTATTCCCTTTCTTGTGTTCAGACATTTAAAACCCCTATAAGGAAAGAAAAATGGTATATATTTAAAAGTTTTCCTTTTGCCTTGCCTTAAGGCATGCTTCAATAAGGCCGTAGAATATTGGGTGGGGCTTAAGAGGCCTTGAAGTAAAGCAGGGGTGGAACTGGACTCCTATAAAGTAAGGGTGGTCTTTCAGCTCAAGCACCTGCATTATTGGGTATTTTGGGGATTTGCCGCTGAAAACAAGGCCGTTTTTCTCAAGCTCTGAAATGTATTCAGGGTCAACCTCATACCTGTGCCTGAACCTTTCACGCACCATTTCAGCTCCATAAAGCCTGTGCGCAAGAGTGCCTTTCTTAATCTCAACATCATGGCCGCCAAGCCTCATGTTTCCGCCAAGCCCTTCTATTTTTTTCTGCTCGGGAAGGATGCTTATCACAGGATTCTCGCAGTCAGGCACAAGCTCTGTAGAGTTTGCATCTTTCAGGCCGCAGACATTCCTTGCAAATTCAATGACAGCCATCTGGAAGCCGAAGCATATGCCGAAAAATGGCATTTTGTTCTCCCTTGCATATTTGACGCAAGCAATTTTTCCTTCAGAGCCTCTTTTTCCGAATCCTCCTGGAACTATTATTCCGTCAACTCCCTTCAAAAGCTCTGCTGCAGTAGCTTTGCCGTCCTCTATTTCTGTTGTCTCTATCCACTTGATGTTGATTTTGGCATTTAGCGCAGAAGAGCAGTGCTCAAGCGCCTTGAGTATGCTTAGATAGGAGTCATGCACAGTCGTGTATTTCCCTGTGATTCCTATTGTTACCTCTTTCTTCTGGTTTTTCATGCCTTCAACAAGCGACTTCCACTGGCTTAGCTTTTCATCAGGAGAATGAGGAGGGGTTATTCCAAGTATCCCAAAAACCTGCTTGTCAACCTGGGTTTCATGCAGGTAAAGAGGAACATCATAAATAGTGTCAACATTGACAGAGCTTATGACCCTGTCGACAGGGACGTTTGCAACAACGCTTATCTTTTCCTTTACGCTTCTTGTGAGAGGGTTGTCAGACCTGCATACCACCATGTCAGGCTGTATTCCCAATGACATGAGAGTCCTTATGCCCAGCTGTGCAGCCTTTGACTTCTGCTCTCCAAGAGAGCTTGGCTGCATGATGTAAGTTACATTTACAAAGCAGACATTCTGCCTGCCCTCCTCATAAGCAAGCTCCCTCATTGCCTCTATAAAATATGAATTCTCAATGTCTCCGGCAGTTCCTCCAACCTCAATCATGACAACATCTGCTTCAGAATCAACTGCAAGAGACCTTGCAAATTTCTTTATTTCTCCGGTAACATGAGGAATAAACTGGACATCCCTTCCAAGGAAAAGGCCTGCCCTCTCCTTGTCGATGATAGTCTTGAAAAGCTTGCCTGCAGTCATGTAGTTGTTCTTTGAAAGGCTCTGGTCAAGATATCTTTCATAGCTCCCAAGGTCAAGGTCGCATTCAGTGCCGTCATCAAGCACAAAAACTTCTCCGTGCCTGAAAGGATTAAGAGTGCCGGCATCATAATTAAGGTAGCCGTCAAACTTGATTGGAGAAACCTTAAGGCCGTGCCAGCTAAGCACGTTTGCAAGCGAAGAAGTGAAAATGCCCTTGCCTACGCCGGACATAACTGAGCCTGTTACAACTATGTATTTTGTTTTTCCGGCATTATAATTGTCAGGAACAGGCGCATAAAATTCCTGGTCTGCTGACTTTGAAGAAATTTGTTGAAGAATCCCTGCATTTTTTTCAGTGTGCATAAAAAATAAGATTCTAAAGGGTATTTAAGCATTGTTATTAGCAATAATATATTTTATAGAAACTCTTTGCAGAAAGGTGAAGCCGGGCTTGCATTGCGCCTAAAAGAAGTGGTTGAACAAGCCTGAAAAGACCTTGTATCCATCGAAGAAATAAAAAGGAAGCATGTTGAAGATGAACAGGAAAATGTTTATTACTTTGGTCATCTGAAGCACTGCAATGGTCTTTTTCTTCATCTTCTTCTTGTATTTGAGGACTGCCAGCACGCCGAGAAATATTGCAAGGTTTGCAAAAGGGCCTGCAGCAGCGATTATTGAAGACTGAAGCGGAGGAATTGAGCATGCAGCTGAAGAATAGCACCCTATGGAAACATATGCAGGAACAAAAAATATGAAGCTTGACTGCATAAGCCTTAGGATAATCCCCAAAGCAAGGAATGTGTAGGCTGCATGGAATGTTGCGCTGAAGCCAAAGCCAAGCGCAGCAAACTTGTGGGCAAGCTCATGGAGTATAAGCGCAGGCGCTGTAACAAGGCATGCAATCTTAAAAGCATCCCAGTCAAAAGACTGCTTCTTAAGGTAAGATTCAGGCGAAGCAGGAGATGCGCGCCTTATAAAATACATGAAGATGTATCCGACAGCAGCAGTCATTAACGCAATGTCCAGTATTTCTCCAGCAGAGATTATCATTTTTCAGCACCTGATTGATTCAGAATTATTATTCCTGAAGACAATATTTAAAGGTTTCCCAAAAAGATTGCGGAAAAAAAAGGGCAATGCATTATTACAGCAAAAGCGCAGGCCTGCGAATGAAAAAAGAAAAAGAGGAATGCAGGGCTGCAGCTGCGCTCTGCAAATCATTTTTAGTTCTTGCTGCAGCAGCCTTGCTTGCAGGATGCGCAAATGAAATGCCTGAAATCAAAGTGCATTTTATTGACGTTGGCCAGGGAGACTCTGCATTTGTCGATGCAGGCGCAGGAGGCAGAATCCTCATAGACTGCGGAAAAGATGAAACAGCGAAGGAATACCTTGATTCAATGAACATAACTTCAATAGACGCATTAATCATCTCCCATAATGACAATGACCATTCAGGGGGGTGCAGGCACATAACAAAAAACATGGAAGTGATTGAGATATACACATCCAAAAACGTGGCTGAAGACAAAAAAATAAAAATTGGAGAGCTTGAAGTGCAGCTAATTGCAGCATACGACACAAAAATAATGAAAAGCTCGAATGACAACTCGCTTCTTGCAAAAATATCTTACGGCAAAACAAGGATGCTGTTTACAGGAGACTGCGGGTTTTACTGCGAGAGCGAGATTATGAGGACTGCAAAATTAAGGTCGGAAATCCTTAAAGTGAGCCATCACGGAAGCAAAAGCGCAACTTCAGAAAAATTCCTTGATGCAGTTTCGCCAAAGGCTGCAGTCATTTCTGTCGGAAAGAACAGCTATGGACATCCTTCAAATGAAACTCTTGCAAGGATTAATAGTTCAGGGGCAGACTCATGGAGAACTGACATTGAAGGCCCAATAATAATTTCAACAGACGGCAGGAGCTTTTCAGTGTGGTGAAAAACCAAAATTATATATACCCTGCATCCCAAAAAAAGGATTATGGAAATAAAATTTCTCGGAGCTGCAGGCATAGTCACAGGCTCATGCCACATGCTTACTGTCAACGGCAGGAAATACCTTCTTGACTGCGGCATGTTCCAGGGCACAAAGGAAACAACAAAGCTCAATTTCGTGCCATTTGACTTTGACGCAAGGAAGATTGAGGCAGTCATCCTTTCACACGCCCACATAGACCATTCAGGGCTCATACCCAAGCTATGCAGGGAAGGATTCAGGGGAGCTGTGCACTGCACAAAAGCAACAAAAGACCTATGCTCAATAATGCTTGAGGACTCTGCAGACATCCAGGAAAGGGAAACAGTCTATGACAACAAACGGCTTGAAAGGGAAGGCATGCCATTGAGAAAGCCGCTCTACACAAAGAAGGATGCAAAGGACTGCATGAAGCTTCTCAGGGCATATGACTATAACAGGGAAATAACTGCCGGGCCTGGGATTAAAGTTGTGTTCAGGGATGCTGGCCACATAATCGGCTCTGCAATAGTTGAAGTATTTGCAGAGGAAGAAGGGGTTAGAAAAAAAATTGTGTTTTCAGGAGACCTTGGGAAGCCGGACAGCCCTATAGTAAAAGACCCTTCATTTATTGATGATGCAGACTTTGTGATAATGGAGTCAACCTACGGCAGCAGAGTGCATGAAGAAGTAAAGCAGAGAAGGCAGATGCTGCTCGACATTGTTTCTGAGACATTCAAAAAAGGCGGCAAGCTCATGATTCCTGCATTTGCAGTTGAAAGGACGCAGGAGATAATATCAACTCTTAATGAATTTGCAGAAAAAGGGCTTATGCCCAAGCAGAGTGTGTTTTTGGACAGCCCTCTTGCAGTAAAAGCCACAAGGGTATTCCTCAACCACCCTGAATGCTACGACAGGGAGTTTGCAGCAATGCTTGATTCAGGAGACAACCCATTCACTTTCCCTTCACTAAAATATATAATCAATGTAAATGAGTCAAAGAAGCTCAATACCTACAAGGAGCCATGCATTATAATTGCCGGAAGCGGAATGTGCAACGGAGGAAGGATAAAGCACCACCTCATAAACCACATGGGAGAGCCAAACTCAAATATACTTTTTGTCGGCTACCAGGGAGCAGGAACCCTTGGAAGAAGGATAAGGGAAGGAGCCAAAAGGGTAAGGATATACGGAGACTGGTACACTGTAAATGCAGGCGTAAAGGCAATCGGCGGATTTTCCTCGCACGCAGACAGAAACACGCTTATTGCATGGGCAAGAAACTTCAAGACAAAACCCACAATATTCATAGTTCATGGCGAGCCGAGGGAATCAGGGTATCTTGCATCAGAGATAAGCAAATTCAACAGGGATGTGCATATTGCAAGGATGAAGCAGACAGTAAGGCTTTAACTCATGCAGATGTCTTGCATATGCCTTGATTTTAGTCAAAGCCAAGCGCTTTCTGAGTAGATCTTGCCAAAGACTGTAGTGTAAATGCTGTGGTGAATGCTGCCCAGAAGTCCAGCTCTTCTCCTAGCTGTGCATAAATGACAAGCGAAGTGAAAAGCGCAAGAGCCAGTCCTGCATATGCAGAAATCAGGTATGAATTTTTCCACTTGATTTCAGGCTTCCTCTTTATTTCAGCAAGAAAAGGCACAAAAGTCCTTGCAAGCACTCCTGCAAGAATCCCGTAAAAGGTTATTATCCACATGGCTTATCAGCATAAAACAAAATTTTTGGCTTAAAAAAGCTGGCCTGCCAAAAACCGCAATAGTTCCGGAAGCTTCTGAATCCGGTTCTGCAGAAAACCTCGCTTTGCTCGGGCCAGCAGCTTCAAATCCCTGCTTCTTAACAGGTATAGCTGACATTCTCCGTAAGAGACCACCCTCTTGTCAGCATGCTCCTAAAACACAACGGATTTGACCTTAAGCAGCTGGCCTTCATTTTCTGCAGTGGTTTTGAATTCCAAAAATATTTATACCAATGCGCGCCTGCAAAAGCAAAAAGGAGGGATTGATGGAAATTTCTGTTATTGCGTCAGGAAGCAACGGAAACTGCTGCGTTGTCGAGGAAAAAGGCACTTCGCTGATGATTGATGCAGGCAAATCCTGCAGGGAAACTGAAAAAAGGATGGATGCGCTGGGCAAGAACATCAGCGATGTAAGCGCAATCCTGATAACGCACAAGCATTCAGACCACACAATCGGTGCAGGCATAATCAGCAGGAAATTCGGGATTCCGGTTTATATGTCTCCTGAAGTAAGCAGCGCCTGCATGATTGGAAGCCATGAAACAAAGGTGTTTGACACCAGCATCGAATTTTCAGTCGGAAGCCTTAGGGTAAAGCCGGTAATCACATCCCATAATGTCAGCTCCTGCGGCTTTATAATCAACAGGAAGTTTGGAGTAATAACAGACACTGGATGCGTTACAAGGCAGATGGAGGATGCAATCAAGGGTTTGAAGTCAGTCCTGATTGAGTCCAACCATGACATTGACATGGTGATAAGAGGCCGTTACCCTGCCTACCTTAAGCAGTGGATACTAAGCAATGAAGGCCACCTTTCAAACATAGATGCGTCGCTTCTTCTGCAGAACAAAGCTGAAAACCTTGACACTGCAATACTTGGGCATCTTTCAGGAAACAACAACACACCTGAAAAAGCGCTCGAGGCATTCAACACAATAGTCAAGAAAAAGATTGATGTTTATGTTGCAGACAGGAACAGGCAGACAGGAAATTTTACAGCATGAAGAATTCAGTGCAGGTTGATATTATTATGATATAATTGTTCTGTTAAGATAATCCAGTTCTATTAAACAATTGAGCCAGCAATTTATTCAACAATAGAAATGCAGCTTACAGGGCAGCTTTCTGCAGCATCAGCATTGCAGCCTATTTCCTTCACTTCAGATTTCTTAGGCTTTGCCTTTCCGTCCTTGCCCATTTCCCAATTTGAGGGGCAGGCGCTGACGCAGTTTCCGCAGCCTATGCATTTTTCATGGTCCTGCATTATTTTTGCCATAGAATCACCATATCCGATGAAAACAAAGATGAGATAAAAATAAAAAAAATAAAAAACAAGTTTTGGTTTACTCTTTTGCAATTGAGTAGACTGCTTTGCCTGCAACAACAATTGCTGCTGCTCCAACAAGTGCAACTACATTGCCGACAATTGCAACAATCCATCCAGCAACCTGAACGCCAAGTATTGAGACTGCGCCGATATAGCCCGCTCCCATACCCAAGCCCAAAGCTGCTACCAGGAAAGCTGTAGCATTCTTGTCTTCAACATTCATCCATCCGATAACCAATCCCAAAACAAGGAGGATTACTCCTGTCCATGGCTGGAAATCAACAAATGCTGCGATGACAGCTACTGCAAGTCCCAGCAAAAAAGCCCACTTGCCTGTCTGTGCTTTAGCCATTTACGATTCACCTCATTTTTTAATATACTAATTAATAGCTGATTTTTGGAATGAGAATATATAAACTTTACTGAAATTGAAGGCTGGAGCGCCTCCTTTGTAGGTTTTAGAAGGTTTAGTTCTTTGCGCAGTCAGCTGATGATTTCCTGCTTAAATAAATCCTGTAGCCTGACTGCCTTGCAATCACTTCAACATTTCCAAAAACCTCCTTCATTTTTTTGGAAAGCGAGCTGCCGCCCTTGCTTTGCCTTGCAACAACTTCAAGGATTCCTGAATCTGAAAGATGGCATGCAGCCTCTTGAATCATCCTGAAGCAGATATCCTTGCCTGCAGTCTGGGGAGGGTTTAAGAGGATTGCGTCAAAAGGCCCGCCTGCCTTCTCATAGCAGTCGCCATGGACTGCAGAAGCATTCACTGCCCTGTTGAGCTTTATGTTCTTCCGCGCAATCATAACAGCGCGCTCGTTTATGTCTGAAAGGACAACCTTTGAATTGGGAAAAGCCTTTGCAACAGCAATGCCCACAGGGCCATAGCCGCAGCCAAGGTCCAAAATTTTCCAGCTGTCTTTTATCAATGACTCGTTTGCAAGAAGCGCTGCACCATTGTCCACTCTTTTTGCAGAAAAAATGCCTGATGCTGTAAAAAGCTCAAGGTTTACGCCCCTCAAAACAGCCCGCATCTTCTTCAGGTTAAGCGGGCTTTCCTGTTTTTCAGAATAATAATGCTGCGCCATTTGCCTTATGACTGCTGGATTATGCCGTACCAATGGTAAAGAAGCCTGTCAACAGCCCTTACAACATCAAAATCCTCTCCTGTTACAATAATGCAGGAGTCCTGAAGGATTATTGAGGCATTCCCCCCTTCCCTAAGATAAATTACAGGCTCGTCAGTATTTTCACAAGTCTTAACAGGCCTCTGAAAGCAGTCTTTGCTGTTGTTGTTTACGCATGCTGCAATCGGCACCCTGTTTATTGCAGTTGCCAGGTTTTGAGAAAGCTCTGATGCAGCAAGCGCAAGAGTGGTAAAATTCTGGCTCACATTGCTGCCTTCATCTGAAAAGTCAAAAGTGATGTAAACATAGCTTTCTGCGTTGAACTTTGACAGGTTAAGCGCTCCAATAATTGGCACGCTTTCTGCCTCGATGGGATTAAACCTCAAAGGAATCTGGAAAAGCTTGTCTCCCTTCTGCCATTCAAACCACCAAAGCCCTGCAATCTTTGTAAACACCCAGTTGTTGTATTCAATAGATGGGTTTTCAGGCTCGCTTGAGCCAAAATATCTTGATGACGCAAAGAAAAGTATGATTACTGCAAAGATGAATGCAAGGCTCCAGTAAAGAAGCCTGTCTTTTTTCATCTCCTTCTGGCCTTCGCCTGAAATAGACGCTTTGTCTTCTTTCAGCTGGCTGTCAGCATTGGCAATCTCTGGAATTTCATCCATCAGGACATCACTCCCAAGATAGTGTAGAGAAGGCGCTCATACGCCTGCAGAAGTTCCTCCCTGTTTTTTGCGCTGACAGTAATGCAGCCCATTGACTCCCTTATTTCAGTCTGGCTTGAAAGCTCAAAAACAACAACAGGAACATACTGTGTTGCATTTGTGCATGAAACAACAGGAAGATTATACTCATTTTCCATTGTAAATGCAGGCTGTGCATAAGACTTTCCTGCCTTTGAAAGGACCTGGCCCAAATTGTACTGCACCTGGGCAAATGACTCAATATAGTCTGTTTCAGGGCTGTATGCTGCATAAATCATAGGGCTGCTAAACCTCTCGGAAATTCCAGGAGTTGAATTAATCCACTCAAGGTCTGAAGGAAAATACCTGAAAAGAATCCTTGTGCCTGCATCAAGCTTCAGCATAAATCCGCCTGTTTCAGGCTGGTAAATCTTGAAGCCGTTGTAATCCAGCGAGGATGATGAACTGCCCCACATATAACCAAAAGCGCTCATCACCATAATCACAACAATAAACAAAGGCATTAGCACCCTTGCGTTAAATCCGCTTTCCTTTCTTCTCATCCTGCCTTTCATGCATCTGATTAATCACCCTGATTTTTAAAGCTTTTCATAGCACTCAAAACCAAGCTTGCTGCAACCATATTTTTAGTTTAGAATTAATGATTCCAAATTAGTTTTTAGTTTTGCAGCAAATACTCCTTATCGCAGCTCCCTCCACTTTTTATTTCTAAAATTAATTTATTCATAAAATTAAAAAATTGAGTTTAGGATGCCCAACTTAATTTGAAATGCCCCCAACCTTAGAAAAGTTTAAATTAGGCAGGTGCTGGAACAGACTATACATATTTATATAGGGCGCATAGGCATAACATGGCAATAGCCCTACAAAGTTATAGGCACAGCAAAATAATATGAATAATACTGCAGGTTAAAATGATAAGCAAAAAAGAGCACATAATCAACCTTGAAAATGTGCACAAGGAATACATGATGGGAGACGTGAAGGTCACAGCACTTTCAGGAGTGCATCTCGATGTAAAAAGAGGGGAGTTCCTTGCAATAATGGGGCCTTCAGGCTCAGGCAAAAGCACCTGTGTAAACATGGTAGGCTGCCTGGACATTCCAACCCACGGCAAGATATATCTTGACGGAGATAACATAGCCCATATGACTGAGTCTGAGCTTGCGCAGGTAAGGGGCAAAAAGATAGGATTCATATTCCAGAGCTTCAACCTAATCCCGACAATAACCGCACTTGAGAATGTAATGCTGCCAATGATTTTCCAGAACATGCCGAGGGAAAAGCGAATTGAGAGGGCAACAAAGCTGCTCAAGCTTGTCGAGCTTGAGGAAAGGATGAACCACAAGCCTACAGAGCTTTCAGGAGGCCAGCAGCAGAGGGTTGCAATTGCAAGGTCGCTTGCAAACGACCCTGAAGTCATACTCGCAGATGAGCCTACAGGCAACCTGGACTCAAAGACAGGGGCAATGGTCCTTGAATTTTTGAGAAAGCTTAATAATGATGAAAAGAAAACTATAATAATGGTCACGCATGATGCAAGGCTTGCAGGCTTTGCTGACAGGATTGCGATGCTTCAAGACGGCAGGATTACAGGAATAAAAAACAACTGAATATGAATGAGAGGTAAAAAATGAGGAAGATAGGCATCTTTTTTGTACTGGCTTTGATGGCGCTGTTCACAGCAGCAGAAGTCCAAAGCCTGGAATACGACACAGACCACAAGGCAGTCAGGGTAAAGAACACAAGATACGACCCTTTCCCGGTAGAGCCTGGCTCATACTTCACAATATGGATTAGAGTTGAAAATTTTGGCAACTCAGACTTAAGCAACTTTAAGTTCAGGCTTGTGCCAAAATACCCATTCAGCCTCGACCCGAATGAGGAGGCAGTCAGGGAGTTTGGGGTGCTTGGAGCAGGAAGCCAGGCTCTCTTCAACTATAAAGTAAGGGCAGACCTAAATGCTGTTGAAGGAAGCAACCCCCTTGCCTATGAATTTTCACATTCAGGAGCATTCTGGAATCCAGGCCAGTTCAATGTCGAGATTTACACCCTTGACCCAATACTTTCAATAGGCAATGTTGAAATGGACAAGGAGCGAGTTGCGCCAGGCGAAGAGGTGAATGTAAAGATTACACTGAACAACCTTGCAGACTCTGCATTGAAGGATGTGAATGTAAAGCTTAATTTCATAAGCCTTGAGCAGACCAGCACAGGCATATCATACAATGACCTGCCAATTTCCCCAATAGGCTCAGGCGATGAAAAAACAATCAAGATAATGGAAGGCGGGGCTGAGCAGGAAGTTGAATTCAGCCTTATTATAGACCCCAGCGCAGAGGCGACAGTCTACAAGCTGCCTGTAACAATAACATACAATGACATGCAGGGCAGGAACTATACTAAAAATACTGTCATAAGCATGGTGGTTGGAAGCGAGCCGGACCTTGCAGTAAACATAGACGCATCAACTGCGCACCTTCCCGGAAAGCTTGGCGAAGTCAGCATAAAATTTGTCAACAAGGGTTTCAGCGAGATAAAGTTCCTTTATGTAACTCTTGAGAAAAACGGAGGGTTTGACATAGTATCTCCCCAGGAAGTCTACCTTGGAAATGTTGATTCAGACGATTATGAAACTGCTGAATACACAATATATGTGAACCCTGATGCAGAAGGCGACCTTGTGCTGCCAATCAGGATAGAATACAAAGATACAAACAACAATGACTATTCAAAGCAGATAAGCCTTAAAACCAGGATTTACAGCTCGAAGGAAGCAAAGATGTTTGGTGTTTCGCAGGGCAGCGGATGGACCGGCATAATTGTAATTGCAGCAATTGTAATCTGCGGGCTGCTCGCCTACAGGACAATAAGGCGAAGAAAGAAGGCAAGGAGGTAAAGCCTTCGGGCTTGTGTCCTGCCGATGAATATTGAGCATTTCAGGCTGGCGTTCAGCGGGCTGAAAAAAAGGAAAGTCAGGTCATGGCTTACCATGATAGGCATATTCATAGGCATAGCTTCTGTTGTAGCCCTTATCGGACTTGGCGAAGGGCTTAGGACCGCAATAACAGGCCAGTTCGGATTTCTCGGAACAGATATTCTTGGAGTGCAGGCTTCAGGCTCAGGATTTGCAGGGCCTCCTGGAGAGGGAGCTGCAAAGCCTTTGACAGACGACCTGGCTGAAAAGCTGTCCAGCATACCTGGCGTGGAAATTGCATTCAACAGATACATTGAGTCAGGAACTCTTGAATTCAACAATGTTGTGGGCATAGGCTATGCAATGTCATATCCTGAAGGCGAAGCAAGAAAAGTCATGGAAAAAATGATGAACTTCGAGACAGAGGAAGGCAGGCTGATAAAGGAGGGAGACGGAAGGAAAGTGCTTCTCGGAAACTCATTCCTTGATGAAGGCATGTTTGGAAAGCCGATACATGCAGGAGACAGGGTCCTTATCAACGGCATAAGCTTTGATGTTGTTGGAGTGCTGAAAAAGAAGGGCAGCTTTATTTTTGACAGCGCAGTAATGATAAATGAAAAAACTATGATAAGGGACTTAAAGGAGCCGGGGGACAATTCTGTCAATGTCATCTCTGTAAAGGTCAAGGATGAAGACAGGATAAATGAAGTAAAGGCTGATGTTGAAAAGCTGATGAGAAAAGAAAGAGGGGTGAAGGAGGGTGAAGAGGATTTTGAGGTAAGCACGCCGCAGCAGGCGCTTGAAACCCTTAACTCTACATTGTTTGCAGTCCAGATATTTGTCACAATAATTGCAGTTGTCTCTCTTTTGGTGGGAGGCATAGGAATAATGAACACAATGTACACTTCAGTCCTTGAAAGAACAAAGGAAATCGGGATAATGAAATCGATAGGCGCAAAAAACTCGACAATATTCAGCCTGTTTTTCATTGAATCAGGACTTCTGGGGATGGTTGGCGGATTGATAGGAATTGCCATTGGAATGGTTATTGCGTATGGATTTGCAGCTGTGGGAAGGCTTGCACTCGGCTCAGAGCTGATACAGGCAAAAATAGGCATAGGGCTTATTTTAGGTGCTCTTGCATTTTCATTTGTCTTGGGCACTATTTTTGGGGTGCTGCCTGCAGTGCAGGCTTCAAGGCTGCAGCCGGTTGAATCGCTGAGGAGCGCAAAATGAAGCTTGATGAGATTGCATATTCATTCAAAAACCTGGTTCACAGGAGGCTGAGGAGCTTTCTTAGCGTTCTTTCAATACTTATGGGAATAACTGCAATATTTGCGCTTGTCAGCTTCGGGCTTGGAATGCAGGAATACATGAATGACCTTGCAGAGAAGTCAGGAACCAACAAGATGTACATACAGTCCAAGAGCCCGGGCGTTCCTGGAATGGACTCCAAATTCTTTTTCACAGAGGATGAAGTTGAGTTCATAGGCAAAATAAAGGGCGTTGATGAAATTGTTGGATTGTATGCCGGAGTCATTGAAGCTGAGTTTGGCGGCCAGAAAAAATATCCATTCCTTTCCGGAATGGACCCTGAAAAAATTGAATTTATTGACGAGGTGTTCACAGTTACTGTTGAGAGCGGCAGGCACCTCAAAAAAGGCGACACCAGCAAGGCAGTGCTTGGTTACAACTACCAGCTTGGCAGCAAAATATTCAAAAAGCCGGTAAGCCTTGGAGACAAGCTAAGCCTGAATGGAGAGAAGTTTGAAGTGATTGGGTTTTATGAGGATATTGGCAACCCCCAGGATGATTCAAATATTTATGTTACGCATGAAGGATTTGAGCTATTGTTCCCTGAAAAAGAAGGGAAGTTCGGCTATGCTATGATGAGCTCTGAAAAAAATCTTGACCCTTCAGATGTTGCTGAAAAAATTGAGGAAAAGCTTAGGAAGTACAGGGGGCTTGAAAAAGGCAAGGAAGACTTTTTTGTAATGACCTTCGAGGATGCGTTTGAGATTTTCAGCAGCATAATCAATGTTGTCAACGGAATACTTGTCCTTATTGCGCTGGTATCCCTTGTAGTTGCTGCAGTCAACATAATGAACACAATGTACACTTCAGTCCTTGAAAGGACAAAAGAAATCGGGGTGATGAAGGCAGTCGGCGCAAAGAACAGCAACATCCTCCTAATCTTTGTTTTTGAGTCCGGATTTTTGGGAGCAGTCGGAGGCGTGCTTGGCATAGCTCTTGGATTTGCTGTTGCAAAAATAGGGGGATATGCAGTATCTTCTGCAGGCTACGGCTTCCTTCAGCCGGTTTTCCCATGGTACCTTACTGCAGGATGCATAATGTTTGCATTCCTTGTAGGCATTGTTTCAGGCCTGCTGCCTGCATACCAGGCTTCGCAGCTCAAGCCTGTCGATGCTCTTAGGTATGAGTAGCAATACAGAAATTTTCAATGCTGATTCTTTCTCATCTGGCTAAGGTATGACTCCAGCTTTTTCTTTATTTTAGATTTCATATCACTGCTGAAATCAAGGCTGCCGACAATTGAATCCCAGTCAGCATCAGGCAGCTTTGTAAGGCTGCCCTCAAACTTCCTTCCGGCGAGGGATGCCTGGTTTTCAATTTCCCTGGCAGATTCAGAGCCAAACCGCTTTATTGCAGGATACTTTGAAATCGAGTCTGCACCTGCCTCAAGCAGTTTTCTTATGTAATGAGGTCGGTCTTCCCAAATCCCGCACTGAATGCTTATTTTTGGAAATGCCTCCCTTGTTTTTCTAATCCATTCTGCCTGATACTCGACAGACGGAGGCTCTGCATTTTCAAAAGCAGTCCCTTTCTGCGGGTTGAGGCCGTAGAAATGTATTTTTTCAATTTCGTATTTCTCTATCAGCTGCTTAAGCTTTTCAAAATCATTAATTGTTTCGCCCAGCCCTATGATTATGGTTATCGCATTCTTTAGCCCCAGCTCCTTTGCATGCTCCCACATCCTGAAATACGGCTCTGCAGGCTTTGAAGGGCAGACCTTTTTGTGGATTTTTTCGTTTACAGTTTCAATTGAGCCCACAACGCCCTTGATGTAGGGAAGATAATCTTCAAGCTCGCTTTTTGGCAGGGCGCCAACATTAATCCAGAATTTTTCGCCTGACGCCTTGTGCATGTCGCAGAGAAGGCTCTTGAACTTTGCATTTGAAAAAGCGCCTATCCCTCCTGAAACAAAGCCGATTTCCCACCCAAGCTGCCTGCAGATTAAGAGCTCTGCAATCAGGCTTTCCCTGCTTCTGACAGCTTTCCTGCTTTCCGGCTGGGTGGACATGTAGCAGTATGCGCAGTCCCTTATTCCGCAATACCATGAAAAAAATATTGCCCTTTCAAACCAAGTCTTTTCCATAAGCCAGATGTTATGAATCCCCATTTAAAAAGAATACTTTTCAACACCGAAAAAATTGGGCTTTGCCTTCGAATCGCCTGAAACAAAAATAGAGCTGGCAGTGATTACCCTGCCTGGTTTTGAAACACGCATAACGCACTTCTCAAGAGACATGAGCGCGCTGCCTGTTGAAACATCCTCGCCGAAAAGCACAACATCCTTTCCTGAAAGGGCATCCCTAAGATAATCCGCCTCTCCCAAAAGCGGCCTTGGCTTGAGGTCCCTTCCTGAATCAACAGAGTTTCTTAGTGCGCAGGCTCCTGCCTTGAAGTATGAAGCTGCCATAAAACCAGGCCTGTATGCGTCGTGGCCGTCCATCACAAAGAAGTCAAAATTCCTGCCTGAATATTCCATCTTGTCCAGCAGGTTTGAGACAAATTCAGGATTGAATGAATTCCAGGAGATGCTGTCAGGCTTTTCAACAACATTGCAGCTTAGAAGGCTTTTTGGGAATTTCATTGCAGAAAGAATTTCTGAAGCAGACTTATAGTCTCCTTCGCACACTTTTAAATTAAAATTTTCTGCATCATGCTTAAGCTCAAGCAAATCCTCTTTTTTCTCGAGCGCATAGTCGATTATGCCTATCAGAAGCCTGTTTGAAAAGAGAAAAAGATTTTTGGCATCTTCAGATGTCCTGCATTTGCATGCCTCTTTCAAAGTGCTGACAACTTCCTTGAACCTTCCTTTGTAGGCCATGAAGTCCTTTGCCTTGTACCCTGCAAAGTCAAGAATCCCTTCTTCAGCAGCAGAGCTAATTGACTCCAAAAGCGAAGAACCCTGATTGGGCAAACTGCTCATTGTCTTTACACTCACCATCTAATGCTCACTTATCTGGGACAAAAAAGCAGTGCCTGCTTTTAAAAGTTGCGCCAAAGAAGCAGATGAGCGGATTGAATATGCTGCATTAAGATAAAATAAGATAAAATGGACTTGATTAGGAATTTTGAATAAGATGGACTTGGCGGGAATTGAACCCGCCGCCTCCGCTGTGCGAGAGCGGCGCTCTACCGATGAGCTACAAGCCCGCAGTCCAATTAAGATTAAAGCCTCCGGGGAGAGTTGCACTCCCGACCTGCTGATTGCCCGCAAAAACGCTTTGAAGTACGAGTCAGCCGCTATAGCGACTAAGCTACGGAGGCATTGATTAAATTAATGGATAACCTAATGGATGAATTACTTGATATTGGATAGAATCTCTTCCTTGCTCTGGAACTTCTTCTGGCAGGCGCTGCACACAGCATGCTTTTTGCCCTTGCTGTCCTTGACATAGCCGCCTAAAATTTTTGAGAGGAATGTGGACTCTATCCTGCTGCCGCAAATCTCGCATTTCATGAGCCGAAGATAGCGCGGGAGGTTTATAAGCCTTATTAATTTTAAATGCAGGGATTACCGTCATCTTTAAATAATGCAAATAAAGACTAAATGGCATGACAAGGATAGCAGTTATAGAGCGGGACAAGTGCCTCCATACAAAATGTGCAGACCTTTGCATAAAAATATGCCCAATCAACAGGACAGGCAAGGAGTGCATTGTACTTGACGATGAGAAGAAGGCAAAGATAGATGAAAGCCTGTGCACAGGATGCGGCATATGCCCTAAAAGATGCCCGTTTGAAGCAATCCATGTAATCAATCTGCCTGAAGCGCTCAAAAAGCTGCCAATCCACAGGTACAACAGGAACGGGTTTGCATTATACAACCTGCCTACTCCCTTGTTTGGGAAAGTTGTGGGAATTCTTGGAAGAAACGGCATCGGAAAGTCAACTGCAATAAAGATTCTTGCAGGCCTTCTCAAGCCAAACCTGGGTACAGAAAAGGAGGCAAGCCACGACGAGCTGATAAAATATTTCAAGGGAACTGAAGCCCAGATATTTTTTGAAAAGCTGCAGAAGGGCGAAATCAGGGCAAGCTACAAGCTGCAGCAGGTGGACCTTATACCCAAGCAGGCAAGCGGAAAAGTCATTGACCTCCTGAAAAAAGTTGATGAAAAAGGAAAGCTGGACCATATAGTTAAAGAGCTTGACCTAAGCGCAATCCTCCAGAATGACATAAAAACAATATCAGGAGGCGAGCTGCAGAGGGTTGCGATAGCAGCAGCATCGCTTAAGGATGCAAACTTCTATGTCTTTGACGAGCCGACATCATACCTTGACATAAAGCAGAGGATAAAAGTAAGCAGGTTCATACAGAGCCTGGCAGATGAAAACACAGCAGTTATGGTTGTTGAGCACGACCTTATAATTCTTGACCTCATGACAGAGCTTGTGCACCTAATGTACGGAGAGGAAGGCGCTTATGGAATCGTAAGCCTGCCAAAATCGACAAGAATGGGCATAAACACCTACTTATCAGGCTATATGAAGGAGGAAAACGTAAGGTTCAGGGACAAGCCAATCAAGTTTGAAACCATTGCGCCTTCAAAATCAAAAGAGACTCCGGTAATCACAGAGTGGGGCCAGATTGAAAAAAAAGTTGGCAATTTCCTGCTCAAAGCTGGAAAAGGCTGCGTAAGGAAGCATGATGTTACCGGAATACTCGGAGAGAACGGCATAGGAAAGACCACATTTGTGAGGGTGCTTGCAGGAGAAATCAAGCCTGACAAAGGCGAAGTTTCACAGCTGGTCAAGGTAAGCTACAAGCCGCAGTACCTTGACTCCAAATCAGATGAGATTGTTGCATCATTCCTAAAGGATGCACTCTTGAAGTATGACGTCCAGGTGATAAGGCCGCTCAGCATAAAGCCGCTGATGCTTAAGAAGCTGAGCGAGCTTTCAGGCGGAGAGCTGCAGAGGGTTTCAATCGCAAAGGCGCTTGGCCAGGACGCAGACCTTTACCTTCTCGACGAGCCTTCTGCATACCTTGATGTTGAGCAGAGGCTTAGGGTATCAAAGGCAATAAGGGACTTTATGGAGCTTAAAGGGACATCAGCGCTTGTTGTAGACCACGACCTTCTTTTCATAGACTACATTTCCCACAGCCTCCTTGTTTTTGACGGAGTTCCTGCAAAGTCAGGAAACGCGAACGGCCCTTTCAGCATGGGCGAGGGAATGAACCATTTCCTGTGCGACCTCGGCATGACCTTCAGGAGGGACCCTGAATCAAAAAGGCCGAGGGCCAACAAGCTTGGAAGCCAGATGGACCAGCAGCAGAAAAAGGAGAAAAAGCTTTATTACGCCTAAGCTATGATTTCCTGCTATTCCAGGATTTCTGCACTGTCAACAATTCCGTCAGAGTCGATGTCCACGCCCTCAACAACCTTGGCAGCTATAGAATGGTTATAAATGTTGCCCAGCGCAATCTCATTGAATTTTTTTATGAAAGCAATCATTGCAGCCTTTGTTCCTGAATGCCTTTTTCCGGCGATTACAAGAACCTGCTTCTTGGGGTTGAACGGATTCTTGGCCTTTACAATTATGCCTGCCTCGTCTGCAGGGTAGGATTTGCCTGAAATCTTTGAAACAATGCCCCAGTTGCTTGCCTTGTCAAACCTTACAGGAAGCCTGCTGTTGATTTTGGAGGTTACAGTGTTTATTACAGGCCCGCCGATGAGTATTATGTTTTTCTGCAGGTCTTCAGCCCTTGCTTCTGTGTCAAGCTTTACATTAAGGCTGTCTATTGAGTTCAGGTAGGTTCCAAGAAAAAGCCCGAAGTCAACAGCATAATACCCGTCCCTGCTTCTTGCCTTTTCAGGCCCGTGAGGGTCAGGACTGCCCACAATTATGCAGGCATTAAGCCTTCCGCCCTCAACAAAAGGCTCAAGGAAAGACGATTCAGGCACACCTGCGCTTGGCACAGGCCTGCCCTGCTCAAAATCGCCAAACCTCACTACAAATGCAGGCTTTGAAAGAGCATAATAGCTTGCTTTTGCACCCTGAACAGTGCCTGCTTTTGAAACCTCAATTATGCCTGCCTTCTCAAGCTTCCTGATGTGGTAATAGACCTTCTGCTCATTTACATTGAGTGCTTTCGCTATCGCCATCGGGTAAGAATCCTTTTTTGAAATCTCCTGGAGAATCTTTTTTGCAAGAGGCGAAGAAATGTGCCTCGCCTGCTGGGCGCTTATCTCCTTTGCAGCTATGCTCAACACCATCCCTCTGCTCTGCTCAACAACAATCATGCCTTCCTTCCTCCTTATTAAAAATAATTTTTTAGTACTATTATAAATATTTTAATAAAGCTTTTATATAAACCTTGTCTTTCTGAAGCCCTCATGTGCGGAATAATAGCATATAAAGGAAGTGGCAGCCCGGTCTCAATTGTAGAAGCAGGGCTGAAATCGCTTGAATACAGGGGATATGACAGCTGGGGCATATGCACTCTTGACAAAGGAAAGCTGAACATAATAAAAAATGCAGGAAGGATAGGCGCATGCAGCAAAATTGAGGCATCGTGCTCTGACGGAATTGCAATAGGCCACACAAGATGGGCAACACACGGCGGAGTAACCCAAAAAAACGCCCACCCCCACGTGTCAAACGACAAAAGCATAGCAGTAGCCCACAACGGAATAATTGAGAATTTCAGGGAGCTGAAAAGCCTGCTTTCAGAAAAAGGCTTCTTTTTTGAGACAGAGACTGACACAGAGGTTATACCCAATCTTATACAGCTCTATCTTTCAGAAGGAATGGATTTCAAAGATTCATTCAGGAAGGCAGTTTTGTCGATTGAGGGAAGCTATGCAGTTGCAGCAGCAATGGAAGGAAGCAGCGAGATAATGTTTGGCAAGAACGGAAGCCCTCTTGTCCTGGGAATAGGGGACGGATGCTATTTTGCTGCAAGCGACGCACCTGCATTTCTTGAGCATACAAACAAGGCGGTTTATATTGAAGACGGAGATTTTGGGGCAATCGGAAGCAGCCTTAAACTCTATGATTCAGAAGGCAATCCAAAAGAGGCAGTTCCTTCAGAAATTTCGTGGGGCATAGAGCAGGCAAAAAAAGGGGAATACCCCCACTTCATGCTCAAGGAGATAATGGAGCAGAAGGAAACAATAAAGAAGGCTGCACAGCAGGACCCTGAATCAATTTCAGCAGCAGCTGAAATGATAAAAAATGCATGCGGAGTATTTTTCGTCGGATGCGGGACAAGCTATCATGCCTGCGTGACTGCAGCATATGAATTTGCAGAGATAGCAAAAAAGCACGTCAATGCCTCACTTGGCTCTGAATTCAGGAATTATGAGGAATTTCTTACAGATAAAACGCTTGTAGTTGCAGTGTCGCAGTCAGGAGAGACTGCAGACCTGCTTGACGCTGTAAAGGCTGCAAGAAAAAAATGCGCAAAAGTCATGAGCATTGTCAATGTAAAGGGCTCATCCCTGGAAAGGATGAGCGACTGCAGCATAATGATGAATGCAGGCCCTGAAATCTGCGTGCTTAGCACGAAAAGCTACACTTCGCAGGTTGCAATACTTCTTATGCTTGCTTATGCATCTGCAGGAAAGCCAGACGAGGGCAGGAGGGCTGTGCTTGAAGCAGCATCAAAAACAGAAGAGGTTATAACCAAAAATATCAGCACGATAAAAGAGGTTGCTTCAAGAATAAAATCCTCAAACAGCTGCTTCCTGATAGGAAGGGATCTTGCATACCCCTCTGCAGTTGAGGGTGCACTAAAGATAAAGGAAGTCAGCTACATACACGCGGAAGGCTTTGCAGGAGGCGAGCTTAAGCACGGCACAATCGCGCTTATAGAGCCAGGCACTCCGGCAGTTGTATTCTCAACTGAAAAAACAAGAAAGCTTATACTAAGCAATGCATGCGAAATAAAGTCAAGGGGCGGGCTTATAATAGGAATAGACTCTGCAAACGACCCAGTGTATGACTATTTTATAGAGTCTCCAGAAGCAGGGCCTGCAAACCCTCTCCTTGAGATAATACCTGTGCAGCTGCTCTCTTATTATCTTGCAGTTGAAAAAGGGTGCGACCCTGACAAGCCCAGGAATCTTGCAAAAAGCGTAACAGTAAAATAATTTTTATGGAGGAATGTTTTATGGCTAAAATATTTGGCACTGACGGAATAAGGGGCAAGGCAAATGTATTCCCAATGACTCCTGAAATGGCGCTGAAGGTAGGCAAGGCAGCAGCCCAGTTCTTCAGGACAAGCAAGAAAGGCAGGACTAAAATTGTTATAGGCAAAGACACAAGGCTGAGCGGATACATGATTGAAAACGCGCTTACATCAGGCATACTTTCGATGGGCGCAGATGTCATTCTTGTCGGGCCGGTTCCAACACCTGCAATTGCACACCTTGCAAAATCCCTGAACTGCGATGCAGGAATAATGATTACAGCATCCCACAACCCTGCTGAAGACAACGGCATCAAGATTTTTGCAAATGACGGCTACAAGCTCAGCGACGAAATTGAGGAAAAGATTGAGGCAATGGTGCTCCAGGCTGAGCTCAGCTCTGAACAGATAACCGGCGAAAGCATAGGCAGGGCGTACAGGCTTGAGGATGCTTCAGGAAGGTACATTGAGTTTGCAAAGGCATCAATAAAAAGCGAGTCGCTTGCAGGCCTCAAGATGGTTCTGGACTGCGCGAACGGAGCAGCATACAAGATTGCGCCTGCAATATTCCGGGAGCTTGGCGCAGAGGTTGAGGTCATTGGAAATAGTCCTGACGGCCTGAACATAAACCAGGAATGCGGAGCGCTGCACCCTGAAAAGATACAGGATAAAACAAGGGAGTTGAAAGCTGCGATAGGAATAGCGCTTGACGGAGATGCAGACAGGGTGATTGTCTGCGATGAAAAAGGCGAGATGGTTGACGGAGACAGGATAATGGCAATCCTTGCAATAGACATGCTAAGAAGCGGCAGGCTAAGAAACTCAACTCTTGTTGTTACAGACTACTCAAACCTGGGTGTTGATGAGGCAATTGAAAAGGAAGGCGGCAAAGTTGTAAGAGTGCAGAACGGAGACAGGTATGTAGTCGAGGAAATGAAAAATGGCAATTACACTCTTGGCGGAGAGAAATCCGGGCATGTAATCTATGGGAACTACTGCACAACAGGAGATGGAATAATAACTGCGCTCAACATCCTCAAAATAATCAAGAAGGAAGGAAAGCGGCTTTCAGAGCTTGCGCAATGCATGAAGGAATTTCCACAGGTGCTGCTGAATGTTGAAGTAAGGGAAAAAAGGCCTTTTGAGCAGATGCCTGAATTATGCCAAAAGATTGAGGAAGCAAAAAAATGCCTCGGCAAAAGCGGCAGGCTTCTCATAAGGTATTCGGGAACGCAGAATGCGCTTAGGATAATGATTGAAGGCCAGAGCCACAGCGAAATTAATAAATACGCAAAAGAAATAGCAGAAATTGTAGGCAAGGAGGTTGGATTGAGATGAAAGCAGTGATTCTTGCAGCAGGAAAATCAACACGGGCTTACCCGCTTACTGTTGAGAAGCCAAAGGCCCTGCTAAAGGTGATGAACAAGACAATAATAGAGCACAATCTTGAGCAGCTTAAAGGCATTGCCGATGAGGCAGTTATTGTTGTCGGATTTATGAAAGAGATGATAATGCAGAAGCTCGGCTCTTCCTACAGCGGAATAAAAATATCATACATTGAGCAGAAGGAGATTCTTGGGACAGGCCATGCAGTGCTGCAGGCAAAAGGCATTGCAGGAGACAGGTTTATTGTCATGATGGGCGATGACTTGATTTCCGGAAAGGACATAAAAAAGATTGCGGGATTAAAGTACGCCCTTCTTGCAAAGGAAGTTGAGGACATTACCAGGTTTGGAATATGCGAGTCAAAGGACGGCAGGCTTGTGAGGATTATAGAAAAGCCAAAGAAATCCGAGTTCAGGCTTGCAAACACAGCATGCTATTCATTAAGCAGCGAGATATTTAGCATCATTGAAAAAACAAAGAAATCAGAGCGCGGAGAAATCGAGATTGTTGATGCAATAAGCGAAATTGCAAAAAAAGAGGAAGTCATAGTCAAAAATGTTGAAGACTACTGGATTCCAATAGGATACCCCTGGGATTTGATTGAAGCAAACTCATTATTGGTGGGGAAGATTGGAAAGACTGAAATCAAGGGGATTGTTGAGCCTGGAGTGCAGATAAAAGGAAACATTGTGGTAGGCGAAGGCACTGTGCTCATGAGCGGGACATACATTGAGGGAAACGCTGCAATCGGCAGGGACTGCAGGATAGGCCCGAACTGCTACATAAGGGGAAACACCTCAATAGGAAACGGATGCAGGATAGGCCAGGCAGTTGAAATCAAAAACAGCATCATAGGAGACAAGTCAAATGTGCCTCATCTTAATTATGTAGGCGATTCTGTTATTGGGGATGGCTGCAATCTTGGTGCAGGAACGATTGCTGCAAACTTGAGGCATGACCACGGAAACATAAAAAGCGAAGTTAAAGGCGCTCTTGTTGATACAGGAAGGCACAAGATGGGCGCAATTATAGGGGACAATGTGCACACTGCAATAAACACTTCAATTTACCCAGGAAGAAAAATATGGCCCGGCAATTCAACAGCCCCGGGTGAAATCGTGAAAAAAGACATAAATCAGGAGGTGAAAAAATGATAGACTATAGGAAAGCTGCTGCAGAAGACTCTGACGAAGCTGCAAAAGTCCTTTTGAAGAATTACAACATGAAAGACATGGGCGAAGCCAAAAGCGTATTTAATGAGGAATTTGAAAGGTACAGCTACATGGTTGCTCTCGACGGCAAAAAGGTTATAGGCGTGGGATGCTGGAGAATGCACGGGCTGCCAAAGCACATGCTTGCAGAGTCTTCAAGGATTGCAGTGCTTCCCGAATACAGGGGAAAAGGTGTTGCAACAGAGCTTTTCGGAAAAGTTGTAAGGGATGCAGACAGGTTCTACAAGGCGCACGGCTCAAAGCTGAGAAAGCTGTATGTGTATGTCCACTCATCAAACAAAAAGGCGCAGGAGTTTTACGAAAAGCTGGGGCTTGTCAAAGAGGCTGAGCTCAAGGACCATTACTACAAGGGAGAAGACGAGTTTATCTACAGCCTTTTCATGGACTGATTGGCTAAAAAAACAAAATCAATTGATTAAAGAATTTAGGAGATTTTCCTGGCAAAAGTGATAAAGCCTGAGTGGCCTATGCCTGCAGTTTTTGGCCTTACCCTCCTGGCTTCAACTTCCCAGGGCCTTTCAATTATTTCTATAGTCTTGAGTATCATGAAGCTTTCGCTTTTTGCAAGAGCGTCTGCAAAATCCGCAGACTGGACAATTGTGGGAGAATAAGATGCGACAAATCCTCCAACCTTCAGCGCATTCCGGACAGAATCAATGGCATTCCATGGTTCAGGGACATCAAGTATGAAAAGATCTGCATCATCCTCATCAACTCCTTGATACACATCCTTGTTTTTGATGGTTACATTCTTGAGGCCAAGGTATTCAGCATTTTCACGCGCAATATCGCAGTGCTCCTTTTTGATGTCATAGCTGACAACTTCCTTTGCAAAATTTGCAATGAAGCATGCAACTGCACCTGAGCCTGTGCCAGAATCAAGGACTTTGCTCTTCCTGCCTATCCCTGTTTCTGCAATGATTGCTGCGATGTCCTTGAGAGGGATGACCTGCGGAAGCCGCCTTATCCTTGAAAAGTCGTCAATAAAACTGCTTGAGAAAACAGAAAACTGCTTTCCGGTATTTGTCTTTACAGCAGAGCCGTCCTTCTTCTTCAGGTCTGCTTTTAAGACAACACCTTCTGCAATATGAAAGTCTTTGGAGGGGTCTGCAACAAAGTAAGACCTCTGCCTTGAGACAACAACAGCCCTGCCAAGCTCCTGTATGAACTCCTTCCTCGCCTTTTTTACAAGAATTTTTGCCATTTTTGAAAATAAAGAGCGGAGGCTGGGACTTGAACCCAGGAATAAGAGGGTTGCAGCCTCTCGCCTTAGCCGCTTGGCCACCTCCGCATATAATCAGATGGCAAGAATAGACTATATATAAAAGTTTCTTAAAAAGCATTAAGTTTATAAAATCAGGACGAACCTAAAAAATCACGGCCCTGTAGCCTAGCCTGGACACGGATAACCGTGGGGCAAATAAGGCGACAGCCTTCTACCCAAAAGGAAGGGAGCTGTAGATCGAGGGTTCGAATCCCTCCAGGGCCGTATAATTTCTTTGATTGCCCATGCAATAAATCATAAAGCCCGGGAAAACATTTAAATACCTGAAATCCAAAGAATGAGCATCCTAAAACAAGGAGGTGATACTTGTGTTTGAGGAGATAGGTGCATCGGTTGTAGACCCTTTGATAAAAATTTATGAGGGGTTTGTCAATGCGCTGCCAGGATTGATAGGGGCCATAATAGTCCTGCTTGTAGGATACATACTTGCAGCAATTGCAGGATTTGCCATCCTCAATATTTTTGAGAGGATAAAGCTGGACAAATGGCTGGTTGAAAAGACAAACATAAAGAAGGTTGCTGGAAATTTCAAGCTTTCGAAATTCCTTGCAGTTATCGCAAAATGGTATGTGTTCATACTGTTTCTGCCGCCAGCTGCAGGCCTTGTCAAGCTTGAGTCGCTCTCAGCGCTCCTGAACACTGCAGCACTGTGGATACCCCACATAATACTTGCAGTGATAGTTGCACTGATTGGATTCCTAGTGGCAGAGTATGTCTCATCGCTCATAATCGACACAAAAACAAAAGGCGCGTCATTTATTGCAGATGCTGCAAAAGTGGCGATACTTATTGTTTTTGCGCTGGTAGTCCTTGAGCAGATAGGCATAAAGATTGCTTTGGTCCAGAACGCAGTTCTTGTCATACTTGCAGGAGTTGTGTTTGCTCTCGCCCTCGGATTCGGACTTTCATTCGGGCTTGGAGGGACTGAAGAGGCAAGGAAAGCAATCAGCCAGATTAAGAAAAAGCTTTAGCTGCAATTTTTTATTTTTTAATTCTTTTTTATGATTTATGAAGAGGGGATAAATAATTCCAACTGATTACAACTAATTCTAAAAAAACTAAAATAAAGCTGATAAAAAAATTTCAAAAAATGCAAAAAAAAAAGCCAGAAACAATCTCAGATAATCTCCTAAAAACAGAAAAAATAAAATCAAGGCAGCCAGGTCTTGTGGTCCTTAAGCTTCTTCGGCAGGTAGTCTGAAATGACATAGTTCAGGCCGTGCTTTGCAAGCGCCTGTTGCTCTGCCCTCTTCTTCAGCTTTACAAGCAAATCAAGGTTCTTCTGCCACTCCTTATGGTGCTGGACAAATGGGTCGTTCTTCACTCCATCCTTGACCCTCTTAACGTCCACATCCTTCAAAGCGTGCGTTGGAAGCTTGTAGTCCAGTATGTCCTGCGCAGTAATCCCCATAAACTCTGCGTTTGGCACGCAGAAATACTTGTTGATGTGCGCTGCATTTCCAGAGCCTACCTTGAGAGTCCTGTAAATATTGAGCCATCCGTAAGGGTCTCCGTCTGTAAAGACATAAACCGGAAGCTTGTGCTCATCGCTCAGCTTCCTTATGAACCTCCTGCAGCTTCTTGTAGGGACGCCTCCCATTGAAATCAGGATGCAGTTTGCGCTCTTCCAGTACTTGTGCTTGACAAGCCTCTGGAACATACCTGCAGTCTCTATTGCCAGAATGAATTTTGCCTTTGTCTCAAACCTAAGCTCCTCAACTGAAGATGGAACTGAATATGCTCCTGAGCCAAACTTTGTGCAGTCAATCTTGAGCTCCTTTCCTGTTTCCGGGTCCTTGTCAACCACGATAAGCTCGCCTGCAACATCCCCTCCCTTCTCCTCAGGAATAAACCCTATCTGCTCCCTGTTGAGCTCCATCATTGCCTCGACGTCATCCATGACCATGTCAGACTCAGGCTGCTCCCTGAACATGGCATCGCCCCAGTTCTTGCTTACATAATAAGCCTCCCTCTTGGTTGCAATGTCATCCTTGTCGACAAGCTCCTTGGACATAGCCATCATTTTAAGGGTCTGTGCAAACGTCCTTATTGTTGAGGCTGTAAGAGTCCTTGACTTTATTTTTCCAACCATCTCAAAATAGCCCTCTTTAGGGTCGTATGAAACGTTTGAAAGCGCCCTCAAGGGCATTGAAAGCTGAGGCTGAAGCTTCTTCAGTATTTTCTGGTGGACTTCTGATGCAATGCTCTTTATTTTTGCAGTAACTTCCTTAGTCATAAATATCATCCTCTGTCAGTGTAGTCTGCTCATCGCCTTTTTCAGCCTTTTTCTTTTTCTTGCTGCCTCCGATGGATGCAAACTCTTCGTCATATTCCTGGTTCAGGGTAGGGTCAAACTCAACAGACTCAAGCTCTCCCCTGTGCTCTTCCAATATTTCTTTGAGCAGAACCTTGGTATCTTCCTCTTCCTTTGCGCTGAACCCGAGCAGCTCCCTCAATGCCATGCTAACATGGGGTATGTAAGTCTCAATGTAGTCCCTCTTCTTGCCCTCGTACTGTATGCTCTTCTTTTTCCTTATGTAGCTCGAGAGCTTCCTGCCGCAGTCCTGTATTGCAAGCTTGACTTCCTTGACAATTTCAGGATAGGATGCTATTGCCTCCTTGCTTTCAGAAGTGAAAGGCACCCAGACTGAAGCTATGTGCACAACAAAAGTGCACGGCCCGATTGGAAGCGCGCCTGCGCTCTGGCTTAGGCCATAAGGCCTCCAGGCAGTTGTGGTGATTGATTTTGTGACAGCGCATGCGCCCTGCTGGTAAAGCAGAGGAACCCTGTTTGCAAACCTAAGAACTCTTACGCTTCCTTCAGAATCCTGGTCTCCGCCGTACGCAATTCCAGCCTCAATGACAAAAGGGTTGCCCCTGTAGACTGCAGGCGACCTCGATACTGAGCAGTAGAATTCAGCATTGACCTCTTTTCTCAGCCCTTTTTCCAAAGACTCCTCGCCGATTGGGCTTATGCAGTTTGTAGGCGGCATCATCAGCTTTGTAGCCTGTATGCCCTTCATGAGCTGCTCTGCCATTTCCCTGCTTATTTCTTTGGGGGATGTTGCTGTTAGAAGAGCAGCATTTTCGCATATCTGCTTTGCAGCTGCTGCGCTGACCCTTGAAAAGCTGTTTGAAAGGAAAGACTGAAGTGTTTTTGCATCAGTTGATTTCAGCATGTTCATGAGTATTCCCAGCTCAACTCCATAAGGATGAGGAAGTATTGACTTTGGCTCGACAGGCAGAATGTCTACAGCCCTTGGAAAAATGTACTGCTCAGCCTTGGGGTTTGTGTAGATTATTGTTGCATGAGGATTGGTTATTGCAGTCTGCTTGAGGTATTCATCAACAGACTGCGCGCCTGCAAGGTATGTTGCCTCAATGTCCAGCTCAATCCTTGTTCCATGCTCCTTCTTCCATTCAACAACCTCATCCTTGACAATTTCAGGCTTGTTCTGCGACGTGTCTATCCTAAGCTCATTATACTGCGCAGGATGGTTTGGCGAAATCCTGCTTGTGATTTTTGCAGCCTTTCCTGTGGTAAGCTGGGCATACATTACAGAAGCAGAAATTCCTATTCCCTGCTGGCCCCTCGACTGCTTCATTGAGTGGAACTTGCTTCCATAAAGCAGCTTTGCAAAAACCTTGGGTATCTGCGCTTTGACTATTCCAGGCCCGTTGTCCTCGACAACAACCCTGTAGCGGTCATTCTGCATGTCAATTATTTCAACAATTATTTCAGGAAGTATCCTTGCTTCCTCGCATGCGTCAAGCGAGTTGTCAACTGCTTCCTTTATTGTTGTAAGAAGCGCCTTTCTTTTGTTGTCAAAGCCAAGAAGGTGCCTGTTCCTGCTGAAAAATTCAGCAACACCAATGTCCCGCTGCTTGGCAGCCAGCTCATGTGCCTTTGTTAGTTCTTCACCCATTTTTTATCACGCCTTTCCCAATACCTCCCTGTTTCTCATGTCACGCCTCTGCTTTTCAAGCCATTTATAGACGTTGGCATGCTGGGAGCCTGCGAGAAGCGACTCAATAGCCCTGCGCGCAAGGCCGACAGCGCCTATCTCGCCGATTATTCCAATAGTCTTGCCATAAACTGAAATGTATGCTCCTGTGAGCTCCTCGATTGTCCTTCTGGATTTGCCTTTTTCTCCGATAACCCTTCCTTTAAGCCGGGTCTCATCATTCCTGTTCCTTGAAAAGGAAGCCATGTCAATCATCTCAAAAGAATAATCCTGCTTAAGCAGCAGCTGGGCGATTTCAGGGTTAAAACCCCTGCCTACAGCCTTTATCATCTCCCTGGCTGAATACATTGCCAGGGCGTCAGTGCCGCTTATCTGCACTATCCCCTCTTTTGAGTCAACATTTATTCTTGTCCGTGTCAGGGATTCTATGCGCTTTTTGGTCTCGCCTTTCGAGCCTATAATCACAGCAACCCTGTCCTTGGGTATTTTCAGCTCATAGCTGAATTCTTCATCAGTTTTGTCGGAGGCCATAGTGTTATCAAAAAAGGAAGTCAGGATTGCTTTTTAAAGGTTTTGATGCAGCGTTCAACGCAGATGAATGCAGCGCCATCAAGAGTTCCCTTTTATTTTTAGCATTGCATCTGATTCAGCAATTCTGCAGCCGTGCTTTGCAAAAAAATTGCAGATGTTCCTGACATCCCGCTCCAGGTATTCATCTGCACGCGGATTGTCAAGCGGAGTCCCTGTTGAAAAGTCGATAAAAACCGGCTTCTCACTGCTGTTGAGAATATTGAAATGCGAAAGGTCTGCATGAATCATGCCTGCCTTATAGAACTTTTTCATATTGAGAATGATTTCATTGAAAAATGCAGGAAGGTCTTCAGGGATTGCATCCTTCAGCTTTGGAGCAGGCTTTTCCTTTCCAGCCATCTCTTCAATAAGCACATTGTTGAGAAAAACATGGGGTGTTGGAACTTTCACTCCTGCCTGCCTTGCCTTCATAAGGTTCCTGAACTCCCTCTGGACCCATGAAAAAATAACCTTCCTTCTCTGGGGCTTTATGCCCACATACCTTGAATCATACTTTATGTAGTCATACATCCTGTTGAAATCGCAGGTTTCAAGCCTGTAAATCTTCACAATAACCTTTTCACTGCCCTTCTTTGCATAAAACACGTTGCTTTCCTTGCCTATTGAAACCGGGCTTAATGAATCCATATCATCAAAATAACCCTGTGAAGAAAGCTTGAAAAGAGTCCTTAAAGTAAAGTTGTCAAATACTCCTTCATAAGTCTTGAACTTTTCCTTTGCAGTAGTTGCCATGGCAAAAAATCAGGCAGGCGAGTATTTAAATGTACGCACTTGAATAGGGAATGCATTGGCAGCCAGAAAATCAAAAACAGGCAATGCATTTTTTTCCTATATGAGCCCTATATGAATTTTAAGCAAAACCAATAGCTTTAAATATAAACCAGACATACTAAAAAGCAGTAGTTATGCAAATGGGTCCTTTTACGAGTTGGGATGTGTCATCCTGGCTGTGAGTTCAAGACACTATTGCATGAATCAGCCCGATGCGAGAGTACTCGCGGGAGCTCACGATAAACTCAAGCAATGAACTCGAGAGTTAGTATTGGGCAACAAACCTTATAATCATTGTTCAAAGCAACAGAAAAGAAATAAAATAGGCAAGTTCATTATTATCATTTCAGTTTAATTCACCAAGCATCAACAAATTGATGAAATTAAGCAGCAGGGGAACATATCCTTTGTTTGAGTGAGCTTGTTCTAGATAAGATAAAAATAAAACAAGAAAGGAGCGGTATCACATTTTCATGCTCATCACTGTAAAAATTCACAGCAAAGGCATTGAATAGATAATTGATACCTCTTCTTCTTAACCAGAGGGATTAAAATGGGAAAAATAAGCCAGGTTTCATCAAAGTATATAATACATTCAAGCATAGAAATAGATGGAGTAGTGGACAGGCCAGATGTCATAGGCGCAATATTCGGCCAGACAGAAGGGCTTATCGGAAGCGAGCTTGAGCTTAGGGAGCTCCAGAGGTCCGGAAGGATAGGCAGGATTGAAGTCAATGTTGACACAAAATCCGGAAAAACCCAGGGAACAATCATAATACCTTCATCGCTTGACAAGGCAGAAACATCAATAATTGCAGCTTCTCTTGAAATCATCCAGAGGATAGGCCCATGCAACGCCAAGCTTAGGGTAAAAAACATCGAAGATGTAAGGATAAGCAAGAGAAAATACGTTGTCGAAAGGGCAAAGGAGCTTCTCAAGCAGATGATAGATGGAGTAATACCAGACAGCCAGGAGCTTGCAGATGAAGTTGCATCTTCAGTAAGAGTGATGGAAGCAACAGAATACGGCAAAGACAGGCTGCCTGCAGGCCCTGCAATTGACGACAGCGATGAAATAATCATTGTTGAAGGAAGGGCTGATGTCATAAACCTCCTTAAGCACGGATTCAAGAACGCAATTGCAATCAACGGAACATCAATCCCGCAGACAATAATAGAGCTCACAAACAAGAAAGAGGTAACTGTGTTTGTTGACGGCGACAGGGGAGGAAGGCTCATAATACAGGAGCTGCTCACAGTTGCAGAAATTGACTTTGTCACAATGGCGCCAGACGGAAAGGAAGTCGAGGAGATAACCAAGAAGGAAATCCACAAGGCGCTTAGAAGCAAAGTTGCTGCAGAGCAGGTCAAGATGGAGATTGCAACAAGCAAGGAAAACGGCAAAAACAACAGGCTGAACACTGTTGCAACAAGGCTGCATCAGAGGATACCTGCAGCGCCGCAAGCCCCTGCAGGAGCGCCAAGGCCTGCTGAAAGGCCACAGCCTGCGCCTGTAAAAACTGCTTTAAGCGAGGAGATGAAGTCCAAGTTCAGGCAGCTTCTTGAAGACCTTGTAGGAACAAGGGGCGCATGCCTTATAGATGAAAAGATGAATGTGCTTGGAAAAGTCCCGCTGACAGAGCTTGAAGCGACAGTCAAGAGCTTGAGGGGCGGAGTCTATGCAGTTGTCTTTGACGGCTCAATAGAGAAGCCAATCGCGCAGATGGCTGAAAGGTCGCGGATAAGGTATCTTGTTGCAATGGACAGCAAAGTCGGCAGCAATGAAGTAAGGGTCAGCCTTATCACATTGAGCGAGCTTTAGTAAGGGCTTTTTCAGATTATTTTAATTTTATTTTTTTAAATATTTCTTGGATTTTTATTTGGAGTTAATTATTTCCTTAGACTAATCTTGCTAATCTTCAGCAGGAGGATATGGCCTCTTAACTGCTTAAAACAGCAAATAAAAAACAGAAAAAAACCAAAAAGAAATAAAATAATAAAAAAGATTAAGGCCTGCCTGAAATCAGGACATCTTGACAGTTGCCTTTATCGGCTCTGTGTCCGGAAGCTCATACATGTATATCTTTATGTCAGCCCTTGACTCCAGCTGGCTTGTATACGCTTCGATTGCATCAGCCTGCTTTTCCTGCAGCAGGGAAGATTTTATGCTTCTTGAGACATCGCTGAAATCCTTAAGCCTTGCTTCTGTCCTGCCTGTAAGCTTAAGAATGTGGAACCCGAACTGGGTTTCAACAACAGGCGAAATATCTCCCTTGTTTTGAAGCGCAAATGCAGCATCCTCAAACTCCTTTACCATTTTCCCTCTTGTGAACCAGCCAAGGTCTCCCCCTTTTGCTGATGACGGGCAAGTTGAGTACTGCACTGCAAGCTCTGCAAAATCCAGCCCTGCCAAAGCCTTGTTCCTTATTGATGAAGCATCCTTGCTGCTGTTGACAAGTATGTGGGATACCTTCACTTCTTCAGGCTTGACAAACTCATCAGGGTTGTCATCATAGTACCTCTGCACTTCCTCGTCGCTGACAATTATTTCTGAGATTACTTCAAGCTCTATTAGCCTTGAGATTACAAGGTCATTCCTTATCTGGGATTCTGCCTCTTCAAGAGTAAACCCTGCACTTTCAAGTTCATTGAGGAAGTCCTGCTGGGTTTTGCCTGCATCTGCAAGTGACTCGCTGATATAGCTATCAACATCCTCTTCAGTGACAAGCACGCCCTTTCTTGCAGCTTCCTGCAAAAGAACCTCCTTGGTTATCATTCCGTCAAGCACCTGGCTGGAAGTTACATACTTCCGGTACTCAACAGGAACTTTTAGGTATTCCAAAACAACATTATCCTTCATTATTTTTACTCCATTCACTTCTGCTGCAACATTATCCTGATTTTGCCCGCCTGCATACTGCAAAAGCACGAATGCAGCTATTGCAATGATTACAGCTGCTGCTGCAAAAGCGATTTTATGCTCCTTTTTCAGATTTTTTAGCACCATATTCTCTCACCCAAACGCTGTTTGCCAGGACTATATATAAAATTTTCGCACAGAAAAGCCTGCAAAGCCTGGCTGGAAGTTCCACAAAATATTTATAGTGCAAACCCTGGAACCAGGGAATATGACTTATGAAATCGTAATAGGCAGGGACGAAAGCGAAAAGAAAAAATACGGACTTGCCGGCACTGTCCTTCTTGGAAAGCACTACATCAAAATGGGGCAGGTCACTTCCCTCTCAAATCCTATTCTTATGGATGTAACAAGGTCCCACGTTGTCTTTGTATGCGGAAAAAGGGGCGGCGGAAAGTCATACACCATGGGCGCAATTGCAGAGGGAATGGCAAACCTCCCTCCTGAAATCGCTGAAAACCTTAGCATAATCATGCTTGACACAATGGGCATATACTGGACTATGAAATACCCCAACCACAAGGATGAGCAGCTTCTAAAAGAATGGGGGCTTAAGGGCCGTGGCCTTGATGTCAAGATTTACACGCCAGCAGGATTTTATGATGAATACAAGAAAAAAGGAATACCCACAGACTTTCCTTTCTCAATAAAGCCGTCAGAGCTTGGGCCTGAAGACTGGTGGCTTACATTCGGAATAAAGTCAACAGAATCACTGGGAGTTTTCATCGAAAGGATAATCCTCACTCTAAAGGCTGAAAAAGGCAATTTTGGGATAGATGAAATAGTTGAAGCAATACGAAAGGACACAAAGATTGACAGCACAACAAAGGATGCTGCAGAAAACAGGTTTCTTGCAACAAAAGAATGGGGGCTGTTCAGCACAGAAGGCACTCCTCTTCATGAGCTTGCAAAACCAGGCCAGGTTACAGTCCTTGATGTAAGCTGCTATGCTACAGCGCCTGGCGGGTGGGAGATAAAGTCCCTTGTAATCGGGCTCACAGCGCAGAAGCTTTTCATTGACAGGATGATTGCAAGAAAAGATGAGGAATACGCATCAATACACTCCAGCATGCATTACATTGAAGAGGAGGCAAAGCCTGCAAAGAAAATGCCGATGGTCTGGCTTATAATTGATGAAGCCCATGAATTCATGCCGGTTGAGGGAAGGACAACTGCAACCAGCGCGCTTGTTACAATCCTTAGGGAGGGAAGGCAGCCGGGAATATCGCTTATACTTGCAACCCAGCAGCCAGGCAAAATCCATACAGACGTAATGACCCAGTCAGACATAATCATAGCGCACAGGATTACTGCAAAGCTGGACACTGACGCTTTGGGAATGCTGATGCAGAGCTACATGAGGCAGGGGCTTGACAAGGAGCTCAACAATCTCCCTAGAGTAAAGGGAGCTGCAATAGTACTTGACGACTCAAACGAAAGAATGTACCCCATGAGGGTAAGGCCCAGGATTACATGGCACGGAGGAGCTGCGCCAAGCGCAATACCTGAAAAAAAGAAGGTTTTTGAATTCTGATTTTAAAGCCTTAAAAAAGATAGATTCTGAACAATATAAATCTATAAATAATAATTCAGGCTCTAAAAATCAAGGGGGGCTTGAAAATAGACAAAACAGCAAAAAGAAGGTGGCATACTGGATACGAGCTCAATCTTGTGCCAGGCGCCCATGAAGCTGACAAAGTTCTTGCAGAAAAAATACTCAAAATCCTAAGAGAGGAATTCCACCTCAGGGGAGCATACATGACCCAGACTTATCCTGATGATATTGAGCAGGACAAATTCTACCCGAAAAGCAAGAAATCTTTTGTGATAGGCGAGTTTCCTGTAAAGGAAGCAAGGCTTGATGTAGGGGAGATAACTCTTGGAGAGCTTAACCAGCGAGAGGCAATATTTTACATAACACACCCTTACAATCTTTCCCTGGGAGTTGATGCTGCAACAACAGTAATGCAGATAAGGCTTTTTGGGGAAATACTCAAAATAAAAAACATAGGCCACAAGCAGCTTACACTTGTAACGCCGATAGGGCCCTACGACCTCAACCACAGCGTAAGGAGAAACGGAAAGCTGGGGCTTGTTGAGGGATACGCGCTTAAGATTTACCTTACCGACCTTGTGAATGCAGGATACAGTGAGATGATAGCGATTGATTCGCATTCAGACACAACAAAGGTGGAGGCAAACAACCTCGGAATGGGATTCAGGAACATTGACCCGTTCAGGGCAGAGCACCACATAATGAGCCCGCATCTCGGCCCTTTTCTTTACAAGACTCCTGAAAATAATGAGAGGAGGGATGACTACAATGAGAAGATTGGAAAGCTTACTCCTTTTGTCAGCTTTGTCAGGGAGCATTTCAAGGACAGCATAAAGGACATTTATTTTGTTGCAACAGACGACGGAAGCGAAGCGACAATATCAAACCTGGCCTATGCCTGCAGAGGGGACATGCAGCACATTCTTGCAATAAAAAAGGAGAGGGACGGCCATGGAAGGATAAGGATTAAAGGAGTAAAATCCAGCAGCACGTGCAGGCTTGATGAAATTGCAGGAAAAACCTGCCTTTTGGGAGATGACAGAAGGCTTAGCGGAGGAACGCTCAACGAGACTGCAAAAGAGCTGAAAACTGAGTACAAGGCAGGCTATGTTGCAGCAATGCTTTCACATGACATGTCTTTTGACAATAAAATCCAGTCGCATGACTCAATTGACCAGTTTATATTTCTTGAAACAAACCCTAATTCAGTGATTGCAAAAGAAAACTATTCTAATGTCACAAGGCTGCCAATTGAGCAGACAGCAATTCTTCTTGCTGCAGAGATATTTGACAGCTATGTCACAATGAGGGAGCAGGGCCAAATAAAGATACGGTAAAAGAAAGGAGACCTGCAACAAAACAGCAAAAGGAAAGATTCAGGATAATCCCTGCCAAAAAACAAAAAAAGGAAAAAATTATTTCCTGCCTGATTTCTTTTTTGATTTTTTAAGCTTAGGCTTTGCAGCCTTTGCGTGCTTCTTTGAAGACTTTGCTGCTTTCTTCTTAGGAGCAGAAGCTTTTTTCATTTCAGAGCGGGTAATTATCCTGGTATGTGTTTTCTCGCCCTCTTCAAGCTGGGGCATAAGCTGGCCTTTTACAGGCGCATTCACCATTGCTATAAGCGAAGCAATTATCATAAGCACAAAGACAAGCGCAAATGCAAAAGCCCACGTCACATCATATTTTCTTATGTACACAACAGAAATCAAAAAACCCAAAATAGCCGCTATCATGAATGTTGCATTAAGCGGAGCAGACCTTGCAGCCATACAATTCACCTCTTTTTATTTTTTTATTTGATATTTATCTGCCAAAATACTGAAGCATGCTCAAGCAGGCTCAAACAAGCACAATCAAACTCAAGCAGGCAAAAGCCCTTCTGCCTTGTCCCTTGCCTTTTCCCGCCTTTCGCTGTGCTTCTCAAGGAAAGGGGAAATCTTTTCGATAAGCATCTGCTTAAGCTCTCCTGAAAGCAGTGCGCCTGACTTGTAGTCATCATAAATCTTCCTTATTTTGCTGTCATTGTCCTCAAAAAACATGCTTAGGTACTGGAATGAAACATCAACATCAGGATTTCCCCCTTTTTTCCTGTGCTCTTCAAGAGTGGCCCTTCCTCCTGAAAATGCATATTTCCTTATCTTGTTTTCAGCCTCCTTCGGAGTGTCTGTAAGCGCAATGTAAGATGAGGGGTCTGAAGACGACATCTTGCCGCCGCCAAGGCCTGGCATAAACTTGTGGTATGTTGATGCAAGCTGGACAAAGTCATACGACTTGAAGCGCTGGCTCATGTCCCTTGCAAGCCTTATATGGGGGTCCTGGTCAATGCCGACAGGAACAACAACAGGCATCTTTCCCTCAAATTCAGGAAGCTGCGGATGAAGCATGTCAGAAGCCTGCAGAAGCGCAGACACCATCTTGCCAGGTGTTATTTCGCCATAAACAGCCTTGAACTCGCTGAAAGTTGCGTGCCTTGCAAGAACATTCTGAAGCCTGTAATAAGCATTTGACTTTGAAGAAACATTGGACCTGCTGCTCTGGAAATAAATGTCGCAGCCTTTTGGCTTAAGCCCCAGCGCAAGGTAGTTTGTGAGATACTCCTCGACTGCAACTTTCCTGCTTTCCTCAAGCGACTGGCCCCTTGCATTGTATGTCTCAATATCCGCAACTGCAATGTAGACCTTTGCGCCAAGGCTCTGGTAGAACATCATCTGCTGGGCAACAAGCATATGGCCCAGATGGAATTTTCCGGAAGGCATAAGCCCTGTCATCATGATAAACGGCTCATTTTTCTTTATGCGCTCCACAATCTTGTTGAAGTCCCTGTGCGCAAAAACAGCTTTTCTCCTGAAAAGAACATTTTCCATGAAAGGAGCAGGCAGCTCGCCAACAGGCTGGATTCCAAACTCCCTCACAAGCTTGTCATAATCAATTTCCCCCTTGACTTCCCAGGGTGTAACAGTAAATTCTGCCATAACTTGAGTGTTGGGCTTTTCCTTTAAATATTTTGCCAAATGTAGCAAACTTTATATAACCTCAAGATGAAAAAAGCCTTATGAAGCATTCATTTGATGTAACTCTTATGCTTATCGGCCTGTTTTTTGCAGCGCAGGTTATAGGCCTTGTTGTTGTAAGCCAGTACATAGGCGAAAGGCATGTAACTGAAACTGGAGAGATAAACATAACATGGGAGCCGCTGCCTTCGATTGGCGGTGTTGAGATGGAAAGGCCCCATGTCGAGCCAAGGGATGCAATTCTTATGATTGCATTTGCGATAATAATAGGGACTGTTCTGCTTCTTTTCCTTGCAAAGCTGAAGCATGACTACATCTGGAAGCTCTGGTTTTTTCTTGCAGTCTTCCTTTGCCTGTGGATAGCTCTCAAGCCTTTCATAGGAGCTGGTGCAGCATTTGCAGTTTCAGCAGTGCTGGCATACCTAAAGCTTTTCAGGCCGGGATTTGTTGTGCACAACTTTACAGAGCTGTTCATCTACGGCGGGCTTGCAGCAATCTTTGTTCCTATTATTGACAAGATTTCTGCATTCCTTCTTCTTGTCCTAATCTCGATTTATGACATGTATGCAGTCTGGAAAAGCGGGCATATGATAAAGCTTGCAAAATTCCAGACAAAGGCAAAGGTCTTTGCAGGAATGCTCATACCATATGATATGATGAAAAAGGCAAAAAAACATGCAGCCAAGAAAACAGCAACATCAAGGGTAAAGTCTGCAATCCTCGGCGGAGGGGATGTCGGGTTCCCGCTTATTTTTGCAGGTGTAATAATGAAATACATGGGGTTCTGGAAGGCGATGGTCATACCTGTGTTTGTCACATTTGCACTGTTCCTGCTGCTTATATACGGAAAAAAAGACAGGTTTTACCCTGCAATGCCATTCCTTTCTCTTGGATGCCTGGCAGGATATGCAGTAGTCGCTCTTGCAGAAATCGCATTTGCATTATTCTAGGGCATTATAACTTAGTTGTATATTATTACAAAAAAATTATTATAAAAAAAAGATCAAAAAGATTATGGGTCTTTTTCAGCTTTTTCAATTCCTGAATCAGGCTCATCTAAAGGCAATGGCTGCCCATCCCCCTCAGCCTGCTGCCTGAATGCGCCAAGAGTCTTCTGCTTTGCATCAGCTGAATAAGTTGCAGGGTTTATCCTCATGCCGTCAAAAGCAGCAATGACCTGGACTCCAGTCAGCTTCTGAAGCTCCCTTGCCTGGCTCAAAGGGTCGCCATTCAGCATCGCCCTCCCAAAATGGGTTATGACTGCCAGCTTGGGCTTGGCTTTCTCAATTATTTTTGCAGCATCCTCAAAGCAAAGGTTGTCTGAATTCTTCTCCTTTGCGCCTTTCGGGTAAACCATATTGAGGATTAGGATGTCAGACTTTTTGTACTGCTCTGCAACATCCCTGCTGTACTTGGTATCTCCTGAATATGCAGCTGTAAAATAGGGAGTTATGAACTTGAAACCAAGTGCGTGAGGGTCGTGATGCAAAGCCTGCAATGCCTGAATCTCAATGCTTTCAATGCCTATCCTCTGGCCTGCCTTTGCGATTATCACCCTTTCAACGCACCGCCTGTGGAATTCAGTAAGCATAGGCGAAATTCCAGCTTCATCGCTGCCGCCTGCAAAAGAAACATTTGAGATGAGGACTCCGTTTACGTCAAAGCCGTTCCTGCTCATTGCAGACAAGACTGCATTTGCGTCGCTGCAGTGGTTTAGGTGCGCATGCGAAACAAGGACTGCTGTGTTCTCGCGCAGGTTTATTCCGTTCTGCTGCGCCCTGACAAGCGCGCCTGGGCCAGGGTCTAAATAAAACTGGTAGCCGTCAGCCTGCACAACAATGCCTCCTGAAGCGCGGAGCTGCTTTCCTGCTGTAAACTCATCGCCTGCAGTTCCCAGAAAAATAATTGATGGCATTTAATCTCCCCCAAAAAGTGATAAAGCACTCATCATATTTAACTTTTTCGCCCAAAAGTGCGCAATTTCCATAACCTTTAAAAAGCTTGAAATCCAAGACAGCACGGGCGGGCTAGGCCGGGAGGTTAGCACTCTCCTGTAACTGCTAACGTGCTTCAAGCAGGGCTGACGCTTCTGAAGAGGCTTGCACTCTTCCTGCCAGTCCTGTTTCGGACGTTGACGGTCTGTCCTTCAGGGTCAGCCATTTGAGGAAAAGAGTCAGGTAGGGAACTAAGCAGCTCTAACTTATTTAGCTGGTGCTTGAAGGGTAGCGGACCCGAGGATGATTCAGGGCAGCTGGCTGGAAAAGTGCATTTCCATTTGGAGGCATGCCCGCCCGCTTTTTTTCTAAAAAATTAAAGCCCTGGCGGAAGCCCTGGAGGCATTTCAGGAGGCAGGTTAGACTGGCCTGGCTGGTCAAAAGAGCCAAGCCCAGGGAGCTCTGAAGGCATTTGAGGCATTGATGATGACTGGTCTCCTCCAAATTCTGAACTGCCTTTCCCCAAATCTTCAGAATAAATTTTTGGCTCAGGAGTGATTTTGTCAAACAGCTCGACTATGCCATAGAAAAGAGGGAAGAACAAGATTATGCTTAAGAAGTGGATGTATGTGTAGTCTACAACACCATAGATAAAAGGGGTAAATACCACAAGAATGTAGGTTACAACTCTTACCCTTCCTGAAATATGGATAAATTTTCTTGCCTTAATCCCAAATATGACTATAACAAGGCCGTAAACAAGTATCAGCACTGAAACAAGGTATTTTGCAAAAACTAAAAAGCTGAAATTTGCAGTTCCTGCAATAAGGCTGTTTGTGATGTTCCTCATCCAGTCTATGCCTCCCCAAAATGGGATGACTCCATTGCTTATTGCGTTGCCGAATGATGTTCCCTTTTTCTCCTGAAAAAACTCTGCAAAGAACCAGTTGAGCCAAATTGGCACCATTATCCACAATGTATCCAGGTGCATGAACGGCACTGCAAAAATGTACAGCCAGGCCTTTAGCATGGCCCATACAAAAAGCAGGACTGATACAAGTATGTCAACTATAGGCATGACTCTTATTAAGCTTATATTGCCTTTAAAAATGTTTTTAAAAATTGGCGCTCCAAAAATTGAGGCTGGCAGCCTAAGGAAGGATTATTTAAGACTAAAAAACAGGCATTGCCAAAATATCCTGTTTTGCAAAACATTTATTAACCCAAACAATGGGAAAAAAGGCATGAACCAGTCAATAATAGGGATTGCAGGAATGGCTTTGATACTTTTTGCCTTCTTCATGAACCAGATTGGGAAGTGGAAGACTGACTTTCTTGTTTATGACTCATTCAATTTTTTTGGAGGGGCGCTTATGGCATCTTATGCCCTTATGATAGGGAGCTACCCATTTCTTGCTCTTAATTCAGTATGGGCTGCTGTGTCTCTTGCAGATATTTTTCAGGACTTGAAAAAGTCCAGGAAAAGCGCAAAAAAAAGAAACAGCATGCATTACAAAAGAAAGTGAGTTTGGGGAATAAGAGAGCATATCCCAAAAAAAATCAGCCAAGCACAATTGCAGGCCTGCCAGGCATTGCCGAAGAAGCCTTCTGCTCTTTGCTTTTCTCCTCTGATTCAATCTCAAACTTTGCATTGAACTCCTTTTCAAAAACATCTTTTGCAGACTCAAGGCATGAAATCTCATCCTTCTGGCTGAACACTGCCTGGGGAAGCTTTGACGGGTCCTTCATAATTTTTGGGACAAGCTTGGCGATTGAAGAGCCATGCGTCTTCAGCTTTTCACACTGCATAATCCCCTTGATAGCTTCTCCCTGGTTGAAGGATTTTGCAAGCTGCTTTCTCATTTCTGCTGCAAAATCATACTTCCAGGATGCTGCGACAATCAGCTTTGCCTTCTTCAGCTCTGCAATTTTTGTCAGCTGCTGGACTGCAATAATGTCAGACCTTGCGCTCAGAACAACCTGCTCAAGCGCCTCTGCCTTTAGGTCTATCTTTTTTTCGTCGTAATCAGGCCATTTTGAGAGTGATATAAAATCCCTGCTGCCCAGCTTTTCCCAAAACTCTTCAGTTATGTGGGGGCAGAAAGGGTGCAGGAGCTTCAAGAATGCCCCCAGAACTTCCTTGGAGGGTTCAGGCTCAAGCGCATCAAAAAGCTCTCTTATTTTGATAACAGCAAGGTTGTACCTGAAATTTTCTATATCTTCTGTAACTCCTTTGATTGCCTTGTGCAGCTTGCTCTCCAGCATCCTGCTAGAGCTGCCTAATTTTACTTCTTCAAAGTATTTTGCAACCTTTTTCATAAACCTGAAGCTGCCTTCGATTCCTGCATCGCTCCACTCAAGATCCTTGTCAGGAGATGCAATTGAAACAAGGAAGAACCTTGCAGTGTCAATGCCGTACTTTTCTGAAATCTCCTCCGGAAGCACAACATTGCCCCTTGACTTGCTCATCACAAATCCGTCAGCTCCGTGGAGCATTCCCTGGTTGAAAAGCCTCTTGAACGGCTCGCTGAAGCTGACATAGCCAAGGTCCCTTAATGCCTTGACAAAGAATCTTGCATAAATCAGGTGCATGCAGGCGTGCTCTGCGCCTCCAATGTACTGGTCTACAGGCATCCAGTATTCAGCCTTTTTCCTGTCAAACATTTCTGATGAGTTTGAGCTGTCAGTGTACCTTAGGAAATACCAGCTGCTGTCAAAGAAAGTGTCCATTGTATCTGTTTCCCTTCTTGCACTGCCTTTACATTTTGGGCATTTTGCATTCGCAAACTCCCTGCTTGTCTCAATAGGGTTTCCTTTTCCGAATTCAACATCTTCAGGAAGAAGAACTGGAAGCTCATCATAAGGAACAGGAACTGCGCCGCACTTTTTGCAGTGTATTACAGGGATTGGTGTTCCCCAATACCTCTGCCTTGAAACAAGCCAGTCCCTAAGCTTGTAGTTGACTGCAATTTTCCCCCATCCTTTCTTCTCTGCAAACCTGCCTATTTCAGCTATTGCCTCCCTGTTGTCCATTCCGTCGAAATCACCTGAATTCACAAGGACTCCATCATCAATGTACGCCCTTGACATTTTTAAAGGGTTCAGCTCATAGCTGGAAGGGCTTATGACCACCTTGAGAGGCAGATTGTATTTTTTTGCAAACTCAAAATCCCTCTGGTCATGAGTGGGCACTGCCATAACAGCGCCTGTGCCGTATTCGTAAAGCGCATAATCCGCAACCCAGATTGGGCACTGCCCGCCTGTAAAAGGATTTATGAAATGCCTTCCTGTGAAAACCCCGTTTTTCTCCCTGCCCTCTGCAGTCCTGTCAATAATGCTCCTCTTTTTCTGCTCATTGACAAAATCAAGGACTTTTTTCTCCTGTGATGTCCCCCTGGACCATTCAAGAGCCTTGGGATGCTCTGCAGCAATAACAAGGTAGGTTATCCCATAAGCAGTATCCGGCCTTGTTGTAAAAGTTGAGATTGAGTCAATCTTCTTCCCATTGCCGTCAACAACATCAAAGAAAAGCTCGGCGCCTGTGCTTTTGCCTATCCAGTGCTCCTGCATTGCCTTTATCCTTTCAGGCCACTCCAGATTTGGAATTTCAGAAAGAAGCTCCTCGGCATATTTTGTGGTTTTTATGAACCACTGCTCAAGCTCCTTCTTCTCAACTTCAGTCTCTGTGTGCCTCCAGCATTTTCCGTCGTGAACCTGCTCGTTGGCAAGCACAGTGCAGCATTCAGGGCACCAGTTGACCTGCGCATTCTTCCTGCAGACAAGGCCGTTCTCAAGAAACTTAAGGAAGATAAACTGGTTCCATTTATAGTACTCGTGCGAACTGGTCTTTACCATCCTGCTCCAGTCATAGCTTAGGCCCAGCGACTTCTGCTGCCTTATGAAATTTGAGATTGCAGAATCTGTAAACACCCTTGGATGCGATTTTGCCTTTATTGCAGCGTTTTCTGCAGGCAGGCCGAAGCTGTCATACCCCATCGGATAAAGGACATTAAAGCCTGACATCCTCTTGAACCTTGCATAAATGTCGCCTATTGTGTAGTTGAATGCGTGGCCCATATGAAGGCCTGAGCCTGAAGGATATGGAAACATCTCAAGGCAGTAGAACTTTTTCTTTTTTTGATTTAAGTCAGACTTGAAGGCATTTGCAGCCTCCCATTTTTCCTGCCATTTCTGCTCGATTTTGTGGAAATCCATTACTAAAACGAAGGAGAAGGGGTATATTTAAATATTATGAAAAAAATAAGTGCAGGATGAAGTCGAAAGAGTGGGATAAGATTGCAGACAACTATTTTGAGCACGTCAGCAGCCCTTTTGACAAAGGCGTAAAAAACCCCTTGCCGGGGATGGTAAGGCGCATGAAAGGCTGCAGGGAGATGAGCGTAATCGACCTGGGAACAGGCATAGGCAACCTCATCCCTTTTCTTGAAAAAAAATTCGGCAGCGTCACTGCAATTGACTTTTCCAGGCAGATGCTTTTTTATGCACGGAAAAAATCAAACAATGAAGCAACAAGGTTTCTGCAGAAAGACCTTACAAACTTAAGGGGGCTTTACAACCAGTTTGATGTTGCATTCGCAATAAACTCAATAGTAATGCCTTCTGTGAAGGATGTGAAAAAGTCAATTTACGAGACTGCAAAAGTGCTGAAAAAAGGCGGAAAGCTTATTGCAATATTCCCTTCTCTGGAGTCTGTGCTTTACAAGGCAATGATAATCTACGAGTATGAGCTCAAGCAGAACAAGAGAAGAAGCACTGCAATGAGGAAAACATACAAGAAGATAGAGCGCGAAAAATACAATTTTGTCCTCGGATTCATGGAGGAGGAGGGCATGCAGAAGCATTTCTACAGGTTTGAGATTGACTACAGGCTGAGGAAGGCAGGCTTCAAGAATATTGAATTTGAAAAGGTGAAATACCCCTGGAGCCTTTGGGAGGAAAAATATCTTTTGAGATTCAAGAACAAGCCGCTTATGTGGGACTGGGTTGTGACAGCTGAAAAATAAAAATAATTTCTAAAATAAATAAATTTTAAACAGAAGAAAAAATAATAAGATACAGAATAAGATAAAAATAAGATAAGAAAGCAAAAAAATAGGCCAAAAAAACAAACATAAAAAAATAATTTAAATCAGAATTTCTTGAACTTTGAAGATGTCTCAATCAGGTCTACATGGCCCATGAACATCTGCCTGCAGCAGTATCTTTCAAGACCCAGGTCGTCCATTGCATCCTTTGCGCTTCCGCCCTTCTCAACCTTCTCCTGGAATTCCTCCCAGAGGTGGCCGATTGGCTTTCCGCAGCTCCAGCACCTGATTGGTATAATCATTTTTTGTTCACCTGTATGACTTCTGGCGCTTTGCCCTTGCCTTGCCGTGCCTGTTCGGCTTGTGCGCCTCCTTTCTCCTGACATCCGCAACAAGAAGCGTCCTGTCATAGCCAAGGAATGGCTTCTCAAGCTTCTTGTCAAACTTGACCAATGCCCTTGAGATGGCAAGCCGTGCTGCATCAGCCTGTGTTATCAGGCCTCCGCCGCTTACAGTAACATTAATATCAACATCGTTTGCAATGCCCTCTGAAATCATCAGAGGCTCCTGGATTTTCATCCTTGAAATCTTGCTGCCATAGCTGCTTAGGAGGATATGGTTGATTCTTACCCTGCCTTTTCCAGGTGTCAGCGTTGCTCTTGCAACAGCAGACTTCCTCTTGCCTGACACGTTGATTGCTTTTGAGCTCATATTTTCCCACCTATGTGCCTGCAAATGTCCTGGACAGACACATACTTTATGCTGTTTGAATCTGCAATATCTGCATTCTGAAGCGAAATAAGCTTCTTGCCCTTGAACTCTTCAGGAACACCAATGTAGCAAAGCACCCTGCCGAAAGCCTCCCTGCCTCTTGGAGTCTTGAAAGGAAGCATTCCCCTTATAATCCTCCTTACAAACCTGTCAGGCATCTTTGGCTGGAATGGACCTTTTGATGCAGTGCCCCTGTCATTCTTATGATGGTACTTTTCAAAGACAAACTCCCTGCTGCCTGTGATTACTGCGCTTTCGCAGTTGAATATCTTTATGATGTCGCCCAAAAGCGCCCGCTTGGCTACATAAGTAGACATTCGCCCAAGAATCATGTTTTTAGCATCAATGTAGATTTCCATTTTACCCTATGACCCTCACATCTTTGCCTTTGGGATTCTTCTCAATAAGCTCTTTGATTGACAGGCACTTGCCTTTTGCCTTCTCTATCATGGATTTTGCATTTCCTGAAAATGAGAATGCTGCAACTGTAATGCTGTGCTCAATGCTTCCTGCGCCGAGAACCTTGCCAGGAACTACAACTACTTCGTTTGCCTTTGTGAACCTGTTCAGCCTTGAAAGGTTTACCACTCGCCTATCTCTTGCAGGCTTTTCAAGATCCAAAGCAACCCTTCTCCAGATTTTAGACTCCTGGGAGTAGGAATGCTTCTTCAAATCCCTTATGAGGGAATTCAGGTTTTCGTTTGTTGCTCCTTTTCTCATTTTGACTCATTTAATTTTTATGCGAGGGACGAGGTTCGAACTCGCGCAGGCACTAAGCCACTAGGCGTTTGAAGCCAAACCTCTGCCTTTGATTTGCGCTGCCTCAACCTAGCCCGTTTGGCCACTCCGGCACCCTCGCGTAAGGATAACGGAGTACATCTTTTGATTATTTTTGATTATTCCTGATTATTCAGCTTGCTTCAGCTTTTCATCAAACTCATCAAGCTGTGCTTCGAATATGTCTGCTGCACTTGTGATTATTTCCTTTGCATCAAGCTGGCCCCATGACTCAACAAAAAAGATAAAATTATTTTCTGTCTCGTTAAGCCTTACGGAGTTGTTTGCAGCCTTTTCTGCGCATGCGCCGCAAAGGTGGCAGTCCATGACCTTTTCTTTCTTTACTGCGAGCTTTCCGCTCTTTATCTCAAAAACATTAACAGGGCAGCTTGCTGCAACTTCCTCTGCATTGGAGCATTTTGCTGCGTCAACCTCAATAACAGGCTGGTACTTGTAGTATGCCAGGCATGGCGACCATTTCGCATGCTCCCTTCCTGTGCCGAGCCTTGCAGTAGCCTCAATCTCAACTTCCTGCCCTTTGAGCAGCTTGACTATCGGGGTCTTTGGGAAGACCGGCTTTACCTTTGGATCCTTTGATTTTATTTCTGAAGCGTAAAAATATCCTGCGCCCTTGCTTACCATAGTCATCTTGACTGTGCACCTTGCGCAGCCTTCTCCCTTGCACTTGCAGCTGTTCTGCAGGGTGTAGGATTTCAGGTCTGTCGTCAATGGCAGAAGCCCGAGCCTGTGCGCGATTATCTCATCATAAAGCACTGAATTGTTTTTCTTGAACTCGACATCCTCAATTGCCATTACTGGCACAGAGTCTGTCATGTTTCTCCTAAGGGCATTCATAAAGCTTGGAGTTGAGCCTGTAACCAAAAAGGATATCCTTCCTGACTTCTTGTCTTTTCCAAGCATTTTTATGTCCATTTTAAACCCTTCTTCCCCTCTTTCCGCCCTTCTTTCGGCAGCCGCCGTGAGGCATAGGAGTAACATCCTCGATCATTCCAATCTTGAGCCCCATTCTTGAAAGCGCCCTGATTGCAGCCTGAGCTCCTGGCCCCGGGTTGCTTGGGCCGTTGTGGCCGCCCGGCGCCTTTATCTTGACGTGTATCCCATTAATTCCTTTTTCCAAAGCCTCTTCAGCAACTTTTTTTGCAGCCATCATTGCTGCAGTTGGCGAGCTCTCAAGCCTGTCTGACTTGACAACCATTCCGCCTGATGCCTTGGAAATAGTCTCTGTTCCAGTTATATCAGTAAGATGTATAATTGTGTTGTTGTATGAAGAGTAAATATGGGCTATTCCCCACCTTGTTTCAGGCTGCTTTATCATTTTTTACTCCTTGCCCCCTGCGGATTCATTTTTTTTCTCAGCAGCATGCCCTTTAAAATGAGCATTCCTTGCATGGCCTTTTCGCTCCCTTCTGAAGCCTCCTTTTTCCTCTTCAGCAGCCTTTCCTTTTTTAGGCCTGTCTCCAGGAGTCCTTTTTTCGACTGCCCTTTCAGGATGGTCCTCTTTTGCAAGAGCTGATTTTGGTATGAATGATATTGATGGCTCCTCTTCAGCAGAAACAATGTATGACGGAGCAGTTACCAGCTTTCCGCCCACAGTTATGTGCCTGTGGGTTATGAACTGCCTTGCCTGCTTGACTGATTTTGCAAGGCCCTTCTTGAATACAATTGTCTGAAGCCTCCTTTCAAGCATGTCTTTAGTAGTAAGATTAAGCACTTCGTCGACTGTAACATTGCCCCCCCTCTGGAGGAGGTTCAGCCTGTAAAGCTTTTCAAGAAGAAGATGCTCCTCCTTCTTTGCCTGCTCTGTTTTTAAGGCTGTAATCTGCTTTGCCTGCTTCTTGAACATCTTTATCCTTTCACCCATCTTCCAGGATTCCCTCTTGTTCTTTAGGCCGTACTCTTTTGAAAGTGCAGTTTCAGCCTCAATCCTAGCGCTCTGCCATGGATGCGATGGCTTTGAAAATTTCTTTTTTACGAATTTAGGATCTCCCATTTTAGCATTACCTTATTTTTTTGTCTTAACTCCTATGCTGCCCTTGCCCCTGGACTTTGTCTTCCTGAAGTTTGATTTTGTCCTCTGGCCCCTGCATGGCAGCCCAAAGATGTGCCTTACTCCCTTGTAGCACTTTATCTTCTTCATCATCTTTATGTCGTTCTCCCTTGCAAACTGAAGGTCTCCTGAAAGCAGGTGCATATCTGCTCCTGTCTCAGGGTCATTCTGCCTGTTGAACATCCATGAAGGAATATTAAACTTGGAAGGGTGATAGACTATGTCCTCAATCTTCTTAACTTCAGAATCAGAAAGGTATCCGCACTTCTTTGTGGCAGAAACACCTGAAAGCCTGCATATTGCACTTGAAAACATGCAGCCAACTCCCTTTATTTTTGTGACTGCGCTTCCGATTGGCTTGTTTCCGTCAAGGTCTGAATTTGCAATTCTGACTATGTAGTTGAAATTGTCCTTTGCTTCAGCAGATTCAGCCGGCGCTGCCTTTATTGGAGCTGTTTTTGAGCCTGCCTTTTGTTTTTCGTCAGCCATTTTTATGTTTTCAATCCCTTATCAAGCGAAGAATTAAACACGCATTAAATGCGGCCTAACCCTAAAATCGCTTGCACTCGGGTTGATATTGATGTGAAATTGGACTTATTTATAAAGGTATTGGTTTTCCTGCCTAAACCCCAAAATAACAATAAAAGGGCGGCAAGAGAGAATCGAACTCCCTCCTCAGGATTGCTGCAGCCGAAAGCATCAGCGTCCACAGTCCCGTATTCTGCCGTTAAACTACTGCCGCCAAATTAATGCCTAAATTATAGAATCGGCAAATTCCTTATAAAGATTTTGCTTTGAATCCTTTGAATCATTTAAATCATTTCTTCAAAGCCCTGGAAAGCCCGTAGGGCATCATGAATGAAATCACATAGACTATGCTTACTGCAGAAGCAAGATGGATGCCTGTTGGAATATCCATCAGCCTTGCAAGATGGTTTGAAAAATTTGCCATTACATATATGTTTATCAGCCCGATTGCAGGGATAAAAATCCAAGCAATTATGTGCTGGCCTGATTTTATTGACTCAATATCCTGGATAATAATGCTGAAAATCCAGCCGAAAACAACACCCAAAAAAATAAGGGACAAATAAAGGTAAAAGGATTTCATAAGTATAAGAAACGGGATGAGTATCATTGAAACTACAAAGTTGCCGAGTATTGCAAGGAAAAGGCCTGACCAGTAAACAACCTTGTCAAACAGCACTGCACCCTGGCTTTTGCCCTGCGCTGCAGCTGCAAGTATCACTTCAGTCTTCTGGATTTCAGACTCTGACCAGCCCTTCTCCCTCATGTTGTCCATTATTTCAGTCATTTTCTTGAAACCAGCCTGTATTCCTGGCCGATAAGCAGCGCTGCAAGCTTCTTGAACTCGACAGCAGCCTTTGAGCCTGGGTCTGAATACACTACAGGGTTGTTTTCCCTAAAGGCCTCCCTCACTCTTTTGTCTTCAGGAATTGATGCAATTACAGGAAGGTCAAGAAGAGCCTCCATTTCGCTTTTCTTGAGCTCATACTTGTCATTCCTTACCATATTAAGCACAATCCCAATAACATTTATGCCCTTTTCTGAAAGCATGCGTATTGCCTTAAGCGAGTCTGCTGCAGACGGAAGGTCTGGAGTTGAGACGATTATTACTTCATCTGCAGCTTCAAGCGCAGAGAACATGTCATTATTGAGGCCTGCAACTGAATCAACAATAAGAATTTCAGCAGCGCCTTCAAGCTGCCTGAGCACTGAAGGAAAGTTCGCGTGCATTGCATTTTTTGCCTCTTCAAGTGAGATTGATGCAGGCGCAATCCTTACCCCTGAAGGGTGCGTGTAAACGCAGTCCCTTATGCTCTTTTTAAGGTGCAATGCATCGTGGACAGAATTTGGAACAATTGGAGTCCCGAGATATATCCCAATGTTTGGAGTCTTAAGGTTGCCGTCAACAACAATGGCTTCCCTCCTGAATCCTGCAAATGCAGTCCCAAGGTTTATGGCAGTTGTTGTCTTCCCTACACCGCCCTTCCCTGATGCCACTGCAATTATCTTGGTTGTAGCCTTAGTCATTTTTTGCCTGCACAAGATTCCTGCAGTAAACAATAAACTCCTTTGTCTTTTCAAAATACTCTGAAATTATGTCGATGCTTACCTCAATCTCGCCGTCGTCAAGGAAAGCAGTCATTGTGACATGCCTCCTGTACTCCTGGGCCCTGCTGAACTTTGCAGTGTTTATCTTCCTGAAAAACCTGTATAAGTTTATGAAGCTTGAAACATGAGGGTCTTCAGAAAAAGCAGCCTTGATGGTTTCGGCCTTGACAAGAGGGGCTGTAGGAATGCAGTCAATCATTTTCTTCTGCTTTGCATACTTGAGGAGAGCATCCATCCCGAGGTCAAAGGCGTTTATCAGCCTCTCAACAATATTCTTGATTACATCAACTGTCCTGGTATACTTTAAGCTGACAAATATAAGGTGGTCAGCCCTTTTCAGCTCTTCCTCAGCCCTGTCTAAAAATTCTTTCATCTTTGCTTACAATATCGCTTGCTTCCTTTAAAAAGGTTTTTGTTAAATCAACATATTTTCTCATCTGCTCAAAGCTTATTGCCTTAAGCTGGTAGTTTTCCTCGCATATCACAAAGCTCTCCTTTCTTGCAAACTCCACAGGTGATTTTTTGTGGGCAATCACAGCCTCCTTTACGTCTGAAATCAGCTTTAGGTATTCCCTGCTCAAATTGTACCTGGGAACGCATTTTTGCCTGAAAAGCTCAAACTTGTTCTCAAAATTATCAACAAAAGGAGGCACCCTCTTGAAAGTCCGCTCATATGAGAGAATTGCAGCCATTCCGCTTGTCAGAGCAAGGAAGACATTTTCCATGACTGCAACAAGCAGCTTGGGATCCCTTACTAAAGGATAAGTCTGGGTTAAGACGTGGTCTGCAACCTTTATCCGCTCATGAGCCTTCTGCCTTGCCTGCTGAAATTCCTCCATAGTAGTATATATGACCAGTAACTATAAAAATTTTTCCGGAGAACAAGCCAAAAACCTATTCGCCCTTCAGCTTGAGGATTGCTGCTGCAATGTCGCCTTCAGACTCCTCGAGCGCCTTTCTTGCCTCATCTTCGCTTGCGCCAGACTGGCCTGCAACAGTGGCAATGTCATCCTCGCTTATCGAAGGAGAAGAAGCAGAATCCCTTTCTTCAATAGTGCCTGAAATCTGAAATGTCTCCTGGCCCATCATGTTCACTTTTGAAACAGAAGGGTTTGTTATGACAATCTCGCCGGATTCAGTCCTGATTATGACTTCAGTTGCAGGGATTTCAGACTGCTGGATGCCCATTCTCTTCATCGCCTGCTGCATCTTTCTGGCGTTCATGCCTGGAAACATTTTCAGCTAAGCCCCATCATTGAAGAGCCGTATGCATGGAGCAGAACAGTAATAAGAACCACAAGGACTCCTATTATTACAACATGCCCTGGCTTAAATCTTATCTTTGACTTGTACTCGTCAAAATACCTTGTTATTCCAGCTGTACCGCTGGGCATTGAAAATTTTTCTTGTGCCATCTTGAAATTTTTTTTGAAATTGATTGCTTAAAATTGGTTGGGCGAGAGTAAGCCACCTTCTGTCAGACCCTTTGTGCAGCATTACTGCGATGGTCTGCCTTAGCATTTAACTAAGCGCCTTTTTGGCTTGCACTGACCCGGGCTGTCCGTTTCATCCTTCCTTGCCAGAGCGTCTGCCTGTTATCTCGCTCCTGTCGCCAGAAGCTTCAAGGCATCATCCTCCTGTCAAGAGGTCTCGTTTCTGAGACGTTGCCATCCGTTTCCGAATCTTGGCTTGCGCCAAGGGGCTTATCCAGTGGGTGGACTTTCCTAAGGCGGCAAGCGCCCTGAGCTAAGTACCCGCCCAACCTGCAGTTAAGAATGCCAAATAGTTTATAAAGGTTTTGCTCACTTAAACCCTGCAGAAAATCCCGCTTTGCTCGGGCCAGCAGCTTCAAATCCTCGTTGATTAACAATTATAGCTGACATTCTCCGTAAGAGACCACCCTCTTGTCAGCCAGATTCTAACACAGAATGGATTTGACCTTAGGCTGCTGGCCTTTATTTTCTGCAGAGATGCTCACTTAGATGATGGATTCTGCCTTGTGAAAACAACAGCAACAAGCTTCATCTTTCCCTGCATAATCTCCCTTTTTTCAGCTGCTGCAAAACCGTATTTTGCTGCTGATGCCTCGGCAATGCCTGTTTCGTTAAGCAGAAGAAGCACAGACCCTTTCTTGTTAAGTATAAACTCTGCCTGGTAAAAAAGCTCGGTGTAAATCTTCTCAACCTGCTTTTCGCCCAGCGCCCTGCCTTTCAAAGGAGGGAATGTCACAATCATGCTGACTTCGCCTTCCTTGAATTTTGCGTCAAGCCACGAAGGCTCCTTCCTGCTGAATTCTATGGCCTTGTTGATGCCTGCAATCTTTGAGTTTTTCTTTGCAGATGAAATTCCCTGGAATGATGCGTCTGCAGCAACAATCCTTGAAGACGGCTTTTCTACCTCTCTTGAGTCTTCAGCATCAAAAAAAGCATTGAAATCAAAGCCCCTGAATTTTTCCATTGTGCAGAAAAGAAGCCTGTCCTTTGAAAACTTCCTGGGTGAAATCCTTGAGCACGAAAGCGCAGCCTCAATAGGAATTGTGCCTGCACTGCAGAAAGGGTCAAGAAGGGTTTCGCCTTCCTTGAATCCTGAAATGCCCAAGAGAGAAAATGCAACATTTGGCTTGAGAGCCTCTGAGCCTGCAAATATTCGGTAGTCCCTTTTTCCGAGGTCTTCGCCTGAAAAGTCAATCCCAAAATATCCTTTTTCTCCTTCAATAAGCACAAAGAATGTAACTCCCGGATTCTTGAGGTCAACTTTTGCGCTATGGCTCTCAAGTATGAAAGCGCCTGTCTCAGACTCAATTTCCTGCCTGTCAAAGCCCGGGTTTTCAGCAATAGACCTTACGACAAAAGACGAAGAACTGTTAAGCCAGTCTTCCAAGCCTGCGTTTTTGACAGCTGCATGGATATCCTCCATCTTTTTTGCCCTGAATTCCTTGAGAAGAAGAATTATTTTCCTTGCAGACTGGAGCCTGTAGCATGCCCTGAAAATGTCCTCAAAATTTTTTGCATCAAAGAAAACAATGCTGTCTGCAGCTTCTGCATCCAGACCAAGAACATCCTTTATCTCAGAGGCAGCAACATCCTCAATGCCTTTGTTGGTTAAGGCAATGCATCTCATGATTCAATGCAGCTGCTGTCTTCAGCCTCCTCACTCTCCTCGCGAGGAACCTTTGCAGCAGCTGAAAGCAGGTCGCCCTCCTCAAGCTTCATGACACGAACTCCCTGCGTGTTCCTGCCTATTACAGAAATGTCTTTTGCAGCAATCCTTATTGTAATTCCGTTCTGGGTTATGAACATAAGGCCGTCATCATCGCTGACAGACTTGATTGCAGAAACATTCCCGTTCTTTTCAGTAATCTTGATGTTTATGACTCCTACGCCCCCCCTGTTGATAATCCTGTAATCCTCAATAGGGGTCCTTTTCCCGAATCCCTTTTCTGTGACAGTCAGGAGGGTTTTGCCTTCTGCTGCACGGACCATTCCTACAACCTTGTCTTCCTGCTTTAGCTTTATGCCCCTTACGCCGACAGCAGTCCTGCCCATCGGCCTTATGTCAGACTCCTCAAAGCGGACTGCCATTCCGTTTGCAGTTGCAATTATGAGTGTTGCCTTTCCGTCTGTAAGCTTTGCAGAGATAAGCTCATCCCCTGAATTTATGCCTAAAGCAACTATCCCTCCCTTTCTGGGGTTTGCGAAATTGTCAAGCGAAGTCCTTTTTATAGTGCCCTGCTGGGTGACCATTGTGATAAAATTGCTTCCGCTGAAGTCCATTACAGGAACAAATGTTGCAACCTTCTCGTCTTTTTCAAGCGCAACAAGGTTGATTACTGCAGTGCCCTTGGCCTGCCTTGATGCTTCAGGAACCTGGTATACCTTAAGCCAGTGCACCTTGCCCATATTTGTGAAGAAAAGCAGGTATGAATGGGTGTTTGCAACAAAAAGCTCTTCAATAAAGTCCTCCTCCTTCTTGCCTGCGCCTATTACACCCCTTCCCCCCCTTTTCTGCTCCTTGTATGCCGAAAGCGGTATCCTCTTGATGTAGCCGGTATGGCTGATTGTGACAACAACATCTTCAGGCTTGATTAGATCTTCTGCATCAATGTCTGAATCTGCAGTCTGAACAATTGAAGTCCTCCTGTCATCGCCATACCTTGCCTTGATTTCTTCCAGCTCTGCCTTGATTATGCCCAGGATTTTTACTTCAGAAGAAAGTATGCCCTTAAGCTCTTCGATAAGCTTCAAAAGGCCCGAATGCTCCTCCTTAATCTTCTTCTGCTCAAGAGAAGTGAGGCGCTGCAGCTTCATGTCAAGTATTGCCTGCGCCTGCTTTTCAGAAAGCTTGTATGAACTGCCCAGGGCAAGCCTTGCTTCCTCAACATTAGGGCTTGACTTGATAAGCTTGATTACAGCATCAACATTGTTGAGCGCAATAATAATTCCCTCAAGTATGTGCGCCTTTTCCTCTGCCTTGTCAAGCTCGAACTTTGTCCTTTTTTTGACAACATCCTGCCTGTGGCAGACAAAATGGCTAAGCATCTCCTTAAGGTTGAAAACTTTTGGCTGGTTGTCCAGTATGCCCAGCATGATTATTCCAAATGTAGTCTGGAGGTTGGTGTGCTTGTAAAGCTGGTTAAGCACCACATCCGAGTTTGCGCCCTGCTTAAGATCGATGACAATCCTCATTCCGCTCCTGTCAGACTCATCCCTTAAGTCAACAATGCCCTGTATCTTCTTATCCCTGACAAGCGCAGCAATTTCAGTTATCAAAAGCGCCTTGTTGACCTGGTAGGGTATCTCAGTGATTATCAGCCTTGACCTGGACTTTGTCTCTTCGGTTTTTGCCTTGCCCCTTACAAGAACCTTTCCCCTGCCTGTCCTGTAAGCATCAATTATTCCTGAAGTGCCGCAGATTTCTCCGCCTGTAGGAAAATCAGGAGCTTTTATCGACTGCATTAGCTCATCCACCTCAAGGGAAGGGCTGTCAATAAGCCTTATGACTCCCTCGCATACCTCTGAAATGTTATGAGGAGGTATGTTTGTTGCCATTCCGACTGCAATGCCGCTGCTTCCATTAACAAGGAGGTTTGGAACCTTTGCAGGAAGAAGGACAGGCTCTTTCAGGCTGCCGTCAAAATTTGGCGCAAACTTGATAGTGTTCTTGTCAATGTCCTGAAGCATCTCCTCGGATATCTGCCTTAGCCTTGCTTCAGTATACCTCATTGCAGCTGCATTGTCGCCGTCTATGCTTCCAAAGTTTCCCTGGCCGTCGACAAGCGGGTATCTCAGGGAAAAGTCCTGCACCATCCTGACCATTGCGTCATAAACTGCGGCATCGCCGTGAGGGTGGTACTTACCCAAAACTTCTCCTACGATTCTTGCTGACTTCTTGTAGGGCTTGTTGTGGAGCATGCCCATCTTGTACATTGCATAAAGAATCCTTCTGTGGACTGGCTTAAGGCCGTCCCTTATGTCAGGCAGCGCCCTTCCAACTATTACGGACATGCTGTAATCGAGATAAGAGCTCTTCATCTCATCTTCAATTATCCTTGGCACGACCTTGCCTTCATTTGGGTTGTCTGGCTGTTTTTGCTGTTCCATGTTGCTGCCTTTTTCAAAGAAAAATGTTTTTCGTCTATAACACGGAATGGATTCGCCTTTATAAAGGTTTTGGTTGAATTCCGGCACTACAGCGCCTTAAAACGCAGAATTTGAGGGGTATTTAAATGAAGTTTTTGCTATTTTTCAAGTTTCCCAACAACATGCTCTGAAACTTTTATTGAGTGTCCGCAGTAGACGCACTGCTTTCTTTTTCCTGCCAGAATCTGGCTCGAGCTCTGGTATTTCATGCTGTGTCCGCACTTGGGGCATTTCACAAGAAACATCTTAATAGTTCTGCCTCCCTTCGCTTTCTTCTTCAGAAAATTCATCAGTCTCATCATTTTTCTCTTCATCCTTTTTCCCAAAGACTATTTCATCAACCCTTTGGTCAACCTTTGCCTCAATTTCCTTTGGGATGCCCTTCTCAAAAAGCAGTTTGCCCTCCCTTTTCTTTTGAGGTATTTTTTTTGCCTGCTTTTCAGCTTCAGACTCAATGTCTCTCTGGGAAATTCTTTTTGATGCTCCAGAAGGTTCTGATTCAGCATTGGCTTCTTCAGCGCCCTCCTTGTCTTCAGCCTCAGATTCTTCAGAAGGCTCGGCTTCAGGCTCAGGCTCTTCCTGCTGCACACCCTCATTTGCCTCATCTGCATCAGGATTATCATTCTCCTCATTCTGCCCGTTTTCAGGCTGCTCTTCTTCCTGTCCTTCTCCCTGCTCTCCTTCCGGCTTTTCTTCTTCCGGCTGCCCTTCCTCAGCCTGGCTTTCTTCCTGCTCTCCTTCCAGCTTCCCTTCTTCCTGTTGTTCTTCCTGTTCGCTGCCTTTTCCTTCTCCCTTGTCAAGGCTGAATTTTTCCCTAAATTCCTCATCCTGGGACTCTTTCTGCCTAGCAGAGCGCTTCTCCATAATTTCAGACTTCTCTTCAGCCTCTTCCTCATGCCTCAGCCTTTCAGCCTCCTCGACAAGCTCTTTCTTTTCTTCTTCTCCAAGCCCGAGCTCAACAACCTCAAGGTCTCCCACTTTTTCCCGGATTACTTTAATGTTGGACTTTGGCTTTTCAAGCGCAGTGCCTTCTGCAACTTCAGAATCATAAGTTTCAAGCATGGTTCCAGGAACCTTCTTCTCCTTTTCTTCTATCTCCTTATCCAGCTCTGCAATCTGCTTTTCTGAAAGCTCCCTGAATTCCTCATCAAGCTTCCTTATTTCAGAATTCTTTTCCTTGAATTCATCCTTGATGCCTTTTGCTTCAGACTCCTTTGCCTCAACAGCCTTCTCCAGCTCTGCAACACTCTTGAACTTCTCCTTCAGCTGGTTAGGGGGTATGTCAAAATAATCAAAGAATTTTGGGGTCAGCTTTATCAGCTTTGTCCTGCCCTTCTTTTCCCGAGTTATGTATCCTGATGATTCAAGCTCTGCAAGATGGTCGTATGCCTTGTTTGTCCTGATTTTAATTATTTCAGACTGGAGGACAGGAGACTTGTAGGCAATGACTGCCAATGTCTCAATAATTGTTTTGCTAAGCTCTGACTGCTTGACTATGTCCTGCACTACTGAAACATACTTCTCCCTTACTGTAAGGTTCCAGGCAGTGCCTTCATTGTTAAGGAAAAGAGGGCTGTCCTCGCTGTTGTACTTCTGCTTAAGCTCGCCAAGAATCTGCTCTACAAAGGGAATGTTATGGCTCATCCTGCAAAGCTTTGCTATTTCAGAAATCTCAATCTTCTTGCCTGCTGCAAAAAGGATTGACTCAATCTTCTTTTTTAGCTCCCTTGCCTGCTCTTCCATACTTCCCCTCTTTTTCAGATATCTTTGATTCAGAAACCATCTCGTCAAGGAAAGGCTTAAGGCCCTCCGGCTGCATTCCCAGATTCCTTGCCAGCTCATCAAGCGATTTATCGCCTTCCTTAACCTGGTAGACTACAAAGTTTTTCAGGACGTTTTTGCCGTTCCTGTCAAGAAGCAGGTTTTTTGCCCTCAATGTTTTTATGATCATGTCATTTCTGTGTATTTTTGCCTGAAGGTCGTTGAGAGTGTCTGAAAGGAGCCCTGCGCTGAAATTAATCTTGTCAGGCTCAATTATCTCAACAGATGAAGGCATTGAATCAAAGCAGAAGTCAATCAGCTTCACAGGGCTGTTGAACCATATATCCAGCTCTGCAAATGCGCTGAAGAGCTTTCCCTGCGGTGTTGATTCTGCGATTTCCTCCCTTGAAATCTTAAGGTCCTTGTCAGCTTTAAGCTTCTGGACGTATTTCTTCATTGTGGAGTCTATATGCTCCTTTGGGCCGCCAAGCATCTCTATAATAACCCTTGCCAGAATCCTTACAACCTTTTCATCTTTTGAAGCCATTGCATTCTAAACCAATCAAGGTTAATATAAAAACCTTTTCCTTGGCAGTTCCGGCGCTTGCCTTTCCTTGCAGGGTTTTACCTTTTCCATACAAGCACAGCGCTTATCATTGAAACAGCTATGACAAAAAGCACAGCTGCAATCCCCTTCATCTTGCTGCTTCCTGAATAGCTCTTTTTTGCAGAATCCAATTCAAAAGAGATGGAAACTTCGCCTGATTCTCCTAAACTGCCAAACTGCTCAACCAGCTTTTCTGCGTGATTATCGCTTTGGTTTAAGTCAGTGCATCCGCTTGATGTGATTTCAGCCTTGATTATGAAAGCTGATGAATCCTCTTTTGGAGTAAATGATTTCGGCAGGCTGTTTGATGTTTCCATTTTCCTTTTCAAGATATGCCCATTTAAATCCTCAATCCAGTACTCTGCAGAAAAGAAAGGGCTGTTTTTGACGCTAATGCTGAACTCAAGAGTTTCTCCTGCAGTGAAAAATTCAGGGGAGTTTATTTCGATTTCAGCATCGCATGATTCTGCAGATGCAGGCTGCACAAGCGCAACGAATGCAAGCAATGCTGAAAATGCTATGGCTGCTATGATTGGTTTCATAGAGCTTTAATGGAATTCAGGATTCATAAGGGTTGGCAGCAAAAAACCGGAAAGATTTCAAAAGATTATTCCCAAATTCCAGGTATTTTCTTTCCGCAGCTGCATTTTCCTTTTAAAATCCTGTTTTCAGCTACAGCAAAACCATTTCTCTTTATTAGAAGCTCTCCGCAGAATGGGCAGAATGTGTTTGATTCATCGCCTGCTCCAATGTTGCCTGAGTAAGAATACCTTATGCCTTCCTCAGTTGCAATCTTTCTTGCCCTGCTGACAGTTTCAGGCGGTGTTGCAGGAGTGCCATGCATCATGTAGCATGGGTAAAATGCTGAAAAATGAACAGGAACATCATTCCCAAGATTGTCAACAATCCACCTGCACATTTTTTTAATCATTTCAGGCTTGTCATTAAAGCCGGGAATAATGAGATTTGTAAGCTCAAGCCAGACTTTCTTCCTGTTAAGCTCCTTTATGGATTCAAGAACAGGCTCAAGCCATGCGCCTGTAATTTTCCTGTAAAATTTATCATCAAAAGCCTTAAGGTCTATGTTTGCAGCGCTAAGGTATTTGCAAAACTTGTCTAAGGGCTCAATATTAATGAACCCGTTGCTTACAGAAATGTTTTTTATTCCCTGTTTTGCAGCAAGCTTTGCAGTGTCAACCGCATACTCATAAAAGACAACAGGCTCATTATAGGTATATGCTATGCTCCTGCAGCCTGATGATTTTGCCAGCCTCACTACTTCTGCAGGAGGAAGGTCTTCAGAAAAAACATCTTCAGGCTTTGCCTGGGATGTCTCCCAGTTCTGGCAGAATTTGCAGTGTAGGTTGCACCCTGCAGTGCCTATTGAAAATGCAGACGAGCCAGGCAGAAAATGGAACAATGGCTTTTTTTCAACAGGGTCGACTGCAGCTGCGCAGGCTTTTCCGTAAACAATGGAGTAAAGCATTCCATTGATGTTTTCCCTTGCTCCGCAGTTGCCCCTTTTGCCTTCAGGGATTATGCACAGCCTTGGGCAAAGAAGGCATTTGACTGTTTTTTCACTTCCCTGGTTTTCCCAAAAAAGCGCCTTTATCATTTGGCTATCCTAAACTCTCCGGAAACCTGCCTTACAATATCCTCAGGCCATCCCCTGTCAATCATTCCCTGGGCTATCTCCTCTGCAGAGTAGCCTTTTGAGAGGTTTGACTGGATTGCCTTCCTGATGATTGAAAAATTGACATCCTCTATGACATCATCAACAATTTCTGAAGGCCATCCTTTCTTCTCAAGCGCAGACTTAAGCATTTTTTCATTGAAGCCTTTTCCGATAAAGCTTTCTGCAGGCTGCCTTACCATTGTCTTGTTCATCTCTTCTATTGCCTGGTCGACAATATAAGTAGGCCAGCCCACGCTGAGAAGCGCACCCCTTATGTCTTTTTCAGGAACTCCCCTGATAATGTCCCTCTTGATTGCAGTCCTTAATGAATCAATGTAGCTGTAGACAGGAGTTTCATTTGCCACTGCAGGCATTTCCTGCTTTTTGTGCAGGACAAGCATTCCTCCTGTAATCAGCACTGCTGCCATGATAAGCGCAATAAGGTATGCCCATATTCTCACTCCGAGCACTTTCTTTTCCATAAAGCCTACTTCTGCAGGCTGCTCAATTGGAGGAGGCGGGAGAGGCCTTGCAGCTTCTGTAGTAACAGGCGGAACGTCCTTGATTTCCTGGCAGATTCCATCAATGCAGCTGTTGATGCAGTCTGAATCTGAAATGCAGGCTCTTCCGTTTGCGCACTGCCTGCAGCTTCCTCCGCAATCAGTATCTGTTTCATCGCCGTTTGCAATAAAGTCTGAACATGTGGGAGTATAAGTGCAGGGCTGCTCAACTGAAGGCTTGAGCAGGTATGTGCCGCACGAATTGCTGTCAAAGCATACTCTCGATTGCAAGCCAAATGATGAGCAGAAGCTCCACTCTGTGCAGTTCCATGACTCTTTGCATGATGAACTGCCTCCGCCACCGCCGCCTCCTGATGAAGGCGTGCTTATAGTGATTATGGCTGATGCTGAATCAGACTTTCCGGATGAATCATTTACAACCAATGTTACAGTGTAAGTGCCTGCTGATGCATATGACTTGCTGAAGCTTGATGCGTTTTCAGTTGTGCTGTCGTTAAGGTTCCATGCAAATGTCAAGCTGTCGTTAAGCTCTCCGCCAATGTTCATGTCAGTTGATGCTGATGTGAATGTGATTGATGCGCCTGGAGCTGCAGATGACGATGAAACAGAGATTGATGCAACTGGCGGATAGTTGATTATGTCTGAAAGATTCTTTGAGCCGGAGGCAGTCGCATCATAAGGAGTGCCATTGTTGTAGTATATGACTCCTGAAGTGATTACATTATTGGTTATTGTGCAGTTGCCAAACCTTGCATTGTAGATGAATGAGCCTGTAATATTGCAGTTTGTGCCGTCTGAATCTGTCAAATTTGAATTTGAGATTAAAGAGTAGGTTGCGTTTGAGTTAATCAGCCTTGAGCCGTTAACAATTGTTGAGCCTGTCACATTTCCCTGCGTTGGAGGGTCTATGAAAGAGTCGGTTATCACGCAGTTTGAGCCTACATAGTTCTTTACAAATGAATCAGTAACATTGCAGCTGTCAAGATAGCTTCCAAGAATTGTTGAGCTTTCAGCAAATCCATACCTGACTGTTGAGCTTGTCACATTTGAATCCTCAATCCTTGTGCTGAAGAATGTGCTTGAGCTTGTCACATTTGAGTCTGTAAAGTTGCTGAGTACAGTAAATCCTAAATTTGTATAGTTTCCGTTGTAGACTGTTCCGTCAACCCTTGTGTTTACAAATATGCTCGGGCCAAGGACTACTGTAAGAGTTGTATTTGTGCTGTTTGCGCTTAAGCCTAACTTGTCATATGCAGTGAAAACAGCCCAGCTTGAGCCTGTCCATCCTGAATCTGGAACAAGAAGCGCAGTGTTTGTTAAGTTGTCAATAATAATTGTGATATTGCTTCCGTAAACTGCAGTAAAATTAAGGTCGTCTCCGTCAACATCATTGAAATAGTCGCTGATAAAAACAGTGAGGTTCGTGTTCTTGCCCCATACCTGATTGGGGAAGCTTAATCTGTTTGGAGCGTCGTTTACAGGCGTTACGTTAAGCGTTGCAAGATTGCTGTCAACAGAGTTGTTGTCAGGGTCTGTTGCCCTGAACTTTACTGAACTTATTCCTGTGAAGTTGGCAAATGGAGTGAATGTAACTAATCCTGTTGACTGGTTGATTGCGGTTGTTATAGTTGACGGAGCAACTATTACAGAGTATGAAAGGCCTTCATTGTCAATATCAACAAAGTAATTGTTGAGGTTCATTGAGCTGTTCACAGTGTCTTCAGGCCAGGTCCACACTGGGATAGGCGATGCAAATGCAGGAGGGTCATCAACATTTGTGATATTCACTTTTAAGACTGATGTCGCCCTGTTAACTCCATCAAACGCTGTGAAATTTATGTAATCAATTCCTGTGAAGTTTGCAGCAGGAGTCAGGTTGAATGCTCCTGTAAGGAAATTCAAATTTACTGTTATGTTTGAGCCTGGAGACTGCGAATACAGGAAGATTGAGTCATAGTCAGGGTCAAAAAGCCACTGCGAAGCATCTCCTGAAGTGTAAACAGTCTCTTCCGGGAACTCAACATAAGGCGATGCGTTTAATGCAACTGGAGGGTCTGCAACAGAGTTGACATAAATGATAAAGTCATTTGACTGCGCTGTGCCTCCGCTGGTGTCATTTGCAATTATCCTGAAAGACTCATACCCATGCCAGTTGGGTTCTGGAATGAATTTCACATATTTGGTTGATGGGTTGAACTGGACTGTAAAATAAGGAGACTGCTGATAAAGCGAGTATGCAAGATTCTTTCCGTCTTCCACATCATTAAAGTGCTGGCTTAGGTTTATTGATATGTTGGAGTCCTCATTTATTGTGATGTAAGTTTTTGTGTTGTCAGGTATGTTCTTTATCAGCTGAGGAACATCATTTACTGAAGACACTAAAAGCCGAGTGTACGGAGTTGAGTAGGTTGTTGCCTTCTCGTCCTTTGCGCTGAACCTTATGTATTTCTCGCCGTACCAGTTTGAATCTGGAATCAATGATGCAATCCCATCTGTCTGGCTTATGCTTACTGACATTCCGGTGCTTGAAGTAAGGAATGTGTAGTTGAAAAACAGTGTGTCATTGTCAGGGTCCCAGAAGTAATAGCTCAGGTTTACTGTCTTGTTTGAATCTTCAGCCCACGACAATGAGGGGATTGGCCCGTTTCTGAACTGTGGCGCTATGTTCTCGACAACATTAAGGGTTACGTTTTCATAGGCTGTCTGGTTTCCGTCGCTTGCATTGAATGTTGCAGTGCAGGTTCCTGTCCAATCCTTATCAGGAACAAACAATGCATTCTTTGAAGAGTCAAGCGATGCTGTTATGTTCGGGCAGTCAACTGAAACTCCATAGTACAATGTAGTGTTGTCAGGGTCGAACACATAGCCATCAATGCCTGAAATTGTTGCATTCCTGTTTTCATACCATGTCTGGTCTGGAATTTCTGTAATAAACCTGGGTGCAGTGCTGTTTTCAAAAGCCCAGTATCCTGAAAATGAGGTTACATTGAATACAAGAGTGCAGTTTCCATAAGTCCGGCACTGGCTTGGGTTTGAAGGATATGAAATTATTTTGCATACGCTTGAAGGGCACCATTCCATAATTCCTGAGTTTGACTTCCTCATTATCCTTGGATAAACTATGCTTAAGTTGTAGAATGTGATTCTCGCAGACTTGTTGAGGTTTGGAAGCGCTGTTGTGTTGATAAATGCATATTTCCTTCCGTTTCCGTTCACGCCGATTTCTACATTGCTGTCCCAGCCTAATCCTGCACCTGAAACATTAATGCTCTTCAGGAACTCAATCTTGCCCTTGCCCGGAACTTCAAGCACAACATTGTTCAGATTGTCTATGTCAAAATCAGTGTTCCTGTCTCCAACCCTGCTGAAGTCTGTTGTTGCAGAGCCGTTGAACTCTGTTATGGTTGGCGCGCCTTCTCTTATTGTGTACCAATACTCTGTTGAAGTGTTGAACCCTGTCGAGTTGAACTTTAAGTCTCCGTCAGATTCGTAGTAGATGAATGAGCATACATTTGAGTTGTAGCATCTTCCCTGCCTTGTATCATTATCCCACCAGATGTAAGGATAAACAAAGCTCATGCCGTACATTGTTATTTCAGCATCTGCTGCCTTAAGCCGTGAATCATTCCATTGCGAGACATTTATATTTATGCCATTGCTGTAAGGTGCAGCCCTTCCCTGATAGATTTCAACAATGCTGCTTAGATTTCTCTTTGAATAGTTGAGAGGGCTTAGGAATGTTATTTTTCCTGCAGAGCTGTTTGCAACATAAGCACTGCTCACGCTTTCTATGTTTGGAATATAGTTTATGCTGAAGTCTGTGTGGCTGCTGAATTTTGACACGTCAGGCGCAAAATCCTCTGCTTTCAGCGAGGTTATCGGGTTCTTGAGCTTTGTTATGTTGAAAAGGAAATTTCCGCCGGCATAGCTCTTGAACCTGCACTCTGTGCATATTGTTCCATCTGCATAGACTGCTTTTGGATATGTATAGCTCAAGTTGTAAAGCATTATGTTTGAAGACATATTGAATCCGGGAAGCGCAGTAATATTTATTGTGAAATTGTTCTGGCTGATTTTAACATTCTTGGTCATGTTTTTTAGCATGTAATCTGCAGGCTTGAGGAATTCAACATAGCCGTAATTGTTTCTTAAGATTGCACCGCTGTAATTTGTAATGTCTGGGACATACTGAACTGTAAAGTTTGTTGTGGTGCCTGAAGGAGCCAAAGGATAGAATGCGCTTACATCAGGAGCAACATCTACAGTAGAGTACTTTGTTGGCTTTGACTGGTTGAATGAGCTGACTGTGAAATAGAATGTCTTTCCGCTTATTGAGTAAGGCGTGCATTCTGGGCAGTAGCTTTCATTCTGGTAGAGGAAAGGATGCAGTGCATTAATGTTGTGGAAGAAGATTAATGCAGACTTGTTCAGCATTGGCAACTCTGTTAAGTTTATTGTAAGGTTGTTTGGAAGTATGCTTAAGTAAGATGCAATGTCAATCCTCTGGTAGTTTATCGGAGAAATGTTGACAGGCTCAAGGAACCTTATTCCGCCGTATGCATTCTCAAGAGTGAAGTTTGCAACGCTGTTCAAGTTTATTCCTGAAGATATTCCAAGGTTTGTTGTGGAAGGCCCATCAAACCCGTTTATTCTCGGAGCTGCTTCAATCGCAGTGTAGTTTGTTGAGTAGAGAAGTGATGCGAGTTTGAGGTCGTTGTTGGCAGAGTCATAATATGAGATGTAGACATTGCCGTATTTGTCAGCTACTATTGAATTAAAAGCGCTTACTGCTGAGCTATTGTCAACCACATATTCAGTCCAGCTTGAAGCCAAATCACAGTTCTGGCTGCAGAATGCATAATTAAGCGTAGAAGATGAGAAAGTTTGAGAATAGGCAATATAGGTTTTGCCATTACTGCCCAGATAAATTGAATTTGATGAAACATTGGTTATACTCCCCAAATCTAAAATTTTCCAGTTTATGGAGTTTGTGCACCCACCTGTACAGTATGCATATTTTAGTGAGCGGGGATTGGGGGTAGTATCGTTTGTAAAACTGATAACAACCTTGCCAGAATTATCAATGTCAAGGCTATAGAAAAAAATCGTATTTGACTTGTAGACTGGTACTTTTGAAAAGGAGGACCCATCATAGTATGAATAAATAAGATGGGTTCCATTTGTATACACAATATGGGGTTTGTTATTTAAGTCTAATTTTAATGAACCCTGTATCATAGAACCTGTCCCGGTTTCTATGCGTTTTTCAATCCAAGCACTTCCATTATAATAGGTATAATTGACTGGAGGGCTGCCTGTAGATACTAAGTAGACTATGTGAGGATAGTCTTTGCTATCCAAATCAATTGAAGAAACTGCTGCGGAGGATAACCCAGTTGCTGCTGACTCAATATTCCAAAAAGCACCATTGTATCTTGCATGCCTTATGGATTTAGGGGTATTATTGTTATAATAGGTTATATGAGGCATGCCTTTTGAGTCAAGTGCTATTGAAGTTGAAGAGGAATCAATTCCAGACTCAACAGTTTGTATGTCCCATCTTGTCCCAGTCCAACTTGCATAATTTACAGACATGTTTGTGGTGTCATAATAGCTTATGTGAGGCCTGCCATAACTGTCCAAAGCAATGTCTGTATAAGTTCCAACTAAACCCGCGCTGTCCAGCGTCTGCAAGCTCCAATTCCTCTTCGTGCCTATGCTTGAGACTGTGAATTTTAAGTCGCTTTTTGTCCCACTCTTAGGAGTTAAGACATAGCTGGAGCATTTGGATGATGCGCACTTCACGCCGTCATGCAAAACCCAAGGATAAGTGTAAGTGAGATTGTACATTGTAATGTCTGCAGACAGGTTGATTGCATTCAAAGTTGGAGATATAAGCGATATGAATCCCTGCGAAATGTTAATGTCATTGTCAAGGCTCAATCCTGTGAAGTTTGCTGTTCCGTCCAAAGCAATCTTTCCGTAATTGCAGCTTTCAATTACTGCATCCTCAACGCTTCCAAGAGTTCCATCGTGCTCCTCTTCAAGGAAATCTGTAGTGCTGCACCCATACTTGTCGTAAAGCACAGTTCCTGGTGTGCCTATGCAGTCAGAGCAGTAGGTAAAGTCTTCACTGATAGAGCAGAAGCCGTTAAAGTCGCACGAAGGGCAGTCATCTGTTGAAGTGAAATCCTCATTATGGGGTGTTTCTGCATCACACCTATTGTTGCCATCGCCTTCAGGCCAGTTTGGAAGCCCGCATGTTAAAACCTTATCTTTGTAAGCGCTGAATCCCAGAGTATAGTCCTTCAATTTTTCATAAATCCCAAATTCTGAGTTGAAATCAACCTTGTCAGCCCACATTGAGCCGCTCCACTCGCCGTCAGCAGCCTTTACAAGGTCATAATCATCGCTGTCTATTGAAGCATCATCATTCACATCAAGAGTTGTGTTTACTGCAAAAGAGTTTCCGCTGTAAATCTTGTAAGCTCTTTTCTTGGAAAATGTTGACCAGGACTCTGAGCCTGTGCTATTGATTAATCCATTGTATGAGTTTGCTGAAGTTGAGCAGTTTGCCCATACATAAGCGTCAATTGCTGTTGAAGAGTCGCTGCTAAGCACTATAAAATATGTTGCTCCTGAAACAAGAGTGCCCGGGCTTGTGAAGTTTGCCTTTACCCATATGTATGGAGATGAAGTTACAGGGCTGAGTGTTGCTTCCTGTATAAGGCCTGTTGAGCTCATGTCAGGGTATGAGCCTGACTTTTCCCTTATCTCTGCCTTGATGTTTGCAGTGCTTCCAGTGCCTTTTTTCAGCGCAAATTCCATGAAGTATATTTCAGTTTCAGACACATTGAATTCCTGTGCAGCAACTCTCCTGTGCGTTGAATTCTTTCCGAAAAACATTCCGCTTCCTGCAACTTCTGGAGGGCATGAGCCTATAAGCGTAACATTCTCTTCCGGCGAAGACCTGTAAGGAGAAAGAATGTCATAGTCATCGCTGTCAATCTTTCCATCGCTGTTCAAATCATAGTCATCATTCCATCCTGATGTTCCGCTGTATTTTAAGCCGTCAGGTATTGCAAGTATCAAAGCATCATCCTCGTCATCAACTACTCCGTCAGAGTTGAGGTCTGCGCACGCTGCAGTAATCCATGTCTCAAACAGGAAGTCTCTTGCGTTGTTTGAAGTCCATGTTGTTCCTGACTGGTTCCACCAGCTTCCTGTTACGTTTATTGCAAGAGGGCTGTATTGGACGTATGCTTTGCCGTCGTTAGCAGGACCAGCATCAATTGCTCCTGCTAAAAGGTCATTGTAACCATCTTTGTTGAAATCTCCTACGGATATGGACTGCGAAGCAGGGGAGAGTTTTGAACCTGTCTCGCCATAATACATTGTTCCTGCAATGTTTTGGACAAGCGCAGAAGTGCCTTTAGGTATTGGTCCGTAAGAGATATAGACTGCACCTTTATCAGAAGAGTACCTAGGCTGGCTAATGATAAGATCCGCATAGTTATCCTTGTTTAAATCTGCAATTTTTACAGAGCGCCCAAGCTCCAAATTAGAAGATTCTTTAATGATAACATCTGCATTGCTCAATGAATTTGACCCGGATGTATGCCCATAAATTAAGTAAGAGCCAATATTACCTGCACCGGAGCCATATGCACCCACTAATATATCATCATAACCGTCATTGTTTACATCTCCAGCATCAACAGAAAACCCAGCTCTGTCTCCTACAATCAAACTATACCAGATAGAATCTGCAGTGCTTGCATTAATGTTTCCTGAGGCAATAGGTCCTTCAAAAACATAAACTGCTCCTGAATTTGAAGACCCTAGGTAGTCATACATTTCATTGCCAACAATTAAATCATCTTTGCCGTCAGCATTAACATCTCCTACAGCCATGCTTGAAGGCGCATTTTCTGATGCCTGGGTAAAATATATTTTAGCATCAGCATTTGCAACTGACAATCCTTTGCTTGTGTCAGGTCCGTAAACAATGAACACTGAGCCGGAATAAGTTGCTCCAAAACTATCCAGATAAGCACCCATAATGAGGTCATCATAACCATCATTGTTTAAGTCGCCTGCTGCAACCTTTTCACCTAACCTAGTTGAACCAGTTCCAATCCAGTAAGCATCTGAAGAAGAGGCTATATCCTTATTTTTACCGGATAAAGAAGAGCTGCCATAAACCATGTAAACAATCCCGTTACCCCCTGAATACCTTGGCCCGCCAATAAGGATATCTTCATATTGGTCATTATTAAAATTGCCTACTGCAACAGAAACGCCTAAATCATCATCAGTCGTATTTCCAACCCAGCTGACATTGGCATTGCTTCCGTTCAACGCGCCTGAAACAGGGCCATAAAATAGATACACTTTTCCTTGATGAGTGTTGTAATTATAATCTGCAACAATAACATCATCATATCCGTCTCCGTTAATGTCGCCTGATGCAGTCGCATATCCCAATTCTGAATTTGTTGAAGATTCATAGCTAAGCACTGCTCCTCCGCTTGTGTTAATCATCTTCGGAGAGACATCGTTGTAATACCACCTGTATGCGTTGTTTGCAGACGTTGGAGCGCTGATTGTCAAATGATAAGTAGCATTTTCATCAAGTATCTGCGGATTCCTGAACGGAATTGTTATCCAGCTGCTCCTGTTAAGCTCAAACGAAGGATTGATTGATGCAGAGTCAATCTCAAAAGTTGTGTTAGGGCTTCCTGAGCCTGACACTTCGTGTATTGTTACTGTTACAGGCCCAAGATTTGAAGCTGTGTTGTTCCACAGCCTTATCCTAACCTTTGAAAGCTGGCCTGTCCTGCCTGCCTTGAATGACTGCGAAAGCGAATATGATCCTCCAAAAGTTGAATATTTAGAAGCATCATATCTCAAATTTCCAACATCTTCACCGCCGACATGCCAGGCTGCATGGTAGATGTCGCAGTCAACAATCCTTCCATAGTACTGGTCAAATATGTGCTCATCAAGCCAGTTTACTTTTGAATCTCCGTTGAAGTCTGCCTTTAGATTGCTTGAAGCAAGATAAGAGTCAAACAACGCCTGGTCTGTTGAGTCAACATAGCCGTCATTGCCTGTTCCCTGTGAATTTGTAAGATCTGGGCAGTTCTGGGTGTGCAGATAATGCCTTGGCATGTTGCATGTAACAATTCTTCCGCTGAACACAGTCATGCACGCCTTGTCCTCAACTCCAACTCCGTCATCCCCTCTCATGTCAGCCATTGGATAATACTCTTCAAGAGATGAGTCATCCATTATGTCAGAGAACAATTCAAAGTCTGCAGTGTTCACATATCCGTCTCCATTAAGGTCTGGGCAGCCTTTAGAGCATGTCCCAAAGTCAGGAGCGCCAAATGAGTCCTGGGGAAGGTTGCAGTCTGCAACTCCTTCATAGACATCATCATAGTAATCCCTCAAAGGAACAAAGCACTGCTGAAAATCAACAGCATTTGTTACAACACCATTTCCGTCAAAGTCAGCCATATGGTAAAGAGTGTAGTTGCTTGTTTGTGTGATAGTGCCATTGAGTATAAGTGCAAAAAGCGTTTCGTCATCATCATCAATAGCATCATTTCCGTCAAGGTTTATGCATGAGTCAAAGTTTCCTGAAAGGCAGTAGTCAGGCACATCAGGCTGGTATGTTGCAGCGCCTGTTATTCCCCCATCCTGAAAGACAAGGACAGCTCCTGCTGCAAGCACAAGCGCTCCAAGTATTATCGCTGCCAGCACTGCGCTTCCTTTCCTTGATTTCATAAAACATCAAGCCCCCCCTCTTTTTTGCGCCTGTAAGACTCGAGGGATTTTTTGACGTTGCCTTTCTTCAGCTTGAGCTTGTCAGCCTTTTCAGAAATGTTTTTTACGATTTCAGAATGATTTTCGAGAGAAGGAGTGTCTATTTTCTTGAGGAGGATTCCCTCATCAGTTATGGTGTACATCCAGAAGCCGGTTCCTTCGTCTATCTTGAGCTCGCTCCTGACATCCTTCGGGATGACTATCTGGCCGCGCTGGTCGCACTGCACTAGCTTGGGGTATTTCTTAACTGTCACCGTCTGAAAGCCCTTCCTTTGTTTCTGATTTTCAGATAAATTATCTGATTTATGTATTTTTTAGCTGATTTTTTGAATATTTATCTGAATATTTGTTTTAATTTCTGATATTCAGAAATAGCCATATATAAACCTTTCTGTTAGGCACCAAAAAAATTGCAAAAAAAGCGGAAAAAACGCGAAACGCTGCTAATTTATAGGCAAAAAGCTGAAAACAAGTTTAGAAAGCTGAAAAAAATAAAAAAAGAAAAAGTTGATTTAGTCTATTTTTCCAATCTCGTGGTTTAATTCTGCAATTGCATCAACAGCTGCACCTGCATAATCAGCTGTTCCCTTCTGCTTGTATGCAAAATTAATTCCGCTGCTGCTGTTAATCCTGTGTATATCCAGGCAGTTCCCGGAATTTTTCAGCGCCTGAACAACTTCAGAAGCTGAGCCTCCCTGGCTTCCAACTCCCGGGATAAGCATGGGTATTTCCCTGCCAGTCTCAACAAAATATTTTGAGATTGCTTCAAGCTCGCCAGGGCTTGTAGCTCCGACAACTGCACCAATTCCCGGCTGGTACCATTTTCCTGCAATAAGCCCTGCTGTAGCCATGAAAAGCTTTCTGCCGTCTGCAAGCTCCAAACCCTGCAAATCAACAGCACCCTTGTTGGAAGTCCTGCAAAGCGTGTAAACGCCTTTTCCTTCAGCACATTTCTCAACAAAAGGGCTTACTGAATCAAAGCCCATGTACGGCGCAACAGTCAAAGCATCAGCAGACCATATGCCAAAAGCGCTTTTTGCATAAGCAGAAGATGTTTTTCCTATATCTCCCCTTTTTGCATCAAGGATTACAGGTATGCCTGCGCTTTGGTAAGCAGGGATAAGCTTTCGCAAAGCAGAAATTCCCTCTTCGCCAAACTGCTCATAAAATGCAATGTTTGGCTTAACGCATCCAAGAGGCACTTTGCTCTTGACAATTGCATCCCTTAATTCCATGTAAAACTGGGTTATCCTTTCCTCAATTGAGCCTTTGATTGAGCCAGGTATGTCTGCCTCAACAGGGTCCATGCCCATGCAGACAATGCTCCCAACTTCTTTCGCCCTCTGCCTTAATTTTTCAACAAAGTTCATTTTAGCCTCCTAAATCACATTTATCTTGGATATCGCAGACTCATTGTAGTTGTCCTGGAACTTCTTCAGGAACTCTTCGCTGGGCTTGTATTTTGCTACAGCCAATGGAATAAGCTGGTCTGCAGTGGACATCGCATAGTATTTGGAGCCTTTTTCAGCAACAAGGTCTGCAACGCTTCTCTTGCCATCCTCGCCAAACTCCATCCTGTTCACAAGAGCAACAACTCCCACAACATCTGCACCAAACCCCTTAAGCTGGTCAAGAGTCTTAAGCATTGAGCCGCCGGTTGTTGTAACATCCTCTACAACCACAATCTGGTCTCCCTTATTCACAGGCCCTATAAAGTATGCATCTTTTGAATCTCCGTGGCCTATCTTTGCAGACTCCCTGCCTATGACTAAAGGATGGTCAGGATTGTCTCCAGCCATGCCTATCTTGTAGTTTGCAATGTCAGCAAGCTTTGTAACACCTGCAGGCACCCCAAATATAAAGTCAAAATATTCTATGTTGTCATCAATAAAGTTTATGAGAAAGTCTGAAGTGTTCTCAGCGCTTCCAACAGTGTCTGTCAGGTTCCTGCAGTTTGCATACCAGTAAGAAAACCTTCCTGACTTCAAAGTTTTTCCTTCAGGAAAAAACCCGACAACATTGCTGTCAATAATAAACTTGTTGAACTCCTCCTGGTCAAATAATCCTCTCATTAAAATCCCTCCGTTTTTTATTTTTTATTTAATCAAATCAGGGTTATATCGCTTGAGCACATGTACCTTTCGCAGTAATGGCACCTCATCTTAAGCGGATGCTTTGAGGTTACGTGAAACTTTGTTTTAACATCTTCTGAATTAGTGATGCAGTTTGGGTTTCTGCACTTTGCAATCCCTTCAATAATGCCTGGAAGCTGGACATTGAATTTTCTTGCAACCTCATAATTCTTGATTATGCTCACTTTTGCATTGGGGCTTATCAGAACTATCTTGTTCAGCTCATCTGCTGAAAGCTCCTTGTTCTCCAGCTTTATTATATCCTTTGCGCCGAACTTTTTGCTTTCAAGGTTCATTCCCACAGTAATAATTCCAGAATCATGTATTCCCAATACTTTCATCACTTCCAGCGCTGAGCCTGGGCTTAAGTGGTCCAAGACTGTGCCATTCTTTATTGCATCAATCCTTGTTTTAGGGTTTCTCATCTATTTCACCTTTCCAAGCACAAGCGCAATCAGCGCCTTTCTTACAGCAACTCCATTATGCGCCTGCCTGAAATAAACTGCCTGGCTAAGCTCGTCAATTTCAGCGCTTATCTCATTAACTCTTGGAAGCGGATGCAGCACCCTTACATCCTTTTTCATTTTTGAAAGAAGCTTCTTGTTTATGTGGTAGGAGTTCTTGACGCGCTCATACTCCATCTGGTCTGGAAACCTTTCGCGCTGTATCCTTGTTGCATAAAGCACATCAAGAGAGCCGCACACCTTGTTTATGTCATCTGTTTCTGTGAAAACAACCCCTTTTTCATTAAGCTCATTGATTATGTCAGGAGGCATTCTAAGGGAGTCGTGCGATGCAAAGAAAAGCCTGCACTTGAACTTTGAAAGCGCCTCCACAAGAGAATGCACAGTCCTGCCATATTTTAGGTCGCCGATAAAGCCTATGTTAAGGCCGTCTATCCTGCCTTTTTCCCGCTTTATTGTATAAAGATCAAGAAGCGTCTGGGTTGGGTGCTGGTTTGCGCCATCCCCTCCATTGATTACAGGAATGCATGTTGATTCTGCTGCAAGCCGAGCAGAGCCCTCAACAGGATGCCTTATGACTATTGCATCGCAGTATCCTTCAATAACTTTTATTGCATCATAAAGCGATTCTCCTTTTGCAGCAGAAGTGCTTTTTGGGTCTGCAAAGCCGATGACGCTGCCGCCAAGCTCGACCATTGCGCTTTCAAAGCTCATCTTTGTCCTTGTTGAAGGCTCAAAAAAGAGAGTTGAAAGAACCTTTCCCTTAAGCACTGGCTTCCTGTTAGCCTCAAATTTTCTTGAAGCATCAAGAATATGAATAATTTCATCTCGAGAGAAGTCGCGCATTGAAATTATGTCCCGTCCTTTGAAAGACTGCATAAAAAAAGGGAAGCTATCTTAAATATAATCATTATTGTAGCAGGATTGTTATTTTGCATTGGTGCTGATGCAGAATCTATTTTGTCACTATTGCAGAATGCTAAACAAAGTTTATAAGTGTTTTTCCTACATTTTTATCAAGGGGGAATTTAAATGGGACTATTTTTCAAGAAAAAAACACAGGGATCAATGGATTTGCCTCCACCACCAGGCGGAGAAATGGGTAATTTTGAGATGCCTTCTGAAGGCATGGACATTCCAGACCTTCCAGAGCTAAAGCCGAGAAGGCTGAGCCAGGAAAAGCAGGGTGCAAACCCTTTTGGCACTGAAAAAATGCCTGAGTTTCCAGCGCTTCCTGAAAGCGAGAATTTGCCTGAAGAAAGCATGCCGGAAATGGATGCTGAAGAGGAGCCTGTGTACAATGAGCCAAAAGGCCCTAAATTCATGAAGATTACAAGCTTCCACGGGCTTATGGCCGAAGCAGAAGATGCCAGGAAGAGCATAAAGGCAATTGATGACTCAATCAAGAGGATGGCAGACCTGAAGCTCGAAGAAGAAGCTGAATTTGAGAAGTGGAGAAAAAGCCTGGAAGACACTGAAAGGAAAATCAACCACATAGACACTATTATATTCAAGGGGGAGTGAAAAAAGTGAACGGAAAAAAAGACATGGTTGTGTTTGTAAAGCTTGATGAGTACAATGAAGTTAAAAACGTCCTGAACCTTATGAGGTCAAAGCTCAATGAGGCAAGGTATTTCCTCAAGGCTGTGTCAGACCTGAAGAATAGGGAAGACGCAGAGATAGACAGCATAAATGCAGAGCTCGGCCACATAGAAGAAAGAGTAGGAGTTGTTGATAGGCTTTTGACAGAGCCAGAGATGTAGAATGAAAGAAGAAGAGCCGTTGTATGTAGGAGTTGTCGACCCTGTTGACATTAGGAAAGACCTCCTTAATTCCTCAAAATCAATAATCAAGTGCCTCAAAAGCCATGAGAGGATAAAGATAATAAGGGAAGAAAAGGAGAATGTCATTAAGCAGCTTAGGAACACTGCAAAGGAAATCAAGATTCTTGAAAAAAGGCTTGGAGAGCTAATGCCCAAGGCTCCAGCAAGGGCGCCAGAAAGAAGGCAGGAATATGCTGAAGAGCCGCAAAGAATGCCAAGGATTGCCTCTGAAAAGACAAGGCTGGCAGAGCTTGAAGACGAGCTTGCAAAGGTTGAAGAACGGCTGCGAAGCATTGAGTAAGTTATTTAAAGCAGTCAGCTATCCTTTTTCTTATGCGGGGATGCCGGAGCGGCCAAACGGGGTAGACTCAAGGCATTTCGGAAGCAGAGTGCTCGCACGAGTGCTATGAAGATCCGGTGTAAGTCATCTACTGGCTTAGTGCCTACGGGGGTTCGAATCCTCCTCCCCGCATATTTTATTCTAAGACTAAGCCATGCTGCTGCCAAGCGCATTAACTGAAACGCAATTGTGTGCATTGCCGCCAAGCGCAGTACGCATTCTGGACATTGCTCAAAAGGTGACTCTTGCAAAGAAGAGTTTCAATAATTGGCACGGAGCGTGGCAATGCTCACTTTCCATGTGAATTGAGTTTTGGCCTTAAGCAAGCAATATTTGCCTTGCTCCAAAACTCGCTCTGTTGTTTCTAATAGTTCTGCGCTCCCGTAGGGAGCATCCCCTCGCGACGAACTCGCACAAAAATAAGGTTTGAGTTTTGGCCTTAAGCAAGGCAATAATTATTTTTGAAGCAATGCTTGAATTAATCCTGCAATTGCAGATACAGCAAGGTTTTTATAGTAAGTGTGCGGGAAAAGGATTATGGGAATTGAAATTTATCCTATCGGCGGATACAGGGAAGTCGGAAAGAACATGACCGCAGTCAAGGTTGACGATGAGATAGTCATCTTTGACATGGGAATCCACCTGCCAAACTACATCAAGCTCACAGAGGATGAAGGAGATGACATGCATGTGGCAAGCACAGAAGAGCTGAAAAGGGCAAATGCCATACCTGATGATGACGTGCTTTACAGCATGAGAAGCCAGGTAAAGGCGATAATACCCTCACATGCACACCTTGACCACATAGGCGCAATACCTCATCTTTCAAAGAACTACAAAGCTCCAATAATAGCAACTCCGTTTACTGCAGCAGTCATAAGGGCGATACTAAAAGACGACAAGATAAGAATTCCAAACACAATAAAGGAAGTAAGCCCAAACTCAACAATCAGGATTTCTGACAACCTAAAAGTAGAATTTGTGAATATCACCCATTCAACTCCGCAGGTTGCAATGCTTGCACTGCACACCAAATACGGGATAATACTTTATGCAAATGATTTCAAGTTTGACAACAACCCTATTCTCGGCAAAAAGCCCAACTATGAGGCGCTAAAAAGGCTTGGAGAAGAGGGAATTATTGCGCTTATAGTAGACTCGCTTTACGGCGGAGCTGCATGCAAAACACCTTCAGAAAGCGTTGCAAGGGAAATGCTTAGGGATGTCATGCTCAATGTAAACTCTGAAGGAAAAACTGTGATTGTAACAACATTCTCATCGCACCTTGCAAGGCTCAAGTCAATAATAGAATTCGGAAAGCTGATGAACAGGAAGGTTGTCTTCTTGGGAAGGTCGCTGAAAAAGTATGTTGAGGCAGGCGAAGAGGCGCAGATAATCAATTTTTCAAAAGATATTGAGATAGCAAGCTATGGAAACCAAGTAAAGCAGAAGCTCCAGCAGATACAGGCAAGGGGCTCGCACAAATACCTGCTTGTGGTTACAGGCCATCAGGGAGAGCCAAAGGCAACGCTCTCAAAAATATTAAGGGGAGTATTTAAGCTCAAGCTAAAGCCTGAAGACCATGTGATATTCTCATCATCAGTCATTCCCACTCCAATAAACCAGGAGCAGAGGAGCGAAGTTGAGTCAAGGCTCAAAAAAATGGGGGTTAGGATTTTCTCAAACATCCATGTAAGCGGGCATGCTGCAAGGGAAGACCTTAGGGACTTCATAAACCTGACAAAGCCGCAGAATATCCTTCCTGCACACGCAGAAAAAGAAGGCACTGACGGAATGGTTGAGCTGTGCCAGGAAATGGGATACAAGCTTGAAAAGAATTTGTTCCCGCTAAGGAACAAGCAGCATTTAAGGCTAAAATAAAAAAATATATAAAGGAATTGAGCTTCCTAAAAATATAAGGAGAGGGGGTTATAAATCATGAAACTAACACTTGCAGAGCCGAGCTATCTTAAGGACAGCATTTCAATCATTTCAGAGCTTGTAAACGAAGCAAGGTTCAAGATAACGCAGGACTCAATCGAGCTTGTGGCAATGGACCCTGCAAACGTTGCGATGGTCATATTCAAGCTTTTGTCAAGTTGCTTTACAGAATATGATGTCAAGGCAGACACTGAAATTGCAATAAACCTGAACAACTTGAAGCAGATTCTAAGGAGGGCAAAGCCCAGCGACATGCTGACACTTGAGCTTACGCCTGACAACAAGCTTCAGATAAAGCTTAAGTCAAAGACAGCAAGGACATTCAACATACCAATAATAGAGCTTGACGAAAGGGAGCAGAAGATACCAGAGCTTGTATTCCCAGTCAACATTAAAACACAATCCTCAATTCTTAATGAGGCGATAGAGGATGCTGACATTGTTGCAGAAAGCGTTACATTCCTTGCAGACAAGGAAAAGATGACTATTGCTGCAGAAGGCGACCTTTCCAAGGCAAGCATAGAGATAAGGGCAGACGAAGACACAAAGATAACAGCAGAAACGCAGGACAAGGTAAAGGCAAAGTACAGCATAGAATACCTCAAGAAGATGATGGCAGGAGGCAAGCTTGCAGACGAAGTGATGATAAACTTCAGCAAGGACTACCCTCTGAAGCTGGAATACAAAGTTGTAGACAAGCTCCTTCTTGCATTCATACTTGCACCAAGGGTTGAAAACGACTAATTCTTGAGTGGGATAAATGCTTTACAGCGGAATGCTTGATTCTGGCAGAAGGAAGAGCTGCCTTGCAGGAGTTGAGCGCTTTAAAGAAGGCTACCCTGTTATGATGTACAGGACAAACCTTCTTATACATTCTCAAAGGGTATGCGCGCTTGCCGAAGAGATTATTCAAAGCGCAGGAACAATTCTTGAAGGAAAAATTGATTCTGAAAAAGCTAGGCTTATCGCGCTTGTGCATGACGACCTTGAAACCATAACAGGAGATATTCCAACATCCAGAAAGGAAACAATGCCTGAAGACGAAGCTTGCAGGATGAAGGAAAACGAGTACAGCGCAGCTGAATGCCTTTGCACTGCATGGGGGCTGAACGGAGAATACAAGCATCTGCTTTTTAATTCCATAGAAAAAGACTGTCCTGAAGCGCATATTGTGTCATATGCAGACAAGATAGACGCATTCTGCGAAAGCACGCACGAGGTTTTTGCAGGAAACACTCACTTTGCAGATGTCGCAAAAGAGTATATAGGTCGGGTGAAAAACACACTCAAAAAATTCCCAATCCTGAAAAGCCTTGAGCATATTGACCACCCTTTTTTCAGGATACCTGAATGCATTGAATTTGGGAGAATTGCATATTCAGGAAATGCCCACACTTTTGAAAGCATCCGGAAAAAAACAGGGCTTGAATACTATGACATCTGGAAAGACATTACACTAAAAAAGATAGGAATCTCTCCTCTTCTCTTGATAAAGGAGTTCGGAAAAAGCAGAATTACAAGAATATTCATGAACTAACCGATTTCTTAGTTAAATTTTTAAACTCCGGCAATCCAGATTAGTGCATGAAAAATGAGGAAGAAGAGCTTAAGGAATGGCTCCTGAACTTCATAAAGAACAAGGACCTGATTACGAAATCAATCATTGAGATAGAGGAAAACTCAGGCGGATGGGCCTTTACTGCAAAAAGGAAGGACGGAGTAAAGCATTATCTTGCGATTCCAGACATAACAGACATTGAGCAGATTATAAGCATGGCAGGAAGCCTTGATGCAACAGTTGCAGTCCTTAACAGAAAACAGAACCTGGACAAGGTCATAGAAAACTGGGGCAGGCTTGCAGCAATGCCCAAGCTGTGCATCATATTTGCAAACCCCGATTCGCAGACTGAAAAGAAATGGGTTCTTTTTCCAGCAACCCACAACAGGATTACAGAAAAGAGGGCGCTCAAAAAAGGGCTGCTCTCAATGTTTGAAACAGTTGATTCGTGCTAAAAGAAAAAGAAGGCAAGCACTGTCCCTATTCCAACTGCAGCGCCGACTAAAACTTCCAGGAAGCTGTGCTCAAGATTCTCAAGAACTTTCCTTTCTGTCTTTTGCTCTGAAACAAGCGAAAGAAATCCCTGAATCATCTTCTTCCTAAGCATTACATCATGGACAACAATGCCTGAAAATGCAAGGCAGACTGCAAAAAGCGGAGATAAAAAACCCTGGTTAAGGCCGATTGCAGTGGATATTGCGCAAACAAGCGCAGTGTGCGAGCTTGGCATACCTCCTGCAGAAAAAAAAGCATGAAGGCAAAATCTCCTTATCTTGATGCTGCGAACCAGAGTCTTAAGCACAGCCTGCGAAATAAACCAAGAAGCAAAAACGCTTAAGAAAACCTCGTTAAGTGAAAATGCCATATCAAAATCAAAAAATTACTCGTCAGACTCCTCTTCTGAAGAGTAGGAAGGCACTGCAGCCTTTGAAATTATCATAATATCGCCTATGCTCTTTACAAGCTGATGAGGCACTATTACACCTTTTGCAGAGCCCAAAACCTTGTTCAAAAACGAGTTCTTTGTAGCCCTTACCCTCCAGCCGAAAACCTTTGTCTGGGTCAGGATTGACTCCTCAATATCCCCAAAATAGTCGCCTGTATCAGTAAAGACCTTCATATCGTATGTTTCCGATATCTTCTTCATCTTTAGCATGAAATCCCCTCCTTTCGAGTGTAAAACTAAAAAAAGAATGAGAGTATTTAAACTTTTTGATATGCCTGACTGTCAAACTTTATAAAGAGCCTGCATTTATCAAGCTAGGTGAGAAAATGAAAAAAAGCTACAAAAGATTCAGCGCAAACGAAGCTAAGGAAGCTGAGTTCAAGGCAGAAGAGAGCGCAAAAAAGACAAGAAGCATAGTGAAGGTCAGCCCTTCAGGCCTGCTTGGCATAAAAAGATATCCTGACATTGAATCCAAGTATAATACAATAATAGTTTTTAATGACATGACAGACTTGAGCAAGGCAAGCGGAGGGTTTATTTTCGTAAAAAAGGATGCACTAATTCTCAATGGAATGCCCTATGATTTAGTAGTAGGCCATGACGCCTGGGAAAAATGCAGTGAAGAAGGAATTGACTCCCTAAAAGTCCTGCCTTCAGCAAAAACAATAACCAATGTGATGGAAGACATAATAAGGTATGAAAAAGAATTAAAATCAGAAAGGTATTTTGTAAGGATTGGAAAAAAGGAAAACCTTGCGCTTTTTGAGGTTGACAATTCAAGGCCAGACCATATTTACCAAGGCTTATACATAATTACAAACATGAAAGGCCTTGACCAGACAAAAGAAGGCTCTGAAATAAAGGCAGGGCTTGAAAAAATCGTGAAGAGGAACTGGTAAAAAAATGAAGCATAAAAACCTCATCCTGCTCGGCACTTCGCACATTGCAAGGCAGAGCATTATTGAAGTTGAGAATGCAATAGAAAAAGAAAATCCTTCTGCAGTTGCGCTTGAGCTTGACCCTGGCAGGCTGCACTCCCTGCTTGCAAAAGAAAAGCCAAAACCCCGGCTTAGGGACATAAGGATGGTCGGGCTGAAAGGATATATTTTCAGCATGATAGGCGCATGGGCTGAAAAAAAACTTGGGGAAAGTGTTGGAGTAAGCCCTGGAGCTGAAATGAAAAAGGCTTATGAAACTGCAAAAAGCAGGGGGATTAACATTCTTCTCATAGACCAGGACATCTCAATAACGCTCCAGCGAATATCAAAAAGCATAACCTGGAAGGAAAAGTGGCACTTTCTTGCTGATGCATTCAGCTCATTTGTGCTTAGAAAAAAAATAAAGGGATTTGACTTGAGAAAAGTGCCGAGCGAAAAAATGATAAAGCTGCTTGTCTCAAAAGTGAAGGTCAGGTATCCTAATATCTATAAAGTGCTTGTTACAGAAAGAAATTCTGTAATGGCAAAAAATCTTGCAAAGTACTGCAGGAGAAACCCTGATGCAAAAGTGCTTGCAGTTGTGGGTGCAGGCCATGAAAAGGAAATTCTTGGAATATTCAGGGAAGAGCTGAAAAAGCCGGCAGTAAGCTACACATTTGCAATAAGCTGAAAGCCAAAGAAAGATATTTAAACATAAAGCGACAAAACCAAGATTTATGGGCGGAAGGAGCTATATTGACACTGTAAGGAGGTATTTCTGGTTCAGCAGGAATGAGCTTAAATCCCTGGCTATAGTAATACTTGTATTTGCGTTCATATTCTCATTCAGGGAATGGGGTAAAGACACATTTGATGTTGTTGCAGGGCTTGCAAACTTTTTCAGGGCAGTTATTATTGTTGCGCTTGCAGTGTTCATACATGAGGCTGGCCAAAGGCTTGCTGCAATCAAGATAGGCTTCAGGACAGAAGTAAAGATATGGTGGTATGGTCTTATGGCTGCACTGATACTCTGCTTTCTCACAAGGGGAACAGTTACATTTTTTGCAGCAACAGGCATGTGGATACACCATATGGCTTTCCACAGGATAGGTCATTTCAGGTATGGCCCGAACGTAAAGTCATTCGGGATTATTGCAATGATGGGGCCTCTTGCAAATATTATAGCTGCAACATTTGTAAAATTCATTCAGGTAAATCTACACCTTATTCCGATGGACAGCGTTTTTGTGCATAAATTCTTCATTTTCAGCTGGATTTTTGCACTTGTAAACCTTATACCAATTCCGCCTCTTGATGGAAGCAGGCTTTTGTTCTATTCAAGGCTCGCATATGCATTTGTATTTGGGGCGATAGGCGGATACCTTTTGCTTTTGAGCATAGGAGTTTACTCTTACATCCTTGCACTGATAATAGGAGTTGCAGTATGGCTTGGATTTTACATAAAATTTGAGAGGAAATGGTGATGGGCAAATCCGCAATTGTTGAATGGCTTGCAAATATCCTGAAGAAATTTGACTTTGTCGACAACTGGGCAGAGGCAGTTTCACTGCTGATACTGATAATTGCGTTTATTACTGCAACAACTTCAGGCTCTGCAGTAATACTTTATGCAATAACCCTTCTTTTTGGAATGGCATTCGGCAGGTGGAATTACAGGTTCAAAAAGTCAATAAAAGCGCCTGTAGCAATGATAACAATAGGCGCGCTGATAGGGCTTGTTCTCGGCTCGTTTTACGGAGACAGGCGCGTTGTTGTGCTTCTTTTTGCCCTTGGGCTCATTGCCAGCTATTATTTGCATGACAGAAAAATCATTCATAGCTCAGAATATTGAAAAAGGCATCTGGAAGATAAGCGCAGGAAGCAACATGTATCTGCTTCTTCTTGAAGAGCCTGTTGTGATTGACGCAGGAGACAGGAGCATGAGGCGCGAGGCAAGATTTATAGAAAATATAATTGAGCCCAGGCTTGTAAAGAAGGTTATTTTTACCCATCTTCATTATGACCACATAGGCAACTTTGACCTTTTTCCTAATGCAGAATTCTTTGCATCCCAGGAAGAGATTGATGCATTCAGAAAAGACCCTGAAAAAGCTGTGCTTGACAAGAGCATTGCAGAGAAATTCAGGAATGCAGAGCTGAAGCCTGCAGAAAATCTTGGCATAAAAGGAGTCAAGATTATAAAAACTCCAGGCCATACAAAAGGAAGCATATGCATTTATCTTGAAGAAAAGCAGATTCTCTTTTCAGGCGACACCCTGTTTTTTGGAAGGCAGACAGGAAGGACAGACCTTCCAACATCATCTCCGAAAGAGATGCCAAACTCGCTGATGAAGCTTGTAAACTACAGGTTCAAAACGCTCTGCCCTGGCCATGACTATTAGCACTGCAGGCATTGCAGCTGCCAGAATAATTTATAAACTAGCCTAATTTTCTGAAACAAATGATTGGATGGTATGCTCTTGCAGTGATTGCCTTGTTCTGCTACGGAATCCAGAATTTCCTGTTTAAGGTTGCTGCAGAGAAAAAATGCAATTCTGCATGGGTTTCATTCTCATTTATGGCGTCAGTAGCTGTGTTCAGCATTATAGCCCTGCTTGCATTGGGCGAGGATGTCCTAAGCTGGAATGCACTTATTTTATTCTCATTTTTCAATGCAGTCACGTTTTTTGCTTCAACAATAACAAGGATAGAATGCCTGAAGCACATTTCTGCAAGTATAGCACTCCCAGTTATAAGGATGAGCACGCTGATAGTTGTAATTTTCTCAGTTATTTACTTCAAGGACTCAATGTCATATGCGCAGGCAGCAGGAATCCTGCTTGCGATTGCAGTTGTAATCTTTCTTTCCAGCCCCAGCAAAAAAGAAAGGGTTCAGGAGAAAAACTACAGGCTGGGAATAATGCTTGCAATAATTGCGCTTGCTGCAAGCGCTGCAACAACCATTGTTGTAAAGTTTGCCACAGCAAAAGTCAACCCATTCGGGTTTATTGCAGTCTCATACATTTACAATACAGTGTTCTCCCTGATGCTCGCAAAGAAAATGCAGACTGAAAAAGAAAATCCAAATCATAAAAATGCAATTATCATCGGCTTGTTTATAGGCATCCTTAATTTTATCGGGTTTTATGCAATACTAATGGCTTATGCTGCAGGCCCCTTATCCCTTGTAGTATCAATCAACAGCCTGTCTTTTGCAATTGCAGTTGTTCTTTCCATATTTATCTATAAAGAAAAGATGAATACAAAGAGATGGATTGGAATTGCAGGCTCTGTTGCTGCAGTAATCCTTATGGGGCTATGATTTAATTGCAGCACTAGGCACTGGACTTTTCCGTGTGAAGCTTATAAGCTGATTCTGCCGAAAGAATTACGATGATAGAAGCAGCAACCTTATGCACAGAAAACTTTAATAGCCCCCAAAAAATACAACGGTACGTGATAAAAAACATAAAGCCAAGGCTGTACCAGGAAACAATACTGTCAACCTGTGCAACATCCAACTGCCTTGTAGTCCTTCCCACAGGAATGGGAAAAACAATGGTTGCATTGATGCTTGCAAGCCAGAGGTTCAAGCAATACCCGAACTCAAAAATGCTTTTTCTTGCTCCGACAAAGCCGCTTGTTGAACAGCACCTGGAAACATTCAGGCAGCATTTTGAGATAAGCGAGGATGAGCTTGCAGTTTTTACAGGAATGATAAGCCCTGAAAAAAGGCAGCAGATGTGGGAAAATGCAAAAGTAGTTTTCTCAACACCCCAAGGATTGGAGAATGACATAATTTCAGGAAGAATACCCCTTGATAATGTAAGCTGCATGGTGTTTGATGAGGCGCACAGGGCAGTGGGCGATTATTCCTATGTCTTTATTGCAAAACAGTACTCTAAGAATGCAAAATACCCACGGATACTTGCACTGACAGCATCACCCGGCTCTGACCTTGAAAAAATAAGGGAGGTATGCACAAACCTGTTCATTGAAGATGTTGAAGTGAGAAGCGACGAAGACCCTGACGTGCAGCCTTACATCCAGGAGATGGACACAAAATGGGTCAAGGTAATCCTTCCTGAAGAGTTTATTGAGGTAAAGAAATACCTTGAGGCAAGCTTCAGGTCAAAGCTGGCTGAAATAAAGAATTACGGCATTGTAAACACTGCAGCTCTTGCAAATTTTGGAAAAAGGGAGCTTTTAATGCTCCAGGGCCAGCTGCAGGCAAAGCTTGCAAATGGTGAAAAAGACTTTGAAACCTTGAAGTCAATCTCGCTTGCAGCAGAAGCAATAAAGGTCCAGCACGCAATCGAGCTTATAGAAACACAGGGCATAGGAGCGCTGAAAAAGTATTTTGACAGGCTGATATCAGACTCAATGACAACAAAGACCAAGGCAGTCCAAAATCTTGTCAGGGATGCAAACTTCAAGTCTGCAATCATAAAAACAGACTCTGTAATCGAGAAGGGCATTGAGCACCCCAAGCTTGCAGAAATCCAGAACATAGTGAAGTCTGAAATTGAAAAAGACAAAAAGGCAAAAATAATAATTTTTACGCAGTTCAGGGATTCTGCCACAAAAATAAAGGAGTTCCTTGATGCAGACAAAGTCCTTTCAGAAATATTTGTAGGCCAGGCAAAAAAAGGGACAACAGGGCTGAGCCAGAAGCAGCAGATAGAAATGCTCCATCTTTTTAAGGATGGAATGTTCAATGTGCTGATTGCAACTTCAGTTGCAGAAGAGGGCCTTGACATACCCAAGGTGGACCTTGTTGTTTTCTATGAGCCCATTCCTTCAGCCATAAGGCACATCCAAAGAAGGGGAAGAACCGGAAGGCAGGAAAAAGGAAGGGTTATCATCCTCATGGCAGAAAACACCAGGGATGTAGGCTACAGGTGGAGCGCATTCTACAAGGAAAAGAGAATGCACAAAAGCATGAAGGAGCTCAAGGAAAGCCTGAAGCTTGAGCTGAAATCAAATGCACAAAAAAAGCTTGAGGAGTACAGCTCCCAGCCCCAGCAGAAAATAACAGTCTATGCAGACTACAGGGAAAAGGCAGGGGGCATTGTAAAAGAGCTTATGGAAATGGGCGCTTCAATAAAGCTTGAAAAGCTTGAAGTTGGCGATTATATACTAAGCAGCAGGGCAGGCATCGAGTACAAGACAGCTGCAGACTTTGTAAACTCAATAGTTGACGGAAGGCTGCTTATGCAGTTAAAGGAGCTTAAAAGAAACTATGAAAGGCCTGTTGTAATTGTTGAGGGAACAGAGGATATTTATGAAGTAAGAAAAGTCCACCCCAATGCAATAAGGGGGATGATTGCAGCAATTGCTGTAAGCTACGGAATTCCGATAATCTACACAAAAAACCATAGGGAAACTGCTGCAATGATTGCTGCAATGGCAAAGAGGGAGCAGGAAGAAAATTCTCCAGGATTCAACATGCACGCATCAAGAAAGCCGCTAAGCACAAGGGAGCAGCAGGAATATATTGTTTCATCGCTTCCAAGCGTAGGCCCAAATCTTGCAAAGGAGCTTCTGCGCAGCTTTGGGAGCGTTTCAGGAGTTGTCAATGCAACAGAGGAAGAGCTGAAAAAAGTCGACAAAGTCGGCGAGAAGATTGCAGGAAGCATAAAGAATGTTGTAAGCAAAGAGTATGAATAGTTCTAAGTGATAAAACTAAATTATAAAAAATACTGCAAACAGTGCAATATCCAAAGCAAGCTCCTGCCTTGAAAAGTATTTTACCGGGCCCCTAATGCTCGGCCCATAAGGGTAAAAAGGCCTAAAATCAGAATTATCCAGCATGTCCATTGCAAGATGCGCAGCATAGCTTAACCCAACAACTAAACCTGCATGCGGGCTTACTGCAAACGCAATTGCCGAAGCAAAAACACCTGAATAAACTGTATGAAAAAACGTTCTAGGGCTCCCAAAAGGGTCTGTTTCATCAAAAATAAATGATGAAAACCTTTTCCAGCTCTTGTATGCACCTTCCTTAAAAAGAACAATAATGTGGTCTGCATCTATTGCAAGGGAAACTGATACAGCCAATGCATAATTATTAGTCAGCTTGCCTATAACTAGTCCTGCCAGCAAATGAGTTAGCCCAAACATGATTGAGAATAGGGGCAGATGGATTTAAATGTTTTGATTAACAGCACAGCAAAGAATATAAACTAAACCTTGCAGGAAAATGATGGAATGGCTATCGAAAATATTTTAAAAGTTTTTGCAATAGACTTTATGGGCATTGGTGCAGGAGCATACCTTTTCTACAAGGGATTTTTCTGGCTCAACAGGAAAAAGCTGATAGAAAATCTGCCTACTTCAAAAATAAGGTCTGCTGCAATGGGCCTTGTTGAAATAAAAGGAAAAGCAAAGCCGGCTGTTGCAGAAATAAGGAAAAGCCCGCTGACAGGAAGAGACTGCGTTTATTACAAGTATCTTGTTGAAAAGCTTGTCAGCTCAGGCAAGTCAAGCCACTGGGTTCCTGTAAGGCAGGAGTACAGCCCTGAGCCATTCTTTGTCGAGGACAGCACAGGAAAAGTCCTTGTCGACCCAAAATTTGCAGAATTAAAAGTCAATGCCAGCTATGACCGCGAGTCAAAATGGGGAAAAGACCCTGAGCCTGCAGTCGCAAAATTCCTGGCAAAAAACAAGATAAGGTTTGAGGACAGGATTTTCGGCGCAAACTACACAATGAGATATAGGGAATGGGTCATAACTCCAAACATGGAGCTTTACATCCTTGGCGAAGCTTCCAAAAATCCTTATGTTGAAAGCGGGACAGCAAAAAGCAGCGCAGAGAACATAATAATTAAAAAGGGCATTGACAGGATAATGATAATTTCAGCCCATAAGGAGCATGAGCTTGCATTCAACCTGCACGCAAAGGCGATTGCAGGAATTGCAGGAGGCGCTTCCCTGATGGTGATATGCATTTCAGTGATGATTGCACTGCTAAGCCTGTAGAGGCAACAAAAAAAGAAAAACAGGAGGGAAAAATGGCAACAATGCTTATAGCCGGAATAATAATAGGAGTTATTGCAGTCGGCATACTGGGCTATTTCATTTCAATTTTCAACAGCCTGATAATGCTGAAGAACAACATAGAGAAGGCATGGGCAAACATAAGCGTCCTTCTCAAGCAGAGGCATGACGAGCTGCCAAAGCTGCTAAGCACAGTAAAAGGATACATGAAGTATGAGAAGAGCGTGCTTACAGAAATAACCCAGGCAAGAACAGCAATAATGAAGGCAAAAAACATCCATGAGAAGGCAAAGCTTGACAACCAGATAACTGCAGCGCTCAAGACAATATTTGCAGTTGCAGAAAACTATCCAAAGCTTCAGGCTGATGCAAGCTTCCAGCACCTTCAGAGCAGGATTTCAGGCCTTGAAAACGAGCTTGCAGACAGGAGAGAGTTCTACAACGACAGCGTCAATGTGTTCAACATAAGAGTGCAGTCAATACCTGATGTGGTAGTCGCAAGGATAATGGGCTACATCAAGAAAGAGCTTTACAGGCCTGCAGCAGAAGAGACAAAAGACGTTAAAATAGAGTTCTGAAAAAGATAAAAAGGATAAAGACTCCAAAAAGCTAAAAGTAAAAACTAAAAGTCCATGCCCATTAATTTTTTTATTCTTTCTTCAATTGGAGGATGGGTGCTGAACAGCGACGTAAGCCCATGAGCCCTAAAAGGGTTTGCAATAAATATATTGGAGGTTGATGGGCTCCCGAAATTCAGCGGCCTTGCCTTTATTCCTGAATCCAGCTTTTCAAGCGCAGATGCAAGCCCCCTTGAGTCCATAAGGATTTTTGCAGCAGACGCATCAGCAAGATACTCCCTGGACCTTGAGATTGCCATCTGAAGAAGCGCAGCAATAATAGGTGTTATGATTGCAAGAGCAAGAAGCTCGAGCGCATTATTGTCCCTGTCCCTTCCTCCCCCAAAGATTGCAGCAAACCTTGCAAAGAAAGCAAGATATGAAATCACTCCTGCAATTGTTGCTGCAACAACCTGTATTAGAGTATCCCTGTTTTTTATGTGGCTTAGCTCGTGTGCAATTACACCCTTGAGCTCCCTTTTGTCGAGAAGCGCCATTATCCCCTTTGTGCATGCAACTGCTGAATGCTTGGGGCTCCTGCCTGTAGCAAATGCATTTGGGCTTTCAGAAGGAACAATGTAAACCTTGGGCATTGGAAGGCCTGCCTTTTCTGCAACCTCCTTTACAATGCTGAACAGCTCAGGCTCCTGCTTGCTGGAAACCTGCTTTGCCCTGTACATTGCAAGCACAAGCCTGTCTGAAAACCAGTATGAAAAGAAATTCATAAGGATAACAATTGCAAGTGCAAAGTAAAACCCTTCTTTTCCGCCGAGCGCTTCCCCAGCCCAGAGCATAAGCGCTGTAAGGACTGAAAGAAGAACCAATGTTTTGAACCAGTTTCCTATCATTGTCATGATGAGTCATATCATTAAGTACTATAAAAATGTAACCGAAAATAGAAACAGCTTAAATGCAGGCCGCTACCCTTTTTGTGTACTCACTTTTTTCCGGAGATTTCCAACATAGGATGCAATGCCCTCAATCTGCCTAAGCTTTGTATTCTTAAACAAAAACTCCCTTGGCTTCTTATCAACATATACACCCATCTGGCAGAGGTCAGAATTAAGAATCTTAAACAGCCTTTTGCCTTCTTTGTCAAGGTCTGTAAGGATTATTGCTTTTCTGTCTGACAGAGCAATTTCCTCAACCACTTTGTACAAGGCACGCTTTGCAATTGATTTTACCCGCACAATCCCAAACTCTGCCAGCGCAGCCTTGTCCTTCTTGCCCTCAACAACAACCAAAGCCTCACTTTTTGCCATCTTTTCAAGCATTTCAAGCAAAGACTGCAGCTCTTCCATTGTTTCCATGCCAATACAAATAAATATAAACTATAATAATATTTACAAAAAATGGGGGTAAAATGATTGATTTAAGCACTGTTCTTAAGCATTACAAGCGCAAGGATGTACAGGAAGCAATGGTTGCTGCTGCAAGCGGCAGGGAGATTGCTGTAAAGTTTGGGGAAAAAGGGTTTGGCAAAAGGCCTGACACCCTGAAATACCCCTCGGACATACTTGAGTTTGCAAAGCAGGGTGCAACATCATTCCACTGCAGCGAGGAAAGATGGAAAAACCCTCTTCAGATAAGCACGAGCCTTAAAAAATCAGAGCTCGAAGAGCTAAGGACCGGATGGGACCTTGTGCTTGACATAGACTGCCCAAACTGGACTATTTCAAAGGTGATTGCACACCTTCTTATAAGGGCGCTTAAAGACCATGGAATAACTTCTATCACTTCAAAGTTTTCAGGAAACAAGGGATTCCACATTGCTGTGCCTTTTGAGGCAATGCCCAAAAAGGTGAGAGGCAAAGATGTACACTCACTTTTTCCCGAGGGCCCGAGGAAAATTGCAGCATACCTAATAGATTACATAAGCAAAAATTACACAAGGGTAATGGAAAACTCAATTGTTGAATTTGGGGATGTTAACATACGCATTCCTCTGAAGAAAATTGCTGAAGTAACTGGAAAATCATTTGAGGATGTTACAAAAAGGTTCTGCACCCAGTGCGGAGCGCAGGTAAAAATTCCTGAACAGCAGAAGGCTGTCCAGTTTCTGTGCGCAAGGTGCGGAGCAGCAGAGGAAGGCCTGCCTGAAGAAAGAATAAAAAAATGCGCAAAATGCGGCTCAATCATGGAAAGGTTTGACCGCAAACTCTCACTTTGCAGGTGCGGCTCAGACAGCTATGAAACAAGGTTTATCCCATCTTCAATAGTAGAGGTTGACACTGTCCTTATATCCTCAAGGCACCTTTACAGGATGCCATTCTCACTTCATGAAAAATCAGGGCTTGTATCCATCCCAATAGAGCCTGAAAAAATTATGCAGTTTGAGAAAAAAATGGCAATGCCTGAAAATGTTGATGCTGAAAAAATAAGGTTTCTTGACTGCTCAAAAACCCAGGAGGGCGAGGCAGAAGGCCTTCTGCTGAAATCCGAGCATTATGCAGACTCATTCCCAGGGAATGAGGCTGGGAATGGGAATGAGCCTGGAAGGCAGATTGAAGAAATGCATTTTGAGCAGGCAGTGCCGAAGGAGCTTTTCCCGCCGTGCATCCAGAAAATATTGCAGGGAATTGAGGATGGAAAAAAGAGGAGTGTTTTTGTGCTTCTAAACTTCCTTACAAATCTCGGCTGGGACTATGAAAAGATAGAGGCGCTGCTTAAGGAATGGAATGAGAAAAACCCAGAGCCGTTAAGGGATGTGAGCCTTGTCGGCCAGCTTAGGTACCACAAGCAGAACAAAAAAAAGGTCCTTCCGCCAAACTGCGACAACACCAGCTATTACAAGGGCTTCGGTGTTTGCAGCCCTGACGGCCTGTGCGCAAAGGTCAAGAATCCTGTAAGCTATTCAATAAGAAAGGCAAGATTTCTAAACAGGCAGAAAGAAAAATCCGAAGACAGCGAATAGTGTTAACCTATTTAACAATAAATTTCTTAAAAATGATTTTTGTTAACCAATTTAACAAAATAGCAAAAATTCAAAAAAACCATTTATGTTAACCTATTTAACATACATTCAGCAGGGTTAACAGGAAGCTTTATAAACAGGTTGGAATTCCACCCAGACAGAGGTAAAAAACGTGTTTAGATCAGGCATTTAAACACTGTACAATCAAGCAAACGAGCCTGAAAAGGAGTTTTTCAGTACAGTTTGTAACTGTATTTCTAACGAAAAGCCCCGCAAAAGGCCGATTCAATTAATTTGCACAAGTACAGCTATTTTTACCATAACAAGGAAAATAAAAAATGGCAAATACCAGAAGACCAAGAGACGCAAGCTTGCAGTACTGGCCAAGAAAAAGGGCAGGCTCACAGAGAGCCAGGGTCAGGGCATGGGCTCATTCAAAAGAGGCAAAGCTCATGGGTTTTGCAGGCTACAAGGCTGGAATGACCCACCTTATAGTCAGCGACAACAGGCCTCATTCCAAAAACAAAGGCAAGGAAATGGTCATGCCAGTAACTATTATTGAATGCCCGCCATTAAAAATCGCCTCCGCAGTCTTCTACAAAAAAAATGCCTACGGGCTTTATCCTTATTCTCAGGTAATGAATGAAAAGCTTGACAAAGAGCTGGCAAGGACAATAACACTTCCAAAGAAGATAACAAAAAAGATTGAAGACATCAAGCCAGAAGAATTTGAGGCAATGAAAGTTGTGGTGTACACCCAGCCAAGGATGACTGGAATAGGCAAGAAAAAGCCTGAAATATTTGAGGTTGCAGTCGGCGGAAGCAAGCAGGAGCAGCTGGCATTCGCAAAAGACAAGCTTGGAAAGGAAATAATAGTTACAGAGGTTTTCAAGGAGGGAAACCTGGTTGACACCCATTCTATCACAATTGGAAAAGGCCACCAGGGACCTGTAAAAAGGCATGGAGTCGCCCTAAAATCCCACAAGGCAGAGAAGAGCAGGAGGGCTGCAGTCTTGGGTCCTGAAGGATATGCAAAGGTAAACTTCAAGGCGCACCAGGCAGGCCAGATGGGATACCACCAGAGGACAGAGTACAACAAGTGGGTTGTAAAAATAGGAAGCCCAAGCGACATTGCACCAAAGGGAGGGCTGCTCCACTTTGGAAAGCTGAAAAATTCATACATTCTTCTCAAGGGCAGCGTAGGCGGCCCAAAGAAAAGGCTTATCAGGATAAATGCTGCAATAAGGCCAAACTCAAGCGTGCCAAAAGACGCGCCAAAAATAGAGTATATGAGCAACTCTTCGCAGCAGGGAGCATAAGGTAATTAAAATGGAGCTAAAAATATTTTCAGCAGAAAAAAAGGAAATGGGAAAGATGAAGCTCCCAATGCAGTTCCATGAAGAGATAAGGCTGGACCTTATCCTGAAAGTGGCAGAAGCAATACAGTCCAACAACAGGCAGCCATACGGCGCAAAGCCTGAGGCTGGAAAAAGGGCTGTTGCAAAGCTCTCAAGAAGAAGGCACGATTACAAGACGTCATACGGGCACGGAATTTCAAGAGTGCCAAGAAAGATACTTACCAAGAGGGGGACAAGGTTCAACTGGGTTGGAGCATTCGCACCAGGCACAGTTGGAGGAAGAAGAGCCCACCCTCCAAAGGCAGAGAAGAGCTGGGAAAAGAAAATCAACAAGAAGGAGAACAGGAAGGCAATAAGAAGCGCAATTTCTGCAACACTTGTAAGGGAAATAGTTGCAGAGAGGGGGCACAGGCTGCCAAAAGAGTATCCATTCATAATCGAATCAAAAATTGAAGCAATCAGCAAGGCAGGCGAAGCACGAAAAGTGCTTGAAGCTGTCGGCATGAAAGAAGAGCTTGAGAGGACAGCTGAAAGGACTACAAGGGCTGGAAGGGGAAAAACAAGAGGAAGAAGGTACAAGCACAAGACAGGCCCTTTAATAGTAGTTTCAGAAAGATGCCCTCTTTCAAAGGCATGCGGCGCAATACCTGGAATTGACGTAGCGATTGTAAAAGAAATCAATGCAGAGCTGCTCACAACAGGAAAGCATGCTGGAAGAATGACAATATTCACAGACAAGGCAGTAAAACTCATGGAGAAGGAGAACCTTTTTGCTTAAAATGGAAATAGAAAGCGTAATAAAGCATCCACTGTCAACTGAAAAGTCAATAAGGCTTATGGAAGCAGAGAACAAGATAGTTTTTGTTGTGGACAAAAGGGCAACAAAGGCTGAAGTCAAGGCTGCAGTTGAAAAGCTGTTCAAGGCAAAAGTGGATAATGTAAAGACTTTTGTTTCAATGACTGGAGAAAAAAGGGCATATGTCAGGTTCTCAAGCGAGACTCCTGCAATTGACATTGCTACCAACTTGGGATTAATGTAAAATGGGAAAAAACACAATAGCACAGGCAAGAGGAAAGGGAGGCCCGACATACAGGGCGCCAAGCTTTACCTACAAGGGATATGCAGGGCACAAGAAGGAAACCTCATCAGCGCTTGTTGCAGGAAAGATTATAGACCTCATAAAATGCAGGGGGCACAGCGCACCACTTGCACAGGTAGATTACGAAGACGGGGAAAGCATATTGATGGTTGCTCCGGAAGGACTGAAGGTAGGAGATGCTGTTACTGCCGGAAAAGGCGCAGAGGTAAAAGCAGGAAACACAATGCTCCTCAGCGAGATACCCGAAGGAACACTTATTTATAATATTGAAAGCAGCCCAGGAGACGGCGGAAAATTCTGCAGGGCTTCAGGAACATTTGCAAGGGTGCTTACAAAAACTGGAGGAAAAGTTGCAGTTGAGCTTCCTTCAAAAAAACAGAAAGAGTTCATGAATGACTGCAGGGCAAGCATAGGAATAATTGCAGGCGGCGGAAGGACTGAAAAGCCGATGCTCAAGGCAGGAGTCCATTACTATAAGATGAAGGCAAAGAACAAGCTTTGGCCGATTGTATGCGGACAGTCAATGAACGCAGTAGACCACCCGCACGGCGGCTCAAAGAGCTCAAAGAAGAATTATCCTTATACAGTTTCAAGGCATGCATCACCAGGAGCAAAGGTCGGCGCAATTGCCGCAAGAAGGACCGGAAGGAGAAAAAGGTGAGCTGAATGGCAAAGAAAGAATTTTTTTACAGGGGAAAAAAGATTGAGGAATTGCAGCAGATGAGCATCAAGCAGATTGCAGAATATCTTCCTGCAAGGCAGAGAAGGTCGCTTGCAAGGGGCCTCAATGAAACCCAGAAAAAAATGCTTGAAGACATAAAAGGCGGAAAAAAAGAGCTTAAGACTCACTGCAGAAACATGATAATACTGCCGGAAATGGTCGGCACAGTAATCAAAGTCCACTCAGGCAAGGAATTTGTGCCTGTCAGGGTGGAGGCTGAAATGATAGGGCACTATCTTGGGGAGTTTTCGCTCACAAGAAGGGGAGTCAAGCACAGCTCGCCAGGAATCGGCGCAACAAGGTCAAGCGCAAGCATGTCGGTAAGGTAAAAAAATGAGCAAATACAGCTATAGCACAACAGTCGGCGAAAAGGATGCAGCAGCTGTAGGCCTATCCCTCCCAGTCTCGACAAAACAATGCATAGAGATATGCACTGCACTGAGGGGAAAAAAGCTTGCAAGGGCAAAAATGATCCTTAATGACGCCATAAACCAGAAAGAGGCAATACCATTCAAAAGGTTCACAAACGGAATAGGCCACAAGCACGGAAGGATGGCATCAGGAAGCTATCCTGAAAAGGCGTGCAGGCTTATACTCAAGCTGCTCGGCTCGGCAGAGGCCAACGCCCAGTTCAAGGGCCTTAACAGCTCAGAGCTGGCAGTAAGGCACATATGCTCGCAGACAGGGCCGAAAGCATTCAGGTACGGCAGAAGGAGAAGGATTGCAAAAAGGACTAATGTTGAAATTGTCCTTACAGAGATGCAGGCAAAGGCTGAAGAAAAAAAGGCAAAGAAAATGCCAGCTGAAAAAACCGGCAAAGCAGCAGAAAAATCACCATCATCAAAAAAAGTCCAGGAGAAGGCTGAACAATGATAGAACGAAAATTTGTAGCTGAAAAGCTTAAGGAGTACCAGGTCCAGGAGTACATTTCAGAGACCTTGAAGAATGTAGGGCACAGCCATACAAAAGTCCAGAGGACTCCTCTTGGAGAAAAAATAATAATATTTGCATCAAGGCCAGGCCTTGTCGTAGGAAGAAAAGGGGAGAACATAAAGAAGCTTACAACCACCCTGAAGAAAAAATTCAAATTCGAAGACCCTCAGATAGAGATAAGCGAGGTAGACAATATATTCCTCGATGCGCAGATAGTTGCAGAGATGATTGCATCCACACTTGAAAGGTTTGGAGTACAGAGGTTCAAGGGAGTAGGCCACAAGATGATGAGCGATGTCCTCAATGCAGGCGCACTCGGCGTCGAAATACTTATTTCAGGAAAAATCCCTGGAGCAAGGGCAAAAAGCTGGAGATTCAACCAGGGCTACCTTAAAAAGTGCGGCGATGTAGCGCTGGGTGTAAGAAGGGCATCAACCTATGCCCAGCTTAAGTCAGGAACAGTCGGAGTGCAGGTCAAAATAATGCCTCCAGACCTGGAGCTTCCAGACAGAATCATACTTAAAACAGGAGAAGAAGTGCAGCAGACTGCAGAATTGAAAGCTGCTGAAGCTACAAAAGAACAAAAAGAAAAAAGCGAGCATGCAGGAGAAGGAGGCAGTTCAGAAGAGCAAAAGGCTGAAAAGAAACCTGCAAAAAAGAAGGCTGCCCCAAAAAAGAAAAAGGCTGAAAAGAAGAAGGAAGAAGAGCCTGCAGAAAACGCAGAAGCGGATGAAAAATGAAATTCAAGGAATTAAAGGCAATGCCCAGGCATGAGCTTGAGGAAAAGCTGGGCCAGACAAAAATGGACCTGGTAAAGACAAGCGCCCAGGTTGCAACAGGCACAACGCCAAAAAATTCAGGCAACATAAGAAATATGAAAAAGACAATTGCCAAAATAAAATTCCTGCTTAAGGAAACACCCGTTTCCGAGAAGAAGGCGGCAAAGCCCGCCAAAAACAAGGAGGCAAAAAAGGAATGAGTGACATATGCCCAAAATGCGGGCTGCCACAGGACCTGTGCGTCTGCGAGAGCATAGCAAAAGAGTCGCAAAAGATTGAAGTTGTCATCGAAAAAAAGAAATTCGGCAAGGTTTACACCGTCATCAAAGGGATTGATGACAAGAACATCGACACCAAGTCGCTGCTGAAAAGGCTTAAGTCAAAATTCGCCTGCGGCGGGACAGACAAGGCTGGAAACATCGAACTCCAGGGAAACCACAAGCTGAAAGTCAAGGAAGTGCTCATCGAAAGCGGTTTTGCTCCGGAAAGCATAATGGTCAGGTAACAACAAAAGAAATGGAAAGGCAGGAGCTGATTGGGAATGAAGCGGAAATAACCGCCTCAAAAAACAAATGCGCTGACGGGCTCAAAGGCAAAATCATCGACGAGACAAAAAATACAATAACAATCCTGACGCAAGGAAAAAAGCGGAAAAAGCTTGCAAAAAGCACAATCAAATTCACAATAACAAGGGAAGGAAGCAAAACAGAAATCGACGGAAGCGGAATCTGCCTTTCGCCGGAAGACAGAATAAAATCAAGGTGACCCAAATGGCAATCAAATCACAAACAGAATGCAATGATGCAAAATGCCCAATCCACGGCAATGCAAGGCCCAGGGGCAGGGAGTTCGAGGGAGTAGTAGTTTCAGTCAGCCCCCAAAAGACTGCCAGCGTTGAGTGGGCATGGATAAAGTTCATCCCCAAATATGAGAGGTATGAAAAGAAGAGGACAAAAATAAGCGTCCACAACTCGCCATGCATCAATGCAAAAAAAGGAGACAAAGTGCTCATAAAGGAGTGCAGGCCCCTCAGCAAGACAAAAAAGTTTGCAATCATAAAAATCACAGGAAAAGAAGAGCTCTTTGCAGAGAAGGAAAGGCTGATGGAAGAGTCAAAGGCAAAGACCAAGGAAGAGAAGAAAGAAGAGAAGCAGGCAAGAAAGGCAAAGCCTGCGGTGAAGGAGGAGTAAGATGCTTGCAGTAAGCTCAAAAATCGCAAGGGGGCTGCCAGTAGGGTCAAGGGTTGAAACCTGCGACAACAGCGGTGCAAAGCTCATTAAGATATTCACAGTTATGGGCCTCAAGACTGTAAAAGGCAGGAAGCCTTCAGCAGGAATAGGCGACCTGGTCATGGCAAGCGTAGTAAAAGGCAAGCCTGACATGAGGAAGCAGGTTGTTTTTGCAGTCATTGTAAGGCAGAAGAAGGAATACAGAAGGCTCGACGGAACAAGGATAAAGTTTGAGGACAATGCTGCAGTCGTCCTGAAGGATGACAAGGGCAACCCAAAAGGCACAATGTTTAAAGGCGCACTTGCAAAGGAAGTTTCCGAAAGGTGGCCAATCGTATCAAAAATGGCGAGAATAATTGTCTAAAATGAAAAACAAATTTTCAAAGGAATGGAAGGCAAGCAAAAAGCCGGCAAAGCAGAGAAAGTACTCTGCAAACCTGCCAAGGCATGCAAAAAACAGCATGCTTGGGGCGCACCTGTCAAAGGCGCTCAGGGAGAAGCATGCAGCAAGGACATTCACAGTCAGGAAAGGCGACAAGGTAAAGATAATGAGGGGCCAGTTCAAGGGCAAATCAGGAAAAGTCGAAAGGGTTGAACCCAAGAGCCTTCACGTATTTGTTGCAGGCGTTGAGTTCCTGAAGAAGGACGGAAGCAAGGCGCTTTATCCTATAATGCCCTCAAAACTTATGATTGAAGAGCTTAATATGGACGACAAGAGGAGAGTTAAAAGAGCAGGAGGCAAGAGCAGGTAAAATGGGAAAGAAACACCTAAAGAGGTATGCCACCCCAAAAACTTGGAGCATAAAGAAGAAGGGAATAACTTTTGTGGCAAGGCCAAACCCAGGAGCCCACACAAGGGATCTCAGCATGCCTATTTGCGTTTTGCTGAAGGAATTCCTGAAGTGCGCAAAAACCACAAAGGAAGTCAAGAAGCTGCTCCACTCCAACGAAGTGCTTGTAGACCAGAGGAGAGTAACTGACTACAGGTTCCCAGCAGGGCTTATGGATGTTATTACACTAACACCTACAAAATCAAACTACAGAATTGTATTCGACGAGAAGGGAAGGCTTAAGCCTGTGGAGATAGACGCCAAGGAGGCAAAGGTAAAGCTCTGCCAGGTAAGGAAAAAGACTGCAATAAAAGGCGGAAAGATACAGCTTAACCTTTCAGACAGCAGGAACATAATACTGCAGAAGAATGAATATGGCATTGGAGACAGCCTGCTTATAGAGCTGCCATCCCAAAAAATACTCGGTCAGTTCAAGCTTGAGAAGGGCGCTTCAGTGATGCTTATTTCAGGAAAGCACATTGCAGAGCAGGGAGTTGTTGAGAGCGCAGAAGGCAGAAACATACTTTTTAACAGCACAAAAGGCCATCCAATAACAACATTAAAGAGCTACGCATTTGTAACAGGCAAAAGCAAGCCTGAGGTAAAGGTAAACTAAAATGAACAAGATGCAGGAAGTAAGGGTAGAGAAGGTCACTCTCAATATTGGTGCGGGAAAGGACCAGGCAAAACTCGACAAGGGAGTTGCCCTGATAAAAGCCCTGACAAACATAGAGCCTGTAAAGACCATAACCAACAAGAGGATAATGGGCTGGGGCTTGAGGCCAGGGCTTCCAATAGGCTGCAAGCTCACACTAAGGAAAAATCCTGCAATGGCAATAATCCCCAGGCTGCTTATGGCAAAAGAGATGAGGCTTGCAGAGAGCCAGTTCGACGACAAGGGAAACCTTGCATTTGGAATACCTGAATACATAGACATTGAAGGCGCAAAATACGACCCCAAGATAGGAGTCATGGGCCTCGAGGTTTGCATCACATTCGAAAAAGGCGGATACAGGGTAAAAAAGAGAAGGCTCAAAAGAGACAAGGTCGGCAAAAACCACATTGTCACAAAGCAGGAAGCAATTGAATTCATGAAAAAAAACTTCAAAATCAAGCTGGGTGAAGAAGAATGACTACAAGCGACTACAGGAAGGTTTTCAAGCAGCTGAAGTCAAAGCCTGCCAAGATGGGGAAATACATAAAGCACAACACCCCAAAAATCAGGTCAACAGGATTTTCGCTAAAAAAATGCAGGAGATGCGGAAGGACAGGAAGCCACATAGGAAAATACGGGCTTGACCTCTGCAGGCACTGCTTCAGGGAGATATCAACAAAAATAGGATTCAAGAAATACAACTGAGGAAAAAATGCTAAACGACACACTTGCAAATGCATTTTCATGCATACTAAACAGTGAAAAAACAGGAAAAACATCCTGCATGATAAGCCCATGCTCCAAAGTAATAAAGACTGTGCTCGACATACTCAACGAAGAGGGCTATGTCGGAAAATATGAGGCAGTTACTTCAGAAAAAGGGGGCTTCCTAAAGCTCAACCTGATAGGAAAAATAAACAACTGCCAGGTTGTCAAGCCAAGGTTCAAGGTAAAGAATGATGAATTCAAGAAGTTTGAAAAAAGGTACCTGCTTGCAGACGGGTTTGGAATACTTATAGTCTCAACTGACAAGGGCATAATGACCCACACAAAAGCAAAGGAGAAAAATCTGGGGGGCAGGATGATTGCCTACTGCTATTAAAATGAAAGCAAAAGAGATAAGGGAGGAAATGGAAATCCCCGAGGGGGTTGAAGCCAGCATTGAAGGCAGAAGCTTTACTGCAAAAGGGCAGAAGGGCCAGTGCCAGAGGATGTTTACAGCCCCAAAAGTAAAGATTGAGATAAACGGCAGGGAAGTTGCAGTGTTTGCAAAAGATGCAAGCAAAAGGGACAAGACAAATGTGGGGACATGCGCATCTCATATAACCAATATGCTCAAAGGAGTCAAGGAAGGGTTTGTATACAAGCTTAAGATATGCTCAGGCCACTTCCCAATGAACGTCTCGATGAGCGGAAATGAGATTACAGTCAAAAACTTCCTGGGAGAAAAAAGCCCTCGCTCAATAAAAATCAAAGAGGGTGCAAGCGTCAAGATTGAAGGAAGCATAATCACTGTTGAAAGCTGCAACAAGGAAATAGCAGGCCAGACTGCAGCAGACATCGAGAGGCTTACAAGGGTCACAGACCGCGACAAAAGGGTCTTTCAGGACGGAATATACATAACTGAGATGGCTGGAAAGCCAATAAGATAAAATGGACAAAAAGCTATTGGAACACAAGAGAATTCAGAAGGCAAGAAAGCCCAAATTTATAGCCCAGGACAGCTATAAGAGAAAGGAAGTCAGCAGCAGCTGGAGAAAGCCAAGGGGGCTGCAGTCCAAGATGAGGCTTATGTGGAGGAACTTCGGCTGTATTGTAAAGCCTGGCTACCGCACGCCTGCTGAATTAAGGGGCCTTACAAGAGACGGGTTAAGGCCTGTAATGGTCAGCAACACTGAACAGCTCAAATCAATTGAGGAAGGGATGGCAGCACTTATTTCAGGCGGAGTCGGCCAGAAAAAAAGGGCTGAAATCGTCAAGAAAGCAGATGAGCTCGGAATCAAAATCATAAATGTCAAGGATGCAAAAGCATATCTTGAATCTGTCAGCACAGAAATGAAGGCAAGAAAGGAAGAAAAGCAGAAGCACACCCAGGCCAGGGAAAAGAAGAAGGCTGAAAAGGCAAAGAAGGCAGATGCAAAAAGCAATGAAAACTCTGCCGATGCTGCAAAAGAAGACGACAAAAAGGCAGAAGAAAAGAAGGAAAAAGACCGCATACTGACAAAGAAGGAGAATTAAAATGAAGCTTACCACGCAAAAAAGGCTTGCAGCAGAGGTTATGAAATGCTCTCCAAAAAGAGCAGTTTTTGACACTGAAAGGCTTCCTGAAATAAAGGAGGCTATAACAAAGATAGACATACGGTCGCTTGTAAAGGACAAGGCAATAACCAAAATCCCCAAGCGGTCTGTTTCAAGGGGCAGAGCCAGGTTCGCCCAGATACAAAAGAGAAGCGGAAGAAGAAGGGGCCATGGAAGCAGGAAAGGCAAGGAAAATGCAAGAAACAACAAAAAGCTTTCATGGATCAGCCATGTAAGGGCGCAAAGGCTTCTGCTTAAAAAGATGAAAGACAAAGAGGCATTTGAAGTCAAGGATTACAGGAATCTTTATAATAAAGTCAAGGGAGGATTCTTCAGAAGCAGGAAGCACCTCAAGCTTTACATAGAAGAAAGGAAACTCGCAAAGAAGAAATAAAATGGCAAGAAGCAAAATAAAAGTAGTTCAATACCGAAGAAAAAGGGAAGGCAAGACCGACTACAGAAATAGGCTAAGGCTTATCAAGTCAGGCAAGCCAAGGCTAGTTGTTAGAAGGTCCCTGCAGGGCATTTGGCTCCAGATAGTTGAATACAGCCCTATCGGCGACAAGGTTGTTGCAGCAGCACACTCAAACGAGCTAAGGAAGCTCGGCTGGACCCAGAACAACGGCAATATCCCTTCTGCATACCTGACAGGACTGCTCATGGGAAAAAAGGCAGCAGCAAAAAAAATCAAGGAAGCAGTGCTTGACATGGGGCTTTACCAGTCAATAAAAGGCAACAGGATATATGCTGCAGTAAAAGGCGCAATAGACGGCGGCCTTAAGGTCCCATCATCAGCAGAGATGATGCCTCCTGAAAGCAGGCTTAATGGAGAACATATTTCAAAATTCACAAAAAAGGACGACATTGCCAAACAGTTCAAGGAAGCAAGGCAAAAAATAGCAGGTAAATAAAATGGCTGAAAAGGAAAAGAAGACTGAAGAGAAAAAGGAAGTTGATGCTGAAGAGGTCGTGGCAGCAGTTGAAGTTGCAAAGCTCGAACTTGAAAAGAATGTAATAGAGGGAGTTCCGGAAGAGAAAGAAGCAGAAAAGCAGATTCCAAAATCCACATTTGACATTGCAGGATGGACTCCAAAAACATCAATTGGAAAGGCTGTCAAAGCCGGCGCAATAACCGATATTGATGAAATACTGGACAACGGCTCAAGAATGCTTGAGTCGCAGATTGTCGACGTGCTGCTCCCATCCCTCGAGTCAGACCTGCTTATGATAGGCCAGTCCAAAGGAAAGTTCGGCGGAGGCCAGAGAAGGGTTTTCAGGCAGACGCAGAAAAAAACCAAAGAAGGCAACAAGCCAAAATTCACAACATATGCAGTCATAGGAAACAGGGACGGATATGTAGGAATGGGGCTTGGAAAAAGCAAGGAGACAGTTCCAGCGAGGGAAAAAGCCCTTAGAAATGCAAAGCTGGGCATATTCAAGGTTAGAAGGGGATGCGGCTCATGGCAGTGCGGATGCGCAACAGGCCACTCGCTCCCATACAAAGTAAAGGGCAAATGCGGCTCTGTTGAAGTTGAATTTATTCCGGCACCAAGGGGAACAGGGCTTTGCATGGAATCAGAATGCGCAAAGATACTCGCGCTTGCAGGATTCAAGGATGCGTGGTCAAGGACAAAAGGCCAGACAAGAAGCGCAATAAACCTTGTAAAAGCCTGCGAAGACGCACTTAAGCAGCTTACAAAAATAAAGACAAATCCCGCTGAATTAAAGAGGGTCGGTGCAGCCGACGGGAGAATAAAGAAGGCAGAAAATGAGTGAGCAAAAAACAAAAATAGAGGAAAAGGAAGCAAAGAAGCCTGCAAAATCAAAAAGCTTGATTGCAATAATCAGGATAAAAGGCCTCATCAGGATTGGCGGAGAGAGGGAGGCAACCCTCAAGATGCTCCACCTGCACAGGAAGAATTACTGTTCTGTGGTTGAGTCAACACCCAGCATGCTTGGCATGGTCAAGAAGGTTGACAGTGCTGTTACCTGGGGGGAAATAGACGAAAAGACCTACAAGGAAATGAAGGAAAAAAGAGGCGAGAAAGGCATAGTAAGGGGAAAAGAAGCCTTAAAGCCATTCTTCAGGCTAAACAGCCCGCGAGGGGGATTTGAAAGGAAAGGAATAAAGGCCCCATTCAAAGTAGGGGGAGTTCTTGGATACAGGGCTGACAAGATTAATGATCTTATAAGGAGGATGCTGTAATGAGAACAGCAAATAAAAGGAAGAAGGACACGAGGCAGAGGGCCTCGAGGACCCATGGATGGGGCGGAAAGAAGAAGCACAGAGGATCAGGCCATAGGGGCGGATTCGGAAATGCCGGCACTGGAAAAAGGGGCGACGCAAAGAAGCCAAGCATATGGAAAGACTCCAAATATTTTGGAAAGTTCGGCTTCAAGAAGAAAAACATACCTGTAAAGATTAATGCCATCAGCATAAAGGCTTTAATATCCGAAATGAAGCACCTTCTGGCAATAAAGGCTGCAGAAGAAAAAAGCGGAATTTATGAAATTGACATTGAAAAGGCAGGCTACAACAAGCTGCTCTCCAACGGAAAGGCCACACTTAAAATGAAAATCAAGGCGCCTTATGCATCTGCAAAGGCTGTTGAGAAGATAAAGTCAGCTGGCGGAGAAGTAGCAGGCCTTAGGGCAAAGCCAGAAGAAAAAGCTTCTGAATAAGCCCAAAAAAGAGAGGAAAAAACAAAGATGTCTTTTTTCAAGAGCTTAATTATGAACCTGCCAGAAGTTGCAGGCCCAACCCAAAAGAGGCTTTCTTTCAAGGAAAAATTAAAATGGACGCTTGTTGTCCTCGTACTTTTTTTTGTGCTAGGCCTTGTGCCATTGTTTGGGCTCGGCCAGAACGCACTCCAGCAGTTTGAATACCTTTCAATAATACTTGGAGCAAAATTCGGCTCAATAATCTCTCTGGGAATCGGGCCGATAGTCACAGCATCAATCGTGCTTCAGCTCCTCAACGGCTCAAAAATTGTCAAATTTGACCTGACAAGCCCCGAAGGCAAAAGGACATTCCAGGGAGTGCAGAAGCTGCTTGCAATATTCTTTATCATATTTGAGGCTTTAATCTATGTATTTATGGGCGGGCTTGCGCCATCAGCAGATTTCCAGGGCACGCCAATTTTCCTTAACTTCCAGATGCTGCTGGTATTCCAGCTTTTCCTCGGAGGAGTCCTTATAATGTTCATGGACGAGGTTGTAAGCAAGTGGGGATTTGGCTCAGGAATAAGCCTTTTCATTGCAGCAGGAGTCTCTGAAGAAATATTCATTCAGGCATTGTCGCCGCTGCCATCCCCCACAAATCCAGGCATTGCAACAGGCGCGATTCCTGCATTGTTCCAGTCGCTTTCAGCAGGAGACCCGACCACTGCAGGGCTTATGCTTGCAGGAGTAATTTCAACAATACTTGTTTTTGTAATTGCGGTTTATGCGCAGGCAATGAAGATTGAAATACCATTGTCATTCGGAAGGATAAGAGGCCACGGAATAAGATGGCCTCTAAGCTTTATTTACACTTCAAACATCCCGGTTATACTTGTTGCTGCATTGATGGCAAATGTCCAGCTTTGGGCAAGGCTGCTCCAGAACTGGGGCCATCCTCTGCTCGGCACATTCGTTGGAAACAGCCCTTCAACAGGGCTTGTTGCATGGCTCTACTCGCCAAATATCGTCGAGAAAGTCATTACAGGAAGCTTGAGGCTTTCAGACATGAGCCACGCTCTTGTTTACATGCTTTTTATGATTGTTGGAGCAGTCATATTCTCCTGGTTTTGGGTGCAGACTTCAGGAATGGATGCATCAAGCCAGGCAAAGCATATAATGGCATCAGGACTTCAGATACCCGGCTTCAGGAAAGACCAGAGGGTTCTTGAAAGGATACTGCAAAGGTATATCGGGCCGCTCACAATAATGGGCGCAATTGCAGTAGGATTCATGGCTGCATTTGCAGACCTTACAGGCTCGCTTTCAAGGGGAACAGGAATACTTCTCGCAGTCATGATAATCTACAGGCTTTATGAGGATATCGCAAAGCACCATATGATGGATATGAACCCTATGATGAGAAAGTTCATGGGCGGATAAGCAATTTTTTAATTTTGAGCGCATTCTTTTGAAAATTCAAGCAAGCAGATTTTGGCTTCAAAAAGTTAAATTTATAAAGAGAGCATAAAACTTAAACTGAATGGGAATGCTAAGCTTTTTGGATCCTGTGATGGATTTTATGCTCGGCTGGCTGCTCGGGCTCAATTATTTTTGGGCAATACTCATACTCTCATTTCTTCTTTCAGTCCTGATTACTGTCATCTACAAGTACACAACAAACCAGAGCCTGATGAAAGACCTTAAGGGCGAAATAAAAGAGCTCCAGAAGGAGATGAAGGCGCTGCGGAATGAGCCTCAGAAAATGATGGCTGTGCAGAAAAAGGCAATGGAAACCAACATGAAGTATATGATGCACAGCATGAGGTCAATGATATTCACATTCATCCCAATCATCCTTATTTTTGGCTGGATGAGCTCGCATTTTGAATATATGCCCATAACTCCTGGCGAAGATTTTACAACAACAATGAATTTTGAGAGTGCAGAGGGAACTGCAAAAATAATAGTGCAGGAAGGCATTGAAATCAAGGGAGATGCAGAGCAGGAGATAAGCCATAACTCTGCAAAATGGGTGCTAAATGGAAAAGAGGGGGATTATATCCTGGAGTATGAGTACGGCCAGGAAACATTCACAAAAGATGTTAAAATCACATCTGGCAAGGAATATGTAGCCCCTGCAAAAATCGTCAAGGACAGCGCAGTAAAATCAATTACAGTCGGCAACCAGCCTGTAAAGATAATAAACCTTTATGTGAACGGATGGAAGCTTGGGTGGCTTGGCACATACATACTATTCTCAATAATCTTCAGCCTGCTTATCAGAAAGTGGATGAAAGTGTATTAACATTCTGGGATAGCTGGTGATAATAACAACAAGTTCCTTCTCCATATGAAACAATGGGGGTTAAAGAAGCATTAAATGCCAAACTGCCAAGGCAAGCCCTTAAAGCCATGAATTCTGCATATTTCTACAGGAAATTAAGGGGGCATATATTTTCCAAGGTATATAAGGAAGATTAAGATTATTTATAAACCCCAAACCATTATTATAGTTCCAAAGGAAGCGCGGGGAAAACCCTTTATAAATGCCAACCTTTATAAATAAAAGGCATTTAAAAGGCCTATATCCTATTTAAATAAAATCTGGAGGGTTTTGAAAAATGGCAAAACAGGCAGCAAAGAAAAGCGCAGCAAAATCAAAAAAAGAAGCAAAAGGGGCAGTACCAAGGGACATAAAAGTGGTAAACATAGTAGTTTCCTCATCACTTGAGCATGACATCCCTCTGGAAAAGATGGCTGCCACCCTAAGCAACACAGAATACAACCCTGAACAGTTCCCCGGCCTTGTAATAAGGATAAAAGAGCCAAAGACATCAGCACTCATATTCAGCTCAGGAAAGATAGTATGCACAGGCGCAAGGTCAATGGACAAGGTAAAGGAAGCAATCCAGAAAATAATCAAAAGTCTTGAAAAAATAAATGTCAAAATAACAATAGACCCTGAAATAAAAATTCAAAACATAGTTGCATCAGGCTCTGTAGGCATGGACCTAAACCTGAACACACTTGCAATGAAGCTTGACAACACAGAATACGAGCCAGAGCAGTTCCCAGGCCTTGTATACAAGCTGCCTGACGCAAAGGCAACTTTCCTTCTTTTTAGCAACGGAAAGATAGTATGCACAGGAACAAAATCAGAGCAGGAAGTGAATGCAGCTGTCGACAAGCTTATTGAAAATCTGAAGAAAGTCAGATAAAGCTTAAATACGAAATGAAAAGACCTAGCGTTAGCTATGAAATTTGCCCACTGGGCACAAGACATGCTGATGAAAGGATTATAAGCAGGCAAAAAAGGATGATAGGATGATGGACTTCAACGAGCAAATCCGGCTTTTCGGAGAGTTTATAGAGCAAAGCTGCAAGGCAGAGCTTCTTGAAAAAGTCAGGAAAGGCGAAAAATTCATTGTACTTGATTTTGCAGAGCTTTCCAAATTCAGCCCTGAGCTTGCAGACACGCTTCTCGACCATCCTGAAGACTCAATCAAGACTGCAGCAGCATCGCTTGAGCAGTTTGACCTTCCAGGAGAGGCTAAAGGATTTGCAGTAAGGATAAAAAACCTGCCTGAAAGCCAGAAAATACTCATAAGAAACATCAGGAGCAACCACCTTGACAAGCTTTTGTGCATAGAAGGAGTTGTAAGGCAGAAGTCTGATGTAAGGCCAATGGTTACTGTTGCAAGGTTTGAGTGCCCAAGCTGCGGAAATGTCCTTGCAGTGCTTCAGATAGACGACAAGTTCAAGGAGCCTACCAGGTGCGGCTGCGGAAGAAAGGGAAAATTCAGGATGCTAAGCAAGGAGCTTATCGACGCCCAGAGGCTTGTCCTTGAGGAGGCGCCTGAAGACCTTGAAGGAGGAGAGCAGCCCAAGAGGATGAGCGTATTCCTCAAGGGAGACCTGGTAAGCCCAATTGCAGAGAAGAAAACAAACCCAGGCCAAAAGATAAGGATTGTGGGAATGGTCAAGGAAGTCCCAATTATCTTGAGGAGCGGAGGGCCAAGCACCAGATTTGAGCTTCACATTGAAGGAAACTACATAGACACAGTTGAAGAAGACTATAGCGACATTGTAATAACTGAAGAGGACCTCACAAAGATAAAGGATATTTCTGAAGACCCAAACCTTACAAAGAGAATGATACTTTCAATTGCACCTTCAATCTACGGCCACGAGGCAATAAAGGAGGCGCTTGTGCTCCAGCTGATGGGTGGAGTAAGAAAAAAAAGGGATGACGGAGTTGTAACAAGGGGTGATATGCACATACTCCTTATAGGAGACCCTGGTTCAGGAAAGAGCATGCTTCTCAAAAGGATAAAAGTTGTTGCGCCAAAAGGCAGGTTCATCAGCGGCAAGGGAGTAAGCGGAGCAGGACTTACAGCTGCAGTTGTAAAGGACGAATTTTTGGGAGGGTGGAGCCTTGAAGCAGGAGCGCTGGTCCTTGCAAACAAGGGAGTTGTGTGCATAGACGAGCTTGACAAGATGACAGACGACGACAGGGCTGCAATGCACGAAGCTCTGGAAGGCCAGACTATTACAATTTCAAAGGCAAACATACAGGCAACTCTAAGGTGCGAGACGACAGTGCTTGCTGCAGCAAACCCAAAATTCGGCAGGTTTGACCCTTACGACACTATTGCAAACCAGATAGAGCTGCCTTCAACTCTCATAAACAGGTTTGACCTTTTGTTCCCCATAAAGGACCTGCCAGACCCCACAAAAGACGAGAGGATGGCAACATTCATACTTGACCTTCACCAAAATCCGACAGGAATAGAGCCTGATATCGACACAAAAATGCTTAGAAAATACATTGCATACGCCAAGAAGCATGTTTACCCCAAGCTGACAGAAGCTGCAATAGCAGAGCTCAAGGACTACTACCTCCAGATGAGGAGCTCAGGAATCAGCGAAGGAGGCGTGAAGTCAATCCCAATTTCAGCAAGGCAGCTTGAAGGCCTTGTAAGGCTTGCAGAGGCTTCTGCAAGGATGAGGCTTTCCCAGGAAGTCACAAAGAGGGATGCAAAAAAGGCTGTAGAGCTGCTTGACCACTGCCTAAGGCTTGTTGCACTTGATGAGAAGACAGGAAGGATTGACATTGACAGGATAGCGACAGACACGCCTGCAACAGAAAGGAACAAGATAGGAATAATAAAGGAGATAATCAACGAGCTTGAGAACAAGCTTGGAAAGACAATACCCCTCGAGGACATAATAAAGATGGCAGAGGAGAAAAATCTGAGCGAGGCAGATGTTGAGGAAGTAATTCAGCGCCTAAAAAGAGCAGGGGACCTTTTTGAGCCAAGAAGGGGATTTATAGGCAAGATTTGATTTAAAAATTCAGGCAAAAAGAAAATAACAGAAACGCAGGAAATTTTTATGAAACGCTTGCCTGCTTGAGATTCTTTATGGAATAGCAGCTGTTCTGAAGCAGCCTTTTTTCAATCTTCACGCACAGCTCAAACTTGTCTTTGCTCATTACAAAGTACATGAAGCACTTGTCCTTTGAATCAGAGTCATAAACATTCTCGCAGAATCCATAATTGTCGGAAACCTTTGCAAGCTCAGTGTAGCAAAGGTCTGAGTCAAAAGACGACTCAAATTCGCTGCACTGCGACGCTGCCTTTTCAGGATTAGAAGCTGCAGTTTCCATAATCCCTGCTATAACCTCCTGGGAAGGCGAGCCAAAAACCTGCTGGGAGGCAATGCAGTCCTGCGGGCAGGACTCTGAATCCTCTCCCGAGCTGCAGATAAAGTCTCCGCAGCAAACTGGGATTCTTGCACTTTCGCAGAAGCCTGAAACACAGCTGTCTGAAGTGCATATGTCATAATCATTGCAGTCAATATCTGAAGTGCACTTGAAGGAAAGCTCTGCTGATGACTGTGATGAAGGGATTTCATAACCTCTGCCAGATGAATCATCGCGCTTGTCAGGCACACCATCATTGTCATAATCAAAAGGATAAAGGTCATCTGAATCCGGAACTCCGTCATTGTCATTGTCAGAGTCCAAAACATCCCTTATTCCGTCATTATCCCTATCATAAGAAAAGCTGTCAAACCTGTTCAAAATTCCGTCGTCATCAATGTCATCATCCACAGAATCCTGGATGCCGTCATTATCATAATCAAAAGGAGAAAGATCATCTGAATCTGCAATTCCATCTCCGTCGCTGTCTGAAGCCTGCGCAGCTCCTGATTCCTGACCTGGCAATTCAGAGGCATTTTCCAAGCCTGATTCTCCAGTGGTTTCAGCAGGCTCAGATTCAGGCAAAGCCAGCACAAGTATTGAAAAAGAAGACTCCAAATAGTGCTCTTCAAATGAAAGTATTACCCTAAATGAGTAAAGCCCTTCTTCAGCGCCCTCCGGAATTTCAAATGAAGAAGGAATGCTTGCAGCAGGCACCAAAAACTGCTTTTCTCCTGCAGATGCAGGGCTTCCGCCAGCAGTGCCAATCAGGACATGCTTCAAAGAAGCCATTCCAGAACCTTCCAAATTTACAAATTCTGCAGAAAATCCTATTTCATCTCCAGGGTATCCCCTGTCTGAATCAAGGTAGACAAACATTTCAGGCTGCACTTTCCCGCCTGAAAAGAATATGATAAACACAAGGAATGCCGCAACAAACAAAACAATGCCGGCCATTCCAAAAAGGAATTTCCTGCTTCCCAGCAAGCCGCCTGCCTGAGGCTGTGCAATAGGCTGGGTGTAAGGCTGCTGTGAGGCATAAGCTGCATTTACAGCCTCTTCAACTGCCTGCTGGCTGTAGCCTGAAGAGTAAAGCTGGCTTCGGATGGCATTTGCATCATACCCCATCTGAAGAAGCTGCCTGACATAATTAACAAGATTTGGATCTGCCAAAATGCACCTCTTTTTAAAAAATTTAGATGAATAAGGTATATAAACATTGCGAAATACATTTCAAAATATAAAAAAGTATAAAAGCAGGAAGAGCTTTCCAAAAACAATGGGGGAGATACAGGAACAAAGCCAGAAAAGGCAGATTGCTGAAAAAGCAAGAATAATTGACCTGCACAGGGGAACTTACACAAAAGAGGAAGGCTGGAACCCAAATTATATTACACTGCAGTCAGGAAAAAAGGTTTCCCGCGTCAACCTTCTCGGAACAGTCGTCTCTTTACCCTCAATAGACTCAAACTATAAAAGCATAAGCATTGATGACGGCACTTCCGGAATCTCTGTAAGGAGCTTTGAGGAAAGCAACCTTTTCCAGAACATAGGCATAGGAGACTCTGTTTTTGTTATAGGCAAGCCAAGGCAGTACGGCCAGGAGATTTACATTGTGCCTGAAATTGTAAAAAAGGTATGGGATTCCGGCTGGATAAAGGTGAGGCAGGCAGAGCTCGAGCAGGAATTTGGAAAGCATGAGCCTGCTGCAGAGAAAAAGGATGAGCCTGCCCCAGAATTTATAGAAGAAGAATTTGAAGAGCAGCCTCCGGAAAATGCAGCACAGGAAAGCGCAGAAAAAAAAGGAAGCCCAAGCCTGAATGTTTACAGCCTGATAAAAGAGCTTGACAAAGGAAGCGGCGCAGCATTTGAAGAGGTTGTCATGAAATCAGGAATGCCTGACTGCGAGAAGGTAATCACCCAGCTTCTTATGGAAGGGGAAATATTTGAGATAGGCAAGGGCAGGCTTAAGATTCTGGAATAGCAAAAGCAACCAAAAAAAACAAAAATTCTAGGCAGCATTAAAATTAAAAAAATATCGGAGTGATGTAAACTTCTAGGATTGCTGCAATAAAAAGTATAAACACTGAAAGAAGGATCAAATCAGAAGAGTCAATCAAAATCTTCTCAAACGCTTTTGTGGTAAAGCTGTGCCTTACAACAGCAAAAGAGATTATGCCTCCTGCAAGCCCTGCAATAAAGTAAGCAAGTATTTCAGGCAGCCCATGGATTGAATACCTAAGAAGCCCGAGTGCAGATGCATAAAAATATGTTGAAATGCCTGGCAGCCCGACATTGGCTGCATAAGTGCTTATGTGGGTCTTGATAAAGTTGCCCATTGCAGTGCCTATAACTGAAGCATTCCATGTCAGTATAAAGATTGCGCCTGCTCCATAAAGGAATGAAAATAATATGCAGAAAATAAGAACTTTAACATTATTCATGAATATGTGGCTGAAGAGCGAAATATTTGTAACATTCCCAGTAAGCCTCTGGTTTAGCCCTGAAATCATTTCAGACTGGACTCCAAAAAGGCTTTCAGTCACAGAAGAAGGGAAAGCCACATACCAGAGAGTGAATGCTGCAACCATGCCAAAAAAAAGAAACATCAAAAAGGTTATTGCCTTGCTGTGCTCTTTAAGCAGAGTAACCTCGCCCTCAATTTCAAGGTCCTTTTGCTCTTCAAGCCTCATCGTGTTTACAAGAAGAGGGACGCATGCAAAAACAGTCAGGAAAACCATGACCAGGCTGGCATATTCCTTAAAGACCCACATGCTAAGGAGCATTGCAATTGAGCTGTAAAAAAAGCCGATAAAAAAAAGCCTGGAAGGAGTCTGCTCTGCCTTTGAAGGGTTGATTAAGGACTCTAAAACCATAATCAGGAAATTAAGATAAGCATTTAAAAATCTTTTGATTAAGCTGCTGCAAACCCATAATTTTTTAAATGAGGCAGGTTTAGCACAGGATATGGATTACGAGCAAGCGCTAAAAAGGGCAAGGCAGAACCTTCCTGAATCAGTATTTGAAAAGGAGAGGTTTGAGATTCCCAAGGTGGTAGGCCACATAGAAGGCAACAAGACAATAATCAATAATTTCAAGCAGATTGCTTCAGTTCTGGGAAGGCCTGTCGACCACCTTCTGAAATACGTGCTTAAAGAGCTTGCAGCTCCTGGAGACCTTAGGCCTTCAGGCCTGTTCATAGGCTCAAAGATTGCTGCATCAAGGATAAACGAAAAAATAAGGCAGTATGCAGATGAGTTTGTGTTCTGCCCAGAATGCGGAAAGCCTGACACACAGCTTATCAAGGAAGGAGAGCTGCTCTTCATGAGATGCCAGGCATGCGGTGCAAAAAAGCCGGTAAAGGCAAAGATTTAAGCATTAAAATGATAATAAAGCTACACAAAAAAGAGGGCAATATTGTTGCAGCAGTATGCGACAGCGAGCTTATCGGCAGGAAGTTTGAGGAAGGAAGCCATCAGCTTGACCTCACATCAGAGTTCTACAAAGGCGAAGAAAAAGACGATGAAACAATAGGGGACACAATAAGGAATTCAGACCATGTCAACCTTGTTGGAAAAAAATCAGTGGGGCTTGGCATACAAGAGGGAGTAATAGACGAGAGCCATGTCAAGACAATTGCAGGAATCCCCTACGCCCAGGCAGTGGTCAGTAGAGACTAAGCATTTAATTCTCAAAAAGTTAAGCTAAATTCACCCAAACCACTTCCCAAGGCCCTCCTGCTTTTCCTTCTCCTTGCCAAAAACATCCTCTATCATCCTCTGGAGAAGCACAAGAGTCTGCTGCAGGTAAGGCGGCAATGAGTATTTCTCTGCAAGCGAAAGCGAAGGCCCAAGGTATTTGATTACAGAGCCTTCTGAAATTGTGAAGATTATCTTGCCCCCGCACTTTGTGCATTTGCCTATCAGCGGAGGCCTCCTGTATTTTTCATTGCAGTTGACGCACCTGAACTGCTGCATTGAAAATTTCCTGAGGTTGCCTTTTGTATCCTTGAGGAAATGCTTTTCTATGACAAGCCTTGCAACATCTGAAGTGTCTACAGCCCTGGACTTTTCAGCAATGTCCATCTGCCCCCTGAGCTTCTCCTCCATGCTCGGAAGCGTCTTGTATGCAGAGCACCTGACTGTGCTGTTTATGTTGTCAGTGTCGTGTGTAAATCCTGTCCCGCAGAACTGCCTTTCAGTGCCAAGCCTAAGCCCAATCCTGTCAATCTTCACATCCCAAGGATTCTTGTATGCAAGGCAGGCCTCATAAAACTCAAGAGGGTATTTCCATGCAACATCAACATCAAAGACCATGTCATCCACTTCTGCAGGAATAAGCATAGATGAAAGGACTAAAGGAGCATCCTGTGTTGATCCCCTGTGTGCAGGAAGATACTGCCTTGAGAAGTTGAGCAGCGCGTCCATGAGGAGTGTTACGCACGCTTCGTCTCCGTCGCAATCCCTCCTTGTTGCAGCGTGTATCATCGGGTGCGCGAGAAGCCCCTGGGTTTTTGAAAAGCCGATTATCCTTGCGACGATTGCAGCAGAAGTGTGGGGCGCAAGGCAGAGAACAAGGTGGCCTGCAAGCTCTGCCTGGTTTTTGAGCGAATAATACCTCTGCAGGCCATACATTTTTTCGAGCATGTCATCCATGCAGTTTGCAACCCTGAAGAGCACAGTCGCAGCTCCTTCATCAGGAGACTCATCGCACTGCGGAAGCACAATATCCTGGGGCTTAAGCTCAAGTATCTGCGACTCATCAGAAAGCTCTTTCCCAAAAACATCAAGGACGTATCCCATCTCCTTGAGCCGTTCAATAGAAGTTCCAACCTCTTTTGGCTTGAAATGCGTAAGCGGCAGCTGGGTCATGTCATACCTTGTAGTGCCGTCCTTGTTTACAAAAATGTTGTGCTCAGCCCTCAATATACCCTTTGCAAGGTGTTCAGGAATATGGCTTTTGTTGGATGTTCCCTTTACTCCCTTTATCAGGTCAGGATAATCCTTTTTTCCGAGCATTCCCAGCGCAGCCTTAAAGTAGCGGCCTATGTCTATTTCCATTTCCCTGTTGTTGGCATTAGGCCCGTGCTGGGGGCATGAAGGAGAGTCCATAACACCGCAGACCCTGCAATAATACCTGGGCACTGCCTTTTTTCCGCATGCTTCGCATATTGGATAGATTGTTTCAGCATTGCATTTTGTGCAATAAAAAATAGGAAAATTTGACTTTACTTTGCCTGCATCAAGCGAGTCCTGAAAGCACCTGAACCTGCCCCCTTCATCACCTACCGGAAAGAGAACCTGCGGCGAGCCTGTAAGCTTTCGCTGCTTTGCCTTTTCAGGCCTGCCCATCCTTGCCCCGATGAAAATGCCGGATTTGTCCCTCAGCCTTACTCCTGAAATAAGGTTTATAGCCTCAAGAGGGCTTTTGCCTGCGCAATCCTGCATTATCTTTGCGCGCTCAGACTCTGTTTTTGACTCGAGGCTGAGGCATTCTGCAAATGAAGGTGCATGCTCCTTTTCGATTACAACAAACTCGCTGTTCGGAGCGATGTGGGGAATGCCCAGCAGCTCAAGAACCCTCTTGCCAGGTCCGAAAGGAAGTATTACTTTCCTTATTTCGCCTTCCTCCCTGACTACATTTGCCTTTTTTGCCCAGTCGACAAGCAATGAAAGCTCAGCAAATGATATCGAAGCCCAGTGGTAGGTGTAAAATGGATGAAGGGGTATCTTGAGCTTTTTTGACAGCGCAATTGCATCTGCTGCGCTTATTCTTGCACTTAGAGGGTCTTTCAGCACAGTCTCAATTGCTCCTGATGGAATCTCTGAAAATTCTGAAAGCTTGTCAATGTCGATAGTGCCAAAAAGCCCGACAGCAGCCTTCTCAAGCTCCTGCACCCACCACTCTTCGCAGTACCCGGGGGGGACAAGGGTGTGGGCCCTGTTAAAAAAATCACCATAGTTGATGAGGATATCGCCCAGGAAAATGACTTCAACAACACTTTTCCTGAAATCCCTTGCCTTTTTCAGCGAGTCAATCAGCATTACAGAGCCGTCATCCAGCCTTACAATCGGCCCCTCGATTGTGCTGCATGAAGTGATTGAGCCTGCCTTGCCAGGCCTTTCAAGCTTGAGCTGGGTTCCTGAAGCAATGTATTCATTGAGGATATACATTGTGGCGGGATGGATGCAGCATGCAGAATATCCTGAAGTCCTCGACCTGCCGTACCTTAGCCTGAAGCCCCCTATTCTCATAGGGTGAGTGAACACAGGCCTGCCTGCAACAAGGTCCTTGATAAAAGTGTAGTCAGGCACAACTTTCGGCTTATCCTCTGATTTAACCTGCTTTTTGGCTTTTATTGCCTTCTGGACAGCAACAAACTCCTCGAGGAAGAGCCATTCATCAAGCCCCATCTCCTTGCCCCACTTTGAAACCTGCTTCCAAAGCTTGGCAGCCTTCTGCGCAACACCCTCCCCAAGAACAAGGCAGACCCCATTCCTTATTATGTTTGTTGCAATCCTTGGAAGGTCCTTGTGGTTTGAAACCTCCAGCTTTTCAGAAGGCTCTCCGTCAATCTGCACAGGCAGCCTCCTCCACAAAAACCTTATTTCCTCCTCGCTGGGAAGGTACTGCAGGTTGTTTATACGCTCATGGTAGTCATAAAGCTCTGTTACTGTCCTGCTCACCTCTTCTTCGGTAGGGTCATAAACAGAATAGCCCATGTTCTTCCTTACATAATCCGAAATGATGACAGAGACTGCAGCAGCAGTGCCGCCTGCGCTCCTTATCGGGCCTGCAAATGAAATTGCAAAATACTCCTTGCCGTCACTCCTCTTGTTTATTTTTATTTCAACAAAGCCTTCAAGGGGGGAGGCAACAACTCCTGAAGTGAGGTATGCCATGCCTGTCCTTATGCCCATCTCCATTGATTCCTTCTTGTCTTTAAACTTGCAGAATTTCTCCTGCGCAATTTCAAGCGCAATTGAGAGGCCTACCCTCCAGTCCATGCTGCCGTACTTTTCCTCAAGCTGTTTAATCCTCTTTGATACTCCTGAACCCACAATCTGGGGAGCCAGGACGCTGATAAGGCCTTCTACCCTTTCAGCCATGTCTTTAACAATAAGGATGTCCACCCTTGCTTCAGGATCAAGGCCTTTTTCCCTTGCCTTTGAGGCAATCTTGTAAGCGGATTTTATGCCTGCATCTATGCCTGCAAAATAATTTTCAATGTCCTTGTTCATTGCTATTTCTGCCATTTTTAGGTAAACTTCAGTATTTTTATGTCTCTAGTCTTGAGGTTTACAATCGGAACCCTGCAGGGCTCTGGATTGTGGCCTACCTTTTCCTGGAATGCTGTCTTTGACTGCCAGCAGCTTCCTGAAATCATTGTGATGCCTTTGTAGTTTGCAACTGACGTCTTGTGGATGTGGCCTGTAACAAAAAAGTCAGGCACATTCTCAATAACAAGGAAATCCTTTTTTGAGTCTGGGATGTAAAGCGTGGACTTGTGGGATGGCGCAAGATGCCTTCTCTGAAGGAGAAACTTCATTATAAGGTCTGCCCGGTCATAACCTCCTCCGTTCCTTATCGAGTCCACATTTGCAACATAGTAGTCAAAAGAGTATCCATGGTACATCAGCACGTCAAAACCTGAAAATTCAGGCGTTGAATGTATTGTGACCATTGAGGGGTTTGTGACCATAACTGCATTTTTCAGCCCCCACATCGGCCTTGCCATGTCCTTGTAAAGCTCAGGCTGCGGCTCTGCAATCCTCATTGAATCGTGGTTTCCGGGGCAGATGATTATTTTTATCCTTTCAGGTATTCTTGTCAGAAGCCTGGCGCACTCCTCATACTGCGCATAAATGTCCTTTATTGCAAGCTCCTCCTCCTGCCCAGGGTATATTCCCACTCCGTCAACCAGGTCGCCTATAATAAAGATGTAATCCACCTTTTTTGCAATATTCCTTTGGGCTTCGCTTCCTGATTCCCCCCTTATCCAGCTGATAAATTTTTCAAACTCTTCAGCCAGAAAGTTTTTTGAGCCAACATGCATGTCTGAAAGGAATAGCGCAAACACTTCATCATTGCATTTTTTGAGGCTGTTTTGCGGAAGGTCAGGCCATATTATGCTGTTTGCAAAAATTACATTATCTCCGTTAACTCCTACAATCCCAATAATCTCATCATAGACAATATCCTTCGCCTGCTCAAAAAGCTCCTTCTTGGTCTTGTTTACCAAAACCTTTATTGTGCCTGTGCTGTCCTCAATAGTCAGGATGATATTCCCGTTTTTTGTTGTTGCCTTCTCTGAAACAAGGCCGATTACTGATATGGTCTCCTTATCTTTTTTTGAAACAACCCTTGCAATTGAGAGTATGCTCTGCATTTCAGCGCGCTGCCTTAAAATCTTTTCAATCGAAGAGTACCTTGAATTGAAGTAAGCAACAAAGTCCTGGATTTCCCTCTTTTTTACATCTTCCTTGTAGCAAGACTTGATAGACACCCTTTTTTCTTCATGTGCAGGGCTGGGTGGAGCTGGCTTTTGGGGCATTTCCTGCTGAAGCGCTTCAATGACAGAATCATACCTTGAGGCATTGCCCTGCTTTTGCGCAATGACAATTGATTTTTCAACCTCATGGCACATTATGTCTTTTGCATCACCTTTGCAGAAAATCTCCTTGAGGTCATTGTTAAGCACAACCAGGTCTGAAGAAGAATTCTTGCTTATCAGGCTGTAAATCTCCTCGACATTTGAGTCCCTGCTAAGCGCTTCCAGCAGGTCCTCTGTCAAAAGCAGCCCTTTTTCGATAAAAAAAGAGGCTATTTCCCTTTTCTTCTGATTAATTGTTTCTTGCATTTTCCAGGTAAGGAGAGTTATTCTTAACTAGTGTTAAGATAGGCCTAACTCTTCCGCCAGCAGAGATTTTATTTTTGGGTACATCTGCCCGGGTATTGAAATTGTGATTTCCCTTGTGCGGCCGTACCTTCCTTTGGATATGACCTTGGCGTTTATCAGGCCAAGCATGTCCATCTCTGCGATAATATCAGACACCCTTCTTTGAGTCAGCGAAGAAAGCTTTGACTTTTCGCAAAGCTCCCGGTAAACATCATAAATCTCGCCGGTAAAAATCGGCCCTTTTCTTTTTTCAGAGATAAGCATTGCAGCGTACAGCGTTGCCTGGAACTGTGAAGGCTGGGCGACAAGCACTTCGTAAACACGGTCCTGCTCAATCTTTTTGTCAGCAGAGTCGATGTGATCCATTGAAACAATATCAAGCCCGCCCCTTTCTGCAAGCTCGCCAGCAACCCTCAAAAGCTCAAGGGCGCGCCTTGCATCGCCATGCTCCTTGGCAGCATAAGCAGCACATTTTTCAATAACACCTGGGCTCAAGGCATCCGGATGGAATGCAGATTCAGCCCTCTGGCGAAGTATCTGCTGGAGCTGGATTGCATTATAAGGAGGGAATAATATTTCTTCCTTGGAAAGAGAGCTTTTAACACGGGGGTCAAGGCTCTCAGTGAACATTAGGTTGTTTGAAATTCCAACTATGCAAAGCTGGGATTTCTTCAGAGTTTCATTAATCCTGGTAAGGTTGTAAAGCGCTTCATCGCCTATCTTCTTCACAAGATGGTCAATCTCATCAAGTATCAGGATTACGTCCTGCTTCTGGCTTTCAAGTGCATCATAAAAAATGCTGTAAACCTCATTGGTTGGAAGGCCTGTAGGCGGAATCGCCCTTCCAAAAAGCCGTGCAAGCTCTGCAATAAGGCGGTATTCAGTATCCACAACCTTTCTTAGCTTGCAGTTTAGGTAAACTGATTTGACAGGAAGGCTTCTCTGTTCTGCAACATGGCTTACCTGGCTAGCCACATAGTTTGTGCAAAGAGTTTTGCCTGTCCCTGTTTTTCCGTAGATAAAGATATTTGAAGGCCTATCGCCTCTAAGAACTGGAGCAAGAATATCTGCGACCTGCTTTATCTGTGATTCCCTATGGTTGATGGTTGCTGGAGAATAGCTTGACTGAAGTGCTTTTTTGTCTTTAAACAGGGGCTTTTTAGAGAGAAACTGCTCAAAGTAACCTGTCAGCCCTTTTTCTTCCATAACTTTCCAAGCGAAGCAGAGGTATTTATACTTTTTGATTTTAGGCTCACCCACCCCTTCACTTCTTTTGGAGTTAATAATAAAATAAAAAATGTTTTGTTTTTATTATTTATTATTTTCAATATAGAAATATATTATTATATATATTATTATTATATTTTTTAATTTCTATTTTATGAAATATATGTTTGAGTATAGCAATTTTGATTTTTTTCACAGGTAGGGTTTAATTTTTTTCCATCTGAAACCAAGGGGGGAAGGGCTGTGTTTTTGTCTGTTTTTTGCTATTCACCAGTAGCAAAACTCATAATCTTTAAATATGAGCTATGCCTTCTTTACCCTGTTTTATATTTAAAATTTGAACAGCACAACATATGGGGGGTTTACGATGATTGTACAGAGTGAATTTTTAAACAAGCTTAAGGACTTTGGGCTGAACACCTACGAGAGCAAGCTTTGGACTGCGCTTCTTTCAAGGGGAGTGTCAACTGCAGGGGAGCTTTCTGACATTGCAAACGTGCCAAGGTCAAGGAGCTATGACGTTCTTGAAAGCCTTGAAAGGAAAGGCTTTATTATAATGAAGATTGGGAAGCCAATCAAGTATATTGCTGTGCACCCCTCTGAAGTTTTGGAGAGGATGAAAAAGAAGGTTGTTGAGGAAGCAGACTCAAAAACAAAGCTTATCAACACAATCAAAAACAGCGACGTCCTTTCTGAGCTAAGCCTTCTCCACACTCAAGGAGTTGAGCTTGTCGAGCCTGCAGACTTAACCGGCGCTATAAAAGGAAGGAACAACCTTTACAGCCATGTTGATGCAATGCTTAAAAATGCTGAAAAGTCAATAAGCCTGGTCACAACTGAAGAGGGGTTTATAAGAAAGGCAGACTCCCTCAAATCCGCATTACAGAAGGCAAAATCTGCAGGAGTAAAGGTCAGGATACTCGCGCCGCTTTCAAAAGCATCGATGGCGGCAGCAAAAAAAATAAGCCAGTTTGCGCAGGTAAGGGCAATTGACTCAATCCAGGCAAGATTCTGCGTTGTCGACAACAAAGAGCTGGTTTTTATGCTTCTTGACGACAAGGAAACCCACCCCAGCTATGATGTTGGAGTTTGGGTCAACACAAAATTCTTTGCAAAGGCGCTTGATGGAATATTTGATTCCCTATGGGCTGGTGCAAAGCAGTTTGAAAAATCCAAGTAAGTTTCTGCTGCAAAAAGAAAAACGTTTTTATAGTAGCACTTCCAAATGAATATTATTCAAAAAAGAGGTGAAACACTATGGCAGAAGAAGCAATTCTTAGGATAACTCTTGCAATCATTATAGGCACCCTTGCTGCAATTGTCTACAGTTTGAGGGTTCTTGTTCTGATGGAAAGGAGAGTTGCAAGGATTGAGATTCATATCGAGAAGCTTGCATCAAATGTCCTCAAAGAGGAATTTAAGATTGAATCTGAAGAAAAGGCAATTGAAAAAGCAATCTTCAAAAAGAGGAAGTAACTTTTTTTTTAACGATGAGAGCCGCCCATTTTGGCAAGGTAGTCAGCGACATAAAATCCTTAAAGATACAGGGAGCAGAATCAATTGCGCGGGAGGCTGTTAAATCCCTTAAGATTATAATCCATACCTCAAAGGCGAAAACTCCTACCGATTTTATGCGCGATGTTGAGTCTGCCCGAAGGCAGCTGTTTTCTGCAAGGCCTACAGAGCCTTTTTTGAGAAACTATGTTGATTATACAATCTCAGGTGTAGACCAAAAAAGCCTGAAGCATGCAAAAATTTCCCTTTTTAATAGAGTGCAGAAAACTCTCTTAGAGATGGAGAGCAACAAAAAGCTTATTGCTGAAATTGGTGCAAAAAAAATAAAAGACGGCATGATTGTATTCACGCACTGCCACAGCAGCACAGTAACTTCCATTCTCATTGAGGCAAAAAGGCAGGGCAGGAATTTTGCAGTTTATAACACAGAAACAAGGCCCATGCTGCAGGGCAGGAAGACTGCTTTAGAGCTTTCAGGCGCAGGCATTAAAGTGAGGCATTTTGTTGATGCTGCAGCAAGGCTTGCGCTAAAAAATTCAGACATCATGCTTATCGGAGCTGATGCAATTACTTCTGAAGGTGCGGTTGTAAACAAAATAGGTTCAGAGCTTTTTGCAGAGGCTGCAGAGCGCAGGGGCATCCCTGTTTATTCATGCACTTCTTCGCTTAAATTTGATCCAAAGACAATATTTGGCTTTGATGAGGCAGTTGAAGTGAGGCCTTCCAGGGAGATATGGGCAAGGCCTCCTAAGAATGTGATAATCGACAATCATGCTTTTGAGATTGTCAGCCCAAACCTCATTACAGGCATTATTACTGAACTGGGAATTTTTCAGCCTTCACTCCTGATTCCAGAAATAAGAAGCAGGTATAAGTGGATGACTGGAAAAGGCAAATAAGGAAACAAGCTACTGCTTCTTTTTCAGCGCCTTCTCAAGCTCAGTTATTTCCTTCTCAATCTTTTTAAGGGTTTCAGTATTGTCTTCCTGGTTGAGAAGAGCGCCGCATTCAGGGCATTTAAACTGGAACTCGGTAGCCTGCTCAAAATCCAGGCGTATGCAGCTGTTTTTGCATGCAAAGAAATCACCGCTTTTCTCCCTTTCAACCCTTTCTTTAAGCCTTGCCAGCTTTTTCTTTTTTATGCTTTCTGAAAGGAATGAAATTATTTTTGGGTTAAATGTCCAGTAGTAAATGTACCAGCCTTTTTTCTTATCTTTTTTCCTGATAAACGAAACAAGATTAGCATCATAAAGCCTGTAAAGCATATTTCTGGTGACATTAATCTCCTGCTTTATATCCTCTGCAAGAACAAACTCAGAAACATTTTTGCGGTTTTTTAGCTTTGCAACAAGAGGAAGGACATCAGCCCCTGCAACTTCAGCAATTACTTCATCAGCAGACTTATTTGACAATTTCATCTATTTCTCCTAAAAGGATGCCCCTATTTAGCTAAACCAACTCAATTCTCAACACCCCTTATCAGGTTCTAATTCCGTTAAATGCATTTATAAACTTTTCTTTTTTTGCATTTTTTTTAAAGGTTTTTTAAGCCTTTTTTTATCCCAAAAATGCATATTTTGGCTTTTTTTATTATTAATCAACCATTTTAAGCCTTTTAAGGCTATTTGCGTGCTTTTTTGTCTATTAAACCCTTAAAATTAAAAAGCCCTTTTTACTTTTATTACTTGTTAATAAGAAAAAGTAAATAATTGGCAGCGCTAAAACCTGCCTATCATTTCTTCAAAGCTAAGCCCTTTCTGAGCAGCCAGCTCCCTGCTTACAGCAAAGCTTTTTCCTGTTTCACCCAAATCATCAAGAGACATGAATGCCCAGCTTTTGCCGAACTTGACGCCAATCCATGGCTCAGCCCCAAATCTGGATGCAAATTCCTTAAGAAGGTTTATCTCCTCTTTCGGAAGGTACTGCGAGCTGCTTTTGCTGGACTTGCACTCAACTGCAATCCTCCTTAGGCTGTTTGAAGCAACAACATCCGGCGAGGGATACTTCATCGAGCCTGAACCTGCTACTCTGACTGCAGCCCAGCCGTTTGCCCAAAAAAAATGGATTAGCTCCCGTTCTGCACCAGAACCCTTTGCCTTTGTGTTCATACAACCACCTTTATTCTGCACATTAAAAATTTTACTATAGCTTAATCAAAAAGTTTAAATAACAACCTTCCTTTTTTGAATTATTACCTTAGTGTTTTGTGGAATAAAAATGGCATCAAAAAGACTACTCCCGCTGGCTGCAATGGAAAAAATTCTCAAGGCAGCAGGCGCAGACCGAGTTTCAGAAAGCGCAAAATCCGCACTTAAGGAAATTCTTGAAGATTCTGCAGAGAGCGTTGCTGCCAATGCAGTCAAGTTTGCGCACCACGCAGGAAGAAAAACAATCAAGGCAGGCGACGTAAAGCTTGCGGCAAAGTAATAAAAGCTAACTTAGCAGCTATATCTTTACCTTCATAAAGTCTTCAGCGCATCTTACTTCCTGGAAAACTTCTTTTGCATCTTCGAGTATCTCGCTGGTGTCTTTGTATCTTGCGCTGAAGTGCGTCAGAATAACTTCTTTTGAATTGCTTCTTGATGCAAGGAGTGCAGCTTCCCTTGCAGTCATATGGCTGTACTGCCTTGCCTTTTCTTCAAGGCTTGAGGCGTATGCAGCTTCGCATACAAGAAGGTCAGACCCCTCTGCCAGCGCATAGGCGTTTTCGCACGGAACAGTGTCCATGACGAATGCAATCTTTTTGCCTTTCACGATTGTTGTAGCATCTTCAGGAGTTACCTTTTTTCCCTTGAACATTATTGTGCTTCCATCCTGCAGCTCGCCAAGAAGTGGACCTTCCGGAATTCCCAGCTTTTCAACTGCTTTTGCATTTATTCTTCTCCTGTCCTTTTCAATAAATGCGTAGCCCAAAGTTTCTATTCCATGCTGCAATGGCAGTGCAATTATCTTGAAATTTTTGTCTTCAAAAACAGTGCCTGAAGAAACTTCTTTGACCTTGATTTCGTAATGCCGGTCAAAGACAAACGCCTCAAACATTGCCTTGAAATGGGCTTTTGTGCCAACAGGCCCGTATATCTCAAGCACTCCGCTGTATTCTGAAGCTCCAAGCGTCTGTATAAGCCCTGGAAGGCCAAGCACGTGGTCGCCGTGCCAGTGGCTTACAAGTATCTTTGTTATTTTTGAGGGCTTAAGCCCTGCAATCTTGAGCTGCCTCTGCGTGCCTTCGCCGCAGTCGACAAGGATTCCTTCAGACTTGTAAGTAAGCAAAATTGATGTATGGTTTCTTTCCTTTGTCGGGACCATGCAGGATGTCCCCAAAAATACAAGTTCCATGCAATTGATTCTTGCTCTTTTGTTTAAATTACTTATGATTCAGCTGTTGTTTAATCTATTTATTTCAATATAGAAACAAATTATTTAAATGCAAACCTTTTTTAACCCTGAACCCGGAAGCAGGATTATGGCAAAGGAAATAGTCAGCGCAATTATCGAGGATGAAGCTGTAACCACTGAAAACAGCAGCGAGGCAAAAGAGCTCTACAACCAAAGCAGGTTCGGCACTCTGCTGCCAAGCGGGAAAGTCCAGCTTTCAATGATGGAGGCTTTGTACCTCTGCGAAAAAGGCAGGCTGAAGGTTTTTGGAAAAAACAAAAAGGAAATCTGCGCTGAAAATCTGGCTTCAAGGGCAAAAAAGAGAGGCTCCCAGTTCGGGGTCAAATACTGCGTTTTTAAGGATTTTAGGGACAGGGGCTACATAATCAAGACTGCATTGAAATTTGGCGCAGACTTCAGGGTTTATGAACGAGGAGTAAAGCCTGGCGAAGACCATGCAAAGTGGATAGTATACCCTGTGCATGAATCCAGCATAATGACCTGGCACGAGTTTTCTGCAAAAAACAGGGTTGCTCATTCCACAAAAAAGAACCTTTTGGTAGGCGTTGTTGATGACGAGGGAGATGTCTCTTACTGGGAAATAAGATGGACCAAGCCTTAATGAGAAAATATATAAACTAATCCGTTTTCTTTTTTTCAATGATTTCCAGGGATGAAATAGTTAGAGTTATAAGGGCAAAAGGCCCTGTTCTGCCTGTCCAGATAGCAAAGGAGGCAAACACAACAATACTTTTTGCTTCAGCGATGCTTTCAGAGCTTGTTGCATCAAAAATACTCAAAGTCAGCAGCGTGAAAGTTGGAGGCTCGCCGGTTTATTACCTTCCTGAGCACAGCTCAATGCTCCAGAACTTCTCAAAAAACCTCAACCAGAAGGAGAGAGAGGCTTATGAGCTTCTTAAAGGCAGCAAAGTTCTTAAAGAATCAGACCAGGAGCCTGCAATCAAAGTTGCGCTTAGGAACATCAAGGATTTTGCATGGCCTCTAAGGGTAACTATAAATGAAACTCAAGAAATATTCTGGAGATGGTACCTTACATCCAATGAAGAAGCTGGAGAGGAAATCAAGAAGCTTTTGGGGATTACTGAAGAAAAGGAGCAGCCCACTCCATCGCTTCCTTCTTCAGACAGGCAAAATGATTCTGGCTTGAACCAGTCTGCAGAAACAATTGTCCAAAAAACTGTTCAAAAAAAAGTGCGGGCAAAGAGGCAGAAGCCATTGGAGATCCAGAAAGAGCTGGCTCAATCGCAAGCTTCAGATCCCGCGCAAACTTTAGATCAAGCGCAAGCTTCAGATTTGCAGCCTCAACATGGTGAGCTGGCTGCGCCTGCTGCTCAAACTTCTGTTGCAGCTGAGCCTTTGGCATTTGAGCGTGCTGCAGAGAAAAAGGATGAGCCTGCTCCAGATACAGAGCTTTCCATTCAGATGCTGGATTATTTTGCCAAAAACAGCATAAGTGTTATAAATAAGGAGATTATCAAGAAAAGCGAAGCTGACTTCATAATTGAAATACCCAGCGTTGTAGGAACCCTCAAGTACTACTGCAAAGCCAAGGCAAAGCAGAAGATAGGCGAGGGCGACTTGAGCGCTGCATATGTCCAGGGAGAGCTAAGGAAGCTTCCTGTGCTTTTCCTTTCCAGCGGAGCGCCGACTAAAAAGGCTGCAGAAATGCTGCAGAAGGAATTCAGGAATATGGTATTCAAAAAAATTTAGGAGGGGGTTTGAATGAAAAGATTGATTTTTTGCCTGGCAGCGATTCTCTTGCTGGCAGGATGCGCAAACGAAGCTGTGCAGCAGGAAGATGCAGTTGAAAGCCAGGTTGTAATTACGCCGAAAGCGACAGCAACAGCAGAGCCGGTTCAGGATGAGGCGCCAGAGATTGGGCAGAAGTATTTGATGGATGAGGCTCTCAAAAACCAAATACTTGGAGAGCTTAAGGCTTCAACAGCGACAGTAATGCCAATCAATTATCAGCAAGTTTCATACGGAGATCATTTTGTTTTTGGGATAGGCCTTCAGAATATAGGCAGGGAAGACGATGAATATCTCATAAAAGCATATTTTACAAAAGCATATGACAAGTATACAAACACCATTGCTGTTGATGAAGAAATGATGAACAGCTGGATAAAAACCACTTTTTCATCAATGATACTTGCACCAGGGCAGAAAGAGGTACTCTCATTGGTAATAGAGGTTGGCGACATCAGTGAAGGAAAAAAAGCACCAAGCGGAACTTATGTATTTGATATAGAAACACTCCAGAAGGAAGGAAATTCAGTATTCACTGGGGAAGTTACTGCTAGGAGGAAGGTTACTGTTAAGGTACCATAAGAATGGGAGTAAAGATTTTTGATATTGTTCCTTCAAAGGAACTCGAGCTGTCAAGCCTGGCTGGAAAAAAGCTTGCGGTTGACAGCTCGCTTTTTCTTTATCAGTTTCTCTCGACAATAAGGCAGAGGGACGGCACGCTTCTTATGGACTCAAAAGGAAGGGTCACTTCACATCTTGCAGGCCTGTTCAGCAGGACTGTAAGCCTGATGGAAAAGAAGATTACCCCTATTTTTGTTTTTGACGGAAAGCCGCCAGAGCTTAAGATTAAGGAGCGCGAAAGGCGCGCTGAACTAAAAAAAGAAGCAGAGGAAAAATACAAGATTGCAGTTGAATCAGAGGATATTGGGAGCATGAAAAAATATGCATCCAGGACCTCAAGGCTTACTTCTGAAATGGTTTCAGAAGCCAAGCTGCTTGTTGAGGCTTTGGGCCTTCCTGTTGTCCAGGCGCCTTCTGAAGGAGAGGCCCAGGCAGCTTACATAACCAAGAAGGGGGATGCATATGCAGTTGCATCGCAGGATGCAGACTCCCTTATTTTCGGCGCTTCAAGGCTTTTGAGGAATATTGCAATAACCGGAAGAAGAAAAAAAGCAGGCAAGCTGGGATATGAGACAGTAAAGCCTGAAATAATCGAGCTTCAGGACGTCCTCAACACACTTGGAATTGACAATGACCAGCTTATTGCGCTTGCGATGATTATAGGGACTGACTACAATATAGGCGGGATAAAAGGCATAGGCCAGAAAAACGGGCTTAAGCTGGTAAAAAATTACGGCAAGGATTTTGAAGGCCTTTTTAAAGAGGCAAAATGGGATGATAGCTTCAGCACACCCTGGCATGAAATATTTTACACGATAAAAAACATTCCAACAACAGATAATTACTCAACAGCGCAGTCTTCAGTTGACAGGCAGAAGGTTATGAGCCTGCTTGTGGATGAGCATGAGTTCAGCCCGGAGAGGGTTGGCAGCGCTCTTGCAAAGCTTGAAAAGGCAACAAGCCAGAAAAAGCAGAAAGGGCTTGCAGAGTGGATTTGATGGTTATAATTGGTGAAATGGCATGGCAACTTTGAAGGAAGAATTGAAGGATAAGCTTTCTGAGGGTGAGCTGCAGAAGCTCATATCTTCTTATGACATTCTTGGCTCAATTGCAATAATTGAAATTCCTCCTGAGCTGGCAAAGAAAGAAAAGCTCATAGGCAATACAATTCTAGCCATGCACAAGAACATTAAAACTGTGCTGAAAAAGGCAGGCATGCACAAGGGCAGATTTAGGAGGCAGCAGCTGAAGGTTGTTGCAGGAAAAAGGACAAAAACCGCAGAGTACAGGGAGAACGGCACAATTCTCAAGCTTGATGTCGAGAAGGTCTACTTTTCGCCAAGGCTCAGCACAGAAAGGAAAAGGGTTTATGAGCAGGTAAAGGCTGGTGAAAAAGTGCTTGTCATGTTTTCAGGATGCGCTCCGTATGTTGCAGTAATTGCAAAAAATACAAAATCAGATTCTGTTTATGGGATTGAGCTCAATCCTGTTGCGCACAGGTTTGCAGAAGAAAACATAAAGGCCAACAAAATAAAAAATGCAGTGCTGATAAACGGAGATGCAGCAGAGGAATGCAAAAAGCTTTCCGAATCAGGCATTCTGTTTGACAGGATAGTAATGCCGCTTCCAAAAGATGCAGGCAGCTTTCTCGATTCAGCATTTTCTGTTGCAAAAAAAGGCGCTGTAATCCACTTTTATGATTTTGGAAGGGAAGATGAGTACGCCCAGAAAAGCCAGAAGATAATTGATGAATGCAGCAGGCACTGCAGGAAGTGCAGGATTCTTGGAATAACCAAGTGCGGGAACTACTCGCCAAGGGTTTTTAGGCTGTGCATTGACTTTGTTTTAAGTTAGGTTTTTAAACAGCCTTTCTTTATTGCATTCTGCGCGCGATGATTAGGTGAACACCGAGGTAGCCGCAAGGCAATGACCGGCGGTTGTAACTGATGAGCGCGCAATTCTCCTTTTTTACATGCAAACTCAAGAATTCAAAAAATTCAGGAGTTCAAAAAATCAGAAAAAAATTCATCCAAATATGTTTATGTGGCTGTCTTCTTCCTCTTTGCCTTCCTTGAGCTTTTCAATTGCCTTAAAGAAATCAGACTCCTTTATGATGTGCCTGTTGTCCCTAATTGCAAAATACCCTGCTTCAGTGCAGACTGCCTTTATTTCTGCCCCTGAAAATTCATTCATCCTTTCAACAAGCTTGTCAAGGCTTACCTTCTTTTCAAACTTCATGCTCTTGGTGTGTATCTTGAATATTTCCCTTCTCGCTTCAGGGGTTGGAAGGCCTACCCTTATCTTCCTGTCAAGCCTGCCAGGCCTTGTTATTGCAGGGTCCAGGATGTCCTCCCTGTTGGTGCAGCCTATAATCTTGACATTGTCAAGGTTCTTGAACCCGTCAATTTCTGCAAGCAGCTGCATGAAAGTCCTCTGGACCTCCCTTTCGCCTGATGTGCCAATATCAATCCTTGTTGCCGCAAGCGCATCAATCTCATCGATAAAAATGATTGCAGGAGACTTTTCCCTTGCAAGCTGGAATATCTCATTTACCAGCTTTGCGCCTTCCCCTATAAATTTCTGGACAAGCTCTGACGCAACTATTTCTATGAATGTTGATTTTGTTGATGATGCCACAGCTTTTGCAAGCATTGTCTTTCCTGTGCCTGGAGGCCCGAAAAGCAGGATTCCCTTTGGAGGCTTAATCCCCACTTTCTTGAAAAGGTCTGGCTTAAGCAGCGGAAGCTCAATGACTTCTTTTATTTCAAGCTCCTGGGGGCCAAGGCCGCCGATTTCCTGCCAGCCAACTTCCGGCTTTTCAATTATGACAAATTTTTCAACATTGAATTTTTTTGATGAAGGTATCTTGTTTATGACTGTCAGGTTCTTCTGCTCTGCAAGCACAGTGTCGCCTGCATTAATCCCTTTGCATTCTGATGATACCTCAACAAGGAATTCATTTCCATTCTGAAGCCTGACAATAGCTTTATCTAGCTTTTCGCCTGCAAGCTCTTTTATCTCGCAGACCAGCAGCGGAGGCTTCTTGAAATGGTCAAGCTCCTGCTTAAGGCTTTCTATAGTCTCCCTAAGAAACTTGTTTTCCTCTTCAAGGCCGTCGATGTCTGTCGCATATGAGAAAACAAGATTGTCAATCTTCCCCTTGTTTTTTGTTGTCATCACCGCATTTAAATAAGGTACATTTAAATAGTTTATGGTTAATTTTTATAACTGGAAATCTGCATAAAATTGAGGTGAAAAAAATGGTTGACCAGGACATTGTTAAGGCAGCAAAAATAATCGTCGAGCATTCTACAAAATTAAAAAAAGGGGAAACAGTACAGATAGTTGCTGATTACGAGGCAAAGGACATGGCGCTTGAAGTTTACAAGCAGGCGCTTGCAAAAGGCGCATTCCCAATATTCCATATTTCAATTCCAGGAGCAGGCTATGCATACTACAACATTGCATCAGATGAGCAGATAAAGACTTTCCCGAAGATTGCAATGAACGAGCTGAAAAACACCCAGGCAGTCATTTTTATCGGCGCTCCGTCAAATACAAAGGAGATGGCCCACTGCGACCAGAAGAAGATTGCAATGAGGCAGAAGGTTCTTGAGCCTCTTTTCAAGTACAGGTCTGAAAAGACAAAGTGGGTCATATTCTACCACCCAACCCAGGCGCTTGCGCAGGAGGCAGGCATGTCTTTTGAGGAGTTCAGGGACTTTGTCTATGACTCGACAATTGTTGATTTCAAAAAGATGGAAAAGCAGCAGGAAAAGCTCTCAAAAATAATTACTGCAGGAAAAACCATAAGGATTGTAACCAAAAATACAGATGTAACATTCAGCATAGCAGGAAGAAAAGGCCTGAAATGCTGCGGAGAGCACAACCTTCCAGACGGCGAGGTTTTCACATCGCCTGTAGAGAACAGCGCAGAGGGCCACATAGAATTTTCATACCCTACATCCTGCCAGGGCAAGGACTTTGAGGGAATAAGGCTTGAATTCAGGAAGGGCAAAGTTGTAAAGGCCACTGCCACAAAGAACGAGAAGGAGTTCAACAACATAATAGATACGGACAAGGGAGGCAGGTTTGTCGGAGAAATAGGCATCGGAACAAACTACAGCATAACCCAGTTTGTCAAGAACACTTTGTTCGATGAGAAAATCGGAGGCACAATCCATCTTGCGCTCGGCAAGTCATACAAGGAAGCAGGCGGAAGGAATGAGTCTGCAATCCACTGGGATATTGTCACAAGCATGAGAAACGGCGGCAGGCTTTATGTCGACGGAAAGCTCATACAGAAAGACGGCAAATTCCTGATTTAGCTTTATTTTTTTCTTTTTTTAATTTTCTTTGTTTTTTATTTCTATTTTTTCAATAATTTTCTTATTTTTTTAGGATTTTGGTTTTTGTTATTCAAACTATCTCAATAAGATTCTTCGGGCTTTTTGTAAGCTGTTCAGGCTTTTTTCCAACAAGAATAGTATCCTCTATCCTCAGCCCGGATTTTCCCTTGATATAGATTCCAGGCTCAATCGTAACTATGTCGCCTTTCTTCAGGATTTCTGCGCTTCTTATGCTAAGGCTTGGCTTTTCATGAACCTTAAGTCCTACGCCGTGGCCCAGTGAATGCGTAAAAAATTCCCTTAGCCTTCCAAGCCTTTTTCTTGCAAAGCATTCAATATCAAAGCATTCAGCTCCTGGAACAGCCTTTTTTAATGCAGCCTTCTGGACTTCAAGAAGCTTTTTGTACATCTCTTTTTCTTCTTTGCCTGCTTTGCCTATATGCAAAGTCCTTGTCATGTCTGAGCAAAAGCCATTGACCTTTACTCCGAAATCAATTACAAGAAAACCATTTCTTATCTTTGAATTTGAAGGCTTGTGGTGGATTTCTGCTGCATTTTTGCCTGACGCTGCAATCGGCGGAAAAGCCAGCTTCAGCTTTCTCTGCCTTGCCTGGGACCTTATGAGCCTGTCAATATCCCTCTCGGTTTTCATTGATTTTATGCTTTTTAGAATTACGCTGAATATCTCGTCTGTAATAATGCAAGCTTTGCGTATGCTCTCTTCCTTTGCAGCCATTTCATCCTTCAGGGTATGCAGCCCTTATCATTTCTTCTTTCCCTTTCAGGCTCTGCCTTACAGGCTCGATAAGAATGTTTATCTCCCTTGCAACAGCAGACTTAAGGTCCTGGGGGTGAAGCTTTTTTGCAGCAAAGTCTGCTTCAAGCCCGCTGTAATCTTTGTAATTGAGGTTTCCACCCCATTTTTCAGGCCTTTCAATCACAAAATATTCCTTCCTATCTCCCTTGATTGTAAAAATAACATATTTTGCGAATGCAAGCACTCCATTGCCTTCAACAGCGCCTTCAGGGCAGAATGCTGAATTTAGCTTCTTCTTTACGTCAGCTTCTGAATCTGCAAGGTCTATCTTTGATGACTTGTCTGATGAGCTCATCTTTCCGCCTGCGCTAAGCCCTGGAATCAGCGGAGTCATTATCTCAATCCTGGGCTTATACCCTATCTTTGGAAGATACTCCCTTGCAAACATAAGTATTTTCCTCTGGTCCAAGCCGCCGTATTGTATGTCCACTTTAAGGTATTCTTCATCCAGCGCCTGCATTATAGGATAGATAAGCCCTGAAAGTTTTGGGTTGTCAGACTGCTTCACAACATCAGACGATGCTTTTTTGCAGTCATGCACAGTCGCAATGGTTGACATCTTCAAAACATCAAATATGTAATCCTTCTTAAGCTGGAAGTCAGAGCCTTTGACAATCTCAAAATTGCTTATGTCGACTCCTATGCCCTTGAACATTGCAGGGATTACTGTGCTGTAATAATCATACCTTTTCTCAAGAAGCTCCCAGGGGGTATTGTCAAGCGCTCCGTGGATGTCTGCAAGCAGCAGTTTTACTTTGAACCCTGCTTTCAGAAAATCAGCCATCTTAAGGACCCAAGCAAAATATCCTATGTGCGGCCTGCCTGTTACAGATGTCCCAAGATAAACAGAAGGCGCCTTTTTTTCCTTAAGCAGATTCATAAGCTCTTCAGGAGTGATAATGTCTTCTGTATTCCTCTTGATAATCTCAAATTTTTCTTCAGGCTTCATAGCTGGGAGCTATTGAAATGCATATAAAAACCTTTCGCACTGGACTCATAGGACATATCATCCAAAGTTATTTAAACCAAAAGGATAAATTTGCTGCATGATTTCAGTGTCCTGCCTTTCATCATTTCTTTACTGCCAGAGAAAGCTTTACCTTGAAAAAGTCCTGGGAATAAAGTCAGAGATTCCAAAAGAGGCGCTTGTAAGGGGCTCGATAAGGCACCAGGTGCATGAGCAGATAAGCCTTGCTTCAGAGGAGCTTGCAAAGTCTGTTTCAGAAATTGATTTTGAAAAAATTCTTGCAGCATTCACTTCAAAGTATATGGACATCCTAAGGAAGGCTGTTGCTTCAAACAAAAACCGGCTTAGGGACATAGGGGTGCCTCTTTCGGATTTTTTCAGCCAGACCAGCCCTTTCATAAGGCTTGAGGCTGAATACCGTGCTGGAAGGGTTTTTGAGTTTGCAAAAGCAACAGGTCTTACAGGCGAAAAGCTCTGGGAAAACATTACCCCAAAAACAAAGCCAGAGTATAGCGTCTCTTCCCAATCCCTTGGAGTCAGAGGAATAATAGACGAGCTTGAGGTGTACCCTGGCTGTTTTATTCCTGTTGAGCTTAAAACAGGCAAGGCGCCGCAGGAAGGTGTATGGCCTGGCCACAGGGTGCAGGCAGCTGCATACGCCCTTTTGCTGGAGGAGGTTTTCAAAACTGAAGTTAAGTCTGCAATAGTAAGATACCTTGACCAGAACGAGTCAAGGGAGATTGCAATAAACCCATTTTTGCGCCAGGAAGTCAAGGAGCTGATTGTGAAAGTCAATGAGCTTTTAAGCGCAGGGCAAATACCTGGATTTCCGGAAAATGAGGCAAAGTGCAAAGCCTGCGATTTCAGGGAATTCTGCTTTGACGAAGAGGAGCTTTTGAGGCGGGCGACCAAAACAAAAGATTTAAATAGAACATAAGAATTAAGCAGAATAGGAATTTTAATATTTTAGGGTGAAACTCAAATGGCTGAAGAGGACAAAAAATTTTCAAAACAGCTCATCGGAAAGACTGTAGTGAGCAAAGCGGGCAAAAGATTCGGCGAATTGGGCGACATAATCTTTGAGACAAGGTCAGGAGAGCTCATACATTTGGTGCTTCAGAACCCGACATCCTATACAGACAAGCTTGAGCTTGAAAAGAACAAGGAAGGCCAGATTCTGATACCTTTCAGCGCAGTAATCGCAATCGGCGACTTCATGGTTGTTTCTGAAGAAGACATAATCTGATTTTATTCTGATTCGGCATTTATTATATATTTTGATTACATCTCATTTTTATTTTATATTCTTTTATCCGGCTTTTTTAAGCCATGGGAAAAGTATATAAACAATCCTGATTTTTCAATTCCATGACACAGGCAATATGGACTGAAAAGTACAGGCCAAAATCATTCTCAGACATAAGGGGCCAGAAAGAGATAGTTTCAAGGGTGAAGGCTTTTGTAGAGCAGAAAAACATGCCCCACCTCCTTTTTGCAGGTCCTGCAGGAACAGGAAAGACCTCTCTTGCGCTGGTTGTTGCAAGGGCTCTTTTCGGAGATGACTGGAAAAGCAATGTGCTTGAGCTCAACGCATCAGACGAAAGGGGAATTGATGTTGTAAGGATAAAGGTCAAGGACTTTGCAAGGACAAGGGCTATAGGCGATGTGCCATTCAAGATAATCTACCTTGACGAGTGCGATGCCCTCACAAAAGAGGCGCAGCAGGCGCTAAGGAGGACAATGGAGAATTACACCCAGACTTGCAGGTTCATACTTTCTGCAAACTACAGCAGCAAGATAATAGACCCAATACAAAGCAGGTGTGCAGTATTCAAATTCAAGCCGCTCGAAAAAGAGGACATATTTGATATAATTGCAAGGATAACAAAGGATGAAGGCCTTGACATAGACAGGAAGGCAGAGCAGGCAGTGTTTGAAGTCAGCGAAGGAGACTGCAGGAAGGCTGAAAACATACTTCAGAGCTGCGCAGCGCTGTCTGAAAAGGTTACTGAAGAAATTGTTTATTCATTGGCATCTGCAGCAAGGCCCAAAGAAGTAAGGGATGTTCTTGCACTGGCAGCTGCAGGAAATTTTATTGAATCAAGGAAAAAGCTTCTTGAGGTAATGCTTGCTTACGGCCTTAGCGGGCTTGACATAATCAAGCAGATACAGAAGGAAATATGGAACCTTGAGGCTGGCAACAGGCAGAAGGCAGACATGGTTGCAAAATGCGGCGAGATTGAATTCAGGATGGTTGAAGGAAGCGACGAATATGTCCAGCTTGAGGCGCTTCTTGCATACTTTGCATCGTTCAAGTGCTGATGATCTAATCTTGTTAAGGTTAAAATGATTATTTTTCCCAGGAATGACCTTGAAAAGCAGAAAATTCTTGAAAAAGTTGCCTCTAAATTTGAAAAAGGAAAAGAGTATTCTGAATCTGATGTTGATGCTGCTGCAAAATCTTTTGAGGTTGATGACTACTCCCTTGTGAGGAGGGAGCTTGTTAATTTTGGGTATCTTGGCAGGGACCCATTAAAAGGAATTTACTGGCTGAAAAAAGAAAAGCTGTCTAAGGAAGAGATTGACAAAATAGGCAAAACTTATTCTAAGGTTCAGAAAATTCTAGAAGAATGAAATATTTCAAACTTTAAAATAAATTAAAAAAGAAAAAGAGATAAAAAAATAAAAAAGCCTTATTCTCCTGAGCTCTTGACTACGATTTGAGTGCTTTGGCCCACTTCATAGTCATACCCAAGGGTTATTGCTATAGGCAGCTTGTAGTCAGATGGGTTTGCAACATCAAGAGTGCATGAAACAACTTTGCTTCCTCCGACAAGCTTTACAAATCCTTCAGTCTGCTGGTCAAGGCCAGAGCATGCAACTCCCTCAACTCCAGCATCAACTTTGACATAAACCCTGTCTTCAAATACCCTGGATTCCTTGTTGCACATTGTGTCCTTCTCGTAGATATCGCCTGTGCCCTTGTGCTCAACAGTGAATGTAAACCCGATTTTGCTGCTTGACCTTGCGCTTTCTGTCAGTGATGAAACCTGGACAGGAGCTCCTGAATTGAAGACTTCCTTTGCTTCATTCACTTTGCAGATTTCAGTGTTCTTCTGTGCAAGAATGTTTTCTGCAACGCAGAGCTGGCTTACAGCAAGAGTTCCGTAATTATAGCAGACATCAGCCCTAAGAGGGTAGTTCAGCTGCTGGCCGGTTATTGCGCCTTTATGGTCAAAATTTGTGAATTCAACAAAAACAGGCTGCGAATCAATCAGTGTTCCTGTTGAGTCTTTCTGCATCTTGGGCATGTCTTCAGGCGCATTTTTCAAAAGGTCTGAATCAAGCAGGCTGAACTGGCTTGGAAGTATTCCTGAAATCTTAACTCTCACTTTTTCCTTGGGAATATCCCATTCGCCGCTGTTTTTCAGCTTTACAATGATGTCAAAAGGAAAGTTTCCCTTGTCAAGCACTTCTGCAGGAGGTGAGTTTTCCTCAAAGCTCACAAGCAGGCCTGAAGTGCCTCCCAAAAAAGAGCTTCCAGCGCTCTGGGCATTATCACTGCCGCCTCCGCATCCAGCAAGAAGCAGCATTGCGCATGCGACGACTGCCAATAAATCTTTTCTCATTTTTGTTACCTCGTGTTTTTATTTTTTTATTTTGATTATGGCGTCTGGACTATCTGGACTGCCTTTGAAATTGTAGACCTGTAGCCATAGTCCAGCTCAACTGTCATTGGAGTTGAATATGAAGGCCCTGTGCCTATTCCGCCAAGCTCGCAGAACACTGTTGCCTGGCCGTTGATCAGCCTGATGCTTCCATCGCTGTCAACAGGCTTGCAGCTGGGAGTTATAACCTGGCCTGAAACTTCAACCTTGCTAAGCCTAACCCTGTCAATCTCATTGAACTCAAGCCCGCTTGAATGGTAAGGGCTGCATTTTGCAAGATAATCTGAGCCTGGCTTGAAGACTGTGCCTGCTCCCACATTGCTTACATGAATCTTGAATCTTGTAACCCTTGGAGAAGGCTCAACTTCAACTGTGCCTACTGCAACAGGCGCTCCCTGTGTTCCAAAAGAAACTGATGAAGGCGTGCACACTTTCTTCTGTGTTGTTGCAGAGAATGGGTCAGGGTCAATGCACACATTGTTGCTGGCCAATGTCTTGTATCCATAGCAGAGAGTTGCAAGAAGAGTCATTGGGTAGCTGTCTATATTCTTCATTTTAAGAGGGTAAAGCTCTGCCTTGAATTCCAGAGTGTCATACCCTCCTTCAGCATTGTACTGCGTAACTCCCTCCATCTGGGGGATAGTAGCACCATACTGGGAAATTCCTGTAACAATGCCTGGGTCAAATCCGCTAAGGTAGATGCTGTCGCCTGCAAATCCCACATTTGATGAGCCTTTATTCCTCACTTCGAGAATGATATCCATTGTTTCGTCGTCAAAAAGCTGGGCTCTCGGATAATTTGGAAGAAAGTTTATGACTATGCCCTGGCTTCCTGACCTGTAGCCTGATACAGGCTCTTTCCTTGAGCCGGGGAATCCTCCGGAGCATCCTGCCAGAGACAATACTAAAAATGCCAGCAAAACAGACGCGATTATTGTTTTTTTCATGTGCACCATCCTTGCTTAACTTGTTATTTAAACTTTTTGTTTAATTTTTGAGTGTTTTTTTATAACTAATTTATTATCTTCTTGATAAGGACATTTTTTGAGATTGTAAACGTGTAGCCATAGTCCAGCTCAATCATGAGCGGAGTTGTGTATGTGCCCATTGATTTTGGGATTCCCTGCTTCAAGACGCACTTTATGACATCCTCATCCTTTTCAAGCTTTATATGGCCTGTGAGGTCCTGCGCAAGAGCTGCAAGCTTTGGCGAGCAGTCCATCTGGTATGCCCTGTCTGAAAGATAGACCTTTGCGCTAACTACATTAAGGAAGCCTGCTGCAGCGCCTGTTGCTTTGCAAGCCTCCTGGTAATATCCTGATGCCACAGGTATTCCATTGCCCATGTTCTTTACAAAAATTTCATACTGGGGCTTTACATAACCTTCAGTTTCATGGGGAAGCATCTTCTGCTCAATCTTGGTTATTGCAATAGGCGCGCCCTGGCCTGAAGGAAGCTGCTCTCCTCCAGTCTTTATGGTGCCCATGCTCAATGTTGAAGCTGTGCACGGCTTTTCCTCGTTTCTCTGCCCGAATATGTCTGTATCAATGCAGACTGTTGCAGTTGCTTCAGTCTTGTAGGCATAGCATGCAGTAAGTGAAACAATAGTAGTGTGGGTCTGTGCCTGAGGCCCAAGCCTTGCAGCAGTGAGCTCAATAGTCTTCCTATCCATCCCGCCTATAGGGTCGTATGTTGACCTTCCATTAATGCTGAAAGTGTAAGGCTTGTTCTTGTCCACATATTCCTTATTCTCGACAGAAACATAGTCCTGCTCTACTCCAAGGGCAAGCACTCCATCAGTTATGTCATAAGCGCCTTTGTTGTTTATTTCAAACGAAACAGGGAACCTTTCGCCGAGATAAACTTCGTCAGGAGGGCTTCTTTCCATAAATGAAATCTCAAGCCCGTCTGTGCCTTTATGAATCTCAACTACTTTAGGTGTTGATGTGCTTGAGCATCCTGCCAAAACAACCATCATTGCAGCTGCGATAAGAAAATATGCCTTCATCTTAGCTCACCCTGAATGTTCTTGTTGTTGATGCAGAATTGCCGTTTTTGTCTGCAGTTGTTATCTTAACTCCGTAATCCTTGTTTTTTGAAACTCCGGAAAGCTCCCTTGAATGGCCTTTTGAAAAGCCTACTTCTCCAGGCGTTGCTTCAGGAGTTGATGATGCGCCGGGCTTTGAAGGGTCCCACCAGACTAGTACGTCATTAGATTCCTCGTCTGTTTTCCAGCTTACTTTAATGAGGTCAGACCCTTCAATTTTTTCTGCCTTCATTTCCGAAACCAATGGTGCAGTGATATCAGCCTGCGAGCCTGCAACAACGCTTGTATCAAATGCAAGAGTCTGCCTGGACTTTATTTCAATTGTCTTTGTCTTTTCAAGCCTGTACCTATAATCCATTGTTACCTTAAAGAATTTTGTTGAGATTGGAGTAAGCCCAAGAACATCTGCATAGTTGTCCTTGTTTATCTTCAAGAAAGCCCTGTAGCTCTTGAAATTGTTTTTTGCGATTTCCAGCTGGGGGTCTTTTACAAGGTAGACATTATTGAAGTCGTTGCTGCAAAGCTCGCCTTTTTCTTCAGGATTAAGCTGGTCGCAGTCAATTTGAGTAAATGGAACCCCTATCTCTTCAAGAGTAAACTGCTTTGGAAGTATTACAACCATCCTGTTCATTCCAAGGATTTTTCCGTCCCACTTGTTCTCAATTGTTATTCCAAGAGTCATCATAGTTGAGTCCTGGCTTGTGTCAATTCCAACTGGAGGATTTCCTACCCCCATTCCAATCCCTACAGGCCCATTGGTGTATATTGCAATCGGATTCTTGTCAGTTATGCCATACTGGTCCAGAGGGTCAAGCTCCTCCCTTCTGAAGCTCCTTAACCTTTCAATCTCCATAAAATAAGTTTTTACATATGACATTGTTTTGAAATTAAATTCTGCACCCATTGTGACTGTTGAAGTAGGGCTTGTTGCAGTTTTTATTGTGCCTACAGGGAAAACGCAGTCAATATCTTTTTCTTCGTATGTTGCAACATTAAAATGGGATTGGGGGTAAATATTTGGGATTACTCCTGAAGCATGGCTGTTCTTGCATATTATTGTTATGTTAACAGGAGAGTCCAGAGTAAGCACTTTCAGCTTTGCATAAATTCCTACTGGCCGGTCATTGTAGAATATTGGATCTGCCTGCTTCATATCCTCAAGGAAAACTCCAAGCTGGGCTTTTGCGTTTTCATCAACCTTGCCTGTGTAAAAGTCGCCTGTTGCATAAGCCATCTGCTTCTTTACATATCCCCTTACTGTGTCAACAGGATTGTTGTTCTGCCACCATTCGTTTACTTTCATTGGAACGCCTGCAAGGTTTGACATTGTTGTGCCAAGCGGCCCTCCATATCCTGTAAACAATGGCGCAATTGCAAAAATCAGAAGCATGCCAACAGCTGCAGTAATCGCCAAAAGAGTGAGTATTGTAACTGCTGTTTCCCTTGTATCAGGGTTTTCAAGCATTATTAGAATGATTATACCTACAATTGAGGCAACAACTACAATAATTCCAAAAATCCCAAATATCAAGAATCCAAGAGGCCCTGAAATCAGCAGGAGCAGCCCCATAATAGACCATCCTCTTGGAGAGATTCCCAGAGGCCCTGCGCTTGCAGTTCCTCCCATCAGGCCTCTCTTCTCTTTCTTCAGCTCTTTAATTTCGCCTTTTTCCTTTTTCAGGCTTCTCCAGGCCATTATCACAGATATTGTGTACATTGGAAGCACGTCAAGGAATGGGACAAACTCAATAAGCCTCAGCTTATTCTTGCCCCATGCATCGCCCATCAGAAATTTGAACACAAACATGTTCATGATTATATCAACAACCCATTCACCTGCTTCTGAAGTTCCTCCTGAAAACAGCATTATGATTAGGTCTGCAATGTCATAAACAATTGCAATAAAAAGTGCAATCAGTATTTTTATTCCGCCAGGAATCCTTTCGCTTATCTTTTTTATCTCCCTGTCAATCCCTTTCTTCTGCGCCTGAATTGCTGCCTGCTGCTGCGCTGCAAGCTGGGACTCATCATTTTGCTGCTGGCTTATTGCATCAGCCTCCTTGCTTATTGCGCCTTCCTCCTTTTTCTTTTCTTCATCCTGGCCTTTCTTCATCTTTTCAACGACTTCAAGAATTTCTGCAGCAGAACTGCCTCCTGCCGGTGCGCCAGGAAACCCAGCTGTGAAAGAAGCCCTTGCAAACTTAAGGTTGTTAAGGTTAGAACTATCCGCCTCTTTTTTTAATATTTGCATATGAAACTTTGCCTCTTTTTTTAGGGCAGCTACTTCTTGACAACTGTAATCTTCATCTCCACAATCTTGAGGAGAGACTCAGGTGTTATCTCAAAATAGTTTCTTGCGCCCTGCTCCATCCAGCTGCCTACCTTTCTGCTGTAATAAGCTCCTGTCTGGTCAAGCTGAGTCAGGTGGCCGTTTATGTTTATCTGCGCCTTCTTTGTTTCCCTGTCGTCAACAAACCTTATTTCAAGAATCGCGTCTTTTTTTCCTGCCTTGATGTCATTGTACACGCTGGTGTTAACCTCAAAATATGCAAGGAAGGTTTTGATATCTTTCAGCTCTGTTATAATCTTTATCAGCTCAACCCTGTAGCTTCCTTTTTCAGTCCTGAATGAAATTGTGTTTTTGCCGGAGTTGAGGTCTGTTGAAAAAACATCCTGCCTGTTCTGCATTCCGCAGTCTGGAATTGCCGCAAAAACCTCCCTGTTGTTGAGCATTACAGAAAGCTTTCCAACGCTTGCCTGCTGGCATACAGGGTAGAACTGGACCCTTGCAGACTCGATGTTGTAAAACTCTTCGTTTGCAATTGTGAATACATTCATGCTTTCCCTTCCAGAAACATCCTTGAGGTCTGCAGTTATCTGAAGGTCTTCAATGCTGTACTCGTTTGTAGACCAGAACTTCATGCCAACTCCAGCTGCAGCAAAGTCAAGGATGTTTTCCCCTTCCTTCAGGAGCTCCTTCCTTATTGTGACAGGCCCGACATTCAGCTGGACTGCTTCATAGTCAAAAATCTGCACTCCGTTGACAGAAATCAAAAGGTTTCCCTTGGCTTTTGGCGCCTCAAAAGTAACAGCAACATTGTCAGTGTTTTCCAAATCATTTATGTAGAATGACATGTTGCTTGTCTTCTTGTCAAACCAGCCGTTTCTTACGTAAAACGGAGTTGCTGTTTCAATCACATTGCTTTCAGTCTTTTCAGATAGGTAAATATTAGGAATAGTGTGCTCATATTTGTCTTCTCCTATAAACTCAAGCCTTAGCGAGGTTGCATTAACAAGGGTTATATTCTTTGCAGAGGAGCCTGACACTGATGTTCCTGTTCCAGTCTCATCTTCAAGAAGTGTTTCCCTGTCTTCTGGAGGCAGGAAAAGAATATATGCCAAAAGAATCATAGTAATAAGCGCTATGAGGGTTGCAGCCTGCGCGCCGCTTTTCTGTCCTTTTTTTCCTAACATCAGATCACCTTTTTTTAAGAGAGTAAACTATCCAGCTTCCATCCTGAAAATATGACAAAGTATATATAAATGTTTTTCTTTTTCCTATATGAACATGCAAAAGCTGGATTTTAACATGAGGCAGGGAAGGGCAAAGGTAAAGATTGAGAGCCAGGATGACCTTTGGTATCTTTCAGGAATAATAGACCCAGGAGATTTTATTAAAGGGAAAACCCTAAGAAAAATCCAGAAGGGAACAGAGGAAAAGTCACAGCAGGTGAAAAAGGCAGTCTTTCTCAAAATTGAGGCTGAAAAGATTGAATTCGGCAGGAATTCAGGTGTATTGAGGATTGGGGGAAAGATAGTTGAGGGGCCTGAAGACATTCCTTTGGGAAGCTGGCACGGATTCAGCATAGAGCCAGGCACAATAATCACAATTGAGAAGAAGAAATGGCTTTCATTCCAGATTTCAAGGCTTGACGAGGCGTGCAAGTCAAAGCTGCCTCCTGTGATTATCTGCGTTTTTGACAGGGAGGAAGCTTATTTTGCGCTGATGAAAAAGTACGGCTACGAGCTTCTTGGCCACATCAAGGGAAATGTGCAGAAAAAGGCAGTGGATGAAAAAGTCAAATCAAATTTTTATTCTGAAATCATATCAAACCTTGAGGAATACTCTTCAAGGCATGAAGCAGGAAGGATAATACTTGCAAGCCCTGCATTCTGGAAAGATGAAATTTCCAAGGAGCTCAAAGGAAAGGAGATAAAATCAAAGATAGTCCTTGCAACCTGCTCTTCTGCAGACAAAAGCGGGATTGATGAAGTCCTGAAGAGGCCTGAAACAGCAGAGGCATTGAGGGAGCAGAGGGCAGCTTCTGAAATTGCGCTTGTAGAATCCGTCCTTGCAGCTATTGCCAAAGGAGGAAATGTTGCATACGGGCTTAGCGAGTCTGAAAATGCAGCAGCTGCAGGAGCAGTATCCGAGCTTTTGATTACAGACATTTTCCTCCAGAAAATGAGGGAATCTGGAAATTACAGCAGGCTTGAGCAGGCAATGTCGTATGTTGACAGCGCAAAAGGGAAAATTTCAATAATTTCTTCAGAGCACGCAGGAGGCAAGAAGCTGGATGGAATAGGCGGAATAGCTGCACTTTTGAGGTATAAAATCAGGTAGAAGATTTTGATTTTTTGATTAAACAAATGCTCAAAACGCCAGGCTCTAATCCTTCTTTCCAAGCATCCCGTTTTTCCTAAGGAAATTTGCACGCTGTATCAGGCAGCTCATTGCGCCTGCAGACTTCCTTGTATCATTGAAATCCGGGATTCCCTCCTGCTCAAGAAGCCTCCACCCCTGCTTGCTGAACATTCCGCCCATATAAGTGCAAAGCACAGGCTTTTCAGGATGCATCTTATGCGCCTCAATTATCTTCAGGGAGTTGGCTTTTGGGTCAGTCATTGTCTGCAGAGTCTGTATCACAATAATCCCCTTGATGTAATCTTCGCCAAGAAGAGTCTTTACTGCAGCTTCGTACCTTTCAGGCCTTGCATCGCCTACCAGGTCTAATGGATTCCTTCTTGAATATGCAGGATGCATTTTTCCGCTTAGGTCAAGCTTCTTCAAAGTTGATTCCTTAAGCTCAACAACATTCACGCCAAGCTCTGCACAGCTGTCTGCGCAAAGCACTCCGCAGCCGCCTCCATTTGTTATGATTGCAACTGAATTTTCCATGCAGGGCGGCTGGTATGCAAGCGCCTTGGCAAGGTCAAAAAGCTCCTCGACAGTGTCTGCAACAGCAGCTCCTGCCTGCTTGAATGCTGCCTTGTAAACTTCGTAGCTTCCTGCAAGGCTGCCTGTATGCGAGCTTATTGCGCTTGTTCCTTCCTTTGTTCTCCCTGCTTTTAGAATAACAACAGGCTTTTTCAGTGTTGCCTTGCTGCATGCATCAAAGAATTTTCTTCCATCGCTTATACCCTCTATATATATTGCAATTGATTTTGTCTGGGAATCTTCTGCAAGATATTCAATAAAATCAGTTATGTCCAGGTCTGCCATGTTGCCCAGGCTTATCATTGTGCTTATCCCGTATTTTTCCTCAACAGCCCAGTCGATAATGCTGTCTGCAAGAGCGCCGGACTGCGAGATAAATGCAACATTCCCTTCAGGAGGCATTGTTGGTGCAAAACTGGCATTAAGGTCTGATGAAGGCCGGATAATGCCGAGGCAGTTTGGGCCTACCACTCTTATTCCATACTTTGATGCTATCCTTAAGACAGACTCCTGCAGCTTTTTTCCTTCTATGCCTGTTTCAGCAAAGCCTGCAGAGATGATTACTGCAAAAGGCACTTTCTTTTTCCCGCATTCTTCAAGGATTGAAGGGACTGCTTTTGCAGGAACTGCAATAACTGCAAGGTCAACCTCTCCTTCAACTTTCCTGATGCTCGGAAGGCATTTTATTCCTAGTATTGAATCAGCATTTGGGTTTATAGGGTATATTTTTCCCTTGAACGAAAGGCAGTACTCGCTGCTCATCACGCAGCCCCTTGCAAGGCTTTTCAATATTCCATATCCTACAGAATTCTCATCCCGCGAAGCGCCGATTACAGCAATGGACTTTGGGCTAAAAAGCTTTTCCAGGCTGCATTTTTTCTGCTTCATTCTTTATCCCTCTTTTATTATCCTTGCATCAACAGCAACTGCGCCATTTTCATTAACCATCACAGGATTAAGGTCCATCTCTGATATTGACTTATGCTTTTCGCCAATTTTTGAAACAGCCATAAGCATCCTGCATATTGCATCAAGGTCTGCAGGCTGCTGGCCCCTTGCACCCTTTAATATTGCACTGCCTTTTATCTCATTGACCATTTCAATGCAGTCCTGCTTTTTCAGAGGGGCAAGCCTCATTGAAATATCCCTGTAAATCTCAACAAAAATTCCTCCGAGCCCGAAAACAACAACATTGCCGAACTGAGAATCCTTTTTTAGGCCTATCATGACTTCAATTCCTTTTTCCATCTTCTGAACAAGGAATCCTTCAGGCTTGACTCCAGCTTTTTTTGCTGCAGCCTCAAGCGAGCAGACTGCAGACTCCAGCTCTTTTTCATCTTTTATATTGAGCTTGACTGCGCCAGCCTCACTTTTGTGCACGATTTTTTTTGATGAAAGCTTGACTGCAACAGGAAATCCTATTTCAAAAGCAGCCTTCAATGCTGATGCAGGGCTTTTTGCCAGCCTGAACTTTGCGACAGGCACTCCTTCCTTTTCAAGCATTGCAAATGCCTTTCCTGATTCAATAAGGCTTTTCATACAGGCAAGTTACCCTTTGGCTTATTTAAATATTTTTAATTGGCATGCAAGATATATACAATTAATGTTATTTTGGACAACAGCAAAACTTAAATAATATACTCATTTCATTACTCTAAAGTGCAAAACCCTTTTTGCAAGTTAATAATTAATGTAATACTCCAGGGGTAAAAAAACGTAACATATTAATAGTAGTAATCCGTTTTTACTCGAGGAAGTAACAACTTCGCAAAAAAGGGGGAGGATAGAATGATAGTAAAAGAGGAATTTTTGAGCAAGCTAAGGCGCTATTTTTCTTTGAATTTGTATGAGGTTAAAATATGGGCTGCGCTTCTTTCAAGGGGAGTGTCAACTGCAGGGGAGCTTTCTGACATTGCAAACGTGCCAAGGTCAAGGAGCTATGACGTTCTTGAAAGCCTTGAAAAAAAAGGATTTGTTGTAATGAAGCTGGGCAAGCCAATCAAGTACATTGCAGTCCCTCCATCAGAAGTTCTTGAAAGGGTAAAAAAGAACATGAAGACTGATGCTGAAGAAAAGGTTAAAAGGCTTGAAGACTTGAAGAGCACAGATGTAATCCAGGAGCTCACAACACTCCACACTCAGGGAGTTGAGCTTGTCGAGCCTGCAGACCTTTCAGGAAGCCTTAAGGGAAGGCACAATCTTTACAACCACCTTGAGCTTACAATAAGGAATGCGGAAGAGTCAGTAACACTTATGACTACAGCGCAGGGCCTCATGAGGAAGATTGAGGGGCTTAAGCCAACATTTGAAAAGCTTAAGAAAAGGGGAGTCAAAATCAGGATTGCAGCTCCAATCACCAAGGAGTCGATGGCAGCTGTAAAGGACCTTGGGAATCTTGCTGAAATCAGGCATACAGACTCAAAGGCAAGGTTTGCAATTGTCGACGGAAAAGAGCTTATCTTTATGGTTCTTGACGACAAGGAAGTCCACCCTACCTACGATGTTGGAATCTGGGTTACAACGCCTTTCTTTGCAGGAGCAGTTGAAGAGCTGTTTGACACTGCATGGAAGAGCATGAAAAAGCCTTAACTGCTTTTTCTTTTTTTCTTTTTTTTTAGCTTTATTTTTTTCTAGCATTCTTATTGCATTGCTTAAGGCTATCTCATTTCTGATTCCATTGCCGCGCTTCGTGCAGACTTTTGAACTGCTTCTTTTCAGGAGCCACCTTTTGAGAAATGTCCAAAACTAGTACTTCGCTGGGCGGCAATCATTGATTTTGCATTGCCGCGCTCTGTGTCTATTATTGCACTGCTTCCTCAAAGGAGTCACGTGCTAATCAAACTCAAAAAAAGAGTACTTCGCTGGGCGGCAATGATGCCATGCTGATGGCTCTGCTCTATTTACTGCGCTTGGCTGCAATGCTAAAATAAAATCAAGACCTGCTGTTTTATCAGTAAGATTTTTATACAGCCCTGTTTATGGAATAGCATTATACGGAGCATAAAGCAATGACAAGCCAAAAGGAACTTATTGAGGAAATGCACCCTCTTGAAAGAAAGGTTTTTCCTATCTTAAGCAGGCACAGCTCTTTTTCAGGCATTCTTAAGGCTTCAGGCCTCAAAGATGTTGAGGTGATGAGAGCGCTTCAGTGGCTCCAGAACAAAGGCCTTGTAGCTGTTGAAAAGAAAGAGGCAGAGCTTATCACTCTTGACCTGAACGGAAAGGAATACCTCGTCAAAGGCCTTCCAGAAAAAAGGATTCTTGAAGCTCTTTCCAGGGAAAATATCCCTCTTTCAAAGCTTGCCCAAAAGTCAGGAATTCTTGAAGCAGAGCTGGGCTCATGCATTGGAGTCTTAAAGCAGAAAGCTGCAATCTCAATGGGCAGCACTGCTGTAACAATCACAGAGCACGGAAAGAAATTGCTTGAAACTGAATGGCTTGAGGAGAAGCTTATCCACAAGCTGTCAGCACAGGGAGTTTCTCCTTCAGAGCTAAGCCCTGAAGAAAAGTTTGCATACGACAACCTGAAAAAAAGAAAGCAGATTGTCAAATGCTCTGTTGAAAAAAGCATTACTGCACTTCTCACAGATGCAGGCAGAAGCCTTGCAAATGAAAAAATTTCAGTGGGAGACACCCTTGACAGGGTTACTCCTGCAATGCTCAAGGACTGCTCATGGAAAGGAAAGAAATTCAGAAAGTATGACTTAAGGATTAATGTGCCTGAGATAAGCGGCGGAAAAAGGCACTTTGTAAGCCAGTCAGTTGAATACATCAGGAAAATCTGGCTTGAAATGGGATTCAAGGAAATGAAAGGAAGCCTTGTCCAGACTGCATTCTGGGATTTGGATTCCTTGTTTGTCCCGCAGGACCATCCGGCAAGGCAGATGCAGGATACATACTACTTGAAAGATCCTGCAAAAGGAAAGCTGCCATCTCCGCTCTGGAAAAAGATAAAGGAAGTTCATGAGAACGGCGCAGACACAGGCTCAACAGGCTGGGGCGGAAAATGGTCAGAAGAGGAATCAAAGCAGAATATGCTTAGGACGCATACGACTGTGCTTTCAGCGCAGGCAATCAATTCACTCAAAGAATCAGACCTTCCTGCAAAGTTCTTTTCAGTTGCAAAAGTGTTCAGGAATGAGGCGTTGGACTGGAAGCACCTTTTTGAGCTCACGCAGGTTGAAGGAATTGTTGTGGACCCAAAAGCAAACATGAAATACCTCAAAGGATACCTTCGGGAGTTCTTCTCAAAAATGGGATTTGCAGACATAAGGATAAGGCCTGGCCACTTCCCATACACAGAGCCAAGCGCAGAAGTTGATGTTTTGCACCCTGTAAAGAATGAGTGGGTTGAGCTTGGAGGCTCGGGAATTTTCAGGCCTGAAGTTGTCAAGCCTCTCCTGGGAATTGATGTGCCTGTTTTGGCATGGGGCCTGGGAATGGAAAGGATTATTTCAGACTATTTCAAGATAACAGACATAAGGGACCTTTACAGGAACGACCTTGACCAGATAAGAAAGATGAGGTGCTGGATGAAGTAGCCAGACTAAAATGCCCACAGTAACACTAAACAAGGAAGCTGTAGAAAAGCTTGTTGGAAAAAAGCTGCCTGTTGAAAAGCTTAAAGACAGGATAACAATGATAGGCACAGCCCTTGAAAAGATTGAAGGAAACGAGATTGTTGTTGAGGTTTTTCCAAACAGGCCGGACTTTTTATCAGAGCCTGGGCTTGCAAGGGCGCTTTCATCATTCTTCGGAGTAAAGACAGGGCTGAAGGAATACAATGTTGAAAAGTCAGGCGAAAAAGTCATTGTTGAAAATTCTGTCAAGGATGTCAGGCCATATACTGCCTGTGCAATTGTTAAAGGAATGAAATTCGACCAGGCTACAATCGCCCAGATAATACAGATACAGGAAAAGCTCCACGTAACATTTGGAAGGAACAGGAAGAAGTGTGCGATAGGCATTTACCCTTTTGAAAAGATAAAGATGCCTGTAAGGTTTATGGCAAAGAGCCCTAAGGAAATCAAATTCCAGCCTCTTGACTTTTTCAAGGAGCTTGACGGCATCCAAATACTTGGCCAGCACCCTACAGGAAAGGAGTATGCACACCTTCTTGAAGGCATGGAAAAGTTTCCAATTTTCATTGATTCAAACAACAGCATACTTTCAATGCCGCCAATCATCAACTCTGAACAGGTTGGAAAGGTAACTGAAAAGACTACTGATGTGTTTATTGAATGCAGCGGATTCAGCTTTGAGGTTGTCCATAAATGCCTCTGCATAATCTGTGCAGCGCTTGCAGACCTCGGAGGAAAGATATTCAGCGTCGAGCTTGAAATGCACGGCAAGAAGATAACTACTCCCAGCATGAAGCCTTCAGAAATGAAGATAAGCGCAGAATATGCATCAAGGATACTCGGCTTTGAGCTGAAAGAGCAGGATATAAAGAAATACCTTGAGATGATGGGCCATGGCTACTCAAAGGGAAAGGCGCTTGTCCCTTCATACAGGGCAGACATACTCCATCCTATTGACCTTGTTGAAGACATAGGAATAGCATACGGCTATGAGAACATGGAAGAGGAAATTCCCAAAGTTGCGACAATTGCAGAGGAAAATCCCATTTATGTCTTTAAAGAGAGGATTGCAGACATGCTTGCAGGGCTTGGAATGCTTGAGGTAAAAACATACCATCTTGCAGGAAAGGAAGACCAGTCAAAAAAGATGGGCATTGCTGCTGAACAGGTAGCGCTTATGAATCCATCAACAAAAGAGTATGATGTATTGAGGTCATGGATAATCCCCTGTTTGCTTGATGTGCTTGCCAAAAACAAGCATCATGAATACCCCCAGAACATATTTGACATGGGTGCTGCATTCACAAAGGGAAAAACAGATACTGGTGTTGAGGAATTTGAGTCATTGGCAGCTGCACTCTGCTCTGAATCATCAGACTTTACGTCAATAAAGCAGGTTATGGACTACATAATGAGGATGATTGGCATTGAGTACGAGGTGGTTCCTGCAGAGCACAAAAGCTTTATTCCAGGCAGGGTTGGAAAGGTTTGTGCAAAAGGAAAGGAATTTGCATTTATCGGCGAGATTTCTCCTGAAATACTTTCGCAATGGGAGATTGCAATGCCTGTTTCGGCAATGGAGATAAACATCTCTGTGCTTTTTGAGATTATGAGAAAATAACTAATCTAACAATTCATTTTTTAGAATTCTTAAAAAGCATAAAAAAATAAAATCAAGAGTTATTCTTCAGCCTTTTTTGCCTTCTTCTTCTGTGCTGGCTTTGGCTCTTCCTTAGCCTTCTTTGCAGGCTTTGCTTTCTTCTCTTCTGCCGGCTTTTCAGCAGCCTTCCTCTGCCTTGAAGGCTTTTCAGCTGCCTGCTTGGGATTTGTTTTCCTTGCCTCAATGCCCATCTTTTTCAGCTCAGAAGCAACCTCTTCGTGAGAGGCCTTTGCCTTGATTTTGATTAATTCGCTGAGCGGCTCGAGGTGGATTATGTTGCACCTTTTCCTTCTTGTTTCGCCGTCGATAATGACAAAATTCTTGTCCAGAACTTCAACAACTGCGCACTTCAGGCCTGAGTCCCTGCCTGCAGTCTTCACGCACAATCTTCCAACTTCAATCATTTTTCCCTCCGGTTTTCATGTCAAGCAGGTGTTGCCAACTCTGCAGAAAACTTCACTTTCTTGCTTTAGCAATTATCCTTTTTCTGGAGCATGCTGAGCACAATACTCCTCCGTAAGGCCTTTCAGGCCTTCTTGAGGTTCTTGGAATGCTTTGCAGCTTCCTTGGCCTTTCACATGGCACGCCTGGAAGAACCCTTCCGCAGTCTCCGCAGACTGCCTTTGACGGCCTTCTCATTCTGAAATGAAGATTAAGCTTTGCTCCAGGAGTCCTCCTGAAGACTCTCCTCATTGTTCTTGACCTGTGCTTTCCTGCTACCATACTCCACAGAAATCCCACTTTATTTATAAAGCTTGCTGTAAATTTGCAGCCTTTTGCAAAGGTTTAAATATAACATATGATTCTTGTTTCATATGAAATGCCCTTCATACAACTTGTTTTTTGAGACAATTGCAACAAAGACAAGAATGGACATAATGTGGCTGCTAAGGCAGAAGCCTTTCTCTGTTACAGAGATATGCAGCGCATTGGGCGAGGAGCAGAGCAAGATAAGCCACAATTTGAAAAGGCTTGTTGAGTGCAACATTGTTGAAGTCCATCAGAAAGGCAAGCAGAGAATCTACCACTTAAACAAGGGCACAATCGAGCCGATACTCGACCTTGTTGAAAAGCATGTGCAGGCGCACTGCGGAAAGGAGTGCAAAAGAGGCAGCAAAAAATGAGCAAAACAATCTATCTTGACAACGGCGCAACAACAATGGCTGCGCCTGAATCTGTTGAAGAAATGAACAAATACCATCTTGAAAAGTACGGAAATGCATCTTCGCTCCACCATCTTGGCAGGGAGGCAAGGATGGCTCTTGATGATGCGAGGGCGCACATTGCAAAGACAATAGGCGCAAAGGAAACAGAAATAATATTCACTTCAGGAGGGACAGAGTCCAACAATATGGCAATAAAGGGAGTGGCATTTGCAAACAAATCAAAAGGAAGGCATATAATCACAACAAAAATAGAGCATGACTGTGTCCTTAATTCCTGCAAGTGGCTTGAGTCAGAAGGCTATGAAGTCACATACCTTGATGTTGACAGCGAAGGGTTTGTCAGGCCTGAAGAGCTTGAAAAGGCCATAAGAAAAGATACTATACTTGTTTCAATCATACACGGCAATAATGAGATAGGCACAATACAGGACCTTGAGGAGCTTGGCAAAATCTGCAAAAAGCACGGAGTGTATTTTCACACTGATGCATGCCAGAGCTACACCAAAACAGCGCTTAATGTTTCAAAGCAGAATCTTGATTTGGTGACTCTCAACTCGCACAAAATCCACGGGCCTAAGGGAGTTGGGGCGCTTTACATAAGAAAAGGCGCAAAGATAACTCCTCTTTCACACGGCGGAGGGCATGAGTTCAAGCTAAGGTCTGGAACAGAAAATGTTCCTGGAATAATCGGATTTGCAAAAGCTGTAAAGCTGGCAATGGAAAAGAAGCATGTAGAATACATGACAAAGCTGAGAGACAGGCTGATATCTGGAATAGAAAATAATATTTCTGATGTAAAGCTAAACGGGCCAAGAGGCGATAAAAGGCTTTGCAACAATGTAAACTTCAGCTACAAATTTGTTGAAGGCGAATCACTTGGGGCATATTTGGAGTCAGACGGAATATGCTCTTCAACAGGCTCTGCATGCTCATCAAAATCACTTGAGCCAAGCCATGTGCTGATGGCACTGGGAATGAAGCACGAGGATGCGCACGGAAGCATAAGGCTCACTTTAAGCAGGTATACAACAAGCGAGGAAATTGAAAAAGTGCTTGAAGTGCTGCCAAAGCATGTTGCAAAGCTTAGGAAAATGTCTCCATTAACAAGGGTGATAAAACGTGTACTCTGAAAAGGTCATGAAGCATTTCAAGGAGCCGCAGAATATAGGCGAAATAGAAAATCCGGACGGCAAAGGCGAAGTAGGCAATCCTGTGTGCGGAGACATGATGAAGATAACCATCAAGGTTAAAAACAACAGGATTGAAGACATAAAGTTCAAGACTTTTGGATGTGTTGCTGCAATTGCAACGTCTTCAGCGCTGACTGAAGTTGCAAAAGGCAAAACCCTTGAAGAGGCTGAAAAGCTGACAAAGCAGGACATTGTGGACTATCTTGATGAGCTTCCGCCCCTTAAAGTCCACTGCTCGCTTCTTGCAATCGATGCGCTGAAAAAGGCAATCAAGGACTACAAAAGCAGGCACGGAAAGAAATGAATTCAAAAGAATCTGCCTTTGTTTCTTCAATTGAAAAAAAAGTTGAAGGAACAATAAAAAAGTACAGGCTTCTGAACAAAAAGGAGAAGATACTTGTTGCAGCTTCAGGCGGAAAAGACAGCACAGCAGCAATGTTTATTCTTAAGAAATTAGGATACAATATTATCGCGCTTACAGTCGATGTTGAAATCGGCTCATACACTAAGATTAACTGCGAAAATCTGAAGAGATTCTGCGGGCAGCACAAAATCCCGCTTTATGTGCTAAACGTAAGGGAAGAGTTTGGGTGCTCAATCTGCTACATGCAGTCTGCACTCAAGTCAAAAGGAATGAAGCTTAATTCCTGCGCAGTCTGCGGAGTGATTAGGCGATATATGGTCAACAGGGCTGCAAGAAAGCTTGGTGCAAAAAAGATTGTGACCGGCCACAACCTTGATGATGAAGCGCAGTCAATGATGATGAATTTGTTCAGGAACACGTTGCAGCTTTCAGCAAGGCTCGGGCCTTCTGCAGGAGTAATGAAGAACAGCAAATTCATACCCAGGATAAAGCCGCTTTACTTTATTCCAGAAAAAGACATTGTAAAATACTCAAAGCTGAATAGGTTTCCTGTAAACTATGAAAAATGCCCCTGCTCTGTCTTTGTTTTCAGGAATTTTGTAAGGCAAATGCTCAATGAGCAGGAAAAGTCAAGCCCGGGCATGAAAAGAAATATTGTTGAGTACTTTTTGAAAATCCAGCCAGCCTTAAGGAAGAGATACAAAGGGCAAAGCCAGGCTTACTGCACTGTATGCGGAGAGCCGTCACAGGCAGAAGTGTGCAGGGCGTGCCAGATTATCGGCGAAATCAAAAAGGTTTAAATACGGCTTTTCTTTAGTTTTCCTTATGTACACAGACATAGTTTTTCCTTCAGGGAATGAGAATGAATTTGCAGAAATGGCTGAAAGGCTGGGCTTTGGGGCAATTGTGTTTGCATACGAGAAGCCTGAAGCAATGCCTGAGCAGAAACCGCTTAAAGGGCTGAAAATATTTTATGCTGCTGTTTCAGGAGAGAAAGAGCTTCAGAGGCCAAAAAAGAAGGCAGAGCTGGTTCTTTTTAGGTCAACAGGCAATGACAGATGGATTCTTGAAAAGTCAAATGCCGACATAATCTTTGAGATGGAATCCTCGCAGAAAAAAGACTTCATGCACCACAGGGCGTCAGGCCTAAACCAGGTAATGTGCAAGATTGCGCAGGAAACAGGCAAAACAATTGCATTCTCATTTTCATCCCTTCTTTCAGCAAATCCAATGCTTAGGGCGCAGCTGATTGGAAAGATGATGCAGAATGCAAGGTTCTGCAGGAAATACAAAGTAAAAACAATAATTGCATCCTTTGCAAAAACACCCTACCAGATGAGAGCTCCTTCAGAGCTTGCTGCTTTTGGAGCTTCAATTGGAATGCATCCAAAAGAGGCAGCAGAATCACTGTGCTGGAAAAAATGAATGCTTTGTGGCTGATGCTTCCAGGAATAATTTATCTGGGGCTAATCACTTCTTATACAGACCTTAAGTTCGGCAAGATAAAAAACAGGGATGTTCTTATCGGAGCAGGGTATGCTGTTCTTGCTCATATTGGAATTTTTGCTTATTCCATTGCTTCAGGCAGAGCAACAGGCTACATTTATTTCATTGAAATGATTACAAATGCGCTGTTTGCGCTTGCTGCTGCATTCGGCCTATGGAACTACAAAGTATGGTCTGCAGGAGACGGCAAATTGTTCTTTGCTTTTGCGCTGCTGATTCCGCCTGAAGCTTATGTTTACGGAAGGCAGGACTGGATTCCGAGCGTTTCTCTGCTGTTTAATGTGTTTATTATTGGTCTGGCTGCGATGGTTTTCTTGATTGCTGCAAAGGCGAAAAGGGAAGACTACAGGAATGCTTTTGTTTCTTTTTGGAAGAAGTCATTTGCAAGCGGAAAATTTATTGAATCGCTTTTATTTATTTTTGCAGGATTGTGGGTTGTTGATTTGCTCATTTCAGAGTTTAGCCTTCCGCAAAGCCTGTTTTTGCGGATGTTTTTGACATTACTGCTTTTTTTTGCATTCGGCAGCTTAATAAGGCAGTTTACAACTGGCAATGCCAAGGAAAGAACCTCCAGAATTCAAATTGCAGTGTTTTTGGCAGTTGCTGTTTTGAGGCTTATTTTTGACAAATCAGTCTTTAGCTTGGAATTCTTTTATGCTTACATATTCACTCTACTTGTCTGGATACTAATTGCAGGAGGATTAAGGGAGGCTTTGGGCTCGCTCGGCAAATCCTGTTTTTCAAAACAGCTGAAAGTTTCTGAGCTAAAGCCTGGAATGATTGTTTCAGGAGATAAAAAACTAGAGTCTGAAGCAGAAGGCTTGTCAGCGCAGGATATTGCCAGAATCAAAAAAAGCAGGATTAAGACCGCATTTGTTTCTTCAACTATTCCATTTGCGCCTTTCATTTTTGCAGCAGCTATACTCAGTTTAATTGTTAAAGGAAACATTTTAATAGTATTATCCCTTCTTTTTTGAGGAGGGGAAAATGCAGGTTTCATCAAACATTCAGTTAAACGGAGAAGAGATTACTTTAAAAGTAAATTCTAAGGTCTATCCTCTTGAAGCAGTCTACTCTGCAGCCTATGTTTTTCTTGACAGGGCATACATAATTTTGGATGGAGACCCTGAAAAAGAAGTCATTGTAAAGATGTCCTTAAAAGATGAGGCAAAGAAGGAGTTCACGCTTGAAAAGCTAGGCAATGAATTCAACAACGAGCTTTTGAATTATGCTGATTACCTTTCAAGGGCCAAAAGGACGCAGAAGCTTAGAGAGATGTTTTTGCAGAGGGCGATTATCACAAATGATCCAGCGGTTGTTGAAAAATGTACTCTCTCTTCTGAGGATTTCAGCGATTTGAAAAGTGTTGATGATCTTACTGAAGATATTTTTGAAAGGCCTGAAAAAACCGAAGGAATCATTAAACATGAAGATAAATCTAAGCAGTAAATTTTACAGCAGGAACTCTATTGAGCAGGCACTAAGAGAATATAGCCAGGTCTGCGACGCAAAAATAATCAGCAGCTTGTTTGAGGTTGAGTTTGAGCCCAAAATAAAAGACCTGTTTGTAGGAAAGGAATTCTGCAATTTTGTTTTAGGCATTGAGAAAGGAGTCAAAAAATTTTAGCCAGCTTAAAATGGATTATACCCTCAACAATTATCGGTTCAGAAAATTAGGCTCGCACTATTTTGTTACAACAGACAGCGGCAGCTGGGCTGTACTTTCAGAAAATGAGTTTGACTGCCTGAAAAGCTCAAAAATTGATAGTGCGCTTTACAAAAAGCTTGCAGAAAGCGAAATTGTTTTGGATGAGTTTAACCAACAGGAGTATATCTCGGATCTTCAGAGGAGGCACAGCCAGCTTTTTAATGGCACTTCCCTGCATATAATTGTGGTTACACTAAGATGCAACATGAAATGTGTTTACTGCCATGCCAGCTCAGTTGATGAAAGCAAGCTTGATTTTGACATGACTCCTGAGACTGCAAAAAAGACAGTGGATTTTATATTCCAGTCATCTAGCCCAAATATTGCTATTGAGTTCCAGGGCGGGGAGCCTCTCCTTAATTGGGATATTGTCAAGTATATTGTTGAATATGCCCTCTTGCTTAATAAAAAATCCAGGAAACAGCTTAAGTTTGCAATTGTGACAAACCTTTCTTTGATGGATGAGGAAAAAATGGAGTTTCTTATCCAAAATAAAATTCCGCTCTGCACATCGCTTGACGGTCCCAAACAGGTTCATGATAACAACAGGGTTTTTTTGGGAGGCAGCAACTATGAACAAGTGTTGTTTTGGATAAATAAATTTAATGATGAGTACAAAAAAAGAAATATCCCCCTTAGTGTTTTTGCTCTTCCCACCCTTACACGAGAAAGTTTAAATTACCCTGACCAGATTGTTGATGAGTATGCTTCTTTGAGCATACCCACTATCCACTTAAGATTTCTTAATTCAATGGGCGTTGCAAAAAAGTCTTGGCCTGCTATTGGCTATAGTGCTCAGGAATACCTTGATTTTTGGAAACAGGCGATGGCAAGAATAGCATTCCATAATCAAAAGGGCCATAAAATAAGCGAGAGAATTGCTGAAATAATAGCCCAAAAAATAGGCACTAAATTTGACCCGGGCTATCTTGACTTGAGAAGCCCCTGCGGTGCTGCAATCGGCCAGATGGTTTACAGCCAAAACGGCAGCATCTACACATGTGATGAGGCACGAATGGTTGGAGACGATACTTTTCTTCTGGGTAATGTTTTTGATGACAAATACTCGCAGGTTGCAACCTGCAGCAAGGCTTGTGCAGTTATTAATTCTTCAATAAACGATTCTTATCTTTGCGATGCATGCGCTTATAAGCCCTACTGCGGGCTTTGCCCGGTCTGCAGCTTTGCAGAAAACGGCAGCCTTATCACTCAAGTAAGCAATTCTCTGCGCTGTAAGATTTTTAAGGCCCAGTTCGACTGGGTTGTCAGCGAAAGGTTTATAAATTTGGATAAGACAAATACTGCTATCAAAAAAGAGGAAAAATGAGCCATCTGCCATATTTTATTCCAGTATTCAAAAAAAAGGTTGATTCATTCCTTTCGTCAGAAGACGGAAATATTAAAAAGGAAGCGCTTGTTAAGGCAGGCATAGTTGCAGCTTTTTTTTCAATTGCAGCTTCAGCAGCTATTAAAACTTCACAGGCAGCAATCACTTGTGATTATGCTTCTAATGAATATGGCAGTCCTCAGTGCAGCGGCAATCCTGTGAGAGACTGCGATCCTTATTGCAATACCCAATACGACCCTTTTCATGCAAATCAGGTTAAGCTGGAATTTAAGACTGGAGCAGCAGTAGGCACGCATAATCACTGTGTTGAGACCTGCCATGCAAACCAGCAGCATAGCGACCATAGCAGTGGGGCTATGCCTTGTACGTGGTGATCATTTGAGCGTAAAAAAATTATATCCTGCATTATTTCTTTTGTTGTTAATCCTTGCAGCCTTAACCATTGCTTTGCTTTGGAAGAATTTTCAGCAGTCTGGAGATTTGGGCATCCAAGAATCTTGCAGGCTTATAACTCCTGTCTCCAAGCAGCAGGCTACAGAAGGCGATTTTGGAGATAAGGTCATCTACCTTTTTCAGGAGTATTTTGTTAACAACAACTCCGTTTCATTAGCCGCTGAATGTGCTAATCTTCTAAATAAAACACAATGCAAAGAGATGGTTTATAGTATTATTCTTAGCCAGGCGAAAACGCAGAACAGCATTGACCCTAATCTTGTAAGCCAGTTTTTTTCGCTTCTTATCAGTTCAGGCGAAGCGGGAGTTGAAGTTTATTCATTTGAAAGGACGCCAGATTCATTCTTGGCTAAAGCAGTTCAAAATTGCAACAGCACTTTGATTGAGCCTGACAGAAAAGCGTGCAACTCCGTAATGATGTACTTAAACTCAAAATCAGCAGCAGACTGCAATAGTGTATTGTTCAGCTATCCTAATTTTATTCTTTGCATGAATGAGAACACAAACATGACTATGGGCTGCATTCTCCAAAAAGAAATAGATACAAAAATTTAATTTTAAAATGGCTCAGCTTAACACATTAGGAATTTACCTGACTGAAAAATGCAATTTTGACTGTGAATACTGCTATTACAAAAAATGCTCTGCTGAATCATTGAATATTGATCAGGTAAAAAAGGCTCTTGGCATATTTTTCTCACAGATAAAGGACAGGAGCATTAAGACTTATATCACCCTTATTGGAGGCGAGCCTTTTCTTGAGAAAAAGCTTCTTCTTGATTCAATTGGCCTAATAAATTCATATAGGCCTGACTTTGACATAGACTTGAATGTATTCACAAACGGCAGCCTTCTTGACCCAAAGACTGCTAAAATTCTTATTGAGAATAATGTAAAAATTTGTGTAAGCATTGATGGCATAAAAGAGGCAAATGACAAATACAGGCATTTTAAGAATTCGAGTGCATCTGCATTTGATGTTGTATTTAACAACATAAAATCGCTTGGCAGCGGCATTCTTAGCAAGATTTATCTCAATATGGTTTTTACTCCTGAAACATGCTGCCATTTAGCAAATAGCGTAATTTTTTTTTCAGGCATGGGCATTTATTCAATAGATGTTTCCCTTTCAACTTATGAGGAATGGGATGAGGCAGCAATTTCAGTCTTGAAAAAGCAGGGTGTGGAGCTCATAAAATATTATACCAGCCTATTCTCTGAAAATTCAAAAATACCTCCTTTCCACATGTATCAGATAAAAAATTTGCAGGACAGAAACTGGAGATGCGGACTTGGGTGTACAAGCATAAAAATAGGGCCGGATGGGAATTTCTATTTTTGCGATTCTTACTTTTCTCTTCCCCCTGAATTAAGAAAGAAATATGCTGTAGGCAACCTTAATGAGGGCATAGACTTTGAAAAAAGACAGTCTATTATGACTGAAGCAGACCTTGCTCTTCAAAAAGATTTTGGCAAGGAATACCAGGTTTACAAATGCAAAAAAAGGACAATCTGCCCTTATTTGATTTATAACTATTCTTCTGCAAAAGGTGAAGACTACCGGCAGAGGTTTGAAAATATAAACAGGGTCTCTAAAATTTATTCAAGAATTTTTCTTATAATCGACCATTTTTTGAGAGGCAATAAAAAATATAAGGAATTATACAATATTTCTGAAAGCGATTATTTTGAAAAGTTTGTCAGGCCAAAAATATTTTAGATTTCTATTGCTGTTTTTTTCTCTGAATTCCTATATAAAATAACACAATATTTATAAAGGCAAAGAGGGTAAAATTCTCAAAAAAGAGGTAAAATGATAGACCGAAGAATAGTCTTGCTAGTTTTGGCAGTTTTAGCGCTTTTCCCAGTATTTTCATGCTCATCTTCTGCAGCTACCTGCTCCCCAGACCATGTAGGCGACCCTGCTATTGGAGCAAAGGAAGGCTCTATCTGGGCAAACATATTTGTCTGCCCGCACACATATGAAGAAAATCCTGAATATGACCTTCAGTGCCCTGAAGACCTTGATTTTGATGATTTTTACGGCGGAAAAGGAAGGTATGACCAGTCAGTATCACAGGCAATCTACAATTCAGTCGGCCAGTTCCAGGCAGACTGCACAAGTGTAAATGACAACTGCTCAATTCCCTGGACAATTACATATAACATTTCAGGAACATGCTACAAAGGATGGGAAGGCCAGTATGGGGTCTGGTACCAGCTTGCATCACAGGCAACTCCTACAGAAACAACAACAGACGGATTCTGCTATACAGACGCCCATATTGTTTCATGGGACGGAGATGCTAAATCGTATTGTTCTGAAGGCTGCGTTGGAAGCCAGGTTGCTTATTTATCAGGATTGGACTCATGCTGCGGAGATGACGATGAGCTGACTGATGCAGAGCAGGACTGCGCAAGGCAGTTTTCCTCAACTACTTTGGGAAAATTCGGCTGCGTAAAAGACCAAAGCGATGGAAACTGGAAGTGGCTCAAGGCAGAATCTGCATCTGTCGGAAAAGTAGTCCAGCTTTCGTGCGCAGACGGAGCAGTTGCAACAGACGGCTCAAAGCTTTATGCATGCTCAACAGATGAAGATTTAGATTCAAATATGGAAAAGATGGGATTCCACTATTTCCAGAAAGGAAGCAAGAGGCATGCATTTGCATGCTACTACGACGCTTCTGAAGAGGCAAGCAAGATTGCAGAGTGCGTTGTTGAGGACTCGCCTTTCAGCGTAGGAGCGCAGACAATTCTTGAGGCAGGAGAATCAATCTATGTCGATGATGACACTTACTATTACTGCATTGTTGATGAATCGCAGACTGACAAGCCTACTAGGTTTGTTTCAGACCTTGATGACTTATCATACAAAAATACAAAAACATACTGCGAAAATGCAAAAAACCCTGACGGCGGAGATGAGGATTTTGCATGGACAGGAACAAAGTGCTGTGCAGAGCCTGAAGACGGAGAGGAATCCTACAATGACAAGGACGGCTTTGCACTTGAAAAAGGAACTCCAGGCGGATGCTGGAAAGGCGAATATGTTCCAGCAGGCTGGTCAACTGACAGGAATTACAAAGTCATAAACTACAAGGGCGGCTTTGAAGGCTGCAAAGTAACAGATTCTGAAACACTTGTGCTGAAAGACCTTCACACAGGCCAGCAGCTTGTCCACAACAATGATTACTGCGCAATGCTTGCAAATGCAACAGGCGCAGGCCAGAGCTTCTACTGCGACCTTGCAGGAAAATGGCTGGGAACATCAGACAGCAGGAGAAGCGTTTTGAAAACAGCAAAATGGGATTCAGGCCAGGGCTGCTGCGCACAGGAAGAGTGCTGGGACAGCTCCTCAAAATCATGCATTTCCGACCAAACTTACAGTTCAGAGCCTGACACCTACAATGGTTACAGGTGCAAGAACGGCACATGGGACAACTCATCAGTCCTTAAATACACATGGGACGGCTCAAGGCCGGGATTCTGCTTTTCAGACAAACAGTGCTTGGTAAGCAATGTAGACGAATCTGAAACAACCTGCATAGACAGCGGCGCATACTATGAAGGAAATTACTGCGAAGAAGGGGAATGGACATCAAGGACAAGGCTTCTTGCAGTTGCAATGCTTGAATATGCAAGCTCAAATCTTGGAAGGGACTACACATTGTTCTGCGACAGCTACAAGAACATACTTGCAGACTACAGCTACCAGGTTGGAGGAAGCCCTGTGCTAAGCTATCTTGGAGATACAAGCTGCGGAGGAAAGCCCTGCGTAAACGAGTTCTGCATACTCAAATCAGATTCAGGCATTTCATTTGGAGTATCGCTCAACGAGCCTATTGACTCCTCAAAATCATTCCTGAAAGCTCTCAACAAGTCAGAAACATTGTGCAGCAGTGCAAAGGTTGACGACAACAAATACAGGCTCTGCGGCCAGAACATCTGGTATAACCACAGGCAGGGCACTCTAATACAGCTTGCTTCAGGAAGCCTTGGCAATGTCGACTGGGTAAGCGCATTCATATCATTCATCAAAAATCCGTTTACATCCATAAGAAATTGGATTGTGCCGAGGGAGCCCCAGTTTGAGTTCCTTGACCAGACAAAAATGTTCACAAAAGTCTATGCTTCAGTAAAAGACAGCAAGGAAATATTTGCATTCCTTGAAGAGGGCAAGACAGTCTACATCGACGGATGGCCATTGAGCAATGTAGACTACCTCGGGCTGAACTACAAAAACCTGGGGGTAAGCCCATGCTCGCTCATAAGGAACTATGACCCTTCAATAAGCTGCTCTGACGACCAGACAATCTTTGTCCAGTCAAGAGTGGGAAATGAAAAGAACCTTGTAAGTGCATGGCCTGACCTGACAGCAAAGCTGAGGATAGGATGAACATAGCGGGCAGGAACATGCAAAAAAAATCACAGGCAACAATTTTCATGATTATAGTTTTGGTGCTGATTATGGCTACAGGATTAACATATTTTGCAATAAGCTCGAGGACAATTGAGGAAACAGCAAAGCAGATTGCGCTTCAGCAGGTTTCAGCCCAGAAGATAGCTCCTGTGAGAGACTACATCACCTCCTGCCTAAGCCTTGCATCTTCAGAAGGCCTGTCCCTTATTGGAAAGCAGGGAGGCTACATCTACACAAGCCAGGGAGGATTTATTGAAGACCCGCTTCCAGAGCATGCAGGCAGCACATATGCGCCTTACCTGAACTCTATTGCACGATACGGCATAACAAGGCCTGAATCAGATGTTGGAAACCTGTTTTTTGCATCAGCTCCGGATTATCCATGGCCTGCATTCCCAAATTTTTACAACCCGCTTACAGGAAACTCTACAGTAAAGATGGACGGCTACTACGGCAGAAACAAAGTGCCGCCTTTCAACGCATCGCTTGCAAACTCAATACCTGAACAGCTTGAGAAATATGCTGAATTTCAGTTTGCAAAATGCATAAGATGGGATGCATTCAGCCAGCAGGGCCTGAACATAACTGCAGGCACGCCTGACATTACAATAATTTTTGCAGAGTCTGACATGACATTCAGGCTTAAGTGGGATGTTTTAATAAAAGAGCCTGCGACAGGCTCGTCCACAGAACTGCATGATTTTGCAGCAGTCCACCCTGTAAGGCTGAAAAAGATACTTGACTTTGCAAGGCTCATAAACGATGCAGACTCAACAAACATAACCTATGATATCCAAGCGTCAGACGGGCTGACTTCATCATTCAGGACAAGTGATGCCTACGGCTTTGACGACCTAATCATCATAAGGGATGCTGAATCAAGCATTCTTGACCAGCAGTACGAGTTTATGTACTTCAGGCAGAACCGGGCGCCTGCTCTTTTTTACATTCCCGAAATAACAGAAAGGATATGCAACGGCTCGTTCATAGAAAAAACTGGCTCCAACAAGGTCATGGTTACAGACTCATGCGGAGAAAACTCATATGAGATTCTGCTTGAAGCTGTTGACCCTGATGAAGATGAAATAAACTTCACATTTTCTCCTTCATTGCCTCATGAAATAACAGAATATGAGGGAACTCTTAGGGAGCTCAAGCTAAAAATTTCAGCAACAGACAGCCAGTATGAAGACTGGCAGGAACTATCAATTCCTACAAGGCGGGAATGAACAAATGAAAACTGAAACAAATGCGCGGAAAATGAAATTTACTCCAGCTGTGATTGGGGCATTAGCTGCGCTGGCATTCTTCTTTATATTCGCTCCGCAGGCAAGCGCAATTTCAGGCTGCTGCTGCGACCTTTCAACAGGATTTTCATACGACAGCAGGGAAGCAATGATGGAAGCTGACGACTGCCCTGTAGACCACAACATAGTCATACCAAGCGCCCTGGACATAATAAACGGAAAAACCTGCGTTCAGATATGCGCTGCATGGGCTGAAGCAGGAGAAGAAGGAGAAACACCTCCTCCTGCTGGAACAAAGTGCGGAGAAACAGGGTATAAGCCAGGGCCTTCAAATTTAAGGGCTCAGAATGTCAAAGGAGAAAAGATAATAAGGCTTTTGTGGGATTCAGAATGCCCTGTCGACTATTTTTCTGTTGCAAGGTGCAAAGGAGCATCCTGCACTGACTTCAAAACATTGTCAAGCCAGACAACACTTGCATACTATCAGGATTCTTCTCCAGAGCTTCTTTGGGGGGAAGACTACATCTATCGGGTTATTGCGAATTACAACCTGCAGGGAGCTTCAGAGCCTGCCCAGGTATCTGCAAATATAGGAGACATTGAATGCAGTGCAGTTTACGACAGCACAAAGTTCTGCATCTATCCTCTTTTTTACAATACATTCTACACTTACCTAACCACTAATGGCTACAAAAATACACTGCCTGGAGAGTTTACTCTTAACTTTACACGGGCGCTTGATGTCCAGTTTTTTGACAGGTTCAACAAGGCATACTCCTGCGGAGACAACAACAGGCTTGGAAGCGCTGATGATGTCTGCTCAAGGATGTCAATTTCAGGAGGAATCTGCATTGCAGACAACGGACAGGTTGACTGCATCATGCCTTCAGACTGCAGTGCAGCATCATCAGGAACATTGGGCCTTTTTGCCAGCGCAGCAGCATGTGAAGGCACTTCAGGAAGCAGGAAGTTCTGCTACCTTGACGTTTCAAAAACTATAGTTGACAAGTGCTACTCCTGCAGCCAGACTATGTCCTGCTATGACTACAGAGGCAGGAGCTCATGCGAAAAAGACAACTGCGGAGTTGGAGACTGCGCATGGAAGGACATTTATCCATCCATAGGAGTTGGAGTATGCATAGACCAGAGGTCAAGCAACTGCCACCTATGCTCAAAAACACCATCAGGCGGAAGCTCTGAAGCATTCAATGCAATCTTTGAGCAGTGCTCGCTTGAAAAATCCCAGGCGCTTTCAACACCTCTTCATCCATGCTACTGGAGCAACTGGCAGAGCTACAGCTGCGATTCAGTTTCATGCACCTCCTACAAGAAGGCTGCAGAGTGCGCTTCTCCCACAGGAGGAATAACAGTTTATGCAAACCACTCAATAAATGCCAAAAGCACAGACGCATGCAAAATAGGAGTATGCCAGTGGAAGCAGAGCGTTGAAAATCCATCCCAGGGAGAGTGCCTGAAAAATGCAGACGGAGATTCAGGATTATGGCCTGACTGCAGCTTTGCATCTGACAAGGCAAAATGCGAGCTTGACTACATCCCTCCTGAAACAGACCTTGTTGCAACAGGCAGCCTTGGAATCTATGACAGGATTGCAATAAACATTTTTGACAAAATCTCAAGGACAGACTTAGGCGAAATTAAGCAGGGTGCAAAGGCGTCAGGATACACAACTTACATATGCATCTACAAGGAAGGTTCTGCTCCCTGTGATGTGCATTCACCTCTGATAACAACAGCATCCCAGCTTTTCACAATACACAACCTTCAGCTCATGGAAGGCCAGTCAAAGGCAGCAGACCTCCAGCAGGGCTGGAACATAATAAAATATTATTCAACAGACCCAAGCAAAAACCTCGGGCTTGTAAAGGAAACCAGGGTTTATGCATGCGCAAGATGCGTAGGCCCGCAAATCATAAGCTACAACTTTACAGGAGCATACGAATTTGAAGGAAAGTACTACACAAATTTGAGAAGGCCGCAGTTCAAGGCAGACTTTGATGTTGAGGCATCAATAACATCTGCAATCATTGAGACTTCAACAGGAACTTTCATAACCTATATGTCTTTCTCCTCGTCAAACTCCAAGAACTACACTTTTGTGCCTGAAGCAGGGCTTGAACACGGCTTATACAACATAAGGATAAACGCAAAAGACTCTGAAGGAACTTTCATGAACAATGAGTTTGTCCTGCCTTTTATTGTCGACCTTACAAAAGGCGATGTTAATTTTACTGTTGACGGACAAGACCCTTCAAAAATAGGCCAGCTGCTCAAGGACAAGGCAAATGTTGTGGCAGTCTTCTCTGAGAAAGTTAATGATGCAAAATTCCTCCAGAATGGAAGGGATTTTACACAATTTTTCAAGTCAACTGACGGAATAAGGTTTGCTGCAACAAGCCTTCAGCTTGACGAGGGCATAATCTACCTTAAAGCGTCTGCAAAAGACCTTGCAGGAAACCTGATTGATGGAACAGCATCTTTTGAAGTCAATGCAAGGCCTCCAATCATAGGTATAAGATACCCAACTTACGGAGTAAGCCCTGAATTCAAGTTTAATATCACAATCCAGACTCTTAACAGGGTTGAGTGCAGGTTCCTTTATGATGTGCCAGCTCCTGCAAACTTCTCATTTAATGACCTTGAGCCTTTTGACAGCACAAACAGCAACTTCCACATCATAAATGATTTTGTGAGAATACCTGACGGAAACTATGCAAAGCACATATTGAGGGTTTTCTGCGTAGACCCAATACACGGCATGGGCTCAAACGCATTCAACATTTCAGTTGATGACATTCCGCCTACAATAATTACTGCAGCAGCAGAGCCTGCAGTAATCAAGGAGACATTTGCAGAAAGCACCTACAACACAAACTTCAAGCTGAATGCAAACGAGCTGGCGTTCTGCAAGTACAGCTCATCCACGCAGAATTATGAATTTATGGAAGGCAAATTCCCAGGATACAAGGCAGCTCCTTCAATACCCTGGCCAAACACTCTTGAGGTTCCAAAAAATTCGCATATTGCTCCTGTAAGCGTTTCAGAGCCTGACCAGGCATATACTTATTATGCAGCCTGCGAAGACCTTGCAGGGCTTAAGACCCAGACTGTTTCAATCCCTTTCAGCGTCGACCTTTCAATAAACTTTTCAGTCCAGGACACAACTACTCCCCCAAAATACAAGAACTCAACTTCAGTAATCCTTGCAGCCACAACCAACAAAAGGTCTTTCTGCTTTTACGGCAGGACTATAGACACAATAACAAGGTCATTCCAGGATGACGGAGAGTATGTCCACAAGACAGGACTTGTAAACCTTCCTTTGGGAGCAAACACCTTTTATGTGCAGTGCTTTACAAAGTATGCAACCCCGAAAGAAACATCACCGGCAGTCCCAATCACTTTTACAGTCGACACAACCGCTCCTTCAATGCTTTTTGTGAATGACACAGGCCCAATTCCAAATGAGCCTGAATACTCATACTATCCAGACAGGATTATTGCAAGCTGGCTTGGAGGGGATAATGAAACTCCTGTAACAAGGTATTACTACATGGTTGAGACCTTCTACGGCAAGGCGCCATTAACCAACTGGACTGCAACAACATCTGCAGGCCAGCCTTTGCTTGTAATGGGCCTCGCGCTCCAGGATGACACAACTTATAGAGTAAGGGTGAAGCCTGAAAACGCAGCAGGAATCATTGGCGAGATAATGGACAGCGACGGAGTAACTGTCGACTTTGACAAGTTGCCTCCAGTCTGCAATGATTCAATCTTTGCCGGAAATCCGAATGAGACAGACCTTGACTGCGGAGGAATCTGCCCAGGCTGCGCTGAAGGAATGAAATGCATTTCCAACATAGACTGCCAGAGCGCATTCTGCGACAACACCACTCTTCTTTGCAAAGCGCCTTCCTGCACTGACAATGTCCAAAATGGATATGAGTCAGGAGTTGACTGCGGAGGAGACTGCCCAGGCTGCGAGCTTGGTTCATTCTGCTCTTCAAATTCAGACTGTGAAACAGGAAACTGCGTCAATGGAATCTGCGAGCCTGAAAGCCAGTGCATGAACGGAATACTTGACGGAACTGAAACAGATGTGGACTGCGGCGGAGGATGCCTTTCACTTTGCGATATTGGCCAGACCTGCCTGCTGGGAAATGACTGCAGTTCAGGGCTTTGCGAAAATGGAATCTGCGCTGCAAGAAGGAATGAAGGAGATGCCTGCGAGATGAATGAGCAGTGCAGCCCAGGCCTTGTTTGCCGTGAAGGAGCATGCATTTTGCAGAAGCAGGATGAAGGAGGATTCTGCACCTATGATTCAGAGTGCTATGAAGGATTCCTCTGCTTTGAGTCAAAGTGCTCAATAGACACAGACGGAGACGGGCTTCCTGACGAATGGGAGCTAAGATACGGGCTTGACCCGCTTAATCCATCTGATTATCTGCTTGATTCTGACAATGACGGCCTTTCAAACATTGAAGAGTACAGGAGCGGAACAAACCCGTCAATGCACGACTCTGATGGAGACGGATGGGGAGACGGCCAGGAGATTAGGTTTGGGACAAACCCGAATGACAGCTCATCCAGGCCTTCAATGTGGCTTGGCCTTGTCTATCATCCTTTGGGATACTGGTGGCTCTGGCTTATAGTCCTTCTTGTGATTGCAGTTCTTGCTGTTCTTTCGTTTTACGGATACAATGCATACAAGGAAATACAGGCTGCAAAAAAGAAAAAGCAGGAGGATGCAAAAAAAGCTGCAGAAGCTGCTGAATCAGAAAAGAAGAAGCAGCCAGCTGCAGTCCATGCTCCTGAAAGCTTCAGGAAAGTTTCAGAAAGGGATATTGAGACAGCATCCAGGATAAGCAGGCTTAGGGAGATAATAAGGAAAAAGGCTGCAGAGCCTGAAAAGGAAATTACTGAATCTGAATGGGTTGACATAGAGAGCATAATACTTCCTCTCCGTAGAAAATCAACTGCTGCAGAGCCTGTTTTTGAAAAGCTTGCAGAGCTCAAAAAAGGAAAGCTCGGAATCAGAGGAAGGGAAAAGGCGCTAAAGGAGCTTGCAAAACTATTGGGAGAGCATGAGCCTATTCTTGCTGAAAAAGAGAAAGAAGGAAAGTTTATACCATTAGCCAAGAAGGGAAAAAGTGCATTTGAAAGGCTCAAGGAGCTTGGCGGAGATAGGGAGTTGAGGCTGAAAAAAGATCCTCTTGCAAGGCTGAAAATGATGATACTCACAGGATTGAGCGCTGCAGAAAGAAAGCAGGTTCTTGAAAAGCTTGTCCTGCTTAGGACAGGAAGGCTAAGCGCTTCATCCAAGGAAGAGCTTTTCGAAAAGCTTAAGATAACTGCAGAATACTACGAAAATCACAAGGATGAGCTTGAGGCAGAGCTAAGGCAGTATTCGCCCAAGCAGCCCAAAAAGCAGGCAAAATCTGCAAAAGGTGCAAAAGCGAGGAAATCAAAATGAGCAAAATGGAAAAACAAAACTCCTGGAAAAAAGCGCAGATAATCGGGCAGGTTTTCATATTCATACTTGCAGCAGCGCTGTTTATACTCATACTTTCATACGGCTATAAGGCAATAGCAGGATTTGGCGAAAGGTCAGAGCAGGTTGCTCTTCTTGAATTCAAGACCCAGCTTGAGTCTTCTGTAAAAAGCATATCTCTTGATTATGGAAGCATAAAAAAGGTTGAGCTTTATCTTCCTGCAGGATACAGCGAAATCTGCTTTGTAGACCTAAGCATGGAGCCTTCCCCTATTTTTGAGGCAGACCATCCAAGAATGCACGAAGCATGGGTTTCAAAAACGCAGAATGTCTTTCTTACGCCAATGGAGGATTCTCCAATAAGCATAGGCACAATTTATGTAGGCACAGACGGATTTTTATGCCTTGACATAATCGGCGGAAGGGTTACTCTAAGGCTTGAAGGGCTTGGAAACAAGGCAGGAATAACAGAGTGGCAGAAGGCTTAAAATGCTCAAGAAGAAAGCTTCTGTAGAGGTGCAGTTCAACTGGGTCTTTGTAATGATTGTAGGAGCTTTAATCCTTGTCTTCTTTTTCGGGGTTGTCCAGAAGCAGAGGGAGCTTTCCCAGGCAAAAATCTCAAATGCAGTGCTTACAAACATTGAGTCGATTGCAACAGGCGCAAGCGTTTCAAGGGGCACTGTCCAGAAAGTTGCGCTTCCGAATATTGGCATAGACTTCAGCTGCACAGACGAGTGCCTTTGTACATATTCGATTGAAGACCTGCAGCGGGAATATGCAGACAAGATAATATTTGCGCCGGCAAGGCTTGATGCATCAGAGCTGGTACTCTGGACTTTGGACTGGAAGGCTCCTTTCAGGGTTAACAACATAGTTTATGCAACAACTGCAAACGACAAGTATTTTATTGTCTACCAGGACATTAAAGACCCTCTCCTTAAGCTGGTCAACAGGTCAATGCCTGCAGAGGCAAACTATGAGCTTCTGCCGTATTCGCAGTACACACAAGCCCAAAACGAAAACTACAACTCTGCAAAATTCGTTTTCATCAATGTAATACCTCCCGACAATCTTGCTTTGCACTCATCATTCAGCAGGGCTGATGCAAATGCAGTCTATCTGAATTCTGCAGGAGACGCAATATTCTATGACAAGTCATCATCAAGAAGGCTTGAGTTCACAAAAAAAATCAGCTCATACTTCGGAGAGCCGATGATATTCGGAGCAATCTTTGCATCAGATTCAGGAATGTATGAATGCAATGCCGCATCATCCCTCAAAAGGATGTCAAAAATACTGGACATATACATAATGAGGGCATCATACCTGCAGTCGATGAACGACAAGTCGTCATTCTGCATCAAAGGATATACAACAATCTATCTTGAAAGCCTGAAGGGAGCTTCAGACACAGCGTCATCATCAATTGAATATTTCAAGGCGATATCCAGCGCAGTTTCATCGCTGAACAGCCAGAACGAGGACCTTTTGAGGAGCTCGTGCCCAATGCTTTACTAACCCAAGACTAAAATGAGAAAGAACAAAAAATCCCAGATAAAGATGTTTGAGACCATTGCAGTCCTTGTAGTGTTCTTCTTCCTGATAGTTTTCGGAGTAAGCTTTTATTTTGTAATGCAGAGGTCTTCATACAACAGGCAGGTTGAGAGGAACTCCCAGCTTATTTCAGTAGAGATGACCCAGAAGATTTCAGACATACCAGAGCTTGACTGCGCTCTTGCAGGAATCCAGATTGACAACTGCATAGACAAGATAAAGCTGCAGTCATTAAGCCTTGTGATGAATGAATCCCTGAAAAAGGCTTCATACTTTGAACTATTGGGCTACAGCAAAATCTATGTCCGGACAGTATACCCTGAATTTGCAAAATACGACCTTTACGAGCTTGAGCCTGAAAATTTTATCTCTGCATACAGGAACCAGATTCCTGTTGCATTGTACGACCCTATTGAAAGAAAGTTTGAGTTTGCAGTGCTTGAGGTGACAACCTATGCAAGCTAGCAGGAAGGCGCAGATGGAGATAATGGGGCTTGCAATAATATTCATACTTGTAATTTTCGGAGTGCTTTTTGCAGTTAGGTTTGTCATTACAAAGCCTGATTCAGACATCAGGATGGGATACCAGCAGTCAGTGCTTGCATCAAACATGCTAAGCGCGCTAAGGGCTACAACAACAGACTGTGCATCTGCAACAGTTGAGCAGCTTCTTCAGGACTGCGCATCAACGCAGACAGTGTCATGCCCTGGAGGCAAAAGCTCGTGCGAAAAGGCAGAGCTTGTCATAGGCGCAATAATGAAGGAAACACTTGAAAACTGGGGCAGGAGCTACACATTCTCAATTTCAGGCAGCGAATCAGCATCAAAAATAAAGTTTGCCATCGGCGACTGTTCAGGGGAAAAAGAGGTAAAAACGCATCCTGTTCCTACAAGGTCAGGCACAATAATGCTAAGGATGGAAATCTGCAGCTGAATGTCTTAAATGAATCTAGAAAAGTTATTAAACATGGAAAAAAGCAATAACTGCATGAAAAAAGCGCAGTCAACAGAGACTGTAACCCTCATAATTGTAATTGCATTCATAATAATTGCGCTGATGGTAGTAGGCAATATAGTCTATAAGATGCTAAGATGATGCTTCCAAAAACAAGAAAGTCGCAGATGACTGCGATGAGAGGGCTGATAATCTTTCTTGTAGTTGCAATTGTCCTTCTTGTGTTTTACGTGGGAGTAATCTCCCTTCTTCAGGATGAAGCTGACAGGGAGCTCTGCAGGACAAGCGTGCTTGCAAAGCTCGGCGGGAATCTTGCTTCATTTGGGCTTTCTGAATCAAGCATAACTCTCCAATGCTACACCCAGCAGGTCCAGGTAAGAAGCGACGGAATTTACAAGTCAGGCAAAAAAACCAAAATGGTAAAAATTCAGGATTTTCCGGAATCTTATGGAGGCGGATCTGAAGACCTTAAAAACAGGAAAATCGAGCTTGTCCAGCTGGCTATTGCCAATGAGATGTATGACTGCTGGTACCAGTTTTATGAGGGCAAGCTTGCAATATTCACAGACGGAGAAAGGTGTGTTGTCTGCTCTGAAATATCATTTGAGGAAGATTGGATAGACCCTGAAAAACGGCTTGACTCATTCGGAAATTTTGACATGTTCTTGATGACTACAAAAATACCTGGAAGCAAGCAGACATATGCAGACTACTTCGGGAAAAACTTTGTTGCGCCCCAGGGTGTTTTGACAACTGCAAAAACAAGCGTCATTTTCAGGGCTGTTGCAAAATCCTGGTGGAATGACCTTAAATCCAAGATGTTTACCACAGGAGCTGGAACCACCTTATGCGTGGGAGGTTCGCTTGTAGCTGCTCCTTTTACAGGCGGGCTTAGCATTGCTGCAGGAGTCGGCTGCCTTGTCGGAGGTGTTGTAAGCGGGGTTTATGATGTTGCATCATCCAAAAGCGAGTTTATCCCCTCTCTGCTTATAGGTCCGGAGAATATTGTTTCAGGAAAATGCGATAAGCTCTATTAAAATTTGATTTAAAATGAGACTTTACAAAAATGCGCAGATGGAGAAATACCTTGTCATGATAGTAATCATGCTTGTTGTAATTGTTGTGCTTATTTTCCTCCCAAAAAAGATAGGCGAAGCTGCTGAAGGCGCAGCATCAAGGGCAGCGTGCGAAAAAAGCCTTGAAACTATCTCAAACCTCCAGATTTTTGCAGGCTCGCTTTCAGACAGCCTTGGCGACTTTAAGAAAATAAGCTGCACTACTGAATTTATCGAGACATCCAGCGCAAAGGAAAAGCTTACCGAGGAGTTTGCGCTAAACATTTATGACTGCTGGGACCTTTATTCTCCAAGAAAATCGCTTTTTGACCAGAATAAAGGTTCATACTGCATAATATGCAAGGTCATAACTGCAACAGATTCATCAGGCATAACCAGAGGGCTTATTGATTACATGAAATCAGGCAGCCCTCCAGGGCTGAAAGGCACTTACATTTCAAATGCAGGAGGAGATGAACTTATAGCTTCCAATGCTTTTGACAAATATAATCTTTACAGTTTTGCAAAGAATGAGCAGACTGCAGTTGTGGTGACTTTTGGCAGGATAAGCCCTGCTGCAAGCCATTTGCTTTATGATGCATATTCAGGCATAGGGCTTCTTTTGCACCCCTACTCAACTGTTTCTGCTCTTGGCTGCTACAGCTTTGAAGGAAGGACAAACGAGCTTACATTCAAAAGATAAATTTTTATAATTGAATCAAAAACAAGGAGATATGGCCATAAACATGATTGCAGGAAAAAAGGCAATGCTTGAGTCTACTCTCGGAAAGGTAGTTTTCGGCTTAATCCTTATAATAATCTTGATAGGGCTTGTATTGATTTTTTCAGGAGTACTTGACCAGGTTTGGGATGGATTTACAGGCATTTTCAGGTTTGGCAGCTAAAATGAGCAAAAAAGCAATGACTCCCTTGTTTAAGATGATTCTTATTGTAGTGGTTATCCTAATCCTGACAGGCTCATTGGGCGCTTCCCTCATAAAATTGGGGAAGGGAGCAGCTGGAATTTTTGGCTTAAACAAGACTGACAGCCAGGATTCTGAAACAGGCCCAGTTTACCCAAATTATGCTACAGTCAGGGCTTCCGCTTTTGACGGCCAAAGGCTTGATGCACAGACATCTTTCAGCTATGACCCTTCAGTTTATACAAAAGTCAAATGCTCAAAATCTTCCTGCAGCGTAAAAATCCAATTTGACAGGCCATTGGCTTCAAATGGATTTGGCTATGACAATTATTATATCAAGGAAGGGAAGGAGTTGACCGGCCTTCTTAAGAACACAATGTCGCTTCTTACAGGCACGCAGGGAGACAACTCAATTGAGGCAAAATCATTCAACTATGCACTTGACGCTTCAAACCCTTATCTTGTAACTATTTCAGGCTTCCGCCCTGGATGGGCATTTGCAATCATCCTTGAAAAAAGCATACTCGAAAAAGGCACGAACAAGGTATACCCAATCGGCCAGCCTTCTTATTTCATGTTTCAAGTAAGCTGATTTTCCATTACTATTTTCATAACCAATTTCTATTTATATTTGAAGCTATTTCTTATCAGAATGGGGGAAGAAGGCAGGCTTGAAAAAATACTGAAAAAGGCTGCAAATGCTCCTGTGAGATTTGCAAAAGACTACTGGCCAATGGCTTTGGCAGGCATTGCTGCAGGTGCAATACCCTTTCTTAAAGCGTGCTACACCCACGGAAGAACTCCTACATTGGAGGAGTGGAAGACATTTCCTGAAAAAGTGCTTGCAAACGGAGAGATGTGGGCAAGGGCCGGGCTTTCTTTTGCAGCAGCTGCAGCAGGATTTTATGCTGTTTCAATTTTGTTTTCAAAGCAGAAGGGAAGGAAAAAGCAGGCAGGCATAATTGAAAGCGCTTCGCTTATTGCAAAGCAAGGATTCCATCCAAACAGCGTTGAGGCTGCTGCTGAATTTGCAAAGGCATTCCCGGATTCAAGCGCATCATATCTTGCTTTTGCAAACGAGCTTATGAAGCAAGACCGCATTCCTGATGCAATGGAAGCATATTTCAATGCGCTTTCATTGAGAGATTTTGAGTTCTTTCCGAAAATTCCAGTTATTGGAACAAACGCCTACATTGCAGCAAACAGCCAGGTCATTGGCAGCATTAAAACACAGCTAAAGAAAAATCCTGATGACACGCGGCTGATTCTCCAGCTTGCAATGCTCAACTTTATGAACTATGACTTTGAAAATGTATCAAACTGCTTGGGCATGCTGAAAAAGGATGACGAGCCTGCATACCTTTATGCAATCTCTTCAAGGATTTACCTGGAGTCATCAAGAATTGCAGCCAGGCCTAAGATGAGAAGGCTTTCTTTTGGAGATACAAAGATAGGAAGAAAGCTTGACTCGCTTCTTTTGTTTGGAAGCAGGAAAAGCCTTGGCAGGAAGCTTGCTGAAAACGCAGACAGCGAAGCGCTTAATGCAGTCTCATTAATACTCAGCCAGCCAGGCATAGATGAAAAGTTTGAGAGGATTGGAGATTATAATGTCTACAGGATTGCAGTCAGCAGGTTCATGAAAGGATTTGTAGTCCTTAAGCAGCCAAATTCTGACAAGGCAGGAATCCAGGATGCATACAGCAAGCTTCAGCGCGAAATGGAGACTGAAAGGATATTTGCAGAAATTGTTGCAGGAGGATTATTCAAGTCAGTGCATCCTGCGGGAATTGTCATGAAAAACGGCCTGCCCTACCTTGTATTAATGCACGAGGCAGGAGCATCTTTGTCAAGCTCAAAAAATTGCAGTGATTTTATTCCTGCGCTGGCATATGCTGCAAGAAGCGATGCGCTTATGCCTTTGCGCAGTGCAGCAGGAAACGAATACATGCCAAAACCCCATCTTGAGGCAAGGCTTGCGCATTCCTCGCTTTCTGAAAGTGCAAGGCAGGAGATTCTTGAAAATTCGGATTTCATGTTCAAGTATGCTGATGCATTTCCAAGAGTTTTTGACGGAGATTGGAAGGCTGCAAACTGCCTTGTTGACGATGCAGGAAGCATAATCGCGCTTGACAAAGAGGGAAAAGGCGCAACAATCGGGCCTGTCAATGCTGCAAGGATGCTTTATGAAGGTGTTGTGCTTGAAGGAGAGGACATAAAAAAGGAATCGGGCATTGACTATTCATTGAGGGATGCGCTTGTCCAAAACTATTACATAAAGACCTACCAGCAGCTTGCGCAAAGCAAAATAGAAAGCGCAGAGCTTTTTGCGCCTGCAGTTGCAAGCGCAGTCATAGAAAAGGCAATAACATCATACTGCTTTGCAGAGAACAGGCAAGGCCTCAAAAATCAGGTTTCAATCTTTCTCAAGCATGCACTGCTTTGCGCATCAAGAATTGCTTCAGACAGCCAGATTTCAAAATTCTATACTCCTGCTGAAATCAAGCAATGCGCCAATCTCCAGAAGGCAGCTGCAAAATACATCTGCGCCTAAGCTGACAGCTCTAAATTATTCTAAAGAATCATTGCATAAAATGGGCCTGCCATGTCATAAACAGAGCTTATTATGCACGAAAGGCAGTGGCAGATTTCAGCATCATCTCCCGACTTCTTTCTTATAAGCGCTTTTGACTTTGCTTCAAGAAGCTCTTTTTTGCCTGTAAATTTTATTGCTTTTTCATTGCTGAAGCTGTAGAAAAGGTTGTAAAAGTCCCTTAAGAATGCATTTGCTTCGCTGAAAAGCCCAAGTACATCCTTGCCAGGCAGCTTTCTTGATTTTTCAAGCAGCGAGCATATTTCAGCATACTTATCCCCAATTCTTTCAAGCTCCCATGCAATGCAGTAGGCATAGCCTGAACTTGATTCATCTTTAAGCCCGTTCTTGCTGATTACCCTTTTGCAGAAGTTGGTCAGCCTGTTTATTGTTGCTTCATAAGACCGGATTTCCTTAAGTTCGCTGAACTTTGAGCCTGATGCTGACCCCAGTATTTCATCGCCCATCGAAAGAAGAGTAATCATCACCTTTTTCAGCATGCTGTCAAATTCAGCCTCAACTGCAGATGCAACGCTTCTTACTGTGCACGAGCCTTTCTCCTGGCTTACAATCTCAAAACCAAGTGTTGTTTTCAGGACTTCCTCCACAGCTTTTATTGTCTGGGGGTTTTCAAACTTCAGCAGTATTTCTTCTGCGCCTTTCTTGTAGGCAACATCAACTTTCCTCTTAATCAGCTCGTAAGGGCCTTCAAGAGCAATCTCAATCCTTGCTGAACTCTTTGGCTTTGCAGCCATCATCTCAATCCTTCCGTGCCTGTCCTCAACAGAAATAGAATCCCCTTTTTTTATGCCGTACTTTCTTGCCCACTTGCTCGGCAGCGAAACAACAAGGGTTTTGCCTGCAAGCTGGATGACTTTCCTTTCCATTCATCCATATTTGGCTTCTTTCTATTTAAATTTTTCTGAAATATATAATTATATACCCATATATAAGATATATGAAAAAAATATATAACTTTGATTAAACTAATCGTATTAGTTCCGAGTTTGATAAAATCCATTTGCAAGCTTCGAAACGGAGGCCGAAATTGTTAAACCAAAAAGATTTGGCGATAATGTCCTGCTTAAGAAAGGACTCAAGGATGAAGCTGACAAAGATGAGCAGGCTCACAAAGCTGCCAGTATCAACAATCTTTGACAGGATTAAGTTTCATGAAGGCGGGCTTATCAAGTCGCACATCTGCATTATTGACTTTTCAAAGCTGGGGTTTCACGCAAGGGCTAATGTGATGTTCAGCGTTGCTCCAGAGCAAAAAAATGATTTCAGGTCATTTATTGAGAGCAATGAGCACGTAAACACAATCTACAAGATAAACAACGGATTTGACTTTCTTGCAGAGATTGTCTTCAAAAACATAGTTGAGATGGACTCTTTCCTTGACATGGTTGAGCACAAGTTTGCAATAAGAAAAAAGGAAGTCCATTACATAATTGATGAAATCAAAAGGGAGGCTTTCCTTTCTGAAGCAGATACAGCACCGCTTCTGGAATCAACTTGATTTTTAGGAAGATTTAAATACAAGAATTCCAAATTTTTATGCATCAAACCAAGAGGTGCTATGATATGAGCAAAAAAGCAGATTTGTCTATGAATATTATAATTGTAGCAGCAATAGCCCTTCTCGTGCTTGTTGTCCTTTCAGTGATATTTATTGGGAGGATGGGTGCATTCGGAGAAGAGACAGGCGCTTGCGGCTCGCAGGGCGGAACATGCTATGACGGCAGCTCATGCCCGCAGGGAACTGCAACAAGGAATTTGAAGTGCGCTGACAACCAGGTGTGCTGCATATCTGTAGGATTGTAATAAAATGAGCAGAAAAGCGCAGAGCATGCCCCTCAATGTCATCATAATTGCTGCATTGGGGATTATCATTCTTGTAGTTATGATAGTCATATTTGGCGGAAGGATTAAGCTTTTCAGCCAGGGCACAAACTCCTGCGAAGGCGACTGCGTTGCAACAAAGGCAGCGTGCGGAAACCTTGCTCCTGTTCCATCAAAGAACTGCGATGCAAACGGCGATGGAGAGCCTGATGTTGAAGGCCCGGGATTCTGCTGCATGGAGGTAGGATGATGAACAAAAAAGCTCAAGGCCTCTCAATAAATATGATAATATTGATAGTTTTGGGATTAATAGTAATGGGAGTCTTAATCTTTATGCTTGGAGGCAAAGTGAAGATGTTCGGGACATCTGCTAACAGCTGCACTGACAAGACTGGAGCAGAGTGCGTTGCTTCAGCAGGGGAGTGCAAAGGTGCAGTCTTGGGTGCATTTGACTGCAAGGAATCCAAAGGGGCAAATGCTGTTTGCTGTCTTAAATCATAAAATAACCTAACCAACCCAAAATGAAAATATTTGAAAGGCAGAGCAGGAACAAGAAAGCGCAGGAAATCAGCGTAGTAGTCAAGCTGGTAGTCGGCCTTGTAGTTGTTGGAATTCTTATTTACATAGGCTACAAATACATTCTTGGAACAGGAGAAAGCGTGGGCAAGCTAGGTTCATGTGCATCACAGGGAGGCTCAGGTTCAGGTTGCATATCTCCAAATGGTACATGCACTGACGGAAAAAAGATTCCAGGAGTAGGCTGTCCTGATGGGGCTAATAAAGACTTAACAGTCTGCTGCGTGAAAGACGCAAAATAAAAATGCAAAAGCCGCTTCTTAGGGGAAAAAAGGCAGAGGAGTCAACAACAACGCCTCTTTCATATGCCTTCAAGTTTCTTCTAAGCGCAATGGTCATTCTTGTGATTTTTGGGATAATGAGCGGCACAACAAAGATTTTTGCAGGAGAGCAGGGCCAGAACACAGTGGAATCCTTCAAAAAATTCATGACCCAGCTTGAGCTTGTTGCAAACAACACAAAGCAGAATGCAACAGTTCTTCTCTCAATTGGAGAAGAACAGGTTTTGGCAGTATTCAGCAAAATGAATCCAATCCAGGACACTTGCAGAAGGGATGAGAAGGTGCTTAGGCCTGGGCAATGCGGGAATTCCGGCATCTGCGGATGTATTTTTCCTGAAGAAAATTTCAATGCTCCTTACGAATGCAAAAAAATAGATAATAGCGTGCAATTTGAGGTTTATGCAGAGCCTTACGATACTTTTAATGCAAACCTTGGAGCAACTTACAGCACATCGCTAAACAAGGCGCATTTCCTCCTTTATGGAAACTGCGATTCATGGCTTGTCGGGAAGTTTGGCCTTAAGTTTGTTTTTATCCAGAAAAAAGGAAACTCAATTATGATTTCAGACGATGCATGCCAGAACAATGGAGGGATATGCGAGTATACAATTGACGGCAAAAAATGCTCTGGCTCAAGAACACATCAGCCAACTCTTGGAGGGTGCGGTTCAGAAGCACCAAACTGCTGCAAGTAGTTTTGCGCTTTTCTTGGCAAAATATTTAAATAAAAACCGGAATATTCCATATAATGGGAAAAAGAGGCATTCTTGGCAGAAAAGCAGAGGCGCCTGTCCTCCTAATTGAGGCAATGCAGGCTCTTGCAGTCATACTAATCCTTTCAGGCTCGCTTGCTTTTGTCGGAAATCAGCTTGAAAGAGTAGGATATGCAAAAAAATTCTATGCAAGGGACTACGGGCTTCTGCTTACAGCGATGAATTCCATTCCTGAAAATATAGGGTTTTCCCAGGACATGCAGTCCAGCGTCAATAACGTGAACCCAAAGCACAGGTTTTCAATAAGCATATCAGACAACATTGTGTCTGTAAGCGCAACAGAGTCTCCTGGAAACTTTTCTTACTGGCACTTTTCAGACCTTGCGCTTAACAAGGTTGACGCATCAGTCAAGAATATGAGGGGAATACTTTCTTTTTACAAGCAGGGCAATTCAATACGGGTTGTAAATGCTTCCGGCTATATTTTCAGGTATCCAACAATCACATGCGATTATGCAGAAACTTCAAACAAGGCATGGAGGGGCAATACCAAGCTTATCCTTGACCCTGCAGGAGGATATCACGCAGGAGACCTTGGGCTTGTAAACTCTGCAGACAAGTCTTTCAATGAAAATTCTATTGCTTTGGGAATAGCCTCGTCCAGCTCATTTGGCGTAGGAAAAGAAACCAATGTTCTATTGACAAGGCAAGCTTCAGTTTCAAATTCAACAGCAACACTTGAGCAAAGGTCAGAATTCATAAAAAATAATGCTGATTCAAACTCAATTATAATCTCAATTTCCACCGGAAGCATGCAAAGCTCCACAACAGCTTACCTTAAGGCATACTACAACATAAATTCAGACGAGCAGACAAGGAAGAAAAGCAGGAAGCTTGGCTGCCTTATACTTAACTCAATACTCCACAAGGAAGGCCTGCTGAAAGTTGGATATATTCAGGGGCTGCAGGTGATTGCATCTGACTCTGAAAAGACTGATAAAATACTGCCTCCAGGCAAAGTTGGAGTAATACTTGAAATAGGCAATATCCAAATACCCAAAAATGACAATTTCCTTTCACAGAAGGAGGATCTTGCCGGGGCGATTTTTTCAGCAGTAAACGAGGGCTATTATGGCGCTAAATAATAAAAAGGCAGATGGAATGTCTTTCCTGCTCCTTGTAGTCTGGGCGGTATTCCTTGTTTATGTTCTTGCTGTTATCACATATTTCACTTACGGCCTTGTAAAAAGCGAGATTGACATAAGGGATGCTGAAGCAAGGGTAATCGCAAATGCCATCCTTTACTCCAAAAACGGAATTTCGTATTCAGACATTGACTTGGGCATAACTTACCCAGGCACTGTGGACATTGACAGGATTGACCCTGAAATGAAAGTGCTTTCCAGCTCGATTTATTATCCCAATAATGCAATCGTCGCAGCAAAAATATATGTCACTTTAAGCAGCGGGATAATCCTGAAGTCTGGAACCTACAATCCTGAATGGTACTCAAGATGGGCTCCTCTTGCAGGCGTGAAAGGCAGCGGAGGAGTTTCTTTGATAGCTGAAGAGAGGTATGCAGCGATTTACAAAGGAGGAATGCCCTACGGCTACGGCAAGGTAAGAATAGAGGTGCTAATCCCCAATGCATAAAAACAGCAAAAAAGCGCAGGGAATTGTCGAAATATTTGCCTGGATGCTTGCAGTCTTTATCACTATTGCATTCTTCCTTCTTTTCAACCTGCCTGGATGCGATAAGACTCCTGTGCAGAAGATACAAGACTCGGATTTGTCTTACTTAAGGTTTGGATATGACTTATCAGGGTTTATGAGAACTCCAATTGAGCATGAAGGAGGAGTGTTTACAGCTTCAGAGCTTATAGTTTATGCAATGGAAAATGAGACTTTCAGGAAGGAGAGCAGCAGCTCCCTCAAGAAAACTGCTGAATATATGCTTGAGTCATATGCAGTTCTGGCATCTGAAAACAAAAAAGTCCAGATATGCTATGTTTCTCTTGACGCATCCCTGCTTGATGTTAACCTGAATCTTGCAAGGAAGAATATTGCACAAGGCGAGTGCACAACTCCTGAGGCTATTGCCAGCGCATCTGTCCCAAGCACAAATTTAGGCAATATTTCAGTTGTTATGAAAATTTCATTCCATACAGGAGAAGGCCAAGTTTATATGGTATAATTTAAAATGAAACTAAAAGGGAAAAAAGCATTGCTGTTCTCATTCGGCCTAGCTATAACTCTGCTGATTGTGCTTCTTAGGGCATATTCACTTATGAGCGCAAACAAGGCATTCCTAAGCGCAGAATCATCCATAGGCTCAAACCAGCTGAAAATTTTTTCAGCAATACAGGAAGCAGACAAGGCAGTAATCTACGGAGACCAGGCGTTGAGCAATGTAATGCAGCAGTATGCATACGACATTGCCAGCAGAGGCGGTTTTATAGTATCCGGAAATTGCGGAGGGCATTTAGGCTATAATTTCTGGAGCACAGGCAGCAGTTCATGCTACCCTGAAATCCCTAAAATTAAAACAGAGTTTGAAATTGCAATTCCAGGGCTTTTTAGCCCTTATACAGGATTCAATCCATACACTCCAAGGGCAAGGTCTTACGAGATTGCATTCCAGTTCTCAAAAAACAGCACAACTGCAAGGGCATATTCTTTAAGTACAGACTTTAACAGGATTTACTGTATTTACGGCGAGCCGCCAACATTTGGGCAGCATTTCTGGGGTTTTGAAACCCAGGTTAAAGGAACCTGCGGAACTTACTTTTCAAAGCCATCCTACATGAAAAAGGTAGAGGTGGGAATCGGGCATTTTAAAGAGGCAATACAATACGCAAAAGAAATTGAGTCAAATGTAAACAAATGCAGGGAATCAAACCCAGTTGACTTGTGCATGTCATCCGAGCTTCAGAAGGTAAACAAGAAAAGCACTATGAAATGGGGGCTTTGCAGGCAGCTTTTCGGAGTCAACATATTTTTTATATGCGCAGATACAGGCGCAAAGGTTATTGCCCAAGAAGGCAGCTCAAATTTGGGCATAAAGAATGCAGAAATCAAATTTGCAATGGCGTTTCCGGAAAGCACACTTGAAATGGAGATAGGGCCTGAACAATCTGCTGAAATCGAGTTTGAGGAGGGAGATGCTTACAGCATTGACTCCAGCCTGAATATTGACACACCAACTTATAACAGATGGTACAGGTATATTAACGGCGAGTGGGAATGGAAATGCCACAACTGTGTTTTCACATCATCCAGCTACCAAAAAACAGATGCATCCAGTGTTTCAGACCTTCCTGAACAGTATAAGAAAATAACAGAACTGCTAAGCGAGGTAAGAAACAGCTACTACAAAGGCATAGAAATAATTCAGGAAGAACTAAACAAAGACAACAACGCATTCTTAATAATTCATTATACAAGCGGATGCACGCACACAACAATCAAAGAAAATGAAATTGAAGACCTTGCAGAGACTGCTTTCCCATCATCAACTGCTCCGTACGGAACTCCCTGCGACTCAAATTAACTTGTTCTCTAATTCCAAAACAAAAGGATTTTATATTACTTTGAAATCTTAATCTTCATAATCTATTGGTTTTTTAGGGGGTTTAAAATGATACAAATGCCTTACGAGGATGTTATTGCAAAAATAAAGGAAAAGTCCGGGCTTTCAGAGCAGGACATAGAGCAGAAGATAAAAGCAAAGCTGGACCAGCTTTCAGGCCTTATCTCAAAGGAGGGTGCAGCGCATATAATTGCCAATGAGCTGGGAATAAAGCTGTTTGACCAGGTTTCAGGAAAGCTGCAGATAAAAAACATACTCAATGGAATGAGGGATGTAGAAACTCTTGGAAGGGTAACCCAGGTTTTTGAAGTAAGGGAGTTCATGCGCAATGATTCTGTGGGCCATGTCGGCTCTTTTATAATCGGCGATGAGACAGGAACCATAAGAATAGTCTGCTGGGGAGACAAAGCGCAGGCTGTTCCTGAGCTTAAGCAGGGCGATATTGTAAAGGTTGTAAGCGGCTATGTCAAGGAAAACAACGGAAGAAAGGAAGTCCATATGAATGACAGAAGCAAGCTTCTTGTAAATCCTCCTGGAGAGTCTGTTGCAGAAGTAAAGGCAGGGCAGCAGTTTCCTGAATCAAAAAGGAAAAAGATAGCAGAGCTTGGCGAAGCTGACCAGAATTCAGAAATACTTGGAACAATAGTCCAGGTTTTTGAGCCGAGGTTTTTTGAGGTGTGCCCAACCTGCGGAACAAGGGCAATGCAGAAGGACGGCAAGTTCTACTGCAGGCAGCACGACCTTGTAGAGCCGGCATACTCATATGTATTCAATGTTTCTCTCGACGACGGCACAGGCAACATAAGGTGCGCTTTCTTCAGGGAGCAGGCTGAAATCCTTACAGGAAAAAGTGCAGGCCAGATGCTTGAGTACAGGACAAGCCCTGAAAAGTTTGCAGACGTAAAAAATGAGCTTTTGGGCAACATAATCAAGATTTCAGGAAGGGCAAAAAAGAACGAAATGTTCGGCAGGATTGAGTTTACAGCGCAGAGGGTCGACCCAAAGCCAGACCCTGCAAAAGAGCTTGAGCTCATGAAAACTGGAGGAATCTAAGCTAAACATGATGTGGCACACGCACCTTGCATTCGGCTTTCTTTTAGGCCTTGCATCGCTCCCATTTGTAAACGAGAGGAACATCTACATCTTTTTTGCGTGCGTGCTTCTCGGAGCGCTGCTTCCTGACATTGACAAGCCTGAATCAAAGATAGGCAGCAAGGTAAGCCCTCTTTCAAATATCATTCAGTCAGTATTTGGCCATAGGGGGCTTGTCCACACAGTCTGGGGAATGATTTTCTTCTGCGGGCTTTTCTGGTATTTCATCAGCAGGAGCTATGGGGCTGCACTCTCGCTGGGGTTCTTCTCCCACCTTTTCATAGACGGATTTACAAAGAAGGGAATAAACTTTTTCCATCCTGTTGCAAACCTCCACCTTTCAGGATTTATTGAGACAGGCACATCAGGAGAAACAATCCTTTTTATCGTCTTAATCACTACCTCTGTAATCATGATTCTTTAGGATTTTTCAGGCTGTTCTTCTGGCTTTTCTCCAGGTTTTCTTTAGGTTTTTCCTATTTTTTCTGAAGTTTTAGGGCTCACTAGACACTGGACACTGCGTTGTGGGCTATTTAAAGGAAAGAGGACACCTAATTCTTACCTCGTTCCAGGGGAGCAAAACTCCAAAACCTGGGACTGAAACAAAACGCGAAAAGCAAGAGGTGGAAAAAATGGAACAGCAAATAAAGAAGGCAAAAATCAGCAGCATGTATATGCAGCAGGCAAGCAATGTGCAGGCTGCAGCTGAAGCAAAAAACCAGCCTGAAATGAAATTCAGGGCAGGAGCGATTTCTGCGACAGTGTGGCACAACAACGCCCATAAGCCTGACGGAACAGTCAGCGCATACAACACAATCTCCTTTGAGAGGGGATACAAGGATAAGGCAGGGGAATGGAAGTCAACCAATTCATTGAGGGTTGCAGACATACCCAAGGCAGTTGTTGTCCTTAACAAGGCATTTGAGTACCTTGTGATGAAATCAAGCTTCGAGTCAGAGGCATAAAGTGCTTGAAAAAAGCAATAGAAAAACAAAAGAGCAAAACTTAAAATAGTTGAGGTGATTATGAATGATTAAAGCACAAGCAAAAGGGGGAGAGGATAAAATAGCAGATATTGAATTGTCAGATGACAGCAGGCCAGAGCCCAAGGTCCAGACTTTGTCTGATTTGCCTGGAGTAGGCCCAGCCACAATTGAAAAGCTTGAGTCAGTAGGCTACACAGACCTTATGTCAGTGGCAGTTGCAACACCAGGCCAGATAATTGAGGCAACAGGCATGGGAGAGCCGACAGCCAAAAAGCTTATTGCAATGGCAAGAAGCGCTCTTCAAATGGGATTTGAGAGCGGTGATGTCCTGCTTCAGAAAAGGGCAGAAGTAATCAGGCTCCAAACACCTTCAAAAGAGCTGAACAAGCTTCTTGCAGGAGGATTTGAGACTGGGGCAATAACAGAATGCTTTGGCGCTTACGGAAGCTCAAAGACGCAGATTGCGCACCAGCTAGCTGTGTCTGTCCAGAGGCCAAAATCTGAAGGAGGGGCTGAAGGAATTGCAGTCTACATTGATACTGAAAACACATTCAGGCCTGAAAGGATAACTGAAATGGCAAACGCCCTTGGAATGGACCCTGCTGTTGTGCTTTCAAACATAAAGGTTGCAAAAGCCCACAACTCAGACCACCAGATGCTTCTTGCAGAAAAGATTGAGGATTTGATAAAAAAAGACAAGCTGAATGTTAAGCTTGTAATTGTCGACTCTTTGACAGCTCATTTCAGGGCAGAGTTTATTGGAAGGGGAACACTCGCTGAAAGGCAGCAGAAAATCAACAAGCATATGCGCGTGCTCTCAAAGCTGGCTGGAACATACAATCTTTGCGTTTATGTAACAAACCAGGTAATGGCAAAGCCGGACATGTTCTTTGGAGACCCGACAGAGGCAATTGGAGGCCACATAGTAGGCCACAACAGCACTTTCAGGATTTACCTGAGAAAGGGAAAGAAGGACACAAGGGTTGCAAAGCTGGTAGACAGCCCAAACCTGCCAAACGGCGAGGCAATCTTTAATGTTGATGGAACAGGCGTAATTGACGTCTGATTTTTTTCTTTTATTTTTTTCTTTTTTTGACTTCTTTTAGGTGTATTGCTGGTTCTCCGAGAATTCCGCGCAAAGTTTTAAATACTCCTTAGCCAAATCAAATCCATGCATGTATTGCCTATATATGCAGATTAGCTAAATAGTTAGGTGAAAAATAGAATGGATGGAAATCGAGGAAGAATGACCCCTCCGGTAAATGTTGGGGATGTGCTGGACGTAAAGATAGAAGCAGTCGGAGAGAAGGGCGATGGAATCGCAAAGAAGGACGGCTTTGTTCTTTTCGTGCCAGGAGTCAAGGAAGGGGACGAAGTAAAGGTAAAAGTCACAAAAGTGCTTAGGAAAGTCGGCTTTGCAGAAGTAGTTGGAGCAGGAGCCAAGCATGAAGGCGCAGAAGGGGAAGAGCCTCAAGGAGAAGATATGTCTGCACAAGAGCCTGAAGAGCAGGATTCTGGGGATTCAGACAGCTTTGGCGAGGAGAATGCTTCTGAAGAAGAGCCTGAAATGGACATGCCTCCAATGCCTGAAGAAGAAGACAGCAGCGAAGAATAAATTCTGCACTTTATTTTATTTTTTTCATGTTTTTTTTGGCAAGACTTTTATACGCTTCTTGTTTAACAGCATGCATGAGGGCTTTTATTGCAGCTGATTTCAACGAACTTTCCGGCTATCTTCAAAGCCTGCAGAACAGTCTGCCAAAGGCAAAGGCAACTTTTCCAAAGGAATTCCACCTTACTCTTAAGTTTCTTGGAGATATAACTGAATTGCAGGCTGAAGCTGTGAGAAAGAAGCTTGCACAAGTCAGGTTTGTGCCTTTCAAGGCAAATCTTTCAGGATTAGGCGTATTTCCAAGCGAGGATTTCATAAAAGTTGTCTGGGCTGGCATAGACGATGATGGAAACTTCAGCAGGCTTCAGGTGCTTGCTGAAAATGCACTCGGCTTAAAGAAGGATAAAGGATTCCAGCCGCACATAACACTTGCCAGAATCAAGTTTATCGAGGAGAAAAGCAAAAAGGAATTTGCAGAGGCGCTTAAACAAATAGCTGTTGAGAAAAAAGAAATTGAAATAAGGGAGTTTAAGCTTATGAAAAGCACGCTGACTCCTGAAGGGCCTGTTTATGAGGTTATTGAATCCTATAACCTATAGCTTTTCAACAGCAAGCTTTATAAACTTCGGGGGATTCTTTTTATTCAGAACCTAAGCCAAAAGCCAAGCTGAGCTTTTGGGAGCTGTGTTGAGGTTATAAAAAAACACAGGAAATGAATTTTGGAAAATCAAGGAACCAGATTCATAAGGTTGCAAATTGTTTAGGAGGAGAAAAGAATGGCAGATGAATCGCAGTTTTTAGTGCCGCAGGACATGTACCTTAAATCAGGAATACACATAGGCACAAAGTTCAGGACCAAGTATATGGAGCAGTTTATCTACAAGACAAGGCCAGACGGGCTTTCAGTCCTTAACCTGCAGAAAATCGACGCAAGGATAAAGACAGCATCAAACTTCCTTGCACAATACGCACCTGAAGACGTTCTCATAGTCAGCAGGAGGGAAAACGGCTGGAAGGCAATCAAGGCTTTCGGAAAGGCGACAGGCGCAAAGGTTTTTGCAGGAAGATACCCTCCAGGAATCCTTACAAATCCGATACTGGACACTTACATGGAAGTAAAGATTATACTTGTTGCAGACAGCTGGCCTGACAGAAACGCAATAAAGGATGCAATTGCAATGGGAATCCCGGTAATTGCACTCTGCGACACAAACAACCAGTCAAACAACATAGACCTGGTTGTGCCTGCAAACAACAAGGGAAAGAAGTCGCTCGGGCTTTTCTTCTACATACTTGCAAGGGAATACCTCAAGGCAAGGGGAATGATAAAATCCGACGAAGAATTCAAGCCAACCCTTGAAGAATTTACAGACGAGTAATTTTTTTATTCTGATTTTATTTTTTATTTCTTTTTTTATATCTTAATTTAGAAAATCCTGAAGCTTTTTGCCTGCTTTACAATCTTGAGGCCATTCTCTTTTATTTCAAATATTGCTTCCCTTCCTTCAGGAAGAGACCTGTGCTTTTTCAGGACAGCCCTTTTCTTGCCATTCTGAAGGTTCTGCAGCTCTATCAGGCACTTGCTTCCATATTTTATTATATCTCCTCCGACCATCTTTACGCTTTCCTTGTTGGTGTTGTCAAATCCTGAATAAACCTGGTTTGCTACAAGGACAGGAATGTTTTTCTTCCTTGTTATTTCGCTTAGGTCTGCAATCTGGCTTCCAAGCTCCCTGTTTATCTCGTAAACATCCTCATTCCTGCCGAGCTCAAGCCTGTAGAGCATTGCAATAGTGTCTACAATTATAAGGCCTATGTCCCTCTTGTTGACAAGCTCGTTGAGCTTTTCAAATGCTTTTTTCTGCTCGCTGAACTTTGTAGGCTTGAGGAACAGGATGTTTTCCATCACTTTCTTGCTGTGGGATGTCAGCTGCTCAAGCCTTGCAACAGAAAACCCTCCTTCAGTGTCTATATAAATCACTTTTTTTCCTTTTTCTGCAGCACTTACTGCAGCAAGCAGGACTATGTTTGTTTTGCCGCTGCCTGAAGGCCCGTATACTGTAGTGATTATGTCAGATTCATAGCCTCCTCCAAGAAGCTCTTCAATTACTTCTGTGCCTGTCTCAATCGTCTTTTCAGCCATATTTTCAGTATGTTTTGCGTACTTTTAAAGTTTCCCAAAGCTATAAAAAGCGGAGATATTAACAAATTTAAATGGGAAAGATTCATCATATCCTGCTCATCCTGATATTCTGCCTTGCGCTTGGAACAAGGCTTTTTTTAAGCTTTAGCACTGAAAACTTCAGCAGCGACAATGCATACCTTGCTTTAAGGCAGATTGAGCACATACAGGAGACAGGCAGCCCTCTTTTTGCAGACGAATTGAGCTTTTCAGGAAGGACAACAATATTTCCGCCTCTTTTTGGCTATATAATTGCTGGGCTGGGCATGGCATTTCCCATTAATTTTGCTGCAAAATTTTTTCCAAGCCTTTTTGCCTCCAGCACAGTATTCCTTGCATATCTAATCTCAAGGAGAGCTTCAGGCATGCATGCATCCCTGCTTGCAGCATTCATCTCAGGATTTGTGCCTATATTCATGATGAGGACAATCAACAGCATTTCAGCATATTCAATTGTGATTCCCCTGTTTTTTGTTCTTATTTACGCTTTCCTAAACCTTCAGAATGAAAGATGGGCTTACTGCTACATTGCATCAATAGCTGCATTATCCCTCATTCACCCATCTGCTATGCTTTTTGTTGCAGGGCTCTGGGTTTACATGCTGCTCCTTAAGGCAGAAGGCATTGAGCCTGAAAAAAGAGAGACAGAAATTCTGGTTTTCTCCACATTTTTTGTGTTTCTCACTCAATTCATAATATTCAAAAAGGTGTTTCTTTTTCACGGCCCTTTGGCAGTCTGGCAGAACATACCTTCTCAAATGCTCTCGCTGCATTTTTCAGGCATGTCATTCCAGCAGGCATTTTACTTTATTGGCATAGTGCCTTTTATCTGCGGAATTTATGTCATCTACAGGCAGGCGTTCAGGGAAAAGAAAAAAGAGGTATCGCTTATTGCAGGATTCATATTTTCGGTTGCATTCCTGCTTTGGCTAAGGCTTATTGAGCTTGAAGTAGGGCTTATGTTTCTTGGAGTGCTGATGGCTGTTCTTTTTGCGCAGTTCTGGCAGCTTTTTTCAAATTACATAAAATCAACCAAAGCTGCAGGGTTCATGATTGCATTCAGCATAATGGCATTAATACTGCTTATTTTTACTTCAGTTGTGCCTGCAATTTCAATCTCAAAATATTCTGCTGAAAACGCAGTTTCAGATGATGAAGTTTCTGCATTGGAATGGATAATGGAAAACACATCGCAGGATGCAGTCATTATGGCATCTGTAAATGAGGGCAGCCTTGTTGCTTCAATTGCCAAAAGGAAAAACGTAATTGACACAAACTTTTTGATGATTCCTGATGCTGAACAGAGGTTTGGAGATGTGAGAAAGGCATTTACTTCACTATCCCTTACCGAAGCTGTTGGCATAATGAACAAGTATGGTGCATCTTACATCTACTTTTCACCAAAGTCGCAGGAGACTTATGGAATCAAAAGTTTGGCGTATCTCGATGAGTCATGCTTTTTTGAAGCTTATAGCGGCCGAATAAGGATATACCGGCTTTTGTGCAGGATGGAGGAGATAAAATGAGGCAAAGAAAATCAAAAAAAAATGCAGGCCAATTAAGGCTGCTGTTTTTGATTATGCTTCTGGCTGCAGCAATCATCCTTACACCTCATCTTGCGAGATTTATGAAAAGCCAGCCCAAGATTATTGGAGAAGAAGCTTGCTACCATGCGAGGATTGCAGGCCAGATTCTTGGCAGCGGAATCCCTTCATCAGACAATCTGGCATACAGCCCAAGGCAGTACGTCTTCCAGCCATACCATTTAGCACTTGCAGGAGCAGGCTTTTTTTTAGGAATAGAAAATGCCTCAATAATGCTTCCGTTTTTGTGCGGAATGGCAGGCATAGCGCTGTTTTACCTAATACTTTGCAGGCTTGGGTTCAGCAGGCTCGAGATTATTGCATCATTATGCGTTTTTGTGCTGTCGCCTGCAGCTGCATACACTTTTTCAGTTTCATCTCCAGCGTGCCTTGCAATAATTCTGCTTCTTTTTGGGTTTTACTTTTTTATCAAGCAGGGGGCTTTATCATTTGCTGCTTCAATCCTCTTTTTTTCAGCAGCAGCATTCGCAAGCATGTCCAGCATTTTTACAGCATTTGCAGCAATCCTTGCATATTTTGCATGGAGCAAATCCTCAAAGAAAAGGTTTTGCATTGCTTCGCTTGCTCTCCTGCTAATCCTTATCCTGCACTATCCTCCTGACTACATTATTTCCAGAATCTCCGGTTTTTATTTTGGCAAGACCCTGCCTGATTTCTTTACAGGATTCATTACAGACCTGGGAGGAATATTAGGTTTTAGCATATTCGGGCTAATGCTTTCAGGATTGGGAATTGCATGCACCTGGGCTTCAAGGCGGGCTGCTTATGCTGCATACCTGATTGCATTTTCATCAATAATCCTGGCAGCATTCTACAACCCCTTAACTTATTATGCCAATTTTGCAGCAGCTGTATTTGCAGGAGCTGCACTTTCAGCGCTGATTAAAAGAAAGTGGGAGCTTAAGCCAATAAGGAACTTTTCAATAATACTCCTTTTCTGCGGCATCCTGTTTTCAGCAGTCTCATACAACATAAGGCTTTCAGAGCAGTTGCCTGGGAGTGAAATTTTTGAAGCTCTTGAATGGCTTTCTAGAAACTCAAATGAAGGTGATGTTGTGTTTTCCCACTACTCAAATGGGTTCTTTATACAATACTATTCCGGAAGGCCTTCTTTTTCAGACAGCATGGACAGTTTCAGCAATGAATTCAGCATGAAAATGGCAGATTCAGGCAAAATATTTAACTCACTGGATACTACCTCTGCAAAAGGCCTGCTTGAAAAGCACAATATCAGCTTTGTGCTTATAACTGAAAGCATGTATCAAGGAGACCCCTGGAAAAAGCAGGGTGAAGGGCTTTCATACCTTTTGGGAAGCAGGGAATATTTTATTGAAGAATACTCAAATAAAGGAGCATCAATCTGGAGGTACACTCATGTCAAAGGCAGCCAGGACTAAAAACGTTTTTTTTATAACTTTATTAAGCATTATTTTTGTATTTATGCTGGGCATCTTTGTAGGGAGGTGGGTTGGCAGCTCAAATCTCAGCCAAATTGATTATTTCATAAAGGAAAACGAGCTTAACACAGAATCATACATACTTGAGCAGGAGATGATTTCAGGCATTGCAGAAGGAGACTGCAGTGCTGCAAACATCAGGATAAATAGCCTTAGCGAAGACCTGTGGAAAATAGGCCAGAGCTTATCTCCTTCAGACGCTGAAGAAAGGCTTGGAAGCGAGAACTATAATTTCCTCAAAAGAAAATACCATCTTCTCCAGATAAGGACATACACATTGCTTTACAAGATAAAGCAGGAATGCCAGGGAACAGCATCCAGCGTAATACTCTATTATTTCAGCAGGAACGACCCTGATTCTGGAAAGCAGGGAGAGATACTTGACAGAATAGTAGATGATTTTGGCGCAAATGTTTTTGCAATTGAATACAGCTACTCTCCTGAACTTTCTTTCCTGGAGGAGTATTACGGCATAACAGGCACGCCTGCTGTTGTGATTAATTACGGCAGTGCGCATATTGGGATTGCTTCATACGAAGAGATTTCAGCAGAAATTGCTGCCAACAAAAACAAATAAAATAGCTGAACGCAAAGTAATAATTTGAACAAATAAATTTGAAATTCAAATCTGAAAAAGCAGAAAATGGCATACAAAAAAAGCATTTTTTTTACAAGCCTTGCGCTGACAGTGCTTATATTCAGCACTGCAATAATCCTAAACTACAGCCTTGACTTTTTCAGGCTTGGCTCAATACTGGGAGCAATAAAAGAGCACGAGATAAACTATGAATCATATCTTGCTGAAGAGGAATTTGCCTCTGCATTTGGCGGCGACACCTGCAGAATACTTTACAATAGGATAGAAACACTAAAGGAAGAGATTATTAAAGTCGGAAATGAGATTTCAAACTACGGCCAGATAAGCGTTTTCAAGAAAAAAGAGTATGAGCAGCTTAGGCGGCAGTATTTCCTTTTGCAGCTTAAATTCCTGCCGCTTATTGAAAAGGCAAATGCAGACTGCAGCTCTAATTACATACCTATACTTTTCTTTTACAAGTCTGAAGATGAAAAAAGCGAAAGGCAGGGCTACATACTTTCAGAAATCAGCAAAAAATTTCCAAAAAATGTGCTTGTCATCTCTTTGGATGCAGAGTATGAGCCAGAGCCGATAATACTCATACTTCTTGAAAAATACAACATTACTGAAACTCCGTCCCTTATCATCGGCGGAAGAATAAGGCACAACCAGCTGGCTTACCAGGATGAGATTGAGCCGGAAATAGCAAAGCTTATCCAAGACTCTGACTTTTACGGCGCTGATTATGATTTTGGGTTTGTGCTTGACAGGACAGGAACTGCCAGGCCTGAATTCATTTCAGAAATGCAAAGCCTTCTTGGATTAGTCCAGTCGGATTTTGCAAAAGGAGACATTTCCCTTGTGCTGGGCAGGCTTGCGAAAAATAATTCAATGATATGCAGCTCAGTGCCTTTTTACGAGCAGGCATTTTCTGAAAATCCTGAAGAGAATGCATTCTTGTACGAGACAATAGCATCTTTAGGGTGCAAAAAGAACAGGAAGCAGCTTCTGCTGGAAGCATCAAAAATATGGGACTCATTAGGTGTTTCATGGAGGGCTGAGATTGACTATGGCCTTGCAATGGGAATGCAGCCTCGCTTGGAGTTTGAAACTTCTGATTTTGAGTCAAGCCCTGCAAGGATTGAAAATGCTTCAATAATCACACTAGGCGCTTCAGAGGCAAGAATACTGCCTGGAGACATTATTGCAGCACAGTCAGACAGGGTAAGCAGGGACTGGCTTTCATACCAGCTCAACTCATCGCCTTTTTCAGGCCAGATTCTGGCTGTTTTTTCAGAGAGGCTTTCTTACTCTCCTGAAGAGCTTCTTCCTGAAATAGGCTGGCATGAAGGAGGCAGGCTTAAGGAAATGGAATCTGGAGGAGCAGTGCATTTTGCAGCTTCAGCAACAATGATTGCAGAAAAAGAAGGCAGGTGGTACGCGCCTGATGAAAACGGAGTCTTTAGTTTTGAAGTGCCGATTGACAAGGTGCTTTATCCAACTACAAGATTTCTCTCAAAAAACATTGCGGTTTCTGCAGACACCCATGGAATCAGCATGATTGTCGAGCAGGCAATAAGAAAAAATGCATCTTTTGCAGTAGGCTGCGGAGACCATCCTGGCAAGGCAAAAGCTGCAAAATACCTTTCTGACAAAGGAATTACAGTCATAAGCTTTCCAGACAAATACCTGTCTCTTGCGCTTGGCGAAGGCTCGCTTATTTTCGGCTCGCCTCCAATAAGAAAAGAGGGAAGCGCAATCATTGTGGGAGGAAGGCAAATCTCATTTTACGCAAATGAAACAATAATCGCAGAAGATGTTGAAGATTACTCTCAAATACAGAGCTATTATGACACTCCTGCAAGATACTTCAGGAAGCTTGAAACAATTGCAGACCTTAATGTAATATATTTTTCATTGAGCAGGATGAACAGCACTGAAAAGCTGACTGGAATTGCAGAATTCTTCAATGCAAATGTGATTGCTGCAAGAATCTTCAACTCTGACGACTATGCTAAAATAAAATCATGGCTTGAAGGAAGCAGCAAAAGGAGGGTTATACTTTTCCACTCAATGCCTTATCCTTACGGCTATAAATTAATAAATGAGTTTCCACTTCAAGCAGGATTTGGAGACTTAAACCCCCAAATAATCTAAAATTAAAATGGTGAAAAACAGCCTGGCATCCAAAATCAAGCAGTTTGCATCAGAAAACAGGCTTTTCCTTGCGCTTTTTGCAATATCAACAGCAATATTCCTCTACCAGCACTATCAGGCATTCTCTTGGGATTTTACAGTCTATGTCTCGAATGCAAAATACTGGTTTGACGGAGGCATGTACTTTGAGCCTTTAAGGCCGCCTATGATGCCTGTCATCCTCACTGTTTTTTCAGTTTTTGGCTGGCTTGCATCAGAATACTTGTTTATCATATTTGCATCTGCGCTTTTTGCATATTCAACTGCAAAGCTTGCAAATTCTCTTAAGCTTGACAAGAATATTTTTTATATCCTTTCATTAAACGTTTATGTCTTGGGAGTGGGGCTTGTGAATGGCACAGAGCTTCTTTCAGTTGCTTTCCTGGAGCTGTTCATTGCAGCACTGCTTTCTGGAAAGGATTCCGGATACTGGCTTGGCTTTGCATGCCTTTCAAGATATAATTTTGTCTCGCTGCTGCCGCTTCTTATTTTTCACAAGAGCATTAAGCCAATTATAAAGAACGGGATCTATTTTGCCATTCCTTTCATTCCTTGGTTTGCATACAACTACTTCAAGTTCGGCAACATCTTCATGAGCATTGCAGACATCTATGCAAACAATGTCAAATTCAGGGCATATATCGACCAGCCTTTTGTTTTTTCACATGTTGCAATGGCTGTCAACTTTCTTCTGCCTTTCATGATTCTCGGGCTTGCTTATGTTTTGTTCTGCATTGCGCGCGACGCCTCAAAAATAAGGTCTTTTAAGGATTCAGTTTCACTTGCATTTGAAAAGCGGGCTGGAGAAATAATCATGATAATCCTGCTTGCATCAACACTTTATGGATACAACAATATTCCAATAAAAGGGTTTAGGTATCTTTTTGCAATAACTATACCTGCAGTCTACTTTTCTGCAGTCTGCATAGAAAAAATTCCTTTGCTGATAAAAAGGCAGAAGCCTGCAGCCATCAAATTATGGCTTGCTGTGCTTATTGCCATGCTAAGCCTTTCTGCACTTCCATCTGTTTTTCAGCATGAATCCCGAGAGCCTTATGAGGATGCAATCAGCAGGATGGAAATGCTGGGGATAGGAAACTGTGCGCTGAAATCAAACGCCTGGGTGCTTCTCAATTATCTCGGCAGGACATCGCATGACTATCCCTGGCAGAACCTTGCAGGCTACTATATTGACAATGGGTATTATATCCTTCTTTTTTACAACATTGGAGAGCCTGAATACTGCAGGAACAGCACATTCCTTCATTCGCTGCCAGTTGTTTACGAGAATGAAAAATACATTATTCTTGGAGAAAAAGGCAAGTGTGCGCCAATAACAAAAGTTGACAACACCTATGTTCAGGCTGTCAACATGACAACAACATTATTATACAACAGCAGCACAGATACAGACGCGTGCAACCTTATGTTTGAAGGGAAAATAACAAATAAAATCTGCAACCTGGTGAATTTAAGATGGAAAAAATGAGCATTTCTGTTGTCATTCCTTGCTACAATGAGCAGAACAGGATTGGGAAAACACTTGACAGAATAATCCGCTATATGGGCAAAAAAGGCCATGACTATGAAATTATTGTTGTAAGCGACGGCTCAAAAGACAGCACTGTTGAAGTTGCATCAAAATTCATCGAACAGAGCAATGGCAGGCTTAAGGTTATTGGCAGAAAGCAGAATTTAGGCAAAGGAGGCACTGTAAAGGAAGGGATGCTTGCTGCAAAAAAAGATTATGTGCTGTTTTCTGATGCAGACCTCTCAACTCCAATCGAGGAGCTGGAGCATTTCCATAAATACCTGCAAAGCTATGATGTTATTATCGGCTCAAGATACGCAAAAGGAGCTGATGTAAGGGTAAAACAGCCTTTTTTCAGGGTGCTTGTCAGCAGGATGTTCAACATTCTTGTCAGCGTGCTTGCAGTAAGGGGCATAAAAGACACGCAGTGCGGATTCAAGCTTTTTTCAGCAAAAGCTGCAGCCAAAATCTTCAAAATGCAGAAATTCAACAGGTTCGGGTTTGATGTTGAAATCTTGTTTATTGCAAAAAAGCACGGCTTCAGGATAAAAGAAGTGCCTGTTGTCTGGGTTAATTCTGAAGAATCAAAAGTCAGCGCAATCAAGGACTCAATCAGCATGTTTACAGACCTCCTTAAAATAAGGTGGAACTCTTTAATGGGAAAGTATAATTAGCAGATTGGAGCTGGATAATTGAAGCATGCAAAAATGAAAAAGTTTTTTTTAGGCAATAAATTGTTTTTCTTAATCTTTGCTCTGGCTATTGCAGCAAGAATCATTCTTATGCACGGCAGCCAGATGCTCTGGTGGGATTCAGGAGTTTATGCAGGCATGGCAAAATTCCTTTTTTCAGGAGGAGCTGCGGGATTATGGGAGCCTATAAGGCCTGTGCTTCTGCCAGTCCTGCTCGGAGCTTTGTGGAAGGCAGGCTTTGGAATTCTTGTGTCAGCGCTTTTTATCAACATTGTTCTTAGCGCAGCATCAATCATCCTTGTATTCCTTATAGCCAGGGAGGCATTTGGAAAGCAGGCTGCGCTTTTTGCATCAGCTATTTTTTCGTTCAGCTCAGTGTTTTTTTTCATGGCGTTTCATGCGTATTCAGAAATCCTGACCATGTTCTGCATTCTTGCAGGAGCATTTGCATTTATGAGGCAGAAGCACATGCTTGCAGGATTTTTCATAGGGCTTGCATTCCTTGCAAAGTTTCCCTCAGGAATTTTTGCTGCTGTTTTTATTTTATTGCTTGTATTTTCAAGGCAGCTGAAGAATGCAGCATATTTTGGAGCAGGATTCTCAATTGCCGCAGCTCCTTTTTTTGCTGCAAACTATTTTGCATACGGAAATCCAATTTTTCCGCTTTCAGCTGCGCAGGATGCAATTTCCAAGGTTCTTGGCTGCAACTACCTTTGGTTCAAGCCTTGGCACTGGTACTTCAAATTCCTTATTTTGGAAGAGAATTTTCTGCACTTGTTTTCTGCGCTTGGATTGTGGCTTGCAGTTAAGAACAGGAAAACTTGCAGGCACGGAATGGCAATCTTGCTCTGCACGCTTATTCCATTTGCATATTTCCTGCAGATGCACTGCAGGGATTTCAGGTATCTCATAGCTGTTGTTCCGTTTATTGCAATGCTTTCAGGTTATGCAATTTCCAGTTTAATAAAAAAGAAAGAGAATTTTGCGCCGTTGCTTGCAATTATTCTTGTGGTTTCAGCTGTGCAGGCTATCGGCTTTTACTATGAGAACAGGACTTTTGACATGCAGGGCATGCAGAACAGCTTTCTTTCATTTGCACAATCGCACGATGCTTCAGGAGAGCTATGGTCTAGCAACCCGCTGATGGCTTTTTACACTGACTCTAAAATAAGCAAAATCTACTATCCCGTGTTTAATGCCTGGCAGGCAGGCAATTTCTACAGCTATGTGCTTGCAAACTCCAGCAGGATAAGCTATGTGTTTATGGACAGCTGTGCAGGCGGAATAATCTGCCCTGAATCAGACAGCACTTGCAAATCTGATTTGAACCAAACTTACAAGCTTCTTGAAGAAAAAATGGATTTGGCATACAGCGCAGAATCAGGCAGATGCTCATACCTGATTTATGAAAAAAGATAAAAAAGCATTTGCGCTATTTCCTGACTTTGATAAGGTCGCCGATTGTAAGTCCTTCAGGCTTTCTGGCATGTTTGCTTTCAGCGTCCTTCTCCATCTTCTGCTCCTCAATAAGCTTTATCTTGAAGAACTTTTCAAGCTTTCTGCAGAGCGCCAAATCCGGCTTTTGATGGCCTGACTCAATCTTGTTTATCAGAGATTCCCTCTCATTTATTTTTGCGGCAATCTCCTCCTGCTTCAGGCCCATTGACTCCCTTGCACTTTTTATTTTTTTGTTGTAGTCAGGCACTATAATCTGGACAATTTCAGGCTCATTTTCAGATTCAGCCTGCTTATGCTTTTCCTTTTTCAGGCTGACTGCAGGAGACAGCCTTCCAAGAACTTTGCCATACTTTGAGCATTTTTCGCAGACTTTAAGCTCTGTCCCTTCCACCATTGCCCTCAAAAGAACAGTATCCTTCCCGCACATATCGCACTGCATGCTCTCACCCTGTTTTGCATATTAGGTTTTTGGCCTTTTATTTGCCCCTTGTTTAGGAGGTATTTTTTAGAGATTATTAAGCTTTCTTATGCTGAGTGGAGATGCTTGTTGTTCATATAGGCTCCAAATATGCTTTTTTACTTTAGCGTAGTAACGCAAATTTAAAAGAGTAGTCAGGATAAATCAGAATATGGCTAGAGGCAAGTGCGATGAGCTCAAAGATTTCATAGATTATTCAGTTTCTAAAGGAATTTCAAAGGACCAGGTAAAAAAAATGCTTATCCAGAGCGGATGGCCTGAAGAAGTAATTGAGGGAATGTTTGTCAAGAAAGGCGCAAAGTCAGGCGAGCTTTTGACAGCAGGAAACAATGCAATCAAGCTGGTCAATTTAACCAAGGCATTTGGAAGCAATGTTGTGCTGGACGAAGTAAACCTTGCAATAAAGCCAGGAGAAATATTTGGGATAATAGGGCTTAGCGGAAGCGGAAAGACAACTCTCCTTAATACAATTGTCGGATTTGTCGAGCCTGACCAGGGCGAAGTTGTCATAAACTCAGGCAAAGACACAGGAGACTATCTAATTTCGCTTCACCCTCATCAGGTAAAGTCAATGTTTGGGTTTGCAGCACAGCACCCCTCATTTTACAACATGCTTACAGTGGATGAGAACATGACTCATTTTGCCTCGCTTTACAACATATCCAAGGCAGCAAGGAAAAAGAGGTGCAATGAGCTTATCGGGCTTGTCGGCCTTGAAAAGGCAAAAAATGTGCTTGGCCAGAATCTTTCAGGAGGAATGCAGAAAAGGCTTGACATTGCATGCTCGCTTGTCCACACCCCAAAAATACTGATACTTGACGAGCCAACTTCAGACCTTGACCCTGTTTCAAGAGAAGATATGTGGGAGCTTATCAAGCAAATTAATTCACAGGGAACTACCATAATTTTGGCATCGCACTTTGTAAACGAGCTTGAAGTGCTGTGCGACAGGTTTGCAATACTCCACGAGGCAAAAATAAGGAAAGTTGGAACTCCTGATGAGCTCAAGGAATCCTACTCAAAAAATTATGAGATTACTCTGGAGACAAAGTCAAGGAAGTATGAAAGCCTTGCAAGGCTGCTCAAGTCAAAAAGGCAGCTGCAGGTGCACAGCACAAAAGAGACAAAGAGCTTCCTTACAATCTACACCCAGAATCCAGAGCATACGCTTTATGAAATTGCACGGGCGATTGCATCATCCAATGAAAAGATAGTGGACATTGCAGTAAACAAGCCTACAATCAGGGAGCTGTTTGAGTCAGTGGTCAAAAAATGAAAAACATGTTTTTGCTTGTAAAGAAAAACCTTAAGCTTCTGCTTAGGTCAAAGGCTTCAGCGCTGATAGTCATACTTGGGCCTTTGCTGGTCATATTCCTTGCAGGAATGGCTTTTGACAACAACAAAACTTACAGCATTTCAATAGGCGCTTACTCCTCATCCTACAATGAGCTTAGCACAGGATTCATATCAGGCCTTGAGGCAAGCAGCTTCAGGGTGACCAAGTACACAGGTGAAGAAGAATGCGTTGAATCAATACGCGAAGGTGCAACACACACCTGCATGGTTTTTTCTCCTGAATTCCAGCTCGGCCAGAATATGAACAATGAGATTGTATTCTATGTGGATTACTCTAAAATAAACCTTGTTTACATGGTTTTAGATACTATGGCTGAAACCATAGGCGGCAAAAGCCAGGAGCTTAGCCTAAACCTTACAACAGTGCTTCTTGATACTATAGCCTCAACAAAAAAAGAGGTTACAGACAGAAAATCAACAATTCTTACACTCACCACAAAGAATGATGAGTCAGGAAAAAAGGTTGCAGAAACAAAGAGCAGGCTTGATGAGCTGGACTTTACTACAGAGCTTTCATCAGCTGCTGTAACAGATCTTACTTCAAAAAAGAATGAAATTACTTCCAAAACAAATGACCTTGAAGATGCTGCAGATGATGCAATTGACGAGGCCAAAGGCATAATCAGTGATATTGAGGATGAAATTGAGGGAAGCAGCCTTCTTCAGGCAGAAAAAGACAGCATACTTGCTATGCTCAACTCTTCGAGCGCAGAGCTTGGGGACATTGAGGAGGAACTTGAAACTGCAAAAAACGGAACTTCAGTAAAGCTGGCAGAGCTAAACACTGCAATAACCAGCGTTTCATCAGGCATAGAAGATGCAAGGGAAAAGCTTGAATCAGCAGCTGCAGCAAAATCAAGCTCTGTTGCAAGCCTTAGCGACGCAAAAAAGCTTATTGACGAGGCGCTTCAGAGCATTGCCCAGCTCCAGTCATCATTTAATACTATTGAAGGCAAAATCAGCTCAATAACAGTAACTGACGCTTCAAACATAGTCAATCCTGTAACAACAACAATAAAGCCTGTTGCATCAGAAGGCACGCACTTAAACTACATATTCCCAATACTTATCGTTATAGTTATAATGTTCACAGGAGTGCTTCTATCAACAACACTAATCATGATTGAGAAGAAGACAACAGCTTATTTCAGGAACTTTATATCGCCTGCAAAGGACATTACTTTCATACTTTCAACATTTATTACCTGCTTCCTGCTTTTGCTTGTCCAGGTAATCATTATCATAGGCCTTTCTGCAGCATTTTTTGGCACTCAAATTTTCAGCACAATGCCCAAGACAATTCCTGTGCTTTTAATGTGCATGTCATTCTTTACACTTGCAGGAATGCTTATCGGATATCTTTTCAATTCTGAAGAAACTGCAACTTTGGGAGCAATCTCATTGGGAAGCGTATTCCTTTTCATTTCTGATGTAATCCTGCCTTTGGAAAGCATGTCAGCAAAGCTTCTTGAAATCGCGCAGTACAATCCTTTTGTAGTGGGAAGCTCGCTTCTGCGAAAAACAATAATCCACAACCTGCCTTTCAGCTCGATTGAGATGGAATTCCTTCACTTCGGGCTTTACTGCATAGGCCTGTTTATTGTTGTTGTTTTTGTCCAGTCTCTTACAAAGAAGCACTACCTTTCCAAATACCTTACAAAGATTTCTGCAAAGCCAGACCATGTGAAGGACAAAAAGAATTAGCTTTTTATACTCTTATAGCCCTTAATTTCTTATGGCATTTGAAATATCTTCATTAGACCTCCATTACCTTGTCAGGGAGATGGCAGTGCTTGAAGGCGCAAGGATTGACAAGATAATACAGCCTGCAAAGGATGAAGTATACTTGCAGCTTTATGCGACAGGCAGGGGAAAGGCGCTTTTGAAAATAAAGCCGCCTTTTGAGTTTTACATCTCATCAAAGCCTGCGCCATGCGCTGAATCAATGCAGGGATTCTGCGCAGCTCTTAGGAAATACATTGCCAATGCAAGGCTTGAAAAAATAACCCAGCATGATTCTGAAAGGATTGCAGTCCTGGAATTCAAAAAAGCAGAGTCCTACTTTCTTATTGCAGAGCTTTTTGCAGGAGGCAACCTAGTTTTGTGCAAAAGCGACTTTTCCATAATAGTGCCTTTGAAGAGGAGCAGGATAAAAGACAGGCAGCTTGGCGCAGGCCATAAATATGAGTTTCCTGCAAAAAGGGTTGATTTCCTTAATCTTAAGAAAAGCGACCTTGAAATTCTGAAATGTCCAAAGGAGAACATATCAAAGGCTCTTGCAGTTGAGTTTGGGCTTGGAGGAATTTATGCAGGAGAAATATGCTTGGCTGCAGGAATTACAGGAAAGGAAACTTCGCTTTCTGATTTGCAGATAAAAAAGGTTGAGTCAGCATTTAAAAAAATTACAGCAGAAGGCATCAATGCATTTATCCTCAAAAATGAGGAAAGGCCCATTCCTTTTGAAATGATTTCTTTTAAGGATGCTGAAAAAGAGCATTATCCCTCATTCAGCGATGCTGTAGAGGCAGCAAGCTCATTCAGGCACAAAGTGCTGAAAACAGGAACCCAGAAGGAGATTGAAAAGCTTCAGAGGATAATTGAAGCGCAGGAAAAGACAATAAGCGAGCTTGAGGAGTCTGCAGATGAAAACCAGAAGAAGGGCGAGCTTATTTATGAGAAGTATTCGCTTGTTTCTGAAATACTTAGTGAGCTGAAAAAGGCAAGGGAAAAATACTCATGGAAGGAAATCAGGGAAAAGCTCAAAGGCCACAAAATCATCAAGGAAATAGACGAGAAAACAGGAGAGGCAATAACTGATTTGTAGCAGGTTTTTTCTTATTCGCCCTCAAACTCAACAAGGTTGAACACTTTCAGACCATTTGAGAGAAGCCTTTCTTTTCCTTTGAGTGCTGGAAGGTCAACTATAAATGCGCACTCCACAATATTTCCTCCAAGTTTTTTCACAAGGCTTGATGCTGCCAGGCATGTTCCTCCTGTAGCAAGAAGGTCGTCCACAATAAGCACATTCTGGCTTGGGCTTATGGCATCAACATGCATTTCAATTGTGTCAGTTCCGTATTCAAGGTCATAGGTGTGCCTTTCAGTCTTGAAAGGAAGCTTTCCTTTTTTTCTTATTGGAACAAAGCCAACACCCAGCTGGTGTGCAAGAATCCCTCCAATGATAAAACCCCTTGCCTCAATGCCTGCAACAACATCAATGTTCATGCTTTTGTATCTTTCTACAAGCTTGCTGACTGTTTCATTCAGCCCTTCTCCTGACTGCAGCAAGGTGGTTATATCCCTGAACATAATGCCTTCTTTTGGAAAATTCGGGATTGTCCTTATCTTTGATTTTATGCTTTCCATCTTTTATCCCAGTTTTGGCAAAGTCCTGATTATAAGGCTTGTTACCTTTTCAACATTCATCTTGAAAATTTCAAGTATGCTTTCCCAGGTTACAGGCGCTTCATCATCCTTCCAGCAGTCATAGTCAGTCGACATTGCGATTGCTGCATAAGGAATCTTTGCTTCGTTTGCAAGCGATGCTTCAGGCGCAACTGACATGTTGATGACATCAGCGCCCCAAATCCTAAACATTTTTGATTCTGCTTTTGTGGAAAATCTTGGGCCTTCAATTGTGATTACAGTTCCTTTTTCATGGTGGCTTATCCCTAATTCTTTGCAGGACTCAATAAGATTTTTTCTGATTGTGCTGCAGAAAGGCTCTGGCATTGCGCAGTGCACTGTGCCAGTCTCAAGAGGCTTGTCATAAAAGGATATGCTCCTGTGCCTTGTAAAATCAATAAACTGGTCAAGGATGACTATGTCCCCCCTCTTGATTTCGTGCTTGAGGCTGCCTACAGCAGTTGTTGCAATTATATGGGTGCAGCCTTCCTGCTTCAAAGCGTGAATATTTGCCCTGAAATTAATGCTTGTAGGCGGAATGTTGTGATTTCTTCCGTGCCTTGCGATAAGAACAACATCAACTCCCTTTATTTTGCCAATCTTCAGGCTTGAGCTTGGCCTGCCAAAAGGAGTTTCAACTTCCTTTTCTGATGCATTTTCAAGAATGTCTGGATTGTCGAGGCCAGAGCCGCCGATTATGCCAATCTTTGCCATATGCAGGGGAATGCACTCTTCATTTAAATAAATTGCCAATCTTTCTAAGTTCTGAGCATTGCCACCCAGCGCAGTACTCCTTGTTTGACATTTCTCAAAAGGTGACTCCTGCAACGAAGCGGTTCAATAATTGGCACGGAGCGTGGCAATGCAAAATTAATCAGTGCATTGAGTTTTTGCCTTAAGCAAGGCAATGCAGATTAATCTAATCATCATCACGAAAAAGAAAAGGTGGACAGCTTACTGGATTTCCCACGCAAAGCAGTACACTCCAATACGGAAAGCTTCTTAACTGCCGGGTTCGAAATGAGACCGGGTGAACAAGCTCCCTATGGCCGTCCTAGCTTTCAGAAATCTGAGGGGGTTTATAAAGGTTTGGGTTGGGCATTGTATTTGGTTATGGCTGAATTGCTGTTCTGCATTCAGGATATTTCTTTGCTGTTTTTTAGAAATCAATATAAATCCTAAGTTTTTAATAGAACACATGGAAAAATGGGCAAAGGCTGCAATTGGCTTGTTTTGCCTGTTTTTATTCTTTCTTTTAGTTCAGTCTACGCCTTATTATATAGACCTTCCAAACGAAACTCAACAACTAATTTTATCTTTGTCTCTTGAGATTACTGAAGGGTATGATACTGATTTGGAAAAAATTGATGCACTAAACAATTGGCTTTACTTGAATATTGAGCATTTGACCTACTTTAACAATAGCGACCTTAGAGTTTCGCACATGCCTGAAGACATTCTTTCAAGAGGATGGGGTGCATGCTTTGACAGGTCTTATCTTCTTGAACTGATGGCTCAAAGCATGGGCTACAAAGCCAGGCATATTTCGATAACAAACGGGGTAAACTCTCATGCAATTTCTGAAATTAAAATTAATGGAAGTTGGGTGCTTTTTGACTCAAGCTATAACAGGCATTATACTGATGAGGCCGGCAATGCACTTTCCTTAAGGGAAGTCCGAGACAGGCAGCCTGAAATTAATTTAGGATATAATTATACCCTAATGAACTATGCAACCTATGGAATGAACAGCTTTCACGGCCAGTTCTTTGAGCCAAGAGTTCCTTTTCCAGACATCAATTTTAACCAGTTTTTATACAACATTTTCATACTGGACATGATTCCTTTTACTTATAAAAATGCACATTACGCTTTTTTTGCATTAATTGCAGCAGTGTTGGCTGCATTATACTTTGTAAACAAATACAGAAAGAAAAACTAAGTTTTTTCGCCTATAAAAAACTAAATCTTTATATAGTATTCATCCATCCTTTTCTGTAGTTTTTGGGGTGCATAATGAAAGTTACAGTAATCGGAACAGGATATGTGGGATTGGTTGTAGGAGCATGCCTTTCAGACATGGGCCATGATGTCATGTGCCTTGATGTGGATGAGGCAAAAATCAAGATACTTAATGCAGGAAAAGTTCCATTTTACGAGCCAGGCCTTAATTCTGTGATTGAAAGAAACGTTAAGGACAACAGCCTTCATTTTACTTCAGACAAAAAACAGGCAATTAAATTTGGAGATGTCATATTCATTGCAGTAGGCACACCGCAGGGAGAAGACCACAGGGCAGACTTGAGGTTTGTCAGGCAGGTAGCTGCTGACATCGGCCAGAATATTGATTCTTACAAGGTTATTGTAAACAAGAGCACTGTTCCTGTAGGCACAGCAGCGCTTGTGAAAAGCATAATACAAGAGAACCTTAAGCAGCACGTTGAGTTTGATGTTGTGTCAAACCCTGAATTCCTAAGGGAAGGAAACGCTGTAAGGGACTTTATGGATGCTGACAGGGTTGTTGTAGGCTGCGACAGCGATAGGGCAAAGGCAGTCATGGAAAGGCTTTACAGGTCTTTTGTGAGAACATTCAGGCCTTTGATTTTCGTTGACCCAAAAAGCTCTGAAATGATTAAGTATGCATCCAACTGCATGCTTGCAACAAGGATTTCATTCATGAATGAGCTTTCAAGGCTTTGCGAGAAAGTAGGCGCTGATGTAAAAAAGGTTGCAGCAGGAATGGGATTTGACCATAGGATAGGGCAGTTCTTCCTTCAGGCAGGAATTGGTTATGGTGGAAGCTGCTTTCCAAAGGATGTTAAAGCTCTTATTGCCCTTGCTGATGACCATAATGTCAATTTGAGCATAATCAAAGCAGTTGAGGATGTCAATGAAGAGCAGAAAAAGAGCCTTCTGCCAAAAATAAAGAAGCTTGTTCCAGACTTGAAGGGCAAAAAGATAACCTTATGGGGTGTTGCGTTCAAGCCAAAGACAGATGACATGAGGGAAGCGCCATCGCTTGTCCTTATCGAACAGCTCCAAAAGGAAGGCGCAAAAATAGCTGCTTTCGACCCTGTTGCAAAGGAAAATGCAATGAAGCTAACCAAGAATGTTGAATTCATCGACAACCATTATGAAGCATTAAAGGATGCATCATGCCTTGTGCTTGTCACAGAATGGGATGAATTCAGGAACTTCAGCTATGAAAGGGCTAAGGAGCTGATGAAAGAAAAGAATATTGTTGACGGAAGGAACATCTGGGATCCTGATGACATTAAAGGAGCAGGATTCAACTATATCTCAGTAGGAAGGTAAAAATGAAAGCAATGATTTTAGCAGCAGGGTATGCAACAAGGCTTTATCCTATTACAAAGCATATTCCAAAGCCATTGCTTCCGATTGCAGGAAAGCCGATGATAGAATATCTTCTTGACAAGGTTGCAGAGCTTGATGTTGACGAGATTTTTGTTGTGACAAACGCAAAGTTTTATTCTCACTTTAAGATTTGGCAGGAGAGGGCTGAAAAGGCAAAAGTTTATTCGCAGAAGATTACAATATTAAATGACAGGACGACAAGCAATGAAGACAGGCTCGGAGCATTAGGGGATATTGATTTTGCGATTAAAAACGGCAAAGTTAATGATGACTTCCTGATTCTGGCAGGAGACAATCTTTTTGAGAACGAGCTCAAGCCAATGCATGACTTTTTTATTGAGAAAAATGCATCTGTTGTGGCATTTAATGACGTTAAAGATATTGCTATTGCAAAAAGAATGGGCATCGGCGCATTGGACAAAAATCAGAAAATAATAGAATTTGTTGAAAAGCCGGCTGAGCCAAAGTCCACGTTTGCTGCAACACTCATTTATTTCATAAAAAAGGGGGATCTAAAGCTAATTGATGAATGCATTCATTCAAGCAAAACTCCTGAAGAAATAAAAGCAGGAGAGTTTATAGCATTCATGATAAAAAAAGTGCCTGTGTACGGCTACATATTTGAGAAGACTTGGATTGACATAGGAGATATTGAGCAGTACGAAAGGGCGAATGAGGAATATTAAATTTGAGGGTTGGTGAAATAGGATGGCAGAAAAGATATGCATTGTAGGCTTGGGTTATGTAGGACTGCCTTTGGCAGTACAGCTAGGCAGGAAATTTCAAGGGCTTGTAGGGTTTGACATAAACAAAAAAAAGATTGAAGAGCTCAAAAAAGGCATAGACTCCATGAAAGAGCTGACTTCAGAAGAGCTGAAATCTACAAGTATTGAGTATACTTCAGACCCTTCTTCGATCAAGAACTGCACATTCATAATTGTTGCAGTTCCAACTCCTGTTGACAAGCACAACCTGCCTGATTTGACTCCAGTGATAAAAGCCACAGAAACTGTCGGCAAAAATCTTTCAAAAGGCGCTGTTGTATCCTATGAAAGCACAGTCTACCCGGGAACAACAGAAGAAATCTGCGTACCAATACTTGAGCGAGAATCCGGCTTAAAATGCGGAAAGGACTTCAAAGTAGGGTATTCTCCTGAAAGGGTGAATCCCGGAGACAAAGAGCATACCATCAACAAAATAACAAAGGTAGTATCAGGCATGGACGCAGAATCCAGCCAAAGGGCTGCAGAAGTTTATGGAGCCATAACCCAGATTTACAAGGCTCAGAGCATAAAGGTTGCAGAAGCTGCAAAAGTCATTGAGAATATACAGAGAGACTTGAACATTGCACTTATGAATGAACTTTCGCTTATATTTGAAAAGATGGGAATTTCTGTAAAGGATGTTGTTGCAGCAGCATCAACAAAATGGAACTTCAATAAATATACTCCCGGGCTTGTTGGAGGCCATTGCATAGGTGTAGACCCCTACTATTTGACGTATAAAGCGCAGGAGCTTGGCTATATGCCTAAAGTAATACTTGCAGGAAGGGAAATCAATGAAAGCATGGCAAAGCACGTTGCTGAACTGATTGTAAAAGCATTGAACAAGGCTGGAAAGGTAATTCAAGGCTCTAAAGTGCTTATCCTCGGGCTTACATTCAAAGAAAATGTCAAGGATTCCAGGAACAGCAAGACCCGCGACGTAATCAAAGAGCTAAAAGAGTACGGCGTTGAGATTATTGCACACGACCCTTACCTTTCGCAGGAAGATGTTGATGAGGAAGAGTTCGGCGTTGCCAACATACCTCTTGACAAAGTGGGAAAGGTTGACGCAATAATCATGCCTGTTCCCCACAAAGAGTTTGTATCAGGGCCAATCAGCAGCTTTGCACACCTTTTTAAGGACAAGAAGCTGTTCTTTGACGTGAAAGGATACTTCAAGAAGGAGGATGCTGTCAAGGAAGGGTTTGTTTACCTGAGCCTTTGAGACCATCTAAAATACTAATCTTTTTTTAATCTTTAATTTTATATTAATAGGAAAAACATGCATTTTTATCCTATTATTTAAATTATTTAACTGAAAGAATTTGGAGGAAGCTGTTTGCCTCATTGAAAGACCAGCCATACTATATAATTTAGCAGTTCTTTGCCCGATACTAATACTATCCTTAACTTCAATACACTCCTTGTTTAATATTATTTGACGCTTAACCATCATATTCCTTTTGAACTTATTTTTTCCATAAATCAGCTTGTTTTTGGAAATAACCACTGCAAGTCTACCTGCAAAAAATGAGAAAATTTTTAATAATGTTTGCTTAACAGGCGTTTGCACAAAAAATTTTTTCCTAAGGAATTTAGATTCAACTTGAACAAATCCATTTCCAATTTTGGCCAGGTTTCTAAAAGGCCATTCCATTACATACAGTTTATTTGCATAATTTAATCGATACCCTGTATCCGTACTCATCACCATGCTTTTTTTATCCATTACCTTGAATACTCCCCCTTTCATTGCTGAACATATAAAATAATAAGATGGATTACTTTTTATATAAATCATTGAATTCCTAAAATATTTTTCAAAATGGGTGTCACAGGGAAGGACATCTCGACTTTCAAGAGGTTTATACCCTATCGCTGATTTTATAAATGACGCGCATATATAATGTAAAATATATCTCTCATCTATATTACAATTAAGATATTCTTTTTTATTTATGTAATCCATCATTCTTTTTATCATTACGCTTGCAGAGGGATTATATTGTTTCATAAACTCTAAACCATAAGGGAGAAAATATTCAGTGTTTCTAGTACAGTATTCACCACCTATACTCCCATCAGGATGTACAAAATATTTTAGGAAACTTACGATTTTTTTTGCAGAATCAATCACTTTTCTATCCCTGCTGAGTTGGTAATAATTCGTTAAGAATTCAAGGCAGACTGTGAGATAGCCAACATCAGCACCCCCATATTCAGAATACCACCCTTCCTTATCTTGCTTTTTTTGTAGTTTACTAAATTTAATGTCTGCTATTCTTTGGAGGTTGAGATCATCAAGCACTTTTGCAGCGTTTCTCAATGCGGCTACTGAAGCCATTTCTTGGTTTAGTGCACCTTTTTCTTCATTTTTTGAAAGAAAACGTGCAGCACGCATTATAGCCTCATTAATGGTGCTATCATAAAAATTTAAAATTTTGCAAGTTTCACAAACTGCATAAAGGCTAAACGCTGTAGCCGGGATGCTTCTTTCATTTGCCCAGTATTCCTCAAATGACCCATCCTTGTTTTGTATCTTTGCCCAATATTTTACTGCAGAAATTGCATAATTTTTAATTAGTTCATTTTTAAAATAGATATTACCTTCAAATGAATAGGTATAAACTAATGCTAAAGGAAGACAGCTTTGCTGTAATATGGCTGATGAAAAGTCTCTTATTTTATAATTCCAATAATCTCGGTCAAATGAGCCATAGGTGGGGGATAGTGGATCTCTATCAAGGTTAGTAAGTACTCGGATGATCATATGCAATCCATATTTTTTATAGATGTTTGTACTCATGCAACACCAGCCTAATTCTTAAATTTTTTTACAAATTTAATATTAACATAATGATTTATTCTTTTTTTAATAAAAAGAGGGAGTAAATAATATACTCTTCTTAGAACCCGTTTAGTATAAGGGGGATTTGACTGCTCTTCCTTAAAATTGAACCTATTAAAATTTACTATTCTATCTAAACTATACTTTCTTTTTACTTTTATGGGGTCTTTGGAAGGATAACCAATTGCAATATATGCAATCGGATCATAAAAAGAGGGAATCCCAAACATTTTTCTCAGTATTTTTTTTGAGGGGAGGTGACAGATCCAACATGTCCCGATTCCCTTAGAATAAGCATAAAGACAGAGAGTCTGTATTGCTGCCGCTGCACTTTGAATATAATCCTTATACTCTAGGTTATCATAAGTATTTTTATAAAGAATGAGAATCCCTTGTTTTGCATTTTTTATAATACTAGACCCTCCGTGGTCCACCATTAATTCCATTAATTTTCGTTGGTCTATAACTATAAATCTGGATTGTTGCGTGTTGCAATGCGTAGGTGCCCATCTCGCTTTATCAATTATATCCTTAATAACCCTGTTTTCTATTTTCTTTTCAGTGAAATGCCTTACACTTCTTCTTCCGGTAATAATGTCTTCAACTAATATTTTAACCACCTTTTTAGAGGTATTTTTTATTCTTAGATGTAAAAACAAACTTTTTGTACGCCACAAATTTAAGTATAACTATTCCGATTGTGATTAAAGTAATTGAGATTAGATAATGTATTCTTAAAATTTCGGTTAATATCTTGACAGCAATTGCATCAATTGCTACAAAAATTCCGAGGGTTATGCAATATTTTACAAAATTTTCTTTTTTATTGGAACCAACCTCAAAAGTGATATAAGTATTATAAAAAAAGTTAAAGGCAAATATTATTCCTAGTGCAATCAAGTAAGACACAAAGTACCACACCCCTAAAAGATCGGTAAGTATAAATGTGACAATTATCTTTAGGGGGTAACCTATTAGCCCCCCAATTAAGAATTTATTAAATTTGTGAAATATCACTTTTTTTAGGTTATATTTCATTTTGTATACATATCCGCTAAAAATCCAAATAAGACTACTTGCATACCTGTCGTTAAAAGAAGTATCATAAGAAACAATAGACCTATGTGCCCTTTAATACCTGATGTAAAATGAATATACAAAAAATAGAGGCCTATCGCAAAACCGGCAGTGAGCAGTGTGAGACCAATACTCCCAAAAAATTTAAGAGGGGCATAATCCCTGTATATCCTTAAAATATTGATCCATGCTCTTGCAGCAAAAATGATAGGATTGCTAAAAAGGTGGCTAGGTCTTGTCTTTTTTGTTGTTATAGGTATCTCAGTAATCCTCATTTTCTTATTCACTGCACGTATAAGCTGCTCTTGAGTGTATGTAAAACGGTTTATTATAGGCAAGGATGCAACTTCTGCCGTAAAAGCTCTAAAACCGGTTGTAGTATCTGTTATTTTTGTATTAAGAATACCTGAAAAGGCTCTTGCAAATGCAATATTTCCAATTTTTTTTGTAAAAGACCCAGAATATGAGCCACTTCCAAATCTGGATCCTAATACAAGGTCATATCCTTCTTTAATCTTTTTTATCATTTGGGGAATATACTCAGGGGGGTATTGCCCGTCTCCATCAGTATGAACAATTATATCGGCACCAGCTTCTAGACACTGTTTCATTTCATTCCTGAATGTTTCAGCAAGTCCTAAATTTCTTTTGTTTAAAAAAACATGAGCCCCCTCTTTTTTTGCAATTTTGGGGGTATTATCTTTAGAACCATCATCAGTTACAAAAATAGAGTAATCATACTCTGTTTTAGACACAGCCTTTTTTATTTCATTAATAACACTACTGATTGTTTTACCTTCATTATAAGCCGGTATTGCAATTATTATTTTCATGAAAATAACTATTCAGGGAGTATTTAAATAGGTTTCTAATATTTTTGTGAAAGTTTAAATATTACTCCTAACTGCTATCTCTAAATGAAAAGCAAATTTTTATTATTTTTTGTTTTAGCCTTTTTGATAGTCTCTTTTGTAACTTCAATTCTTGTAAACACTTTTGAATGGAATGGGTTGCAGAGGTCTACTGCAGCTGTAATTGCTAAAGATTTATTTGTTCACGGATTTTATGGCTCATTTTCTTTTAATGAAGCAGTTGACATTTTTGCAGATTTTCATAATCATTATGGTATCTTCACAGGTTTTGTGGGTTGGCCTCCATTACAAGTTTTTTTGCTTTTTTTCTCGATATTACTTTTTGGAACCTCCAAACTTTCATTATCATTGATTCCTTTTATTTTTACAACACTTTTTTTTGTATACCTTTACAAATTTGCTAAACTATTTTCGAATAACATTAATGTGGCTAAATTAACACTTATATTTTGTGCCGTTAACTTTCTTATCTTTAATTATTCTAATTCTCCTATGCTCGAGATTCCCCTTGCTTTTTTTACGATTGCAACATTTTATTATTTAATATTATTTTTTGAATCGAAAAGGGATAAACATTTTTATTATTCACTCATTTTTTTCTCTTTAGGAATAATGTCTAAGCTCCAGTTTTTGATTATACTCCCTTCTATTTTATTGATAGTTTTATCAAGAAAAAATTTGAATTTTTTTCTATCAAAAAATAATAGGTTTTATCTTGTTGTATCTGGATTTTTGTTAATTATTTTGTTAACCTCTCCCTTATTAGCCCAGAAATTTTTACTTTATAAGTTAACTTCAGAATGGGATGTAACTTCTTTTCCTTTGATTGATAAATCATTGTCTTCAGGGTTACAGTTTGATGGAGAAGGTTATTTGTCTGGCAAAGATTTTTACTATCAAAACACAATTTCTGATTCAAAAATAGATTTAATTAGCCACAGGTATGACCTTCCTTTTCTTAAAAAATTTTGGATTATGACTACCTCTTTATTTTCTAACTTATTTTTGATTCCTTTCTTTTTTTTAGGTATTCTGGGTAATCGAAAAAAGTTTAAATTTAACACTGCAGAATTGTTTTCATTATCTTTTATACTTGTCACCTTTTTCTTTTTTTCATTTCATGGAGGAGTTCCGAGGTATATGATTCCCTCAATCCCATTTACCCTCCTTTTTGTTTCTAAAGGATTATTTTTAATGGAAAAAAAATGGGCGTATCTTTCATTTTTTGCTTTAATTTTGATATCTTCAGCGCAATCCATTAATTTTACTATAGACACTTATGGTGGGATCACTACTCCTTCTTCTCAGCATAATTCAAGAGATGCAGCACTCTTTATAGTTTCTGATTCGCAGGGTACTAATTCAACTGTAATCACTTCAAGAGTGCAGGATATGCACCTTTATTTTGCAATGGTTGACAAAGAAAGGTGCATAGTTGTTAGACAGCACCCTCAAAGCTTGTCTGAACTTGAGGAGTTTATATCTGGCAATTATTTTCCTAGAAATGATTTAAACGGGAATATGGCTTCTAATTACCTTAGCAGACAAGTTATTCCTCCGGTAAATTATCTTGTTGTTCATGAAGGATATGAAACTGGATCTATTAAGGGCAGCTTAAATTATAATCTTAAGGGATATGCAGAATCATCCGAAAAATTTATTTTAGTCAAAGTTATAGAGTCCCAAAGGCCAAATTCTAGTATATTCATATTCAAAAAGAAAGAATAATTTATCATATTTTTCTGAAAATGAACTCGTTACAACCAGTCCCGTCACCCACATTTTTTAATTTTATTAACTTAAATCCTCTGCTTATTAAATATGAGGTAACTTCCTCCGTGCTAGCAAATTCATAAGGATAACCCCCCAACCAATCAACCATGTCCCGGTACCAGTTCATCCCTCTTTCTTTTTTATATTGGGTGATATATTTTATTCTATTTTCAAATTTGATTAAGCCCATAGTAAAAAATTGGGATATATACCCCATCTCGATTATTTTCCTTAAAAAAAAATTACTTTGGCTATACACTTTTTTAATATTTTTCCAAAACTCTGAACTTTGGAAACCTTTACGTTTGTTATATATTGCTAGCATAAAAACACCATGGGGCTTAACTAATTTTGAAACATTATCAATTGCAGTCCACATATCCCCCGTGTGGTGAAGAACTCCCCAACTATAGACTATATCATACTTTCCAAGTTGATTTATAAAAATAAGGTCTAAAGCAGATCCTTTTTTTATTACCCATTCCCCTTTAGTTAAGTTGATAGCACTCTTCTTAAGTTTAGAAGCACATTTAATTGAGCTGGGGTCTATATCAACACTCATAACTTTTTTTGCACCCTCCAAAAATGAAGCTAATGAAAACAAACCACTACCGCAACCAAAATCAATAATTGTTTTTTCTTTTAATTTTTCTTTTCCGAACAGACTAGTAAGATGATTTCTAGCTTCATTCAAATTTGAATTAGAAATACGTTTTAAGTATTTTTCCCAATTTTTTCCGAAACTAAAATTGTCCTTATAAATATTTTCATATAAATCTTTTTTTGATTTAAGGGCCATACTTTTAAGATACTGAGCAAGATTTAAATAATCTTCGTTTTATATACCTTTTAATGGTAAATTTTACACGTAGATCCCTTAATGGTTTGATTCTAGTCTTTGCATTTTCTGTACTTACCGCTTTTGTGAACTATTTTTTTAGAATAACTCTAGCAAGAAATATGTCTATAAAAGAATATGGTCTTTTTTATGCCGTTTTTTCTTTTGTTGCTTTCATAAACTCTTTTAGAGATCTGGGTTTAAAAACCGCAGTGGTCAAGTTTATTCCTGTTTTGTACTTCAAAAAAAAGTTCAGCAAATTAAAAAGTTTAATAATTTTCTTCTTGGTTATTCAAATAATTTTTGCAACAATCATCTCATTTTTTATGATTGTTCTTTCTAATTATTTAGCTATTCACTATTTTCATGATCCTCAATCAGCAATGCTTGTAAGGTTTATTTCAATCTTCTTTATTATTGATTCCTTTTTAGTTACGTTGGCCTCTTCTTTTAGAGGTTTTAATCGTATGGGCTATCGGGCTTCATTGGATTTTTTTAATTCAACATTCATACTTTTGGCAACCCTTCTTTTTATTAAATTGGGATATGGTATTCTAAGTCCCGCAGTGGCATATCTTTTTGGGGGTATCTTTATTTGTATGATTTATGTCCCTATCTTAATTTCTAAGATTTTTCCTGCATTCAAAAACGCTAAAATAGTCAAGGATTTACCATTATTTAAGTCGGCAATTGTGTTTGGTTCTCATATGATTCTTGCAGGTATGGGCTGGTATATTATGAGGTATATGGACACTATCATTCTTACTCTATCCTCTAATATTGAAGATGTTGGAATTTACAATGTTGCTCTGCCAACTGTAAGTGTACTCATCTTTTTGAGTACCTCTATTACCCAAGTTTTGTTGCCAACTATCTCAGAATTATGGGCCAAAAATCTTAGAGATCATGTAATTGAAGGAATCCGCCTTGTTTACCAATACTCTTTTGTTATTATGATTCCATCTGTTTTTATTTTTGTTTTGTTTTCTGATTTGGTAATTAAAACCCTCTTTGGATCGAGCTATCTAAAAGCTGCCCCTATTTTGATTATACTCTCTTTTGGAGCAATATTCACTATGTTTTCAGAAATTAATTTTGCTGTAATTTCAGGGATAGGTCGGACAATATTCATTTCAAGGACAATACTAATTGCAACAGTTTTTAACATTATACTTAATCTTGCTTTAGTGCCTTATTTTGGTGCAATAGGTGTTTCGATAAATAATTTGGTGACTTATACTATTGTTGCGTCAATCAGTTATTTTTATATGCAAAAACTTATAGATTTTAAAGTACCTTGGCTTAGTTTTGGAAAAACCTTAGCGGCTTCGATTATATTCGTCTTTTTAGTAAAATACTTAAAATATTATTTTGCATTTAGCAATCTTCTTTTAGAGTGTTTAATTGTGATACTTATTTCAGGTTCTGCATACCTTTTGTTAATCTTCTTATTTAAGGTTATAGAACTCCATGAAATTAGAAGAATAATCAAAAGATACTTTTCTAAGGTTTAGTTGCAACAATGCCTACCTCCCAGAATAAAAAAGGTAGGGGGATAACCCGCAGGTATCTCTGAATAAATTCAGGCAAAAATCTCACTTTTGTATAAAAAGTTTTTACTTGCGTAAAACCTGCGTTCTTCGCAATTATCGAAAGTGAGCCATGTGTTAAAGGCCTTTCGTGCGTGGGGTCATCAAAGAAGTACCAATTATAAGGGGTGGGAGCAAATAGCACTATCTTACCTTTTTTCTTTAGAACCCTAAAGAATTCATTCATTGCTTTTTGTTGATCTCTAACACCTAGATGTTCTATAACATGGCTGCAGTATATACCTGAAAAAATGTTACTGCCAAAAGGTATTTTGGTTATCGAACCTTTTTTTATTTTAAGCCCTCTACTTTGACATTCTTTAATCAGGTAAGGGTTTATATCTATTCCATAATACCTTTTTTTTTCAATAAACCTCGAAAGAGCACCGCCAGCACACCCGGCATCTAGAATTTTGCCATTTTTAGGAATAAGCCGCAATCTCCAGTTTTCAATATTCCCTTTGCCCTCAATTTTTAGTCTTGCATACTCTTTCATGTTATAATAACTCCTTTATTACTTTATTTGCTATCTTGCTTGTATGATACCTTTTATTAATCATACCTGCAAAATAATTCACCTTTTTTCTTATTATCTTCCCTATGAGCCACTCAATTATAGAAAATATAGTGAGTATATATGGAACTAAAATTTTTGTGCTAAATGGATTCTTTTTACACTTTATATACAAAAAGGTAGAGAGTATTACTACCTTTGCAAAAACAAAAATGCTAAAAAAAAGTAATACCCCCCTTTCCATGTTAAAAATAAGGAAAATCAAAAATACCCATGTTAACGTCCTTAAATTGTCCGTGTGGGTAGCTTTAATTAGAATATTTTTCTTTTCTTTTTTTGGGCTTAGCCCAAATTCAATAAATACTGCTCTTAGATAAGCAGCAATTTGGGCCATTATTATTATCATAAACGCTAATACTAAATAGCGCCATTCGTTATTTAGCTGATAGCTTAAAATCCCTGCAGACAAAAAGTAAATTATAGAAGACATAATATGATCCAAGATTGCATCTTGATACTCTCCTCTTTTCGAGGTCTTTTTTTGATATCGTGCTATTGCCCCATCCATTGTATCTAGAAATATGTTTAGTTGGTAAAGTAAGACTCCAATAACTGCATAAAACATATTTCCTTTCATAAAAAATATGAATCCTAAGGTACATACAATCACTCTTGTGAATGTAATAACATCAGGGTGTATCCCTGTATGAAGCAGAACCCAAGTTACATAAATCGAAATTTTTCTATAAATGTCATCACCATCTTCCCCATTAGGAAAACAAATTTTTCTTAGTGTTTTTATAGGCTCAACCATGATTATTCCTCTGATAAGTCCATTTTAGAGCATTGTAAAATCTCTTAGACACAACTTTAAGATCATATTTTAAAATGATTGTTTTTCTAGCATTTATACCAAACAATTTAACCCTATTCCCTTTACTAATCATAATAATTTTTTTTGCAAGATCAATATAATCAAACGTTTTGAAAACATACCCATTTTTTCCATGTTCAACATAAGTTTTAGCTCCTGCAGTATCTGAAACTATAGCAGGTAAACCACATGCCATAGCTTCAGGGATTACCATGCCTATTGCCTCATTGTAGCTGGGCAGTACAATTAAATCCTCATTTTCATAAATATTTTGCATTTCAGAGAAATTTACATGCCCTAACATATCTACTTCTTTGCTCAATCCGAGAGAGTCTATCTCTTTTCTTATTTTATCCTCTAAGGGGCCTTTTCCAAGTATATCTAAATGAATTTTTATATTGCTTTTTTCTTTAATGTATCTTATTGCATTCAATATATCACTATGCCTTTTGAAAGGCACAAGCCTTGCGGCAATAAGAATCTTGAGTACATCACTTTTTCTTTCTGTATACTTTTTGCTATTAAAAATAGAAGTATCTATTGCAGCAGGCAATAACTTAATGCGGGATTTATTTTTAACATGAAAATATTTTTTCCCGAACAAAACGCCCTCTGAAGTCCAAGGAAGTATTAAACTAGCCTGCCTGAACACGGGGGTTAAGACCCTCATGACAATCCTTACAAAAATACTTGCTAATTTACCTTGAGGAAGTCTTTTAATCTCTGTTTGTAGAATAAACGGAGTCTTAGTCCTCATGCAGTACCATGCAGCTTGCCATGTTGAAGGCATGTAAAAAAGATTTGAGACAACTACATCTGGCTTATTAAGAGTAAGCATACGATTTAGCCCTCTCATATAAACTAAAAATGGTAAATCACTATTGGGGGTTTTTCGTAAAAAGTTAAGTAATAAGTATGGAAAAAATAAAGGCTTAAATAAATTCATGAATGATTTTAATGTGCATACTTTAAAATAATTATTTTTGTAACCTTCAAATTGATTTGTGAATACAAAGGTAAGATTAAGTTTAGGATTATGCTTTTTGAGTGCCTCAAAAATGGAGGTATATATGTTATTGGGCCAGTTTGTAATCCATATTATCTTTTTAAGCGGCATACTCATTATATCTTTAGGGTGATATATAAACCTTTTTTATTGTTTCATAGAAATTTTTGCATAAGCTTTTTATAACCAGGTTTCACTTTACTTTTTTATGGAAAAAATATCAAAAAAAGAGCACTGGAATAATGTTTACGAACATTTTGACATAAATTCTTATAAAAAAGCTTTAAGAAACATGTTGAAACTTCAAACACATCGAATCCTCTATAGAATTATCCCCCACAAGCACGGTTTAAATTTTTTTGAGATAGGTTGTGCGCCAGGCATATGGAACTATTATTTCAATAAGGTTTTTCATTGTACTCCTGGGGGTATTGATTACTCTTTTGAAGGATTAAAAGTAACCCGATACCTTTTTAGAAATCAGAAGTGGGATATGGCTAATCTCTTTTTCGGGGATTTCTTAGATGGATCAGTTAGGCAAAGAATTTGCACAAAATTTGACATTGTCCTCTCAGCAGGTTTTATAGAGCATTTTAGTAACCCTATCAAAATTGCAGATTATCATCTTAAACTTCTTAAAAAAGGAGGGCATCTTATAATAACTGTGCCCAATCTTACTTTATACACTCGTGTTCTCCAACCGATATTGAACAAAGAGGTCTATCTGCAACACAACCTTAAAATAATGAGGTGGAAGACTTTTTTAAGAGAGTTTAAAAAATTTTCAAAAAGAAACAATTTAAAAATTGAGTATCTTGGCTTAGTTGAAAGTTTTAGTTTTGGGCAATTATATGGGGATAACCCTCTAGTCATGAAACTGATATACTCCATTCAGTTTTTAATTGACTTTTTTATAAAGCCATTTATACCAAATAATCGTTTTACTTCACCAACACTTCTTTTTATAGCCAAGAAAACCTAATCTGTTTTTGATTAATTAAATATTTTAGATTTGAATTATTAACCTATTGTTTTATTTGGAGGAGTTAGTTACATTTCTATGCAAGAGCTTTTTTTACCAAACTACCTCTTTTTTCTCATAATCTTATAGAATATTGATCCATTCTCGGATTATTTTTTTTGTATCAAAGAATAAAGCTCTCTCAAAAGAATTAGAGGGGTCATATTTTTTTACATTTTCTTCTTTATTAATACAAGAAAGCATTGTATGAGCCATCATTTTTTCTCCGTTGCAAAGAGGTCTTTCTTTGAGAGTCTCAAAAAATATTTCTCGTTTAAATGGCATAGTTAATATGCCATATTTACCATATAATGGGTGGACTATTTTCTCATTGATGGGTATATCTGGGCATAATATTTCTCTTGGCCCGGTCTTGCAATCTGTGGAGATTACAGGCAAACCTACTGAAAGTGCTTCTATAATTGTGTTTGGCAGGCCCTCCCATATACTTGTGAATACAAAACAATTACTTTGGATTAAGTAAGGGAATATATTATTTACATTACCCAAGAAAATAACCGCTTTGGAGATTTCGAGACGCTTTGCTAGTTCCTTAAGCTTTTTCTTGAGTGAACCATCCCCAATTATCACTAGCCTCACATTTTTTTTATGAGTGTACACTTCCTTAAAAATTCTTAGTAAGTACCATTGCCCTTTTGGTTCTTCAGTCCTACCAACATTGATAAACACAAATCTTTTTTTAAATATCTTTTCATATTTAAGAGGGATACTCTCTTTTGCCTGGATTTGATACTCTCTTATGTTATGAAGGTTATATATTGTGACTGCTTTTTTAATCCCAAACTCATTTCTTAAGAGTTCCTCTGCTTGTTTTGAGACTGCCACAACTCTATCTGCATACTTATAAAGTCGCCGGATCAATATATTATACCCAATTTTTTTCTTTTGTATTTCAGGATTAGTCCTTATCGATACAATTATCTTTGCAGGGTTATTAAATATTAGCCTGCTTAGCACAACTGAGAAATTGCACTCTTCTGTGAATGACACAATAGAATCTATTTTCAGTTTTCTGCAAATTTTACTGATTCTCAAAGCGCGTTTTATTAACTTTGTAATTTTTAGTGCAATGTTCCCGCTTTTCATTTCTCTAAAACTTATAATCTTCTTTTGTTTGTAGGAATTATCCTTATCATAGAATACAAGTGTGGTTATATCCAACCCCTCTTTTGCAAGTGACTGACCAAGCAAAAAAGCATTCTTTTCTGCTCCGCCGCCTATTTGCAGAGAAGGTGCAACTATTAGTATTCTCTTTTTCATTTTAATGAGGATTCATAAACCATAACCTTTCGTCCATGGCCCAAATCTTTGCTTTCAATAGTCTTTTTAAAGTTTTGGTCTTTTAGTATTTCATCAAAATTGTGGTAGAACCTATAATTAACATTATCTAAAATAATATATTTTATCTTGTTTTTCTTAATAACCATTTCATAATATTTTTTGAGTTTATTTGGTGGAATTTCATGCATAAAATTTGTTGTTATAAGAATATCAATATTCTTTTCAGCAACATCTTGAAAAGTGCCTACCTTAAAATCTATACATCTAAACAATTTTCTTGCGGCATTTATCACGTAGGGATCTGTATCATACCCTTTTTTTGACTGGCAGTTTACCCTTTCAAGGATTTCCCCTAAACCACATCCAATCTCCACTGTTTTGGTTAAGTTATTCTTTTTGATTATTGCATTTGCAATCTTTACTGTTTCGAGTGCATAAACCCTCCATTCTATAGGGCTTATATGCCACTTATTAAACCCATATTTTATCTTTAAACAAAAGAAAAATAAGAATTTAAACGCTCCTTTAACAAATCCAATTAGGCCTCCATATCCCCTCATTTCGAGGCTTTTGTAAATAGGGAATAAAATGGTTTTTATAGCTTTGCTTTCCTTAATCTTGTAGGTTAAAGATTTAGCCCTAAAAATACCTACAAAAATTAAATTACTCAAAAATCTTCGTTTTCCAATAAGGATATACCTGTTAATATAGGGCAGTATCTCATCAAAGTTAACCAAGTTGCCCTTATTTTTTTTGATAAACTCTTTAACATCATGAAGGACTTTGTCTGAAATACTTGAAGGGTGAAAATGGTTTACAAAAATTCCTTTGCTGAAAAAAAGGCATTTTTCACTAACATAATTTTTCTGTTGGGGAATATGAATAACCTTTTTATATACGAAAGGGTAAAGAGAAATACCATCTACATTGATCATGCCAAGCTCACTTAGCACATTTAGGGTATTCCTATCATAGGAATGCGCGGGGGCAAAAAAATACTTAATGGGCTTAACCCCCATCCTTTTCTCTATTTTTTTTATCCCCTCATGGATCCTTTCTCTTTGTTTTTGTAGGCTCATCCCGGCGAATTCACTCTTCTTTTTGAAGATAAATCTGCGCCTATTTTTTGAATACTGGTGGGAATACCCATGCAGTGCAATTTCAACTTTATCTTTTCTTATTAAGGATTTTAGGTCCTCTAATCTGAATTTGGATTGGTTCTCTGTTATATTTGGATCTTTTACGCATGGAACAATACCCAATAAAGGTGAAATCCCATTCTTATTAAGCAGCTTAATCAGTTTATAAACCTGTTCCTCATTTCTCATCTTATCACAGATATCATCTATCCTGAACAATTGGGCACATTTTCTCTCCTTATTATTCTGGTCTAATTTATCCATATTAACCCTCTTGTTTTATCCATCTCTCCCACCACAATCCAAAAATGAAAAGCCTTACCTTATAAATATCATAGCTTTCATTTGATTGCTTAAGGAGTTTATCTGAATAAAATTGATAGATTTTCGGATTCAAATTTTTTAATAAACAAAGTGAATTAATAATCCTTTTTTTATATTCAGAATCATTTATCCATTTATCAATTGGAGGTCTAAATCCCCATTTGCCTCTATTCATTATTTTTTTTGGGATAATATCTTTTATCATTTCTCTCATAAAAACCTTAGTTTTGATAAGGCTAACTTTCAATTCTGCAGGTATCTTTTGCCCAAATTCTATAAACCTATAATCTAAAAAGGGGCTTCGTGATTCTAGAGCATTGAACATAGATGCCCTATCTACTTTAACCAGAAAATTGTCAGCTAAGGTATTAAAAAGAAGGTCATATATTCTAAGCCCCTCTGACATTCTTCCTCCACCTTTTTTTAGAGCGTAATCAAGCTTTTTTGAAGTCCATTCTTTATAAGTCCTATTCTTTATCACTTCACCTTCTAAAGCTTTTGCGAAGAAATTTTTTGGTTCATCCAGTGATACTTCACAGGCTTTTTTTAATAAATATAATGAGGCTACACTATTTAGATTTTTTCTTGCAGGGATTTTTGCTATAATCTGCCTTATAATCTTAGGTAAACTTCGAATAATGTCCATTCTTCGGCCCATTAAGTGTAAGTTATACCCTCCGAATATTTCATCTCCTCCATCTCCAGTGAGGGTAACAGTCACATACTTTTTGGCTATTTCAGACACCATATAAGTGGGGAATCCAGAATAATCCCCAAAAGGTTCATCATACATTTCCGGATAAATGCTTATTATTCTATTAAAATCGGACTTTGTAAAATAATGATGGTGATGTACGGTTTTGAAATAATCTTTAGCAATTATCATATATTTGCTTTCATCATATTTGCCTTCAAAGCCTATAGAAAATGTATGCAACTTTTGTATATCCGTAAATTTTTTCATTACACCTACAATGGTAGTGCTATCCAGACCTCCTGAAAGAAATGCTCCTACGGGTACATCAGCAATCATCCTTATTTTTACAGCATCATTTAGTATCTTCCTGCCTTCTTTCAACAACTTTGTTGGGTCGTATTCAGGGTTATACTCAGGAATAGTATAATACTTCCATTTTTTTGATATTTTACTTTGTGATATGTCAAAAACTATATTTTGACTGGGTTCCAGTTTATAAACATCATTAAATACTGAATAGGGTGATGGAACAAAACCAAGTGTAAAATAAAGTTCAATCGCATCTTTATTTATATTGGGGGAGATATTTAGCTTCAATTTTTTATGAACCAATATCCCTTTTAATTCCGAACTAAAAATAAATTTATCATTGTCATAATAATAATAAAACGGTTTTACCCCTAGTCTATCCCGTGAGCAAAATAACAATTTATTTTTTTTATCATAAATGCAGAAAGCCCACATTCCATTGAACTTTTTGACACAGTCAGTTCCCCATTCAAGATATCCTGCGAGAATCACTTCAGTGTCGCACTTTGTAGAAAATTGGTATCCTTTTTGTTCAAGCTCAGTTTTTATGTCCTGGAAATTATAAATCTCTCCATTGAAAACTATTCCAAGTTCAGCGCTTTTCATCAGCTCAGGCTGGTGTTTTGCAGAAAACGCTCCTTTCTCTTTCGAATAAAACATAGGCTGATGGCCTGCAGGAGACAAATCTATTATTGAAAGCCTTACCTGGCCAAGGGACATGTTTTCATCGCTGTAAACTCCCTGGTCATCAGGCCCTCTGTGCTTGATTGCCTCATTCATGCTTTTTGCAAGGCTTTCATCATTCCAGTTGAATCCGTTTATTCCGCACATTTTATCTCAAAATAATTTTATAAACTCTTACCCATTCATTAGCAATCTTTTGCCAGCTAAACATTCTTTCTACTTTCTTTCGGGCATTTGTCCCTATTTCATCTCTCTTACATTTTAATATAACATTTAGCTTATTAAAATATTCTTTGTCACTTTCAGCAACAAAACCGTCCTTTCCGTCTTCAATCATTTCTTTGACAGCTCCAACTTCATTTGTTATTACAGGAAGCCCGCAGGCCATTGCTTCGATTATTGAATTTGGGAAGTTGTCATGGACAGAATAATATGCAAATATGTCTGATTTAACCAGATAATCCTTGACATTATCCACTTTTCCTAAAAATTTAACCCTTAAGCGATTAGGCAGGCCCATTTTTTTGACTTCCTGAACAATCATTTTCAAGTACGAGCCTCCGCCGAGCACTGCAAGCTCAATTGGTTTGCCTGCATCTATTTTTCTTAATATCTTCACAAGCGACAAAACACCTTCAGCCTTGTCCCTGAAAGCAAAGCTGGTTACACTCACTATCTTAATCTTGTTTTTAACAGAATAATCTTTTTTAAGAGGGTATTTTTTAACATCAATACAGTTGGGTATAACATCTGCATTGTTCAGGCCCAGCTTTTTCTTTAAGTAAAATGAGGGAACAACGACTTTGTCAGCAAGCCTTATTGCAGCAGAATACAAAGGAGCCCACAAATTCCTTATATTGAATTCTTCCTTGTAATTCCCTCTTATATTAAGCAGAACAGGCTTTCTCCAAAGCTTGAAAGTTACAGGCTGTATTGTGTGCACTATGTCGCACTTTCCAGCATAAAAAGGGCTTAGCAAAAGGCTGAAAAAACTTGACCTTATCCTGATTTCAACAGGAAGTTTATGCTCAAGGGCATATTCCTGAAACTGCTTAGCCCATTTGTAGGGCCCTCCAAACCTTGTTGTGAGGATAAGAACCCTTATTTTTTTCATCAAAGCACCTTATCCCACTCTTTTGCTATAGATTTGAAGCTGAATGAATTTTCAATGGATTTTTTTGCTTCAGAGCCAAGACTATCCCTCAAATTTTTATCCTTTGCAAGCAGCTCAATCTTTTCTTTTAAAGCATTAAATTCTCCTTTCTTGACAAGCAGTCCATTCTTTCTATCTTCAATAAGCACTCCAACTCCGCCAACATTAGAAGCAATGCAGGCCCTGCCTGCAGCCATTGCTTCCATTAATGTATTTGGAAGCCCTTCTGCAAAAGATGGCAGGACATAAATATCTGATGCAGCAAGAATCTGGGGAATATCTTTCCTGAAACCCAAAAAAGCAGCGTTTTTGTGCTTTTTCTGGAGCAATTCCCGTTTTTCGCCTGATTTGTCGCCGCAGACAAAAAGGAAATGTATATCCTTTCTTTTTATTTTTTCTGCAGCTTTCAAGAGGATATCATAACCTTTTACAGCATCAAGCCTGCCCACATAAGTCACAAGAATCTTTTTATCTTTTATTTTAAGGATATCCTTGGCAGGCTGGGCATTTTTAAAATCATCAGTGTCAACTCCATTATGAATTACCTTGTAATTCAGCTTAAGCTTTTTTGCAGTACTTATCAGGCCTTCATGAAGTATTACTACTTTATCTGCAATTCTCAATATAATCTTTCCAAAAGTCCTTGAATAAACCCACATTCCTGCGTTGAGGACTTTGCTTCTTGCAAACCAGTTTATGCCTGGAAAAGTGTCTGTCTGCACAATAACCCTCTTTCTGAAAAGCTTGAGCAGTATTGCAGAAAACGACGTGTAAAACATGTACTTGTTTACAATAAACACATCCGGCTTTTCTTTTTTGATTATCCTAAGAAGATGGAAGCAGAGAAAAGGGGTTACTGTATAATTAAACGGGTCTGGTATAAAAAAGCAGGGCATCCTGTAAACTTTAATCCCGTCTATCCTCTCGAATTTTTTGCTGTCTTTTGTCCTTGAAGTAAGGACGCTGACATCAAACCTGTTTTTGCTAAGAAGAATAGCAGTCTTATACGCAGAAACCATCCATGCATGCGGCTCCAGAAAATTAGGCGCAATTATACAGACTTTTCGTTTTGCTTGAACCATTCTATTGTTTTCTTCAAACCTTCACTAAAATCAATTTTTGTAGTGTAATCAATCAGTTCTGAAGCAGTTTTACTTGAGCCCTGCGTATGCCTTACATCTCCAGGCCTTTGGGGCTTGTAGTTTGCGCGGATATCAGTGCCTAAATAGTCATTTATCTGCTTAAGGATTTCATTTACAGTGACTCCTTTTCCAGCGCATATGTTCATCGACCTTCCGCCCACTTTTTTCTTTGAGATGAATGCAAGAACATTTGCAAGCGCATTATTCTCAACATAGGTAAAATCTCGGCTCTGCTCGCCATCCCAATATATTGTAGGCTGCACTCCTTTAAGCGCAGAAAGAATGAATTTTGCGATTACTCCAGCATACTGGCTGTGAGGGTCCTGCCTTGGCCCAAACACATTGAAATACCTGAAGCTGACTGTTTCCAGGCCATATAATTCGTGAAACATCCTGCAGTAATGCTCTCCTGTAAGCTTTGTAATTGCATAAGGAGAAATAGGCATTGGCAAATCTGCCTCTTCCTGAGGGAATTTGGCAGCATTGCCGTAAACAGATGATGACGATGCAAAAGTAACCCTCTTAACATCATTTAATCTTGCAGCTTCAAGCACATTCCTGTGGCCTGTAACATTAACCTGCTCGTAAGGAAGCGGGTTTTCGACTGATTCAGGAACAGACCTTCTTGCAGCCTGATGGCTGACAAAATCAGCTCCTTTGAACTCTTTTTTGAGGAGCTCAAAATCCATAATATCTCCCTGAACAAACCTTATTTTGTCCTTTACTTTTGAGAGGTTGCTTAGCTTTCCTGCAAAAAGGCTGTCAATAACGATAACTTCTGCGCCAAGCTCAACAAGCTTTTCAGTTATATGGCTGCCTATAAAACCTGCTCCGCCTGTAACTACAACCTTCTTTCCTTCTATTGATTTCATTTTTCAGATTCTTCAATTGCAATCTTTCTTACAAGATCTTCAACTTTTTTGTTTGTCTTTTTGGTAACAATATAATTATTGAAAACAAGGCCAAGCACAAAAAGGAAACCTACTATTGTAAAAAAATCCATTGCCCTTGTAAGGCTTAAAGTTCCAAGCATGGGATTAAGGACTGAAGGGAATAAGGTCACAATAATAAAGCAGACCCAAAGCAATATCCAAAATGCATATTCCTTTGTTGTAAACTCCTTTCTCTTGTTGTGGACAAATGCCTGATAAATCATAAAAAGTGCGAAAAGCACACCCAAAAGCTGGACTCCTAAAATCATTTTACCCTTTCAACCTCCATAAAATCATGTTGAGCATTATTTTAATGCCGTCAATTACTGTAACTCCCTTGAATTTGTCATTGTATATCGTCCTTATTTTAATTTCAGAATATTTAAGCTTATGCTTGCCTGCATTGGCTATCATCTCACTTTCCATTGCATAGTCATTTGAATCCCACCTGACTTTTTTATAGGCTTTTGATGTAAATGCTCTGTACCCACATTGTGTGTCAAGTATATTAATTCCATAAAGCAATCTTGTTGCCTTGCTAATTGTAATGTTTCCAATCTTTCTTACAAAAGGCATGTGCCTGTTAAAACCTCTGAACCCAAAAACAATATCTTTTCCTTCCAGCGCTTTCAGGAAATTAGGAATTTCCTTTGGCTCGTGCTGGCCGTCTCCATCAACTAAAACAAGAATTTCAGCGCCTTTCTTTAGCGCAAAATCGCAGCCGGTCTTAACTGCAGCTCCTTTGCCCATGTTGATTATGTGCTTAAGGACTAAGGCTCCTGCAGACTTTGCAAGCTCATAAGTCTTATCCTTGCTTCCGTCATCAACTACAATTATGTTTTTGCAGAACTCCTGCACTTCAGAGACTACACTCTTTATGTGAGCTTCTTCATTATACGCTGCAATAACTACCCAGGCATTCTCTTTCATTCTGAAGCATTTGAAGCAGCTGCAGCGCTTTCTGCTTCTGGCTGCCCAGCGCCCTCCTCTTTATCCTTGAACTGCTCAAGAATGCTTTTTCCCTGGCACTCCCAGTCAACTGTCCAGACATAAATTTCATTGCCTGTAAAGCTCTTCTTGTAGCTGAAGAAGTCAAAGCATTCCAGGCCATGGCCTTTAAAGAAATAAAGCTGGGTGAACATGCTCTTTGCCTGCAATGGGTCCATAAGCACTGTTGTAAAGCTGTTTCCGTTGGGTATTAATGCAGCGCTGACTCCAATATTTGAATCGCTGAAAACCTTTTCATTAACTCCGTTTTTATCTGCATAAACCAGCGAATAAGGCCTTGCCTGTCCGCCCTGGACTGCTAATGCTGCTTCATAACTTGTTAAATTTACAATAAGGCCGTTGCTGCATGAAACAATATTCTTTTTTACACTGCAGCTTCCGCTTGCCATATATCCTGGCCATGGCGAAACCCACTGGTCTGCAGGGGTTGTCTTAATCTCATAATAAGCATCATTAGCTGTTTCTTCATCAAGGCTGAAATTTTTGATAAGAGTATCAACACCTTCACTCTGGTCCTTCTTCACAACCTGGTTATACATTGCTGCCTTTGTAAAGTTCCAGCTTCCGAAATGGCCCCAGACTCCAGCTTTTCCAACCATGTCGTCTGAAGTAATGTAATACGGGGGTATTAAGTCATCGCAATGAGTTATTGAGGTAATCTCCTCAATTGCTTCATTACTAAATCCCTCATTTTCAAGTATATCTTCTGCACCTTGCTTGTCCTCTGCAACAATCCTGTAAATAATGTCAATCGCTTTTGGCGTATCATTATTGACATACTTTTCAACAATATGAGGAGCTTTCTCCTGGCCGCAGTTCAGCATTCTCAAAATGCCTACAGAAAGTTTTTCATCAGAAGTCAGAAGGCTTTTACCAACCCAATGGATTCTTTCTCCCTGGTCTCCTCCGTCAAAAGTAACCTGCCTTTCAGCAACTGTAACAAACCAGTGCCCATAGTCCCACCAGGAGGTTATCATAGCTTGAGGGCTGTCATTCTTTATTCCGATAAGGCTGTCATACCATGCATCATTCATTAAAGGCATTTCCCTCAATGCAACTGATTCTGCAGATTTTAGCAAAGGCACAAATACCACAATTATTACGACTACAGCGATTACAACTTTTGAGAAAATCTCATTGATGTGAAGGCCTTTGTTCAGCCATACGCTTCCAGAATTGTAAATAAATCCGATAAATGCACACATTGCAAATGCAAACGCTGGAACAAGCATTGCACTAAACCTTATGCTTGATTGAGCTGCATAGATTGTTGCAAGATACCAGAACACAAGCAGAACCCCATAAAATACTCCTTTCCTTTCCTTATTGAGGTCTGCTTTCTTTGCAAAAAGGTAAATAATTCCGATTATGCTCAATAAAAATAGGAACTTTCCGCCCATCTGGTTTATGACAGAGCTTACCGAGCTGGTGTTGAGCTCTGCAACTGTTGTCATGACATTTGGCCAAACGCTTGCAACTGCCACCTTTTTCAGTGCAATAAAACTGAGGGGGTGCAGGAAAGGAGAAGTTATAACTTCTTTTAGCCCGTTTAAAAATGTTCCACCAGTCATAAGCCTAAAAAAAGCTCCTGAAATCCATGTTGCAGCTGCAAATCCAAAAATAAGGTATACAATTTCTTGAACCCTCTTTATTTTTATAAATCCCTTGATGCCTTTCTGCAAAATCGACTTTTTTGACCATGCAAAATAAAGCAAATAAGCGCCAGAAGCGCCAATCAGGAAGTCAAATATATGCCACCAGCTGGCATGGCCTACAAAATAAATTCCCATGGAAATTCCAGCAAGGATAGTATAAACTGCCATCTTTTTCCTTGAACTCTCTTCAAATGCCAAAACAAAGAACATGACTGTCAGCATTGAAAAGCATGCAATCAGATTGTCTGTGTCTGAAACTCCTGCAACTGTCCTGCTCAAAAGCGCAGCGTGAACTGCTACAATCACAGAACCTGCAATAGCGCCAGGATATCCTGCTATTTTTTTGCCGACAAAAAATGCAGCAAATGCAGCAATTGCCAGCATGAAGATTGGGCTGTAAAATGTTGCAGCCATCACAGAAAATTCACCAAAAATATTCATAATCCTGTAATTTATAGCTATTAAAAATGACCATACTCTGACATTGGTTTTCTGGCCTTCTCTTCCGTTCCTCAAAGTATACCATGATTCCCCATTGATTATTTCGTTTCCAAAGTGGCCATACCTTACATAATTGTTTGTGTAGCCATACCACAGCCAGGTATCAATGTCCCCCAGATAGAATTCGCCGTCTTCATTTCTCATTCCGTTCTTGAAATACTCTGAAGTTGAGGCAATCTGCGCTTCAATCGGGTCATTATTTTTGCTTAATTCTTCTTTGAACCTTTCCTGCATCAGCTCTGCTTTCTGCACATCAGGAAGATTTGGATACTGCGAGCTTATATCAGACATTATATTGCTCTGGATGTTATTATAAACAGAATCACGAGCCCAGTCATCAGTAATGGGCATATACAATGGATAAGCCCTGAACCATATGCTGAAAAAGATTGGGATCAACAGGAGTAACAATGTTTTATTGTTAACAACGAAATGCCATATCTTCTTTGGGTCAAAAGAAATCTCTTCCTTTTTCTCCTGCTTTTCTTCAATTTTTGAAACAGACTTTTCCTTCTTCTTGAAAATAGATTTTATTTTCCTTAAGTCAAAGGCAATATTCTCTTCTTCATCTTCAATCTGTTTTTCTTCCTGCTTAAACCTTTTTTCTTCGCTTTCAATCTTTTTTTCTTCCTTCTTCAGGCTTTCAAGCTTTGCCTCTTCCTTTTTGAGAGTAGCTTCAACTTTGTGCTCCTTTTTCTCAAGCGATTCCTTTTCAGACTCAATCTTTTCAATCTTCTCTTCAGAATTCTCAATCTTCAAGTCAACACTGACTTCTTTTTCAGCAAGACTTGCTTCCTTTTTTTTGAGCAGCTTTTTTACTTTGCCTGAGTCAGGCGCATTATTATCTTCTTTAGTGTGATTATTCTCTTCCAAATTAAACCCCCCTATTCAGAAAAACGAACGCTCCGCTTTTTAAAAACCTTTCTTTTTTTTGAGCTTCCACTACCTATATATATGCTCACTTATTATTTTTCTGAAATGATTAAATCACTTTTAGAACTGCTTCGTCCATCCAACTGGTACAAGAACCTTGTGGTATTTGCAGCTCTAGTCTTTTCAGGCAATCTGCTTAATGCTAATCTGGGATGGGCTTCTGTTCTCGGATTTATTGCACTATGCGCTGTTTCGTCTGCAAACTACATACTAAACGATATGATTGATTCAGGCAAAGACAGGCTTAACCCTGAGAAAAGAAACAGGCCTATTGCTTCAGGCAAGGTTGGTTTTCTGCCAGCATCCCTGATTTTTACTGCTTTGCTTTTCTTCGGGCTTGCGTTTGCATACTCGCTTGGCTCAGGATTTTTTTTGGCATGCTCTTCATTATTTATTCTGTCAACTTTGTACAGTTTAATCCTGAAGAACATTGCATTTGCCGACATCATTTCAATATCGCTTAACTTTATGGTAAGGGCAATATCAGGAGCATTGCTTATCTCTGTGTATATCAGCCCCTGGCTTGTGATAGGAATGTTCTTTTTTGCATTCTTTCTTGCAGTCGGAAAAAGGCACGGCGAGCTTTATTACCTTAAGCAGAGCGCAGGCATGCACAGGGCTTCGCTTGACTATTACACCCTAAAACTGCTTGACTCTCTGCTTATTGTTTCAATGGCCTGCCTGGTCATGACATTTGCGCTGTTTTCAGTGCTTTCATTCCATAAATATCTTATATTTTCTTTTCCATTATTCCTTTTTGCAATCTTGAGGTATTATTCCCTTATTGTTTCAGGCAGCCCAATTGCAAGAAAGCCGCACTGCGGAATATTTGATTTGCAGCTGCTGATTTCTTCTATGATTTTTGCTGTTGTCTCGCTTTTCCTGATTTACATTTAAGGATGTATTGCTTACTAGAACATTTTAATCATAAGTATTGCCGCCCAGCGCAGTACTCCTTGTTTGACATTTCTCAAAAGGTGACTCCTTACCAAAAACAGTTCAATAATAGCCACGAAGCGCGGCAATATTCTAAACCAAATACCTTGAGAAATACAAAAGCCTCGGCTCATTAAGCGCAAGCTTCATCACAAACCTTGAAGGATAGTCCCTGTCAAACTTCTCTATAATCTCAAGATTTCTCTTCTTTTTGAAGATTCTTACAAGAAAGTCCCAGTCAGCATCGCTGAACTTGTCCATTATGTTCCTCATCCTCAAATGAAGCGAGAGGTCTTTGCCGATTTTTGCCTTCCACAGCTTTTCATAGCTTTGGCATTTTGCAATTGATTCTGCGAGCGCTTCTGCTGCAGCCAGCCCCTGCACAATTCCGCCTCCTGTTGTTGCCTTCACCTGCGTTGCTGCATCTCCTATAAGATAAACTCCATCCTTTTCAGTTATCTGGCTTGGATTATATTTTGGGATTAGGCCTCCCTGGTACTCAATAACCTCCTTGGGGCTTATCCTGTGCTTTACAAATTCATCAAAAACCTTTTTTGCGCTTTTTTCAGCAGCAACCCCAATTCTTGCAATATCCCTGCTTTCAGGAACAATCCACGCATAAGTGCCTATGTTTGGAAAGAACTCAATAGCATTGTCATTTTCCATTTTGACCCTTGCCTGGACTCCAACCCAGAAATCCCTTTTTCCAAACATTCCGTTTATCTTTGCAACTCCTGACAGAGGGCCGTCTGCGCCTATTATTTTTTCTGCATTGAACTCCTTCTTTGTTGTTATAACCCTTCCATTGCTGTTGCCGATGAACCTTGACTTCAGCATGAACTTTGCGCCTTCTTGTTCTGCCTTTTCTGCAATGCTCTGATCAAACCTTGCCCTGTCCAGCACAATGTTTTCATTCTGAAGCCTGATTTCAACAGACTCGTTTTTGGAATGTATCCTTGCCTTCCTTATTTTGTTGAGGACAATGCTTTTTTTTATCTTCACATAGTCATTTATTGCAGAAGTCACAATTCCAGTGCACTGAACAGGCAGGCCTATCTTTTCATGCTCTTCTATTACTGTTACTTTTTTTCCCTGCTTTGCAAGAAGATAAGCTGCATGGCATCCTGCAGGCCCTGCTCCGATTACTGCAATCATCGTCTAGTACTCCCTTTTGTGGAAAATCTTGATTAGAACAAGGATTATTATTGCAAGTATGCTTATGAATCCTACAATATTAACTATAAGATAAAGCTTGTACCTTCCTGGCATTTCTGAAGCATTCATCTTAAGGATTTCAAGAACAGGAACCATCTCTTTCTTTTCTGGCGCAGGTGCAGGCTCATAATGATTTTGGTCTGCAGGATACCATCCTTCCGGAATTGTGAATTCCTCTTCAGGCTCTTCATAGATTACTGTTGGAGTGTATATAGTTTTGCTGCCTCCTCCGCCTCCACCTGAACTTCCTCCTGAAGGAGCTGGAGCAGACTTGTTGAAAACTCCGAAATACGACAATGAATTAACTTCTCCGCAGATTGTGCTTGTTGCAGTATTGACTGAAGTTGTCACATCCACCCATTCGTATGCAAAGTTAATAATCTCGTAATGGAACATCTTTTGGTCTTCATTAACTTCATCAAGAGTCATGCATATTGACACTGGAGGAGTGTATTCAGCATCAGTGCTTATCGAAAAATAAATTCCGTCTGCCTTGAAGCCGGAAGGAGTTACCCCTGTCGGATTTGAGGATTCCTTTTCTATAGTCAAATATCCTGCTGTAATTATGCTTCCAAAAGCGACATCAACTCCCTCGCTGTTGCAGTCTTCGTATGCGACAGAATCGCCTGAAGGCAGGTA
>CAYPXA010000002.1:0-69657 GCA_964414985.1 uncultured Methanosarcinales archaeon
TGACTTTCCCAACAAGGCTTTATGTCAACACAAACTTTTCAGCAAGAGTTTATGGCACAGGAACATATGTTGCAGGATACCTGCAGAGTGTTGGGAGCAATTCTGACAGCTCAAAATACTTCCCTTACAACGGAACAAGCTGCACTCTTGTTCAGCCAAACACCCAATTCCAGGTTTCAAGCCAGTCAAACAATTACATTGCAGTACAGGGCAATGGAACATCATTCGGAGCATATTCTTATAATTTGACATGCAAGACTTACAGCGCTCCTCAAACAGCAAAATCATTGTGGGCATATGTTAACTCAGATCCAACATCTGGTGATAAATCTTCATATACAACTCAGCTGTTTGAGAACAATGCGCCTTATGCTCCAAGCGCAATAATTGTTGAGGGTGCAACTTTGTCAGACTCTATTATTAATGCGACCTACGGCTACACATATTATATGAAAGTTAATGTTTCTGACAATCCAACTTACAACTCAAACATTTACAGATGCTATCTGAAGTCAGACAATGCAGCATTCTACAACACAGCTTATCAGGCTACAACCTGCACAGGCATGACAAGCAGTGCAGTAACAGACGATATTACAGTAAACCTGACTTCATACGCAAAGGATTATGCTGATAATAATGGTCCAGAATCAAGCAGGGTAATTTCATTTAATGTTGTTTCCGAGTTCACTTCAATTTCCCTGAAGTCTGTGAGAAACAATACTTATGGGATTACTGCAGTGCCTTTCTACAATGGTTCGCTTAATACTTTGTGGGTGCAGGCTGCTGCAAGGACTGCAAGTTCCGGCACTTTTAATGGAAAGGAGTTTGTTGTTGAGATATTGAATGCTTCAGGCAGTGTCATAAGCAATCCTGTAAATGTTTCAGCGCAGAACTCAAACACAGCATCGCTTAATGTTTCATTTAATCTGCCTTCTCTTGCTGACGGCAAGTATTTCATAAGAGTCTGGGTTGAAGATGAAGACAGTGATATTGCATATTCAGAATTAAGAGTGTTCTACATTTGCAACAATCTTGCAAGTTCAGGTTCTGACTGGAGCTGTGCATTTGCAGACTTTGACGAAGACGGATTCACAGAAGGAATAACTTCTCCTGTTTATAATCTCCAGTGCGACAACTGCCTTGACCTATACAACCCATACCAGCAGGATTCAGACGGAGACGGCCTGGGAGACCCGTGCGACCCAGTTCTTGATACCAGCTTTCAAGGGCCTTCAATCACTCTGGTTTTCCCTGCAAACAACTCCCATCCATGGAACCACACAGTGATTTTCAGATACAATGTTTCAGATGAAACAGGTGTTGCAAACTGCTCATTGTACATTAACGGAACACTGAATCAGACTGACGCTTCAATAACAAACAATGCGCAGAACAACTTTACTGTTGCTTATGTTGCGAACGGAACATACAGGTGGCATGTATCTTGCTTTGATGATACTTACTTCAGCAGCTTTGGAAACAGCTCATTGTTCTACTTTACTCTGGACCCTGCATTCACTCCTGTTCCGCCTGTTATAAACTCAATTTCAAACTCGCCTTCAATTACAGGGCTTGGAGGCACAGTGCTTATCACTGCAAATGTTACAGACGGAAACGGCCAGGACAACATCCATATTGTCAAAGTAGGAGTTACGCCGCCAGGAGAATCAGAAACAAACTTTACAATGTTTAATGCGAGCTCCCAGATATGGAATTACAATTTTACTGATTATACAAACGGAACGTATTCATACAAGGTTTATGCAGAAGACTATGACCTGCTTTTTGCAAATTCAAGCACAGCAGCATTTACAATGATGACTTATGCCTATGTTGACATAAGGACTGACAAGGATTCATATATAGAAGGCGAGCTTGTCTACATCACAGACTAGCTGTTTTTCAGGGGTGGAAAACAGCAAAGTTTATATATGTGTATCAATGAATATTTAGATACATTTATATATCAGAATGTAAATTAATAGTTATTTATACACACACTAAGAATGGCAAGGCCAAAGTCAAATAAAAACAGGTACAACTTTTTGATAGACAGCGCTGTCTACGATGATTTCTCTTCAATCTGTGACGAGCTTGGGCTTGTCAGGTCAAAGAAGCTTGAGATTTATATGAAATCATTTATTGATGAAAACAGGCAGCTTTTGCAGAAGATAAAAAGCAGGAGGCAAAATGCCCAGTAGCAAGAAGGCAATGACTGGAATTGAGGCAGTTTTGCTAATCAGCACTCTCCTTATTGTTTCTGTTTCAGGCGCAATGATACTTGAGCAGGCAAATCTTACAGGCCTTGCATCCCTTCAGGACATTTCTCCTGATAATTATTCAATACCTGCTGAGCCAGCTTCCAACACTGCGCCTTACTGGCACGGTGAAAATGAGTTCAGCATTTCTCCAGATGAATCTGCCTCAATAGATTTGGTGCAATACTTTATTGACAATGAAAATGATGAGCTAACCTATCTTGCAACACAGGCAGAAGGCATTGCTGTTGAATTAAGCGGAAGCATCCTGACTGCATCTGCTGAAGCAGGATTTGAAGGAACAGCTTCAATCACAGCTTATGCTTCAGATTCAGAGTTCACGACAGGCCAGGAGATTGTTTTTGCTGCTGGAGATGCGCTTCTGGAATCGGAAAATGATGAAGCTTTAAATGATGAAAATGCGCAGCAGAATGAAACATTGCATGATGAAATTTCTGAAGAGCCTGCTGCTGAAGAGCCATTATTTGAGGTGCAGGAATTGCCTGAAACACAGCCAGAACAGCAGTATTCTGCGCAGGCAACAACAATAGCTTCATGCCCATACACAATCAGCTCATCTGGAGATTATGACCTTTCTGCAGACTTGTCAACTACCGGAACATGCATTACTATCAGCATTGCAAATGTAAGCCTTGACTGCAAAGGGTATAAACTTAGGGGAGATTATAGTGGAACCGATTATGGAATCTATTCAACTACAAGCACAGCAGACAATATCACAATCAAAAACTGCATGATTGCAAATTTTAGCACAGGAATTTATGCAAATTCAGCTACACAGGACACATGGTATATCTACAATAATTCAATAAAAAGAATGATTCAGCATGGAATCTACACAGTTGGAGACAAATTCTACATTGAGAACAACACAATAAACAACACAGGGCTTTCATTATCATATTATGGCATTTATTTTGGAGGGACTAATGCAGCTTACAGATCCAGGATTATCAACAACAGCCTTTCATCAGTAGGAACAGGAATCTATGTGAGAGGCAGCTACCACCAGATTGAAAGAAACAAGATTAAAACTTTTGCAGTAAAGGGAATAAATATGGATGGAACTTATGGCGCAGACAGAAGCAACATAACCTCTAATTTTGTAGAAAACGGACCAAGCAGTAATGTAGGAATTTATGTATACCCCAACGCAGACTACAACAGGATAATCAACAATACTGTAAAAAATGTAGGTATTGGAATTCAGGCATACAGCAGCTACAGCCAGATACATAACAACACAGTATACAACATTTCCTCAAGTTATGGGCTGATTATTGATGGGGACAGGAACAACATAACTTCAAACAAAATTGAAAAAACTACATCTGGTATTGGGACCAAGTGGGGCATTTATTTAAGCGGGGCTTCAGATTATCTCCGGATTATTAACAACACAATAAAAAATTTCAATGACGGAATTTATAATTATGGAAGCTACAACCAGATACACAATAACCGCATATACAACATTTCTAATTTATATGGCCTGCATGTATATCCCGGGAGCAGAAACAACATAACCGGCAATATTATAGATGGCATGACTGGAACAGGGGCAGCTTATGGAATTTATCTTTCTTCTTCAAATTATAACAGATTAATAAACAATACAGCCCAAAAACTGAAAAAATTTGGGCTGGGCATAATTGGCAGCAGCCATACCTATCTTTCAAACAACACAATAGAAAATGCAACATTTGGAATTGATTTAGGGGATATAACATCCTCAAGTGCGGTATCAATCTTTAACATAACCACCGATGGCCAGACAAACAGGATTAATGGGAAATACCTTTACTGGCTAAGCAAAGAGCAGAACAAGGTTTATGATTTCAATAACATAAGCATGCTTGCCTGCACATATTGCAATAATATCACCTTAAAAGAAACCTTGATTTCAAACAACTCGCATGCGGTTATATTCTATAACACCTCTAATTCTGTTATTAAGAATATTAATCCTAATGGAATCCTTCGTGGAAATATAATTGTTTTTAACGGAAGCAACGTAAGCATTGAAAATGTGAATATCACCGGAAATATTACTTATTCAACAAGTTATGGCATACTTGCAAAATGGGTAAGCAGGTTAAGCATAAAAAATACGAGTGTCTCAAAAACATTCTATGGATACTATTTGTATGATTTAAAGGATTATTTTACTTTTTCTGAATCAACGCTAAAAGACTGCATCTCTAACAACCAGGCTTATGACTTTTACATGCTCAGTTCAAGTTCAAAGCATGGACTTATCAGAAACAGCCAGTTTTATGAAAGAGCCAGTATTGCGTCCGGAATTAATATGACTATCTATAACAACACATTTAATGAAAGCGATCCCGGTGAAAATTATGCTCACTCTTTTGAGTTTAATGGCAAAGAAAGCAAAGTCTACAACAATACTTTTTATTCTTTGAAGGGCAGGGGCATGTCTTTTACAGACATAGAAAACACTGAGGTATTCAATAACACAGTCTTTAAGGCAGGGGATAGCACGGCAGATGACTGCATTTACATTAATGCTGCAAGCAGCAACGCCAAGATCTACAACAACACTTTCAAGAACTGCGGAGACATGGGCATATATCTTTACAACAGCAACCCTGCAGTTGGAGTATTAATCCAAAATAACACAGTGCAAAATTTTGGAACTGGAGTTTCAACAGAAGCAAATGGATACGGAATTTTTATTTCATCAGTAAACAAAGCAAAAGTTATCGGAAACAAAATACAAACAGGAGATTCATGCTATTGGATAAGAAACTCCCAAAATATTTACTTTTCAGGAAACAACTGCAGTTCAACATCAAGAGGATTTACTTTTTATGGATCTTCGACCATCCACAGCCAGTTTAACATAACAACAAACGGCCAGACAAACCTGATAAACGGAAAATATCTGTACTGGCTTCAGAAAGAGCAGAACAAAGTTTATGATTCCAGCAATATAAGCATGCTTGCATGCATCGGCTGCAAAAACATAACTGTCCAAAATTTAAATTTTGCAAACAACAGCCATGGAATAATCTTCTGGAAAACAAATGATTCAAAAATTGACAACATAACTGTCAAAAAAATAACAGCCCATGAAATTGATGCAAGCGGGATGATCCTTAATTCACACAGAGTTCTGGTAAATAATTCTATTTTTGACAATTTAGGAGTAACCGAGAAATATGGAATTTACACTTCAGGAGCTTCATCTCCTGTTCAGAAAAATATAACAGTTGCAAACAGCATTTTCAAATATTTTTCATATGGAATTTATGCACCTTATTCAGACCATATGATCATAGACAACTGCACTTTTTTAAATCAGGGAATTAATGGGATCAATCTTGTTTATGTACAATCGCATAATGCAACGATTAAGAACAGCTTCTTCAACAGCAGCGGCCAGTATGCAGTCAGCATGACTTCCTCAAACAATAGTTTGACTGGAAACTATTTTGAAAAAGGAGGGCTTTTGCTTTCCTCTACTTCAGCCAAGAACAAAATCAGGCAAAATAACTTTAACAAGGTCACATATAGCATTGCATTAAATTTAGGAATAGGGAGTTATAATGATGTTTCGCTAAATAATATTACCAATGCTCCTTCTACAAATGCAGTGAACATTTATATTAACGGAGGAAGCTATAACCAAATAACAAACAATAGGATAAACGCCAAAGGTGTTGGAAGCAATATAATCTATTTGGCTTCACTCTCTAATTATAATTTAATCAGCGGAAACCTTATCAATGATTCCACCAATGCAGGAATCTACCTTGAAGGCACCAATTACAACAATACACTCTTCAATAATACAATCACAAACTGTGATGATGACGGAATTTATTTTTATGGAAGCAATGCTTATTATAAAAGGCAGAACAAGATTATTGGGAACATAATCAACAATTCAGGAACAGACGGCTCTGGAAACGGAATTTACATTTCTGGGTTGGGCACTGTTTCGCCATATTCATACGGCAACAATATTTCAGGAAACATAATCCAGAATTCTGACGATTACGGACTAAGCATAAGCTCGCAGTACTTTGACAATAATTACATCTACAACAACAAATTCAACAACACAAACAACGTTTATTCTGTTTCAGGAGCAGTAAACAAATGGAATATTACCAAAACTGCTGGAACAAATATTATAGGCGGGCCTTTTATTGGAGGCAACTACTGGGACAATTACACAGGAGTTGATGGAAGCCCGCAGGATGGGCTTGGCAGTACAACTTACACAGTTGCATCAGGCGAAATCGACTACCTGCCTCTTGTTGTTTTTATGGATACAAATGCGCCGACATTCAGCAATGCAGTAAACACTTCAATTGATTTTAGGGAAAACCATAATTTTACTGCGAACATCACAATAACAAACACTGCGCTTGATGCATATATATTCTCTACAAATGCAAGCGGAAGCTGGGTGAACACAAGTGCAAGGGATATTTCAGGAGCGCAGCATAATGCTTCAGAGCAGGAAAATGTAACAGTTGTTGCAGGAAGCACAGTCTGCTGGTACTACTGGGCTAATGACACTTCAAACAACAATGCAACTTCATCAACTTACTGCTTCACAGTTGCCGGCAGCGGAGCAAATGCAAACTATTCCAATTATGACGGAGCAACAACAGACTTTGACAACCACCCAACTCCGGGAAATATCTACAATGCAATACTCGAAGTTTTAGGCAGCGGAAGAATAACCTGGCCTGGTCCTGTTAATGCAACAAACCAGGATTTTGACGCAAACATAAACATATCAGACAACTGGATTTTTGTAAACACTTCAGCATTGCACCCATCGTTCAACACAAGCGCAAACATCTCGCTTTACGGGCTTTCATGGGCAGACCCAATAATAAAATTCAGCTATGACAATGTGAACTTTTTCATATGCAACGGAACAACAGACCCGTCGTGCACTCCTTATTTCTGGAACGGAAGCACTCTTAACTTTACAGTGTCGCACTTTACAGCATTCACAACAGCAGAGGGCACTAATCTCACAATCTGGGATGACACAGACTACACTGCAAAATACCCTAATGAAAAAGTCAAGTTCTACGCAAACTACACAGATGCTGCAGACGGAAGCTCAATAAACGGAACAGGAGTATACTGCGAGTTCAGGGAAAACTCAACAGGAAGCTGGTCTTCAAAAGTCAATATGACATTTAATGCAACAAGCGAGCTTTACGAATACAACAAGAGCTTCAGCACTGGAGGCATATTCTACTTCAATGCAAGCTGCTTCAACAATTTGAGCTATGCAAACCTGACTTTGATTGATTCATTCAACATAACCGGAAACAGCGCCCCATCAATTGCGCAGGCCAAGGCCAATGCAACATACACAACAAATTACACAAATGAAGACTTGTTCTGCTATGCAAACGCGACAGATTCAGAAGGAGACAATGTAAGCTATTACGGCTACTGGTACAAGGACGGAGTGCAGCAGTTTTATGAAAGCTATAGCTCAATAAATGACGGCCAGGCAAGCACGAATGATGAAGCATTTGCTGTTGCAGTTGATTCTGAAGACAACATTCTGATTGCAGGAAAGCTCGGCGGCAACCTTTCATTTGCAAAATACTATCCCAACTCAACTTTAGCTTGGTCTAAAACACTTAAGCGGGGCTCATATTCAGAAGAGGCAAAAGGGGTTGCTGTAGATTCTAATGATAACATCATCCTTACAGGAAAAAGGTCGGCAGGCACCAGCTTGGATTTATGGCTTCTGAAATTTGACAAAAACGGAAACCACATCTGGAATATTACAAATGGGGATTCAGGCTCGCTTCAGGATTTTGGAAATGCTGTTGCAATAGGCCCGGGGAACAGCATTTATGTTGCAGGAAAAAAGACTGACACTATACGAAGCAATTCTGAAATGTGGATTTTGAAATACGATTCAAGCGGCAGCCTTTTGTGGAACAAGCTTTTTACAAACTATAATAATGATACTGAGGGAATGGGCATAGCGGTAGACAGCTATGGAAATGCATTTGCTGCAGGGTATGTATATGTCGGGCCTGGCAATTCACTTTTTGCAGTTGTTAAGTACAACTCTTCAGGAAGCCAGGTATGGAACACAACTTTTGGGGGTTCAGGAACAGAATCTGCTAAAAGCATAGCTCTTGACAATGCAGGAAATATTTATGTTGCAGGCCTTACAGGCTCATTCGGAAACGGAAGCTCATCATACAAGGATGTATGGACTGTCAAGCTGAACTCTACAGGAAGCATTTTATGGAACAGGACATTTGGAGGGCTTAACTTGAATGATGAAGGAGACGGAATTGCAGTAACTTCAGACGGCACCTCTTATGTTTCAGGAATTGCAGACTCGGCTTCAGGAAGCACTGCAAAACTTTTGCTTTTAAGATATAATTCAACAGGAAGCCTGATTTCTGCAAAAAAGAGATACTGGTATGGAAATGAAAGAGGATGGGGCATAGCGCTAAACAGCAAAGATGAGCCGGTTATAGGCGGAAGGCTTCTTTCATCTTCAGGAAGAAGCATGCTCATGCTGAAATACCACGGCTTTGAGCTTCAGAACCAGACAGAAGGAGAGCTTGCACTCATTGACACCATCGGCTCTGGCAACACAACAAAGGGAGAAGACTGGTACTGCAGCGTTTCTGCATCTGACGGAGCAGGCGCATCAGGTTACAACTCAAGCAACATTGTGCATATCAGAGATTATTCACCTGCTGTAACAAATGTATTTGTCAACTCAACAACTCAATACAACTATTCAAATGAAAACATAACCTGCTATGCAAATGCAACTGACATTGACGGAGACAATATTACATATACTGGATTCTGGTTCAAGAATGGAGTCCAGCAGTTCTACGGCTGGAACAGGACTTTTGGAAGGGCATCAAATGATGAGGTTGCATATGGCATTGCAGTTGACAGCAATTCAAATGTTATTATGGCAGGAGAAAAAGACCCCAACCAGGGCGACCTTTTTACTGTCAAGTTTGATTCTCAAGGAAACTACCTTTGGAATGTGACAGAGGATCCTTCAGGCTCTTCAGGACATGATGTTCTAAAAGATGCTTCTGTTGATTCGGAAGATAATGTAGTTGTTGCAGGAATGTCTACAAGCAGCTCGAACTGCGAGAGGATTTGGGTTGTAAAATACAATTCTTCAGGCGCAAAGCTGTGGAACAACACTCTTTATACAGGAGCATGCACAACAGGATATTTGGAGACAAGCGCAGAAAGTGCTGCAATAGGGCCTAACATGATTGCTGCTGCAGGCACTATCCAAAACAGCACTTTAAGGAATATGCTTACTGTTGTTTACAACTCAAGCGGCAGCCTGCTCTGGAACAGGACAAAAGACTTCAACGGCAACAAGGATGATGCGACTGGAGTTGCAGTTGACAGCCAGGGCAATGTATTTGTTGTGGGAATCACCAGCGCAGGAAACAACCAGGAAAACCCCAACATGACTCTGGTTAAGTACAATTCAACAGGCGCTGAAAAATGGGCAAAAATGTGGCCCAAAGCAAATGCTACTGGAAACTCAATTGTGCTTGATGAAGAAGGAAACTTAATTGTTGTTGGAAAAATATTCCTCCCAGGCAAGACCAGGGTGCTTGCAGTAAAATTCAACAGCTCCGGTTCAGAGATTTGGAACAGCTCTTACAACACAAGCTCTGAAGAAGTCTATGGCACAGATGCTGCTATCAGCCCTGAAGGCAGCATAATAATCTCTGCAACTTCAGGATTGGTTCTTGGAGGTGGCGTCGGCGGCTTAGCTCTTTCATTTGTTGAAACTGACAGCGATGAAATTGGGATGCACGACTTTAATGTTATTTCAGTCTATCCAAACGGAACAAAGATTTGGAGCTCTTATTTTGGGACATTGCAGGATGACTTTGCAGAAGGCATTGCAGTTGATGATGAAGGCAGGATTTTTGCTGCAGGCTACACAAATGCAACAGACCCTAATTATTACGACTTAATGATTTACACTATTTATGGAATCAGGCTGGAGAACAACACGCAGGGTGTGCTTGCAAACGTCTCAACTATTACTTCAAATTACACAACTGCTGGAGACAACTGGAGCTGCTGGATTTCAGGATATGACGGAGAAGTGCTGGGAGATTATGCAATGCGCAATAATCTGACAGTAAGGCCAAATGCTGTAGGCACTATTGGAAATGCAACAATCTTATTCCCTACAGGGAACATTGAAGTCAACCAGAGCCAGACTTTTGTTGTTAACGCAACTATTTATTGCACAGGAGACCCTGGCGGAGTGTGCACAAACCTCGGCGCAACTCTTGACCCTCTGCAGAATGTTGCAAACCTCACAGGCCCAACTGATTATATTCAGGATGTGTATGCAGATGAGGATTACATTTATGCAGCAACAGACTGCAACAGCAACTGCGATTCACGAATTTACATGTGGCACAAGAACCTTACTTATTACACTATGCTGGGCCAGTCGTCAAACGGCCTGCAGGCAGTCTATGCTGATGAAAAATACATTTATGGAGGCGGCAGGTCAAGAGTGCTTCACATCTGGAACAGGACAGACTCTTCAACTCCTTTTGCATGGATTTACAACTCTTCAAATCTTGGGGGAAGCATTGCAAGCATAATCTCAGATGAAAATTATATTTATGCAAGCACAATGTGGGGTGCAATATCCCCCAGAATCAGGGTTTTCAACAAGACAGACAGTCAGTTCAGGAATCTTTACAACCTGACAGGTGCTTCAGACTTTGGAAGAAGAATCACCCAGGACAACAATTCGCTTTATGTAGGCAGCATGGACTGCACAGTCTATATCTACAACAAAAGCAATTTTGCACAGTCTGCAACAACACTTGCTGCTGATGCAGGGTGCGACGACATTATGGGAATTGATGTGGATGACAAATATATTTACATCACTGGAAGGCTTTCAGCGAATTGGGAAGGGTTTATGCAGGTTTTCAATAAAACAACGCATTCCCAGGTTTTCTACTGGAACGACACCAACAATTCTTACGGCAACCCTTCATCTTACTATATGGGCATGGATATTCACAAAGGCGATGATTACTATACCTATCAGGGAGGATTTGATGACTGGTATACTGACGGATGGGTTATGCAAATCAACAAAACCGGATGGTCAATTGAAGACGTGTTTGATGCGCCGTTTGCCCAAGTCAAGAGCGTCTACTGCGATTCTGACTGGCTGTATGCAGCTACTCAATACAACTGGACTAATGGCACAGTCATGATTTTCAACAACTCATGCGGAGGAGCTCAAGCCTTGCCAAACCCAATCACAATCAGCCCAATAAACATAACTCCTTCAGACATTGGAAAGAACACAACCATAAACTGCATTGCGAATGTCACGTCTGCAACAACTTCAATCAGCTATGTCAATTTTACAATAATACTTCCTAACTCAACCCAAGTCAGCCTTGGCAACGGAACAAAAACAGGAACAATCTGGAATAGCTCATCTTATAAAATACCTACAATTGGAAGCTACACCTGCAAGGTGGATGCAGGAGACAACGCAAGCAACACAAAAACAGCAACAAAGCAGTTTGATGCAGGAGACCCTGGAGTTGTTCCAATGAATTCAGGAACTCCATTCTATACAACAAGCCAGAATCCAACAAATGGAACTTATGTTTCATGCCTTGCAAGCATGAATGTTGGAGAATCCTGCAATGTTTCCTGGGTTGTGAATGCAACAGGTGAAATAGGGACATCCTGGAAGATGTTTGCATATTTTACAGGAAGCTATGCAGAAACTCCAAGCTTTAATGTCACAATCACAGGAGGCGCTTTTGCAAACACAGCTCCTGCCATAAGCACAGTATTTGTCAATTCAACAACAATTCAGAATTACACAAATGAAAGCATTACCTGCTGGGTGAATTCAACAGACGCAGATGCTGACAATGTTTCCTATAATGGATACTGGCTCAAGAACGGAGCACAGAACTTGACTTTCAACACAAGCCCTGCGAATTACACTCCTTCAATGCTTGTCAATGTTTCAACGCTGAATTCATCATTCACACTGCCAGGAGAAAAGTGGGCGTGCAGGCTAAGAGCTTATGACGGAACAGCACAGGGAGCGTACAGCACTTCACAGAATATTACAATAAGGCAGCTGCCAGACCTAAATGCACCAGTTTTCAGCAACGCAGCTAACTATTCTGTGGATTTCAGGAGGAATCACAACTTTACTGCGAATATCACGATAACCAACAATGCACTTGATGCCTATATATTCTCTACAAATGCAAGTGGAAGCTGGGTTAACACAAGTGCAAGAAGCATTTCTGGAGCGCAGCATAATGCTTCTGAAAGTGCAAATGTGACTGCTGCTGCAGGAAGCGTTGTCTGCTGGTATTATTGGGCTAATGACACTTCAAACAACAATGCAACTTCCTCAACTTACTGCTTTACTGTGCAGATAACTCCTGACACAACTGCGCCTGTATTCAGCAATGCAATAAACTACTCTGCAGGATTCAGGCAGGCGCAGAATTTTACTGCAAACATCACAATTGACAATCTTGCGCTGGACTCATACATATTCTCGACAAATGCAAGCGGAAACTGGACCAATAAGACAGCAAGCATAAGCGGAGCCCAGTACAACGCATCAGAAACCTCATTCATCAACCTTTCAAAAGGAAGAAGTGTCTGCTGGCACTACTGGGCAAATGACACTTCTGGAAACTCAAACACTTCATCAACATACTGCTTTATTGTGCAGAACACAGCGCCTTCAATGCTTGATGCATATGCAAGGCCATTAGGCCCAGGCCCAAGAAACATTATTACCTGTTATGCAAGAGCTGAAGACTTTGACAATGACACTGTCAGGTATGAAGGAAACTGGTACAAGAACGGAGCAGTAAACAAGTCATTCAACACTTCGCCAACTTACTATTTATCAAATGCAACTGTGAATGTTTCTGTGCTTGATTCATCCTACACTCTTGAGGGAGAGAACTGGAGCTGCAAAGCAAGGGCTTATGACGGAACTGATTACAGCGCATACCTGCAGTCTTCAAATCTTACAATACTCAAGGACTCAAATCTTTCAATATGGGATGAGACAGACGCAAAGGCAGGCTCGCAGACAAGATATCTTGGAGACACTGTCCTGTTCTGGGCAAACTACACAAATGGAACAGTGCAGATTGCAGGCCAGTGCAGCATATTCTTCAACAGCTCTTCAGGAAGCTTAATGTCATTCAATTCAACATCAGGACTGCACGAATACTCAAGAACATTCAACCTTTCTGCAGTCCATGACTGGAATGTGTCCTGCTCAAACTCAACTTATGCATGGCAGCAGGCAAATGACACAGTAAACATTGCATTAATCAATCTTACAGCATATGTGCTTATGAAAGTGCAGTTCTGGACAGGCTCTGCCTGGGTTGATGACTATCTTGTTAATTACACAGGGCCTGACAACATAAACCTAAGCGCTGACGGAAGAGTGGATATTGATGACTACTGGACTCCTTGGAACACAAGCCTAAACACGCACGGCGCAGGAACATACAGGGCATATGTTGCATTGGTTGATGACAATAATATAACCTTAGTCAGCAGGAACGGAGTGCTTCTTGAGGACAGCTACAATTTCACAATAGCTGAAGCGCCAGAGCCTTCAAGTGGAGGTGGCGGAGGAGGCGGAGTTCCATGCGAGCATGAGTGCGACAACCCAGGAGAAAGATACTGCTTAGGCGGAAATGTTGCACTTTGCGGCTCATTTGACAATGATTACTGCAGGGATATCGGCATTGTTGACGAGTGCGAGTTCATAGAAGAGTGCATTGAAGGCGAGTGCGTCTGCATTGAAAACTGGTGGTGCGATGCATGGGGATACTGCAACTCTTCAGGAACACAGACAAGGCAATGCATGGACATGCACACATGCGGAACAGAAAATTCACTTCCACTGCTGGAGAGAAGCTGCGAATACATCCCAACCTGTTATGACAATATCCTAAACCAGGGAGAAGAGGGAGTTGACTGCGGAGGCCCATGCATCAAATGCCCAGAAGTCGAGAAGCCAGGCATGGTGATAACTCTTGCGAGAAAAGTAATTGACTGGATAGGGCTTGCTGTGCCAATATTGATTTACCTGATGGTAATTGCATCATTTATGGTTTCAGGATATTATTCCTACCACAAGCTTGTGCGCGAAGAATGGGTCAGCTACAAGGTTTTGGCATGGGCATTGTCATTGTCAGGAATTGCAGCAGTGCTTGCAGCAGTCTTCCTGATAGCATTCGGAACATACCTGCCGGTTGTTGCAGGCGGAGTTGCGTTCATTGCAGTTTATCTTGCATGCCTTGAATGGTATGCCAAATCTTCAGGCCTGAACATGAGGCTTGAGATGTACAGGGCGCATGCAAGCATTGTCAAGGCTACAGGCCAGCTTGAGTCAATGAACTACAGGATGGGCATTGCATACAAGATAATGAGCCTGGCAAGGAATTTTGCAGGAAAGCTCAAGAGAACATTCAGCCTCGGAATGCTGAGAAATTTGAGGAGCATAAAGCGCAGTGCAGAACAAATGGGCGAAATAAGCGAATCTGCAAGCAAGGCAAAGCTGGATGACTTGAGGTCAAAGCTGAAGGAGCTTGAGCACCTTTACAGAATCAAGAAGTGATGAATTCAAGTTGAATCAAAATTAACCAAAAAAGGTTTAGTGTGTATCTATACACACACTAAAAATAATCATAATAAAAATAATCAGAACAACATGGCAATCAAAAAATCAGGCAAAAACAGGTACAACTTCCTGATAGACAGCGATGTCTACAATGATTTTTCCAGAATTTGCGACGAGCTTGGGCTTGTCAGGTCAAAGAAGCTTGAGATTTACATGAGGGATTTCATAGCGCAAAACACCAGATTAATTCAGAGGGCCAAAAGATGAGGCATATCCCTCTTCTTGCTTTTGCATTCTTGATATTTGCATGCAGTGCTGCGGCATCACTAAATGAGATACAGGCTGAAATTGACAAGGACATCAGCATTGGGCTAAGGCCTGGCAATGAGCCTTTTTTTGCTGGAAATGAAAGCGCAAAATCAGCAGTGCTTCTCATGCACGGATTTACAGCATCTCCCTGGGAAGTGAAGGAGCTTGCAGAACACCTTGCATCAAAAGGATTTTTTGTCTACAGCCCTCTGCTTCCAGGCCATGGAACATCTCCTGAAACTCTCAAGGATATAAAATGGGAAGAATGGCATTCAAAGGCAAACTCCAGCCTTGCACTCCTAAACAAGGATTTTAATTGTGTTTTTGCTGCAGGCATGTCAGCAGGAGCTGCGCTTTCACTTATGCTTGCAGAGAATGAGGATTTGTGCGGAGTGATTTCAATAGGCGCTCCGATTTTCTTTCAGGACTGGAGAGTAAAATTTGCCTGGCTTGGCAAATACTTTGTTGAATATTCTGAAAAAGAGATTGAAGAATCAATTGAGCCCTACTATTATAGCAGGAGGCCGACAGCAGCAGCTGCAGAGCTTGCCAGCATGGTAAGCCTGATGAAGAAGTCGCTTTCAGAAATAGATGAACCTGCAATTATAATCCAGTCTATGGAAGATGCTACAGTCAAGCCTGAAAGCGCAGATTACATATTCAATAAAATAAGCTCATCCAGCAAGGAGCTTGTCTGGGTTGAAAAAGGAAGCCACGTGCTTATTGCAGGCGAGCAGAAGGATGAAATCTTTGCTGTAGTTGAAAATTTTATTGAGCAAACATCATCTCAAAGGTGATGCTTCTTAACATACTCTTTCTGGATAAGGACTATGTAAATGAATATTATAATTATTGCAAACTCAAAGAATGCGTTGAAATGCTGAGGTATAAATTTAAGCATGCCAGCAGCCCTTGCAATTGTGAGGACTTCTTCAGCAATAAAAAGGCATATGCACGCAAAGAATAGGTGCCATGGCCTCATGAAAGCCTTTCTGCTTGGAGTATTGAACAGCACTGCAAAAAGCGCAATGGTTATTATGACAAGCGCAAGATTGTAGAAAGGCGCAACAGTTCCCAAGGCAGCATAAAAATCAGCCATCAGGCGCACCCCTTATTGATGTATATCTGATTCACAATTGCTGCAATCATCGCTGCAAGAATAAACCCTGGAATTACATGTGTGAGGTGGGGAGTTGAGTATATGCCGAAAATCTTCAGCGCTCCAACTGCCTCTTCAACTGCAAAAAGCACAAGTGCAATTATAAGGAATCTCCATGCTTTCAGCTCTTTGCTCCTGAAAGACGACTTGAATAAAGAGATTGCAAGAGCGCCTGCAACTATTGATAGAAAAACAACTGCAATTGTGGCAGTGCCGTAAATCCAGTCATATGTTGTAAGTGCTATAATGTTCACCTCTTTGCCTGAAATCTCCCTCCTGCATATATAAATTTTATGATTTTGGTGATGTGCATAAAATAAAGGCCAGCCGGAATTGAGTTCTGGGAAATTTGCATTGCCGCCAAGCGGAGTACTTGTTCTGGACATTTCTCGAAAGGTGGCTCCTGCAAAGAAGTAGTTCAATAAACAACACGAAGCGCGGCAATGCTCAACAATCAGTGTACTTTTGCCTTGCTCCAAAACTCCTGCCCTTAAAAAACAGGGTTCTGCGTTCCCGTAGGGAGCATCCCCTCGCGACGAACTCGCACAAGAATAAGGTTTGAGTTTTGGCCTTAAGCAAGGCAATGCTTCAGTACGGCTCTCTCTTGAAATATCTTGTGTGCAGGTATTTGTGCGCCTTTTTGCTCAATGGCTCTCCAAGGAATTCAGCGTAAATCTGCTTCACCACAGGGTTTTCATGAGACTTTCTAAGAGGCATAAGCGAGTCCTGCTTGTATATTGCCTGCATTCTTTTCTTGATTATTTCTTTTGTAGAAGGTATTGGCTGGCCTCCTCCGCCTATGCACCCTCCAGGGCATGCCATAATCTCAATGAAGTGGTATTTTTCCTTGTTATTAAGAAGCCGCACAGCATTTCTTAGGCCGTTTGCAGCTGCAAACCTTATCTCTTTTCCCTTGATTATTATTGTTCCTGCTTTTATTCCGTCCATTCCCCTAAGCTGGTCAAACTCAATCTTGGAAAGGGTTTTTCCTGAAGCCAGCTCGTATGCAGTCCTCAATGCTGCTTCCATCACTCCGCCTGTAGCTCCAAATATGACTCCAGCGCCTGTTGAAACTCCAAGCGCAGGGTCAAACTCTTCATCAGGAAGATTTTTGAAATCAATCTTGAAGTGCTTTATCAGCCTTGCAGCCTCCCTTGTAGTCAACACGTAATCAACACCGCTCTTGAGCTCAGGCCGTGTAGACTCAAACTTCTTTGCAGTGCATGGCATTACGCTCACAACAACTATTTTTTCAGGATTTAGCCCGTTTTTTTCTGCAAAATATGTCTTTGTAAGCATTCCAAGCATCTCATGCGGGCTTTTGCAGGATGACATGTTGCTGATAAGCTCGTGGTGGAAATGCTCCATGAATTTAATCCACGCAGGGCAGCACGTTGTTATCATTGGGAAAGGCCCGCCTTTTTCAGCCCTTTCAAGAAGCTCTGATGCCTCTTCCATGATTGTGATGTCTGCTCCGAGGTCTGTGTCAAACACTTTGTCAAATCCGCACCTTCTTAGCGCAGCAACCATCTTGCCTGTAACAAGAGTGCCTGGAGGCATGCCAAACTCCTCTCCAAGAGCAGCCCTCACTGAAGGCGCAGTCTGCACAATAACATACTTTCTGTGCTCTTTGAGAGCCTTCAGCACCTCTGAAAGATGCTCTCGCTCGCTTATTGCCTGAACAGGGCATGCTGCAATGCACTGGCCGCATTTGGTGCACGCAACTTCAGAAAGGTCATGCTCTGAATATGGAGTTACGTGCTCCTTATTGCTTCTTCTCGCAAAGTCAATTGCATAAGTTGCCTGGACTTTTGAGCAGACTGCAACGCACCTTCCGCAGTTTATGCATTTATTGTCATCCCTTATGACTGCAGCACCAAGGTCAACCTTGTATTTCTTTTTAGGGTCAAACCTTGCGCTTGCAAGCCCAAGCTCCTGTATTATCTGGCACAGCTCATGGTCTGTATTTTCAATAAGGCAGGTTTTTGTGTCATTTGAAAGCAGAAGCTCAGCATTAATCTTTCTTGCCTTGAGAACCTTCTCTGATTCAGTCAGTATTTCCATCCCCTCCTGGGGGAATTCAGTGCATGAAGTTACAAGCTTTCCCTTGATTTCTACTATGCACAGCCTGCATCTTCCTTCAGGCTCAAGCCCCTCCTGATAGCACAATGTAGGTATTTTTATGCCTTTCTCGCGGAGGTTTGCAAGCAGGGTTTTGCTTCCATCAAACTCCATTTCCTTTTTGTTGACTGTTACTTTCATTTTTAATTTTGTTTTTAAATTTATTTTTTAATCCTTGCCTCAAATTCTTCCCTGAAAAACTTAAGGCCGTTTAGTATGTGGTGCGATGCTGTCTGGCCAAGCCCGCAGAATGAAGTGTCTCTCATTACTTCGCCAAGGTCCTGGAGTGTCTGAAGGTCTTCCTGCCTTCCTTTTCCAAGGCTTATCCTTTCAAGTATTGCAAGAATCCTCATTGTGCCTTCCCTGCATGGAGTGCACTTCCCGCAAGACTCAAACTCATAGAACTTTGCTATATTTGTTGAAATCTCCAGAATTGATTTTGACTCATCTGCAACAATCAGTGTACACGACCCAAGCATGCAGTTTTCTCCGCAGACATTTTCAGGGTTTAATGCCATGTCTTCATTGCCTTTGTAAGGCATGCATCCGCCGAAGCACCCGAAATAAACTGCCTTGGGCCTTAGCTTTGGCTCTGCCATTTCCATTATCTCTGAAAGCTTTGTGCCCATCGGAAGCTCATAAACTCCCGGCTTGTTCACATCTCCTGAAATGCAGTGCAGCCTTAGCTTGTCTGTCCAGTCTTCAAAAACAAGAAGATGAGGAACATTTGCAAGAGTTTCAACATTATTGACAACTGTGGGCTTTCCAAACAGGCCTTCTGTTGTTGGGTAGGGAATTTTCAATCTTGGCTGGCCCCTTAATCCTTCAATTGAGGAGATTATTCCTGTTTCAGACCCGCAGACATAAGCGCCTGCTCCCAGGAAGATTTCAATATCCAAATCTGCCTTTGATTCCTTCAGCACTTTTGACACTGCTTTTTGAAGGCTTTTCATAAGGCAGGTGTATTCTGCCCTTAGGTAAATGTAGGCTTTTTTTGCCCGGACTGCATATGCGCAGATTATTATCCCTTCAACAAGTGTTTCAGGATTCTTCTCAATTATCAGCCTGTCCTTGAATGTGCCTGGCTCTCCCTCGTCTGCATTGCAGATTACATACCTTTCTTTTTCAGGCTGGGATGCAACAGCTGCCCATTTTTGGCCTGCAGGAAATCCTGCACCTCCTCTTCCAGTAAGTCCTTTTTTCTTTACTAATGAGATGACGCTTTCAGGCCCGAGCTGCTTTGCCTTCTTCCATCCTTTAAGTTCAGTCTTTCTTAATATCTGCATTTTTTCAGCAGCTCCAGCACTTTAGCTTCTGTCAAATTGGTGTATATCTTCTTGTTAATCATCATTGCAGGCGCCTTGTCGCAGCAGCCTATGCATGAGCCTATGTGAAGAGAAAACCTGCCATTCTTTGTTGTCTCTCCTGATTTTATTTTCAGCTCCCTCTCAATTATTTTTATTATGTCAATTGAGCCGTTGAGGTAGCATGACGGAGAGTTGCATATCTCAATCAAATATTTGCCCTGCTTCTGCGTGTAGATGTTTGCATAGAATGATGCAGCAGCATAAATTCTTGAGACAGGCATTTTAAGCTCCCTGCTTATCTTTTTCATTGCTTCTTCTGAAACATAGCCTTTCCTATTCTGCTCTTTGTGAAGCCTTGGAAGAAGCTCAGGGCATGCCGGGTAAGTCTCGTAATCCATAGCCAAAACTCTGCAAAATCCTTATATAATGTTTAGTAATTCCTGGGGAGAAGTGATAATTTTATTTAAACTAACCTTGCTTAGCCAGGATTATGGAATACCTAAACAAATACATTGAAAGAATCAGCCTGCTTCAGGATTATGCAGTTGGAAGGGTTTGCCAGAACATAGAGCTTTTCTTTTATTCTGCACTGTGCTTTTTCATGCCTTTCTTTATAGGCCATCCGCAGTTTATTGTAGGAACAGCAGTCAATGCAGCAATAGTCCTTGCAGCGCTTAACCTGAAAGGATACAGGATTCTTCCAGTGATTATGCTTCCTTCTTTGGGAGTGCTGTCAAGAGGCATTGTATTCGGGCCTTTTACAATATTTCTTGCATACATGATTCCATTTGTTTGGGTTGGCAATGCGATTCTTGCGCTGTCTTTCAAGCACTTCAGGCTTGAGATGAAGAAAAGCTATGCATTCACACTTGCCTTTGGCGCATTTGCAAAGGCATTGTTCCTTTTTGCATCCGCATTTGTGCTTTATGAGATTGGCATTGTGCCTTCAGCATTGGTTATTGCAATGGGGCCTTTGCAGCTTGCAACTGCACTTAGCGGAGGCGCACTTGCATACGCAGTCCAGGCAGCAAAGAAAAAATTTTATTGATGCTAATTCATTGCCGCCAAGCGCATTTCAAACAAAAGCATTGCCGCCAAGCGAAGTAATTCTTGTGTGACATTGCTCAAAAGGTGACTCCTGCAAAGAAGCGGTGCAATAATAGTCACGGAGCGCGGCAATGCTGTTTGCAGTTTAGCGCTGCATTTTCATCAATTTTCTTATTTTTTCTGCATTCGAAAAGTATATAAATCAGTGCTGGAAAAGAAGCAGTTAGGGGTGTAAATTTTTTGGTTGGAAAGATGGTGATAGAAATAGTTTTAGCCAGTTTGTTTTCCAGGCAGCGCTCTCTTCTTCAAACAGAAACATTTATATACCTTAATGAAGGAATTAGTACTAATTTGATAATAAAGTAATACTATATTAGTACTAATTTGAATACCGCAGCGAAAAAAAAGAGAAGCCAAGAATGGTTAATGTAGTTGTCAATAATGGCCAGTACAAGATTACAATACCTAAAGATATTGCTCTCGAAAAAGGCTGGGATTCAAAGACAAAATTAAGGTTTGTTGAAGACGCAGAAGGAAACATAATTCTAAGGGAAATTGTTGATGCTCAAAGCAAGGCAAAGGGTGGGAGAAAATGAAAAAATCCTTCCTGACTGGAGTCTGCTTGATTTCTGCACTAATGATTCTTGCATTTGCATCAATAGCTGCATCTGCGCAGACTGCAGATGAAAGCCTTAATGAACTGTTTGCAGCAGAGCTTTCGTTTTCCGCAACTGAAACAGGAATAGAAGGGACCTTGCTTGATGAGTATGTCTCACAGCAGGCAGTGTTCACTGAAAAAACTGATTCATCAAATGAAGAAAGCCTCATGAACATTCTTGCAGATGGATTGAAAGAAGAAAGTGAAAGCAGGTATTCAGCTTCAGCTAAAGCTTCAATTTTTTCAAATGGGTTTGAGGATTCAACAGGCGAAGGAATAAGCGGGTTCAACTCAAGCGTATGGACAGCACTTTACGGAACTGACGGAGATGAAGCCTACATACAGACTGCAATGAAGCATTCAGGAACTTATGCTGCAAGGCTTGAGGAAGGAGATGAAGGAGATGTTGAGCTTATTACTGCTTCAGGCGCAATAAATCTTGAAGGAAAGGAAAACTGCACTCTTTCATTCTGGATGAGGCAGGAGTCTGTTGAAGGTGGAGAATACTGCTACATTGACATCTACAACGGAACCTGGCAGAATTCAGTGCTCTCATTTACTGACACTGAAAATGAGGGGTCCTGGAATGAAGAGGAAATTTCGCTTGGTGTGTTTAATCCCGGAAGCAATTTCAGGCTTAGGTTCAGAGTGGAATACGGCCAGGACAATGATTACCTTGTTGTAGATGACATTGAAATAAGCTGCAATGAGGGTGCTGATACCACACCTCCTGGAAAAGCAACAAAGCTTGACTCTGCTTTTGTATCGCAGGAATGGATTTACTGGAACTGGACAAACCCATCTGATGCTGACTTCAGCCACGCAATTGTATATATAGACGGAGACTGGAAAGCAAATACAACCTTAAATTATTACAATGCAACAGGGCTTGAGCCTTTCACAAACTGCAAAATTGATGTATACACTGCTGACACAAGCGGAAATGTTAACCCTTCAAGCTCAACAAAGACAAAAAGGACTGCAAAATCCGAGATAAATGTAAGCGCTACAGTTTCAGACCCTGACAACAAAGTTGTCAACACCACTATTATAATATCAGATGAAAACGGCACAGTAAGCTACAATGAGACTGGAGATTATCACGAATTAAATATTCTGCAGGGCATATATAATATCCAGGTTCAGCCTGCCTCCCATCCTGTAAAAAGCATTTCAATAAAGAATGCCGAGCTTGTGGAAGAAAATTCAAACATTGTGCTGCTTGACATACCTCCCAACCTGAAAGGAACAAAGAATTATGTTATTAACCCTTTAATTAATTTCACAAATGCAACTATAGTTTCTGTTGCAGAAGACATCTATCTCTACAAGTGCGCGTCGTGGAATTTTACAGCAAGGGAATGCCCTGATGGCTGGGAAAAGTTAATGAACCTTACAATCGGCGAGGAATACTCATTCACAATTACTCCTGGAGATCCGGCATATTCTGAAAACGGCTCTGTTCCGGTCATCAACTCGATTTCAGACTCGCCTGACCCTGTCAACCAGAGCAAAAATATTGTGATAACTGCAAACGTTACTGACGAATACAAAGTCAGTAAAGTATGGGTGAAGATTAGCGGCACAAACTATACAATGCAGAAAATCAATGCAAACGTCTCAAAGCTGTTTACTGACGGATTTGAAAGGGCAACGCTGGGAGCAAACTGGACAACTTCAGGAGCAGGGGCTGCATGGACTACAACACAATGGGAAGGAGGGCCTTACCAGGGCAGCTATTCAGCATATACTGAAAATACGGGTGGAGAAAGCATAGTGACCTCTTCAAGAAGCACGGCAAACTATGAAAACGTCACCTTCAGCTTCTACGCGCTGACAACTGGAATGGATACTGGAGAGTATATTGCAGCAGACTGGTACAACGGCACTGCATGGGTCAACCTGCTTAACACGCAGACAATTGCAGCTTATACGTTGTACAGCTATCCATTAGGGACTGCTTCAAGAAACAATGCAAACTTCCAGGTTAGGTTCAGATGCTCATCAAACGCAAACAATGAAAGGTGCCACGTTGACAATGTAAACATAACTGCAAGAAAGATTTATCCGATTTATAGGTATGCATACAACACTTCTAACCTGATTGGAGGACTGCACTATTACACAGTCTATGCAAACGACACTGGGGGGAATAATGCAGCTCCAAAGACTGGAAACTTTACAGTCAAGGAATACATCAAGCCAAGCGTATTTGGCTTAATCCCTGTTGCAGGAACATCATACCAGACAAACATAACAATACAGATTGCAGCAAATGCAACAGACTTTTCAGGAATAAGCAAGGTAATTGCAATGATTGATTATCCTAACAGCACAAAGTACAATCTGACATTAACAAATGCTGCTGGCGCAAAATACAATGCGTCATTCACAATCCCAATGCTTGCAGGAAGGTATAATATTACCATATTTGCAAATGACACTGGAAACAACATAAACAACACCCAAAAAACATATTTTACTGCAACAGGAAATGCAGACTTAAACCCAACTTCAAACTCGCCTGCAGACCAGCAGGTTGAGCTCGGCTCAATTGCATCAATCCCCTGGATTCTGTATGATGATGTAAGCCCAGGCTATTATTATGTAAAAAGGAACGGCACTTTGTTTTACGGGCCTGAAGCATGGACAAACGGAAGCATATTGAACATAAAGCCAAACACATTCTTCCTTGGAAGCTGGGCTTATACTATTTATTACAATGACTCTTACGGCAACAACGGCACTTCAGACACTGTGATAATTACAGTAGTTGACAACATAACTGCAAACTGCTCTGACCTGCCTTTTGCAGATTCAGGCGCTCCGCTTCTGAAAAGCATAACAGTAAACGGCGAAATGTCAGACTGGGATTCTGTGCTTGAAGACCCTGCAAACGTAATGACCGACTTAAGCACTATTGCAGGAGACCTTGACATTGTAGGCACTGCAGACAGGGACATCACCCTGTTTTCTTACACGTGGAATGAAAGCCATCTTTTTACATTGTGGAACAGGGTTGCTACAGGAAAGAACATTGCATCAATGCTGATGTACATTGATTACGGCAATGACGGCTACATGAACTCAACAGACAAAGTGCTGAAGTTTACATGGTCAGGCTCAAACAGGCAGTATGATGCTGACATTTACAATTATATTCCTGCAGGAGGAACTCCTGACTTGATGAACGGCTCTGGCTATGACATGCCTGGCTCAATAACCAACAACAAGAGCATTTCAACTGGTATTTTAGGGGGTGCAATTTCAGGAATTGCGCTTGAGACAATGGTCAAGTGGTCAGACATTTTCCTTTCAGGTCCGGAGCCTTTGACAATACAGCCAGGCTCTGCACTGTCAACAGGAACAAACCTTCCTTCGCAGCTTGAAGACAATATTAATGTTGTCCAGACTAACTACCCTGCGCTTTTGTTTAGGCCTGCAACAACTTCAAAGTCAGCGCAAAACGGAACTTCAGCTTATTACTTGCATGAGCTTGTTGGATGCGGATTGACGCATGACACATTTGATTTGGCAAATACCTCAACCCAGGGATGGGCTATAACCTATTATTATCCAAACGGAACATTAGTTTCAGATACCAACAGCGACGGAAAGCCAGATGTGCACCTTGACTACAACGACTATACTGCCCTCATTGCAAAGATTGATGTGCCTGGAAGCACTTTATTCGGCACAACAGACACAACAACAATAACTGCAACTTCAGAATTCAGGCCATCTTACTACAGGCAGGTTCAGGACATCACTACAGTCGGAGACATAACAATAACTCCAAACCAGATAATAACCTGCGGAGTCAACGGAAGCAATTCTTCATTCAGCTATACAGTATCCAACTTCCAGGGCTTTGCAGACACAATTGAGATTTCAGGAACTTCCTCTTACGGATGGAATGTGCTTCTGTATGATGAGAATATGACCATTTATACAGACACTGATGGAGACAGCCACATAGATTTGGGCAATATGTCTGCAGGCTCTGAAAAAACAGTCAATGTTATTCTTCAGATACCTGCAGCAGCATCAAGAGGCACAAACGATACTGTTACAATGAGGATTAACTCTTCAGTTTCTCCTTCAATGACTGCAACTGCAACAGGCAAGGCTACTGTCAGCAAGAGAGTTGAGATTTATCCTGACTATAATGTTTCAGTTGGAGTGCTGTCAGGAACTTTCTTTGAGCTTAATGTCAAGAACTGCCAGTGCAAGCCTGATACTATTGATATAACCTACTGGGCAAGAGTTGGATGGAACACTACTTTTTACCAGACTGACAAGACAAACCTGCTCTTGGATACAGACTTTGATTCAGTGCAGGATGTTGGGAACTTAAGCTCATGCGGAGGAACATACAAAATGTATGCCAAGATAGTAGCGCCTCCAAATCCTCCATCAAATGATACAATCCTTGTTTATGCAAACACCTCGCGAATGCCTATGGCGTATGATACTTCAACTATCAACCTATTTGCGCAGAAAGTCACAACTTACTCAAATGCTGCAAGGACAACACCTTCTGCAGTGTTTGAAGTAAAAAGCACAGTGTATGCAAAAGCAAGCGGCCTTGAAAGCATAAACAATGTCTATTTTGTATGGGTCGATCCTGACAGCGTAATCAAAAGGGTCAGCCCTGACCTGCCAGTATCTTCGCAGGACGAAGCAGATGATGCTTTGGCAACAAACATCTCGCTTGTGCTTGGCAACTGGACAATAATAGTCTACGATGCACAGAATGATGACGAACTTGGCAGGAACATATTCCTCTTGAGAGACACCCAGAAGCCAAAGATAACTCTTAATGAGCCGCCGCTGAATTATAAGACCAGAAATGGAACTATAAAGTTCAACTGGACTGCAACTGACAACTATGATATGAACCTTTCCTGCAACCTTACAATAAACTCAATGGTTTATGCTTCAAATGTCAGCTCTCCAAACGGAACAAAGACAAGTTATACTGTTTCAGGCCTTGCAGACGGCTATTACAGATGGAATGTTACATGCATTGACGATTCAAGGAACAAGAACACTTCAATTACAAGAAACTTTACTGTAGACCACACAAATCCAAAGCTTTACCTTGCAAGCCCTGTGAATTACTACAACACTTCGCTTACATCTGTCAATTTCACTTGGAACGCAACAGACAATGTAGACCCCTGGTTGTCATGCAATTTGAGCATTGACGGAAAAGTTAATGTTTCAAACATTGCATCGCAGAATTCAAAGCTGAAGACTCAGGCTGTTTCAGGCTTCATTGAGGGATTGCACAACTGGAGCGTTGTTTGCTGGGATGACTTAAACAATAAGAATTATTCGCAGACAAGGTATTTCACTGTAGACAACACAAAGCCTAATGTTGTGCTTAACTATCCTCCAAACCAGTTTAACACAACTTTATCCACAATTAATTTCAATTGGACTGCAACAGACAATTTAGACCCTGTGCTTAAGTGCAATCTTACAATTAACGGCACAGTGTATGCCGCGAACAGGAACTCGCCTTCAGGCGTTCCGACTAATTATACTGTTACAGGAATTGCGGACGGAACTTATTACTGGAATGTGACCTGCGCTGATGACTCTGGAAACAAAAACACATCAATCACAAGAATATTCACAAGGGATACAAAAGCGCCGCAAATCCAGTTTGTTTATCCAACAACTGAAACAGGCAACTACTCGCAGAGCTGGATTTATACAAATGTTACAGCTTATGACAAAAACCTGAAGAACATAACAACCTACTTGTACAACACAACAGGATTGGTTTCAGCGCAGTCAAGCACAGCTTCGCCATTGCAACACAATTTCACATCGCTTCCAGAAGGAAAATACTACATAAACGCAACAGCTTATGATTACACCGGCAATAAGAATTCGACAGAGACAAGAGTGATAATACTTGACAGGACAAAGCCTAGCGTTGTTCTTAACTATCCTCCAAACAATTACAACAGCTCATCAGGCACAATCAATTTCAACTGGACTGCTTATGACAACATGGATGCAATATTAGTTTGCAATCTTACAATAAACGGAACTGTCTACGCAAGCAACATCAACAGCCCGAATGCAACTCCGGTTAATTATACAGTCAGCGGTTTAAGCGACGGCCACTATTCCTGGAATGTAACATGTATAGACAATGCAAACAACAAAAACACTTCAGAGACAAGGACTTTTACAGTCGACAGTGTGAAGCCTTCAGTAGCGCTGAACTGGCCTCCAAACAGCTACAACACTTCATCAACATCAATTAATTTCAACTGGACTGCAACAAACGGAATAGACCCTGTGCTTGACTGCAACCTTACAATAGACGGAGTTGTAAACAAGTCAAATATTGCATCGCCTGCCGGAGCCCCAACCAATTACACAGTAAGCGGCTTTGCACAAGGCTACCATTCATGGAATGTTACGTGCAGGGATGACTCTGGAAACTACAACACTTCAGAAACAAGAACATTCCTTGTTGATTACACAGCGCCAAGCATAGCCCTGAACTATCCTCCGAACTACTTCAACACTTCATCAAGCTCAATTAATTTCAACTGGACTGCAGCGGATAATTACGATGCTTTGCTAAGGTGCAACCTCACAATAAACGGAACAGTGTATGCCTCAAACAGGAACTCTCCTTCAGGAACTCCAACTAATTATACAGTCAGCAGCCTTGTGGACGGAACTTATTACTGGAATGTAACCTGCGCTGATGACTCTGGAAACTACAACACTTCTGAAACAAGGATTTTCACAAAGGACACAACTAAGCCGAATGTTGTGCTTAACGCACCAATCAACAACTATAATACTTCATCTGCTGCAATCAGCTTCAACTGGACTGCTTACGACAATCTTGATCCTGTGCTTAAGTGCAATCTTACAATTAACGGCACAGTGTACGCAAGCAACATCAACAGCCCAACAGGAATTGCAACAAACTATACAGTTACAGGTCTTGCAGACGGTGTATACACTTGGAATGTAACCTGTGCTGACAATCTTGGAAACTACAACACTTCTGAAACAAGGATTTTCACAAAGGACACCACAAATCCAACAGTGATACTGAATTCGCCTGCTGCAAACTATTATGAGAACATCTCAACTGCTTCAAAGCTCATGGCTTTCAACTGCTCTGCAACAGACAACATTGCATTAAAGAACATTTCATTATACCTTACAAACAGCAGCAACCAATCATTTATGTTCAACAGCACTTCTGCGCTAAGCGGAACATCGGATTCTGCGCAGTGGCAGATAAGCCTAAAACCTGGCAACTACACCTGGAATTGCATTGCCTATGACAGGCTGGGCAATTATGATTGGGGTGTGAACAGGACAATAAGAATAAGGTATGTGCCAATGGTAAACCCTTATGTTGACCTGCTTGCGCCTGCAAACAACTCGTACGATTCAAACGGCCAGGTCACTTTCAAGTACAATGTTACAAACACGTATCCAATAAGCAACTGCACATTATACCTTAATGGCACAGCATACATGACTGATTTCAGCGTTACAAGAAACATATCAGAGTCTTTGCAGATAACAAACCTTGGAGAAGGAGTCTGGAACTGGGTTATATCCTGCACCAATAACATGGGCAGCACAGGAAACTCAAGCTCCGGAGTAATAATAGTGCAGTTCCCTTACAATTGGACAAATGCAACTCTCATAATCAATGAGACCATAATGAATGCAGACGGCCAGCCAATTTCAGCAGTAATTGAGCTTATTGACTCAAGGTCAGGCGAGATTGACACAAACACAACTTCAGGAACACTGCAGAACATAACCTCTGGAACTTATGATATTGTGATAAAGCCAAGCATCCTTAACATAACAAGCATCATTTTGGCAAATGTCAGCGTGACAGCAAACATTACAGACATAATTGACATTGACAACTTCACAACTTCAGAATACAGCTTTGCAAACACATTTGCAATCAGCCCGCTGATTGATGATTATGATTTCATAAACATAACCAGGCAAGCGGAAACAGGAGACATATTCATATGCGATGAATGGAATTTTACAAACCAGAGCTGCACAGGAGAATGGCTGAAGACAGGAAACTATAATCCTGGAGACAACTACAGCATTGCATATTACGGAAATGGCTCATTTGCATTTGTCGAGAGCAACTACACAATAAACCTGCTCAACCAGAATAATTTCCTGATAAGGAACAGCCAGACTGAGACAAGCCAGGCAGGCTCAATAGTTGATGTACTGCTGGTGCCTGTGGACAGCAGTGTTTTCAGGAACATAACCGTAACTGCGCACAACACATTAAGCGTAAGCAACGACCTGAAGATAGACATAATTCCAAACAGGACAGGATTTGTTCAGTCCTACCTCATAGACCCAGCAGCGCTTAATTTCATTAATGCAACATTGTACAAGAATGCATCCAACAGAAGCGTTTCAGTATGGAAGTGCCTCAACTACAGCTATGAAGAAGAAGCGTGCATGGAAGACCTCATATTTGTCAGCAGCATAGCTTCAAACAGCGATTACATGATTTTCTTCAATGCAACAGACCCAGTCTTTATCGAGCAGCCAGGGCCATTAGACGGAAAAGACTCATACATCAATGAGCAGGCTCCAACTACAAACTATGGCAATGCAGACGAGTTCAGGCTTGACAACAGGAATGCAAGAACGCAGAGGGCAATAATTGAATGGAACCTTTCAGGCATACCAAGCGGAGTGCAGATTACAAGCGCAGTAATGGGAATGTATTTGCATACCCAGACAGGCGGAGCGATGAGCACTCAGGCTGTAAGAGTCAACCAGACCTGGGCTGAAGCAACAGTCACATGGAACAACAGGCCTACATTTGATGCAACAGCTTATGACACAGTAAGCGTCTCAACAATTGGATGGAATTATTGGAACATAACAAGCCTTGCTGCATCCTGGTACAACGGAACTTTTGCAAATCAGGGATTATACATAAAGCCGGCAACAGAGCAGGCAGGAACAACAAACCTCCTCAAGAGGTTCTATAGTTCTGATTATATTACAGACATAACTCTAAGGCCTAAGCTGAACATAACATGGATGGACATAACGCCTCCAAATGTAACTCTAAATTATCCTCCTGCAAATTTTGTAAACACAACAAGCGGCCAGAATATTAATTTCAACTGCTCTGCAACAGACAATGTCAATCTCACAAACATCTCTCTTTACATCACAAACAGCCAGAACCTTTCATTCAGCCTTAATCAGACTTCATCAATAACAGGAACAGCAAATGAATCAACTTGGACTGTTTACCTTGGAGCAGGAAACTACACCTGGAACTGCAAAGCATATGACACTCAAGGATTATATGACTGGGGAATAAACAGGACAATTAAGCTGACTCCAATGATGGACAATACTCCTCCATCAGTAATAATCACAAGCCCGCTGAATGACACTTTGTTCAACCAATCCTCAAACATAAGCATAAAGGCAAATGTGACTGATGATTATGGAGTAAGCACTGTCTTTGCAAATGTGACCTGGGACAGTGCTTATGAAACAATAACGCTTTCTTATAATGGAACAAGCGGATTGTGGGAAGGAGTATTCACAAACACCACATTTATAGGATTTTACAACATAACCATATGGGCAAATGACACAAGCAGCAACATAAACAATACAGAATATGTTTCAGTTAGGGTTGGAAAGTACAAGATAAAAGGATACATAACCAATTCAAACTATTCAAATGTGCCGTCTGCAGTCTACCTGTACAACCTGTCAGGAGCGCTTCTCGCCCAGGACAATGAAGTTTATGAGTTTTTCATGGACCAGGGCAAGATGTATAATCTAAGGGTTGTGCCTTCAGCAGGAAGCCTTAAGGAATTGTATTTCTTCAATGCAACTGTTTCAGCAGATGTCATAAACTTCACAAGGCTGGAAGACACAAACAACAGCATAGCATCAAGGCCTTACTATGACTTCAACTGGACAGAGCTGGTTTCATGGCTGCCGCATCCTAATCTTGAGTTCAGCTATGTGAGGCTCAATATGACTTACGGCGCAGGCTCAAACCTTTCACTGTTTAAGTGCGCAGCGTGGGACTTTGACAGCCAGAACTGCACAAATCCCCAAAACTGGACTGTAATTTCACAGATAGCTGACGGGCCTTCATACATACTTTATAATTTCACAAAAGGAGACCCTGCAGTAGGAGCAGGCCCAGGAGACCAGATTCCAACAACAACATTGAATTATCCGCCAGACAATTACGTGAACAGCACAGCAAGCCCTGCAAATGTAACATTCAACTGCTCTGCTTCAGACACAACAGGAACAAACAAGGGCATAGTCAACATCAGCCTTTACATAACAAATTCAAACAATGCATCATTCAGCCTTAACCAGACTTATTACAGCCCAACAAACGGCACAACACTGACAGGAATTTTCAGCTTGCTGCTCGGAACAGGAAACTATACCTGGAACTGCATTGCTTATGACCTTGGAGGAAACTATGACTGGGCAGACCAGAACAGGACTTTGAAAGTGAATTACACTTCAATGGACAATACTGCTCCGTCAGTAATACTTGTAAGCCCCACTCCAGGCCAGAACTTCAACCAGACAAACTATGTGCTTATTGCAGTAAACGCAACAGACGATTATGCAGTTGACACTGTCCTTGCAAATGTTACCTGGGATTCAACATACCAGCAGATTGCGCTTGTCTACAACAGCGGAACAGGCCTGTACGAGGCAAACTTTACAAACACAACTTATGTAGTTTCAATTCCTGAAAGGTACAACATAAGCATTTTTGCAAACGATACTTCAGGAAATGTAAACAATTCCATCACTGGATACTTCTATGTGAATGACATTACTCCGCCTTACATCAGCATAATCCAGCCTGCAAACAACTCGAACTATGCCCTTAACCAAAACGTTTCAATCAGCGTTAATGTAACAGACTATTATTATGACAATGTAAATGCTGTTTATGCAAACATCACCTGGAGCGGAGGAACCCAGACAATATCTCTTACAGAAACAGGAAACACCCAGATTTTCACAGGAACTTTCACTAATACAACTGCATTCGGCATTTACAACATTACGGTTTTTGCAAACGACACATCTTCAAACAGCAACACTAAGAAAGGCTACTTTAATGTGATACAGGCAACAGTAATTATTTCAGGAATAACCTGCTCGCTGACTGAATCTCCGCAGGTTGTTGAGTCTGGAGAAAAGATACTGTTCCAGGGAGACTTCTCTTACAGCGACGGAAAACCTGCAGCGCAGGCAAATGTAAGCCAGGCAAACATAACTATCTACAGGGTAAACAGCACAAACACAACAATAGTGCACACAAGCACAATGGCGTTCCTCCAGAGCGGAATATGGTATTACAACTGGGATGCAGGAGCTTATGAAAATGCAAACTACATGGCAGTTGCAAATGTAAAGACAAATGCTGTTCCTCCAGGATATGCATCCTGCTCTGCATTGTTCACAATTTCAGGAAGAGGCGTTTTCAAGGTTCTTGGAATAAGCCCGGACCTCACAAATGTAAACCAGACTGTCAAGCTTGGAGTTGAAGTCACTTTCAATGGAGAGGATGTTGACAGCTCAAAAATTACAAATCCTGAACTTTGGGTTGCAAAAGTAAACGGCTCAACGCAGCACTACAACAGCTCAACAGGGCTTTCAGTAGCTGACGGCCTGATTTATCTTGACGGCCAGTTCAATGAAACAGGAGTATACTATCTCAACTGGAGCTTCACATACTACAACAGGACAAAAACTGCAAAGGAAATTGTTGTTGCAAAAGACTGGGATGAAAAATTAAGCAACCTGTCAATGAACAGCGAAGTATACCAGCTTGTGCTTGAGAACAAGCAGAGGCTTATCGAAGTCCTTAAGGAGATGGAGCAGCAGCAGGAATTTTCTGAAGAGGAGATTTTCCTTGTGACAGACGCAGTCAACAGCATGTCAAGGGTTGCAAACCTGCTTGCAGAAGGCCAAATTTCAGACCAGGATGCAATGGACGAAATGAGCAGGATAAATTCAAACCTAAAGGGAGGCGGCTCAAGGCTTACTGGAAGGCTTGCAGGAGTGCTTGATGAAGAGGATGATGAATTCGGAGTTTTGGCAATGCTGATGATTGCAGCAATAGTCATCCTGATAGTTGCTATTGCTGTGAGAACAAGAAGTGCTGGCAGAAAAAAAGCTTCAGCAGGAGGAAAAGAAAGAAACACTCCAAGAAGGTTTGAGCTTGCTGCATCATGGGTGTCGAGGAAGATTGCAGGCATCAGGAATAAAAACAGGCAGAAGCAGTTCAGCCATGAAAAGAATGTTCCGCTGACAAGATTCTTTGAAAAGAAGGCATCTTCAGAAAGGCAGAAAACCCTTGTTGAAGGGATTGCATCAGAAGCAGCAAGGGTGCAGAACAAAATCAGGCAGAATTCATATGCTCCAAGGCGCGAAAGAAGGTACAGGGCGATAATAAGAAAGATGCTTTCAGCTGCTGAAGAAAAGAGAATGGCAAGGATAAACAGGCTGAATGATGCCAAACAGAATGCGGTTGAAAAAGAGCTGAATTTCAGGAAGGCTGTTCCAGAAGACTTCCTTGCAGTCCCAAGGGATTTGGAAACAGCAAAAAAAGCAAGAATTTTAATATTAATAGCATCATTTAAAAAGAAACTGCACGAAAACATGATGAGAAGGAATGCAATGAAGAATGTACACTCTGAAAAAGTCAGGGAAAACGGCCGCACAATCACAAAGATGAAGGCTTCTGAGCTGTTTTCCGCAATAGACAGCTATAAGACCCAGGAAGACACCTGCAAGGGCATGATAAGCAATGCAAAAGACTACAGCATTGCAGACGATTATGAAAAAGGCTCAAGGTATTCTTCAGTTGAGGAGAGCAGGGCTGTTGTAGGCATAAGGAACACAATCAACGCAATAAGCGAAACTGAAACTGCAAAAAGCATTATGGAAAAGGCAAGGCAGATTCCAAAGCCAAGCATAAGGATGATAACAAGAAGGCTTCCGAGAATAAGAATGCCTGATGTTAATGCAGGAGCTGCAATTGAGGGAATAAAAGCTGCAGCTGCAGACAGGGCGCAGAAAGGAATTGAAAATGCAAGAAGCGCAGTGTCAAAGGCAGCTGATGCAGTAAGGAGCTCAAGGCTCCTGAACAAGGAAGAGGACAGCAGCCTCGGAATTGAGTTTGATGAAAAAGGAATGAAGAAGCATGTTCCAAAGCCTGCAGCAGCAAAGCCCAGGCCAGGAAAGAATTCAAAAAGAAGATACCAGTCAATAATCTCAAGCATAAAGAGGAACTACCTGCCCAAAAAAGAGAACGGCATGATTGAGCTTTTAAAAGACGCTGCAGAAAAGGAAAATGTAGAAGAAAGGCTTGATGTCATCGAAGGCAGGAAGGAGCTGCTTGAAAATGACAAGATAAAATACTTTGCATGGAACTGGGGCAGGAAGAAAAGCATGCCCAGCAGCGTGATAAGAAAAGCATATCCTTCAGAAAAGGATGCAGAGGCATTCCAGAGCACTGATTCAGAGATTGACGCAGTTGCCAACGACAAGAAGCAGGCAATGCAGAAGCTCAAGGACATTTACACGAAAAGCGAGTGAACCGCAATAGTTAAGTTTATATACCAAAAAAGAACAATGCACAGGATACAATAATATTTCGCATATTGCTATTATTAAAAAAAAGGTGAGCAAATGAAAAATATCAGCAGTCTACCAAAGATTTTAACATTCTTTATTCTGGCATTTATTTCAGCGGCATCAGCATTTGCAGCAGGCGAAATAGTGCAGACAGCTGACCCTATTAATTATTGGGATGCAGCAAACCATACTGTTTATGTAACAAACAACGGCAACCAGTCAGTAAACGTGACTATTGCAATTCCTTCAGGATTCACATGGGTTTCAGGAGGCAATCCATGCACCCAGTCAGGCTCAAACATACAGTGCATACTTGCTGCATCAGCCACAGGAACATACATTGTCCAGTCTCCAGGAACTTCAGCTGCAGAATACCAGACAAACAAGTTCATAATCACAACAAACAATTCATACACTGGAAACAATGTCTCAATGCTTAGGATACAATGCTCAGAGATATTCCACACATTGGTTGAATTCGGAAGGGGCAGGGGCAATTATTTCTACAACAGCAATTCAGGAGCTGCAGGCTCAGGCCAGACAGAAACAGGATGCGCCTACCTTCCAAGCAGCTCGTTTGTCGAGCTTAATTTCCTCCATAAAACATACAATATCAAGCAGTACTTCAATGTTGTTGCAAACGCATACAACGCATCTTACACATGCACTTACCCAAATGACACTATAGTCAGGCAGCACCTTGACACAAGCATTTTAAGGAGCAGCGTCTGGACAGTTGATTTTGCAATCGACGAAATCGGCGGCTCCTGGGAAAGGTTTGGCTACATCGGAATGCAGTTTGATTCAGGAGACTATGCAGTAGGCCAGAACATCACAATAAACTGCACAGACATACAATATTATCTTCCTGCTGCAGGCGGCAACATAAGCTGCGGAGAAGACTCATTCACCCTTGAGTTTAGGGACAGGGAGCCATTCAATGCAACAGCAACAGCATCATCAACTATATATAACGGAACCCAGGAAGTCCTTATTACTTATACAATTACAAATATTGAGCAGTACACAGCAAGCGATGTAATGATACAGATAGAGGCTCCTCAATACGCCCAGTTCATAGGCACAAGGGCAGAGCTTTGGGGAACAGCCCAGGACGTTTATGTGCTTGAAGCAAGCGACTTCCTGCCAGGCGAATCAACATCAGTTACGCTTGTTGCAAGGTTCAACACAAGCACTGCTCCTGCAATGACTTCGCTTAACCTTACTGAAGGAATAAGCATACAATATGTTACATGCTGGGAGTACAATGCATACAATCCTGCAGAATACATACAGGACCTTTACGCTGTTGGAACAGGCACAGTGAACATGGCCCAAAGCTCGCAGATAACCAATTTTATTGATGTCCTCAACCAGATATACAACCTGACTGTAGTCATCAACAGGACAACAACGCAGATAAACTCAACAGTAAACCAGATTTACAATTTGAGCCTGATAATCAACAACACAGTGTACAGGATAAATGCAACTGTAACACAGATAAACAATACAGTAACTTCAATTTATGCAGACACCCAGCAGATTCTTGACCTGCTGAACTGCAACGGCACTGTCGACACTCCAATCTGCAATTATGTTGCAAACATCAATGCAACAGTAACACAGATATGGAATTTGACAAATGTGATTAATGCAACAACAGCAAACATTTGGAACAATGTGGTTTACATAAACAACACTGTTAATGCGATTTCAGGCAATGTCTCAATTATCCTGAACAACACCTACACGCTGATGGATTTGATAAACTGCACAAACATAACAGCGCAGTGGCAGAACTCAACATGCAACAGGCTTAACAGGATAGAGAATTATTCAGTGCAGATACTCAACAATATTACCTACATATGGGGCAACTACACTGCAGCAGACATACTGAATGCAATAGGCAATATCAGCGTTAACATAAGCTCAAGCCAGATTACAGAGATACTTACAGAAATCCAGAGGCTAAGGCAGTTTGATGAGGAGCTTGTATTCCTTGTAACAGACGCGTTTAACATGCAGCAGAGGGCTACAGACGCAGCTTCAAGAGGCGATATGAGCACTGCAATGCAGGAGCTCAATAATGCAAACAGCAACCTCAAGGCAGCTGCAGACAGGATTGAGACTCTCAAGCAGCAGGAAACAGAAACCGGAAAGTGGTGGATGTGGCTGCTTGTCGGAACACTTGTTGCAGTCCTTTCAATCTACCTTTTCCAGAGGGTTCCTGAAGACAGCGAAGAGCCCAGGATTAAGCAGTAAGCTGGCTTAATATTTTTATTTTTTAGAGTGTTCTTTATTTTAATGAATTTTTTTAATTTAACTTTGTTTCTGCTTTTTTGAATTTCTGCTAAGTTTAAGCATTGCCGCGCTCCGTGCAGATGATTGAACTTCTTCTTCAAAGGAGTCACGTGCTAAACAATCTCAAACAAGAATTACTGCGCTGGGCGGCAATGCATTCACTTGCGCTTCAGTTAAGGTGTTTGGATGCTGTTAAGCCTAAACAGAAACCTTTAAATAGGACTACATACTAAGTAATCATAAATAGGATATATACATATTAAGTATGTAGTTGTTCGACGAGAGCTGGAGAGGCATCTTGAAAGAGAGGATTACAGTAACAATCGACAAGGACCTTCTGAAATGGGTAGACGAAGGAGTCAAGGAAAAGGTTTTTGCCAATAGGAGCCACGCTCTTGAGTTCTTAATCAAGAAAAAGATGAGGGAGGATGAAGCCAATGAAAAGTAAGCCTCTCCTCTGGATGATTGCTGCATTTGCAATGCTAATCCTGACTGCATTCACAGCTTCTGCGCTCGAATACTACTTTTCCTACAGGATGAACTTTGAGCCAGGCGCACAGGAATACCACCTGCAAAAAATCAGGTTTTCAGGAAACTTTACAATGACTTTGCCGAGCAGTTTTACTTTCACAAACAGCACAATGTCCTACAGCCAGAGCGGAAGCAACTACACCTGGAGCTCATCAAACTCGACAGAAATGCATTACACAATAAGGTCTCCGTCAAGCTGCACAGAAGGAGACTTATACAAATCGCAATTGTACGAGAGCGGAAACAAAGTGGATGAGTTTGTCTATGTCTGCATTGATGACTCCAAAATAGTAGACTACAAGGTTGAGTACGGCCACGGATGCGGAAACTACCTTGCAGAAGACGAGCCTTACATCTCAAATGAGCCTGCTGCGCTCTTCAACCTTGTAAGGGTCTGGAACATCGGAAGCTACCTTGACCCTGATGAAGACGCCCTTAATGCAGAAATCAGCTGCTTTTACGAGGATTACCCTGTGAGGACTTACGGCAGGGTTGAAGTAGGCTATCCTCCAAACGGAGTTAACGGCACATTCCTGTGGGACATAATCTACGGCGGATACTGGTTCAGGATAGGAGTTCTTAGCCAGGAAGTGTCAGGAAAAAGCATAGGCAGCACCTACAGCGTGAACTGCACAGAGCTAACCTACAACTTCAGCCACCAGAGGGTTGTTGCATCTTTCCCCAACTACAGCCTTGAAGCAAGGTCAGTATCGCCATTAACCAAGAACACCACAACAATCGGAGGAAAGGACAGGGTTGTGATAACAAACAATGAAAAATATCCAGTGTACAGCCTTACACTCAACTTTGTTGCAGACGGATACATAGAATCCAATTTTGTAGGCATATTGGGGCCTGGAGAATCAGCAATTTTCTTTGCAGACCCAGGCACAAACACAACTGCAACATTCATACCCAGCTGGCAGAGAAACTGCTTCAGCCCTGTCTATTACATGCAGACTCTTTCCAACACAAGCAGTGCAGTAAACCAGGCGCCTTCATACACCAATATTCCAAGCCAGGCATGGGCTGAAAACACATCAAACAATAATGCATTTGACCTTGACAATTATTTTTCAGACGCTGAAAACAATACGCTCACATTCGGCTACACAGGAAACGTGAACATCACAGTGTCAATAAACAGCACAACGCACGAAGTGAGCTTTTCGCAGCCTGCAGGCTGGACTGGAATTGAATATGTCAAATTCTATGCGAATGACGGCAACAGCACAACCTACAGCAACAATGTAACTTTAGTTGTGTTTCCTGCAACTGTAGTGCAGAACGCTTCAGGAACAACAACAGTCATAGAATACAAGTCCAAGAAAAAGACTGTTTATGTCTATGTCAACCAGACTCAGAATGTAAGCGTTTCAGAGCCATTATGCAAAGAGCTTTGGCTCTGCTCTGAATGGTCTGAATGCATGCCTGATGAATCAGGAAGCAAAGTTCTTTTCAGGACACGAAGCTGCGAGGAAGTGAACAACTGCCTAATTTCAATGTTCAGCCCTCCTGAAAGCGAGCCCTGCGAAGTTGAGTGCGAGTCATGCGGGCCAGGCATAGAGATTCCAGGAGTGATAGATGGACAGCCTGAACTCCAAAAGTGCAGGCTCTGCACAATAATCCCAGCATCGCTGCTGATACTGCTCATAATCCTGCTTATTTTGATTTTAACAGACAGGCAGAATGAAAAAGAGTCAGCTTACCGCGAAGATTACCGGAAGCTGCATGAAAATTGCAAAAATGAGGTGGAAAAATGGAAAAGAAAGGAAAATCTATAGGCATCATCTCCATCAAGGGGGGTGTCGGCAAGACTACAACAGTCTCAAACCTGGGAGCTGTTCTTGCAAAGAAGTTCGGCAAAAAGGTGCTGATAGTTGATGCAAACTTCAGCGCGCCAAACCTTGCGCTGCATCTTGGCTTCATAAACCCTGAAGTTACGCTTGCAGACGCATTGATGGACAAGGTGGACATAACTGAGGCAATATACGAGCATGATTTGGGATTCCACATACTGCCGACATCGCTTGTGCACAGGAAGCTAAACCCATTCAAGCTAAGGGCAAAGCTGAACAAGCTGAAGAGCCAGTACGATGTGATACTGATTGACTCTTCGCCAACACTTAACGAGGAGATGCTTTCAACAATCGTTGCATCAGACCAGCTTTTTGTGGTTACATCGCCGGACATTCCGACTTTGAGCTGCACAATGCACGCAATAAAGGTTGCAAAGAGGAAGAAAACCCCAGTTGCAGGAATGATAATCAACAAGGTAAGGAATAAGAACTTTGAGCTCAAGGCGCAGGACATCCAGGACAGCACAGGCGTTCCTGTAGTCGCAATAGTGCCTGACGATGTTAAAGTGCTCCACGCCCTTGCAATGTCGACGCCTGCATCTGTATTCACTCCGAAAAAGGATTTTGCAGTCGAGTACCACAAGCTTGCAGCATCAATTGCAGGAGAGGAATATAATGACAGCAGGCTGATGAGTAGGCTGAAGAACTTCATTGCTCCTGAAAGCTCGCTCCAGCACATGAACAGGCAGGTGCTCAAGGAAGAGTCAAAGAAGAGGTGATTTGCTTGGCAAGCAGGCTGAAAGAGGTTGTTGACCTTCTTGAATACGAAGAGCTCTTGAAGGTGAAGAATGACCTTAACAAGGGAGGCAACGGAGTCAGGATACTGATAGACAACAGGCTCAAGGAGGAAACCAAAAAGAGGAATGAGTTCTGCGCTGTCTGCGCTTCAAAGATAGACTCATCAAGCGAAACAAGGTTTTCAATGACAATCGGGCCTGAAGACTTTGAGAGGAAGGTTTCGTTCTGCGCAATGGACTGCCTGCAGTATTTCCTTGAGGAGATGAAGAAGAGGGACTGACTCATGCACTGGTGGCATGATGTTCATAACAACCCAAGATGATTCAGGAAAATCAGCAAAATCAGTAAATCAGTAAAAAAATGCTGGACACAGAGGAATACTGGGCAGAGGATGCTGGAGAGCTGATAAGGCAGCTGCGCACTTCAGAAAATGGAATTTCAGAGCCTGAAGCAGCCAAAAGGCTCAAAATATACGGCCCTAACGAGATAAAAGAAGAGAAAAAAACGCCAAAATGGGCAATCTTTCTTAGGCAGTTCAACAGCTTCATAATTTACATACTGATAGCTGCTGTAATCATTTCTGCTGCAGTGCCTGCATTTGAGAAAGGGATTGGCGGGCTTTCTGCAGAGGATATAATAGACCCTGCTGCAATCTTCATTATACTGATTCTGAACGCAGCAATGGGCTTTGTGCAGGAGTACAGGGCTGAAAAAGCGATTGAGGCGCTGAAAAAGCTTGCCTCGCTCAAGGCAGTTGTAGTAAGGGATGGAAAAGAGAAGGAAATTGATTCTTCATATGTTGTTCCTGGAGATATAATATCCCTTTCAGTCGGCCAGAAGGTTCCTGCAGACTGCAGGATAATATCCATAAGCGGTCTTGAAACACAGGAGTCTGCGCTTACAGGCGAATCAACTCCTGTGCAGAAGTCTGCTGAAGCATTAAGCTCAAAAGCAGGAAAAGTGCTTGCACAAAGGATAAACACTGCTTTTGCAGGCACAATTGTAACAAAAGGAAGGGCTCATGCTGTTGCAGCAGGCACAGGCATGAAGACTGAAATAGGCAGGATTGCAAGGCAGATTCAGGAAGCAGGCTCAAAAACAACTCCTCTTCAGAAAAAGCTTGCATCGCTTGGAAGAAATTTAGGGGTTATCACAATAATAATATGCATTGCAGTAGTTGCAGGCGGAATAGCAAAAGGCGGAAGCTGGCCTGAATGGCTTATGATAGGAATCAGCCTTGCAGTCGCAGCAATACCTGAAGGGCTTCCTGCAGTAGTCACGATAAGCCTTGCTTTGGGAGTCCAGAAAATGGCAAGGAAGCATGCGCTGGTAAGAAAGCTTGCTTCTGTCCAGACTCTCGGAGCAACGACTGCAATATGCACTGATAAGACAGGCACTCTTACAAAAAATGAGATGACTGTAAGAAGCGCATATGTCTGCGGAAAAATAATTGATGCTACAGGCAGCGGCTACATTGAAAAAGGCGAATTTCTCCACGATGGAAAAAAGTATTCTGGAGTTGAGCTTGAAACACTTCTTGAGATAGGCGCAGCATGCAACAACTCATCAATCAGCGGAAAAAAGGTTATTGGCGACCCTACAGAAGCCTGCCTTATTGTTTCTGCGAAAAAAGCAGGCCTTAATCCTGAAATGATTGCAAAAACCCACAAGAGGCTTGGCGAGATTGAATTTACAAGCGAAAGGAAGATGATGTCCATCCTTGTGGAAAAAAGCGGGAAAAAGCTGGTGTTCTCAAAAGGCGCTCCTGAAATCCTTGTTAAAAAATGCTCAAAAATACTTGAAGACGGAAAAGAAAGGGAAATCTCAAAAAATGACATAAAGAAAATTCTTGAAGCCAACAGGATGTTTGCTGAAAAAGCGCTTAGGGTGCTTGCATTTGCATACAAAAAATCAGCAAAGCTCGACGAAAAAGGGCTTGTGTTTGCAGGCCTGCAGGCAATGATGGACCCGCCAAGGCCTGAAGCAAAGGCAGCTGTAAAGAAATGCGAAAGCGCAGGCATAAGGGTGATAATGATTACTGGCGATTATGAGGTTACTGCAAATGCAATTGCAAAAGAGCTTGGAATCGGAGGAGAAAGCATCAGCGGAGACAAGCTAAGGGAGATAAAAGACCTGTCAAAAATAGTTGGAAATATTTCTATATATGCAAGAGTGAATCCTGAAGACAAGATTAGGATTGTTGAGGCGCTTAAGAAAAAAGGAGAGGTTGTTGCAATGACTGGAGACGGAGTGAATGACGCTCCTGCGCTCAAGAAGGCAGACATAGGCATTGCAATGGGCAGAACAGGGACAGATGTTGCAAAGGAAGCATCAGACATGGTGCTTACAGACGACAATTTTGCATCAATCGTAGGCGCTGTTGAGGAGGGCAGGGCGATATTCGACAACATAAAAAAATTCGTCAACTACCTGCTGTCTTCAAATATGGGTGAGGTGCTTATACTTTTTACTGCAATGATTATAGGTTTTACTTATGAAGGCGTGCCTGTTCTGCCGATAGCTGCAATACAGATATTGTGGCTTAACCTGATAACAGACGGCCTGCCTGCGCTTGCTCTTGGAATTGACCCTGCCAGCCCAGGAATCATGAAAAGGCCTCCAAGAAGCCCGAAATCAGGTATAATCTCAAAAAGCATGATGCTTAACATTGCACTTATCGGAATACTGATGGCTGCAGCAGTCATCTCGCTGTTTAGCTTCTACCTTCCGCAGGGCCTTGCAAAGGCGCAGACAATTGCATTCACTTCTATTGTAATGCTTGAGTTTGCGAGGGTCTACATTGTAAGGGAAGGATACGGCCTCGGGTTTTTCAGCAATATCTACCTTCTTGGAGCAATAGCTGCGTCGCTTGGGCTTCAGGCGCTTGTGATTTACACTCCTGCCAGTGCAGTGTTCAGGACTATTCCTTTAAGCATTGCAGAATGGGGAGTGATTGCAGCAGTTACTGCTTCTGCTTTTTTCCTAGGAATGTTTATCCAGAAAATCATAAAGCTGGCAACTCATGAGATGGACTGAAAGAATAAGATAATGTGAAATAATGAGCTGGGCTGAATATCTGAATAATTGAATAATCTAAATCATGCATTTCAAGATTTAAAATCCAGTGCAAATCATTAAAAGCAGGCAAAGGATATTTGAAAAAGATGGGAGCAAAAGAATATTTTAGGGAGCTTGAAAAAGAGCTGATTTCCAGGATGCCTGACAAGGAGCAGACTGCAAGGCTTAAGGTCTCGCTGTGCAAAAAGCACGGCATGGTCCAGCCTCCAAAAGACATAGAAGTTCTTCTCAATGCAGGCAAAAAAAATATGGCTGTGCTCAAAAGCCTGCTTAAGACAAAGCCGATAAGGTCATCATCAGGAGTAAGCGTTGTTGCAGTAATGACAAAGCCGATAAAATGCCCTCATGGCGCATGCATAATGTGCTCGTCAATGGTTGATGAGGGAGTGCCTCAGTCATACACTGGAAAGGAGCCTGCAACAAGGCGCGCTATAAGGAACAGGTTTGACCCCTACCTCCAGGTGTTCAACAGGCTTGAGCAGTATGCTGTTTTAGGCCATGCATTTGACAAGGTTGAGCTGATAATAATGGGCGGCACATTCCCCAGCTTTCCAGAGGAGTATAAGAAAGAGTTTACAGCATTGCTTTTCAGGGCGCTTAACGACTTTTCAAGGATGTTCTTCAGGAAGGGAGAGTTTGACTTTGCAAAATTCAAGGAATTCTTCCTCCTGCCAGGCAGGGTTGGAGATGAAAAAAGGACTATTGAAATACATAAAAAGCTGATGAAGATTGAGGCAAATGCGCGAGCTGGAAAATCCTATTCAGAAATGCTGATTGAAGAGCAGGAGTACAATGACAGAAAGTCAATGATTAAATGCGTCGGCCTGACAATTGAAACAAGGAGCGATTATGGCAAGCTTAAGCAGGGCAATGAGCTTCTCCAGCTTGGGTGCACAAGGATTGAGCTGGGCATACAGTCAGTCTATGAAAGCGCGCTCAAGAGGATTAAGAGGGGGCATACTGCAAAAGATAATATTGAATCCATAAGAATCCTGAAAGATTTAGGGTTCAAGCTTAATTTCCATTACATGCCAGGGCTTCCGGGAGTAAGCCTGAAAGACGACCTCAAGGGAATGATAAGCCTTTTTGAAGACGAAAGATACAGGCCTGACATGCTGAAGATTTACCCGTGCATGGTTGTAAGGAACTCAAAGCTTTATGACGACTGGAAAAAAGGCAGGTTCAAGCCATTGTCAACAGCAGCAGCTGCAAAGCTGATTGCCAGCTTCAAGAGGCATGTTCCTGAATACTGCAGGATAATGAGGGTGCAGAGGGACATACCAACATATGCAACTGAAGCAGGAGTCGGAATGACAAACCTAAGGCAGCTTATCCAGCGGGAGATGGCAGCAAAAGGAATAGAATGCAGGTGCATCAGGTGCAGGGAGATAGGCGCAAAATCGCCTGGCGGAGCCCATGCAATAAAAGTCATGCATTATCCTGCATCAGGCGGAATCGAATTTTTCATATCAGCAGAAATAGGAGGGTATATTTTAGGTTTCTGCAGGCTTAGGTTTCAGTCGCAGCAGCTTAGGAAGGAGATTACTGAAAGCTCTGCACTTTTGAGGGAGCTTCATGTGTACGGGCCTGCTGTGCAGATTGGGGGAAAAGGTTCAGTCCAGCACACAGGTGTTGGGAAAGCGCTGCTTGCAGAGGCTGAAAAAATCTGCAGGGACTACTACAAAGACAAGATTGTTGTGATTTCAGGAGTAGGTGCAAGAGGCTATTACAGAAAGCTCGGATACAGGAATGACGGGCCTTATATGTCAAAGCATCTGTCCGGGAAAGTTAATCAGCATTTTAAGAACAAAGTTAAAAGCAAAGCCAAGAACCAACGCCCATAATCTTCAAAATCAATAAACCCAATTTTAATGTTTTTAGGATTTTTGGATTACTTCCTTTTTTGCTTGTTTGCCTCAATCAGCTTCTTCAGCTTGGGGTTTCTTATGTCAAAAACACTGAAAAGCCTGCTGACATTCTGCTTTGTAACCTCTACAAAAGGGCAGGTTGCCTCATAGACTTTTGAAACAGGCACTCCAGCCCTGCTGATCTGTCCTGCAGCCTGCTCAAGAACCTCATTGTCCCTTGAGCAGAACCTTACAGCCCCCCTTGCATTGTGCGGAGTTCCTTTGATTGAAATGAATCCGCTCATAAAAGGAATGTAGGCATGCTCGCCAAGCACTATTTTGGGAAAATGCTTGCCGCTGTTCCTGGTTTGCGCATTTGGAAATCCCAGGTCATAGGCAAGCCATGACGCAACTGCCATTGAGCTTATCACAATTGAAGGCAGTGAATATGTCGAGTCCCTGTATCTTGTGGGCCTATTCTCATTGAAGCAGCTGTCTGAAACATTGAAGCATGAGTCGATTGTAAGCTGAAGCCCGTTCTCGAATAAAGGAACATCTTTCTTGTCTCCCCTGATAAACAGCCTGCACGGGTGCTTTGCAGTTTTTGCTCCTGAAATAAATGCTCCGCCATATATTATGCCCAGCGCAAAATTAACTTCATCAGCAAGCCTTTGGCTGCTTGTGTTTGGCATTGGAGTAGGTATTCTGACGCTCTCCCTGAAATCAGTCTCTGAAGGTACAAAACTCTTCCAGTACTCCCTTGCTTCATAAAAATTGCCTGAATAGTTGCCTGATGTCTCCCTGAGAATTTGTATGCTGCTGACATGCATGCCGTATTTTTCAGACTTGAATTTTGCCTCGTCTCCGAACATTTCAGAAAGGCACCTTGTGTTTCTTGTCCTGTAATTTTTTGAAGTTTCAGGGCTCCATGTTTCTGAAAAAAGGAGCATCGCAAGCTCAGGCCCTGAAAAATCATTGATTTTGCAGTGCTTGAAAATCTTTGCAGCCTTCATTATGCCTGTTGCAAGATTTGTCCCTCCTGAAACATCGCAGTCTCCCAAAGTGTCTATGCAGTCTGAATTGAGCCCTCGTGAAAGAAGCGCTTTTCTTACTTCATTTGCCCTGAAAGAATTGTACAGGTCAAAGCTGGTATAATCTGAGTTGGAATCTCCGACAATCTCATTTTTGCAGATGGGAATATAGCTGCTTCCAGAATTATCTAAAGGCTCTGCCATTTTCTTCACTCAAGCATGAGTCAGGATTAGGCAATTTAAAAAGCTTCGGCATATATTTAAATAGAAAGCAGGACATATCATTTTTATGCCAAAGATAATGCCAAATGCTGCTGAAATAGAATTCAAGAAGGGCTTCATCGACAGGTACAGCAGGATTACAGACTTTGAAAAGTTCAAGGAGTACTCAACTTCATTCTTAAGAAGGTCGATAAGGGTCAACACCCTCAAGATTTCAGTTGAAGAGCTGAAGAAGAGGATTGAAAAAGACTGGAAGCTCGAGCAGGTTCCGTGGTGCAGCGAGGGCTTTTGGATTGAGCACAGGACTGAAGACCGAAGGGACATAGGAAACCTCATCGAGCACTGCCTGGGCTATTTTTACGTTCAGGAAGCTGCAAGCATGATACCTCCAGTTGTGCTTGGCCCAAAGCCTGGAGAAGCAGTGCTGGACATGTGCGCATCTCCAGGAAGCAAGGCATCCCAGATTGCGCAGTACATGCAGAATAAAGGAGTTATTGTTGCAAACGACTACAAAGGCATAAGGCTTGCTCCTCTTGGAATAAACATGCAGAGGATGGGAGTGTCAAACTGCGTGCTTTCGCTCATGCACGGCCAGTGGTTTGCAAGGGCTGGAATTGAATTTGACAGGATACTTCTTGATGCACCCTGCTCTGGAACAGGTACTATAAGGAAGAGCATAAAAACCTTAAGGATATGGAATCCTGGAATGGTCAGGAAGATTTCGTTCGAGCAGAAAAGGCTGCTGGAGTCTGCATTTGCAGTGCTCAAGAAAGGAGGCACTCTTGTCTATTCAACATGCTCGCTTGAGCCTGAAGAGGATGAGGGAGTGATAAGCTGGCTGCTTAACTCTCACGCTGATGCAAAAATCGAGGATATCACTCTTGAAATCAATCGGGGAAAGCCGGTCATGGAGTTTGACGGAGAGAAATACAATCCTGGAGTAGGCAAGTGCCTCAGGATTTGGCCGCAGGACAATGACACTGAAGGGTTTTTTGTTGCAAAGATAACTAAAATTTAAGGTTTATTCAGAATTCTTATAATTATTGCCGCCCAGCGCAGTACTCCATTTGGACATTATTCAAAAGGTGACTCCTGCAAAGAAGCGGTTCAATAAGCAACACGAAGCGCGGCAATGATGCATTGCAGTGGTGTTTTGCATTGCAACGATTTGCCTTGCTCCAAAACTCCCTCTGTTATTTTTGAGAGTTCTGCGTTCCCGTAGGGAGCATCCCCTCGCGACGAACTCGCACAAGAAGAAGGTTTGAGTTTTGGCCTTAAGCAAGGCAATGTCTTTAATTTAGCAATATTCCTAATCTGAAAAAACCATCTAAGAATCAAATCTAAAAAATTACTTCTTTGCTGCTGCTGGTGCAGCTGCTGCTGCAGCGCCGGTTGCAGCCTTTGCTTCAGCAGGCAGAAGCTCCTGGATAATCTGCTCTGGAATCTTGAGCTCGTGCAGCTTGTTCTTGATTGCGCTCTTCTCCCTTCCAGCCATCTCTGCAATGACTCTCTTGGCTGTAGCTTCGAACTCTGCCCTTCTCTTCTCAATATCTTCCTGCAGCCTCTTCTTCTCTGCCTCAAGCTGCTTCAGCTCCTCTGCTGTCAGCTCTGTCTTTCCGGACTTTATCTCCTTGTCATACTTGCCTGCATTGATATCTTCAATAGTTTCAAATGCAGCTTTGCCCTCGACCATGACGCCCATGCTGTTGCATGTGCCGCATACTTCCTTGACTTTTGCGAAAGTGTCCTTTCCGAGAAGCGCGTCTGACTTCATCTTTGCAATCTTGATGACCTGCTCAATCTTGAGGTCTGCAATCTTGTCTGCAAGAGGATTGCCTGAACCCTTCTGGATTCCTGCCTCCTTCTTGATAAGCGCAGATGATGGAGGAGTTCCAACAGTAATCGAGAATTCTTTTGTTTCAGTGTCGACTGTTACCTTTACAGGAACCTTCATTCCCTTGAAATCAGCTGTTTTCTTGTTTATTTCAGTAACAACCTGGCCTATATTGACTCCCATTGGCCCTAAAGCAGGTCCTAGCGGCGGAGCTGCTGTTGCCTTTCCGCCTTCAACAAGCTGTTCAATAGTCTGTTTTGCCATTTTTTGACCTTAATGCAGTTACGGAAATTCAGTTGATTTAAAAAACTTCGTTTTTTATCAGGGCATTACTCGTCTGCCTTGCTTTCTGATGACTCTCTTCTGACGACCTTTACAGAGTCAATTTTGACAGTAATTGGGATTGGGACTGCAGACTCAAGAAGCTCGACAACAACCTCTTCCTTGGTCTGGTCTATCCTTGTGACCTTTGCCTGCTCCCTCCTGAACGGGCCTGAGATAATCTCAACAATGTCGTTCTTCATGATGCTTACTTCCCTCTTGACCTGCTCAAGCATGTGCTCGATTTCAGCATAGTCGATTGGCTGGGGCAGTATTCCCCTTGCGTAAGGCACTCCGAATGACACCTGCTCTGCAGCCTGCCTGTCCTTGGATTCTATAAATATGTAGCCCCTCATTCCGTGAGGCCTTATAATTGTGTATACATCCTGGCCCTTTTTCTTTGCCTTGCTGAACACGAAGTCCATAACCTGGTCTTCCCTGTTTGCAGTAGTCCTCAAAGCAAAAATCTTTCCTTCGCTTCCTTCCTTTTCATCAGCCATTTTTTCCTCTTGCTAAAACAATATCTGCTTCATCATGTTGATAAGGAACCCCAAAAGCCCGATGATTGCAATGCCCAGGCCTGAAACCTTGACAATTGTTTTGAACTCGTCGCTGCCAGGCTTCTTTGTAACTTTCAAAACCCTCCAGCATTCCTTCAGGTAGCTCTTGAACCTTGCTTTCCTTGTCGGCTTTTCAAATTCCATATTTATCCTTGGTTCTCTTCAAACTACCTCTCATTTTCCTTAAGAAGCAGTATGATGCTAGGGAATCATGCTTATTTATAAAGGTTTTGATTTTTCAGATTAATCTTCATTCAAAAAAAAACAAAAAATAATCCCGGCTTTCAGTCAACGAATTCTATTCCGAGCTCAGTCTCCATCTCCTTCCTCTGCTCTGAAGAATGAGTTCTCTGCGGCCCGAATATCTGCGCTGACTTTACGCCTGTCACAATGAGCATAACCCTTATCGTGCTTTCCAGGTCGTCGTAAATCTGGGCTCCCCAGATAATCCTTGCGTCGTCAGAAAGCCTTTCAGAGACAGCCTCGACAATCTTTTTTGCCTCGCTCAATGAGAGGTTCTTGCCTCCTGCAATGTTGATAAGGGCTCCGTTTGCGCCTGTTATGTCAACATCCAGCAGAGGGTTGTTTATCGCCTTTTCAACAGCTTCTGCTGCCCTGTTCTCTGTGTCAGACTCGCCAACTCCTATAAGCGCAACTCCTCCCTTGCCCATGACAGCCCTGATGTCTGCAAAGTCAAGGTTGACAAGGCCTGCCTTTGTGACAAGCTCTGCAATTCCCTTGACTGCATTTGTAAGAATCTCATCAGCAACCTTGAATGCAGTCTGCAGAGGAAGCTCTGGCGCAAGCTCAAGAAGCTTGTCGTTTGGAATCACAATAAGGGTGTCAACAATGTGCTCAAGCTTTTCAAGCCCGATTACAGCGTTTTCATACCTCCTGTGGCCTTCCATTGTGAAGGGCATTGTGACAACACCTACAGTAAGCGCCCCAAGTTTTTTGGAGACCTCTGCAATGACCGGCGCAGAGCCTGTTCCTGTTCCTCCGCCCATTCCGCATGTTATGAAAACCATGTCAGAGTTCTGCAGCGAGTTCTTTATGTCAAGCTCGCTTTCCCTTGCAGCCTGCTCGCCTACTTTTGGGTCTGAGCCTGCGCCCATTCCCTTTGTCATCTCCCTTCCAAGAAGGATTTTCTTGTCTGAATTTGTGTAAAGAAGATCCTGCGCGTCTGTGTTTGCAGCAATAGTCTCTGCTCCTATGATTCCTATTTCAGTCATCCTGTTGATTGTGTTGTTTCCGCCGCCGCCAGCGCCTACAACCTTTATCGATGCGCGCTGCTTGGTTAAGAACTGCTCAAGCTCTGCATCAATGCCTGAAGAGGTCTTTATCTTGTTCAGGTCAACGCCTTTTGCATTGTTTGCCTGCTTTTCTGTTGCAGGCTGTGCAGGGCTCTGGCCTGAAGGCCTGCTTCCAAAGCTTCCAGAATTTCCATTTTTATTAATATAAAAATCTTCCAATTTTCCACCTCAAAAACTCTTTTGACTCCCTGAACAAGGGTTATCAATGAAATATTTAAATTTTTCTCTATTGCGCAGTAAGTTCAACTTTGGAGAACCCGCACAGCGCCTTAATCTTGGCCTCAATGTGGGGAAGTATCTCCTTCGGGAACTTCTTTTTAATCTTTACAGCGCACTCATTTCCATTGATTTCAACTTCAGAATCCGCCTTTCCAAGCGAGACTGTCACTTCAAGGATTGACTGGACCTGCTCCTTTTTGTCTGTGACAATCCTAAGCACATTAAAGTCATAGGCAAGCTCCTTTCCTGCAAGAGGGTGGTTGAAATCCACAAGCACCCTTCCGCCGGATACTGTCTTGATAAGCCCGACCATTCCGTCGATGTTGACATTCAGCCCAGGCACAGGCCTTATCTCATGCTCTGCAAACTTTCTTGCAGGTATCATCTGTATGAGCTTTGCATTCTTCTTTCCAAACGCATCTTCAGGCTTTATTTCGATTTTGTACTTCCCAGGCTCTTTTCCGACTATAAAATCATCAATGCCCTTAAGGACATGCTTTTCTCCTGCGCATATTATGATTGGGCCGTAGTGCGCACCCTTCCTGTAGAGGTGGTGCTCCTTTGCAATGCTCTCGTCTGTAGTGTCAAAGACAGCGCCCTCCTCCTTCAGCCTTCCAGTGTACTCAACTTCGATAAAGTCATTCTTTTTTATCTGCATTTTCACACCCTCTCCTTAACAAGCTTGATTATTTCTGCAACAACATCATTCACAGGCTTTTCTGTGGTGTCTATCACCAAATCATAATTGTCCGGATTTGTGTAGTCGATATTGTAGTACTGCATGTACCTTCTTTTTTCAGACTCCTTTCTTTGCTTTACTGCCTCAAATGTAGCTCCCTGCGTGGAGTTTTCCTTCTCCTCCTTCCTAAGGTCTTTGAATATCCTCCTTGCAGCCTCGTCGTCTGATACGTCAAGAAACACCTTTATTGAGTCTGGTATGAAATTGAAGCCGAGCCTTGAGTCCATCACAAAGTTGTCGTCAGCCTCTCCTGTATCAACAACCCACCCGTCGACTTTCTTGTCTATTTCAGGGTCTGATTCAGCCATATTTGAGAGCTTTAATGGAGTAACTCCCATCTTCTCGGCAAGCTTCCTGTAAAAGTCTCCTGAAGAGAAATGCCTCATCTTCAGCTCTTTTGCAACCTGCTTTGCAACAGTGCTTTTTCCTGAGCCTGGAGTTCCGGAAATTGTTATTTTCATGATGATTGTGGAGGATAGATTGTATTTAAGCTTATCTGTTGGAAAGTGGCACTTTTTAAGCAGAAAATTGAATTATATATCCAAATTAGAAAATTTATTAAATTAACCTTGTAATATTCTTGCATGCTCGGAAGACATCACCTATTGCTGTCATTGTTTACAGCTATACTAATTATTCTTCCTTATTTTGAAGAAAATACTGAATTAACTTTAATACTCTTGATGGGAATTGCAATTGGCTCTTTGATACCTGATGCTGATAGTCCTGATGCAGCAATATTCCATGAAAAAATAAAGGGAGTTAAAGGTGATTTAGGTAAACTCATTAATCACTTTTTTGCGCCTATATTTCCTTTATTTGGGTATGTTACAAAATATGCAATCTATAGGCCATCTATCTTTATATTTGGTCGAACTTTTCTAAAAAAGTATAATGTTAAGGAGAGACACAGGGGATTTTTGCACTCATTTATTGGAATTGGAACATCTGCTTTATTAACCTCAATTTATCTTATTATTATACTATATTTGTTAGATGCTTTAAATTGGATTTTCTTTCTTGGGTTTGTATGCGCATATATCGTCGGAGCCTTGTTGCACCTTTTAGAGGATAGTGCTACTGTAACAGGAACCCAATTTAATTATCCTTTTTCTAAAATTGTCTTGAAAGGGCAGTTAGTCACAAGACCGGATAGTACAATAAAACCGGATCTATTCACAGGGTTTATGGGCATCTTAGTTGTAGGGCTCTTTTTTGCTATCGACTTAGATTATTTGCCTTATGCTGACTGGCTAATTACTTTAATGTCTATTTTTGTTTTAATTGTTGTCTGGTTAACCTTTTTAATAGGTTTGGCAAAAGTCAGATTTGAGAAAGGAGAACTTAAGTCCTATTCTAATGTTAAAAGTTTTTTTTAGCAGTAATCCTATACTTAAGCCCCAAAACTGTTTTAAGCCCTGCGGATGCAGAATTCAGCGTTTCCAGCCTTTCCAATAGCAAAGCTTATAAAGTTGGGTTCAGACATTAGATTTAGCAAAAAAAGAGGTTTGATATGGCATTTCACAGCCTTACTGAGCTGTTTGACAGCGTTCCTGACGGAGTTTCAATAATAAACCGGGATATGCGGATTGAATGGGTAAACAGAGCGCTCCAGAACAAGGGATTTCTTTGCGAAAACGTCAAGGGCCAGAAGTGCTATTTTGCATACAAGAAGAGCAGCAGCATATGCAGGAACTGCCCGACGCTCAAAGTTTTCAACACAGGCAAGACAATAAGGATTTATGAGAGGGGCGCTGACGGAAAGCACTATGAGGTTACTGCAATCCCTGTCTTCGGCGAGAACAAGGCTGAAAAAAAGGTAGAGAATGTTGTTGAGATTGTAAGGGAGATAAAGAAGAAGACGCCTTTTGCAGTCTCGCTGTCATCAATTTCAGTAATGGCTTTCATAGCAGACCCTGAAGGAAAGATTGTTGCATCCAACAAGGCTGCTGAAAGCATTCTTGGCTACAGCGAAAAGGAGCTCGCAGGAAAATCATTTTCGTCAATTGCGCCAAAAATAGAGTCTGAACATTTCATGAAAATATTCAGGGATGTAATTGAGGGAAGGCATTTTCCTTCATTCAGGGCTGAAATCTCAAAAAAATCAGGCGGCTCAATCCATGCAGAGCTAAGCTGCAATCCGTTCTATTCAAACGGCTCAACTCTTGGAGTTGAGGTTATAGCAAGGGACATAACAAGCCAGGTTGAGTCTGAAAATGCGCTGAAGGAAAGCGAAAAAAGGTACAGGGATTTTGTAAAAAACCTTAAGGGAATAGCCTACAAGGGAGAGATAAAAAGCTCTGTGCCTGTATTCTTCCACGGCTCTGTTAAGGAAATAACAGGCTACACTGAAGACGAGCTTGTCAAGGGAAGGATAAAGTGGAAGCACATAATACACCCAGACGACTTCAGCAGCATAAGCGCAGGCTGGAAAAGCCTTGCATCAAAGCCCGGATTTTCAGCTGAAAGGGAATACAGGATAATAAGGAAGGACAAGTCTGTAAAGTGGGTTCACGAGTCTGTCCAGAATGTCAGCATAGACGGAAAGCCTGCATTTGTTGAGGGAGTCATAACAGACATAACTGAAAGGAAGCTTCTTGAAAAGCAGAAGCACGAAGCAGAGTCAAAATACGAGCTCATTGCAAAAAACTCAATTGACGGAATAGGTATAGCCCAGGACGGAAAGATTGCATATGCGAACCCTGCTGCAAGCCATATTTTTGGCTATAAGGAAGGCGAGATTGCAGGAAAAGAATTCATCAAGTTCATAGCTCCTGAAGACCGTGATTTTATCATCAGGAGGTACAAGAAAAGAATTTCTGGAAAAAATGTTCCGCAGAGATACATGTTCAAAGGCCTGAAAAAGAACAGGTCAAAGATTGACATAGAAGCCTCGTTTTCAGAGATGTTTGACTATATGGGCAGGCCTGCGCTTCTCACAATTCTAAGGGATGTTACATTGAGGACACTGTCTGAAGAGGCGCTTAGGCAGAGCGAGAACAGGTACAAAGAGGAAAAGGAAACAGCTGCAAAATACCTTAACCTTGCAGGCAGCATAATTGTTGCGCTTGACAGCAGTGGAAGGATAGCGCTAATGAACAGAAGGGGATATGAGGCTTTGGGCTATCCTGAAGGAAGCCTTGAAGGCAAAAGCTGGTTTGATATGTGCATACCATCCAGGCAGAGAAGGGAAGTCAAGGAAGTGTTTGCAAAGTGCATGGCGCAGAAGCTCAATCTTGTCGAGCATTATGAAAACCGGGTAATCGCAAAAGACGGTGAAGAAAGGGCTATAAGATGGCACAACATAATTCTTAAGGATGACAATGGCAGAGCAACAGGTACATTAAGCTCTGGCGAAGATATAACAGACAGGCTTGTTGCAATGCACGCTGTGAATGAAGCCAAGAAAAAGTACAGGCTGATATTCGAGCTTTGCCCTGCTGCAGTCATTGTGCTGGACAGCAGCGGAAATATCATTGAGGCGAATGAGAGAGTATACACCTGGCTTGGCTATGGAAGGCACAGCCTTAACGGCTTGAGCCTTGCGAAAGTGCCTTTTTACAGCGAAGAGAGCAGGAAGAGGGCTGCAGCAAACTTTAAGGAAAGGATGAAGGGAAAAGAAATAAAGCCTTATGAAGTCGAGCTTAGGACAAAAAAAGGCGAGAAGAAGGTAGGCATTGTTGATGCAACTGCAATTACAGATGAATCAGGAGCAGTTTCCGGAGTAGTCTGCGTGATTTCTGACATAACAGCTTTTGCAGCTCCATCCGGAAAGAATAGCTCTGGCCGCAAATAACAAAAATTTATAAACCTCTCATTAAATATTATGCCCACAACGAGGTGAAACAATGATAGTGGTCAAGGCGAAGATAAAGGAGATTGCCGGAGAATTCAATGTTTCAGGCGATTTTGCGGATGCACTCAACACAAAGGTTGAGCAGATGGTCAAGGATGCATGCGCAAGGGCTGAAGCAAACGGCAGAAAGACAGTAATGGCAAAAGACATCTAAGCATTGTTTGAATTTTTTATTGTTTTATTTTTTTGGATTTGCATCACAAATTTATATCTATTATATCCAATAATATTCAAGATAAGAATCAGAATTTGGCAGCCTACCTTTTCTTTGCAAGCCTTTCCTTGAGAGCCTCAATCTTTGACTTCACTTCATGAAGCTCTGACTTTGTATGGGTCTTCTCGCTGCTTATCTGCTCATAGAGCCTTTCAATGTTGAGGATTTGCGCTTCAAGAATTTCTATCTCCCTCTGCTCTGCAGCAAGCTTCTTTCTTACAGACTCCTCGATTCCGGCAATCCTTGCCTCGCGCTTCTTCTTTGATTCAAGATAAGCTGTAAGCTTCTTTTCAAGAGCCTCAACCTTTTCCCTCATCCTTGCGTTCTGCGCTTCCCTTGCCTTATGGCTCCTGATAAGCTCATTCTCCCTTGTAATGACTTCTGAAATGTGCATCTCCAGCTTTTTTATCTCCTGCCTGTGCTGCTTTGATTTTGACGAGCACTTCATCTTTTCTATGTGCTCCTGCAGCCTGCTCTTTGAATCCTCCTTTGACTTTGCTTTTGATGCAGCCCTGCTTAGGTGCGATAGAAAAAGCTGCGTTTTCTCAGCATCAATATCTGGAGGAAGAATCATTTTACCTTCCGAACATTCCCTTCTTTGCATTCATCGGCGCAGGAGGGGCTGGCATTGGGCCTGGTGAAGGAACTCCCATTCCTCCAAAATCAGGCATTTGAGGCATTCCCATAGGCATAGGAGGCGGATTCATCCCTCCCTGAAACTGCTGCCTGGGCTGGCCGAACCCTTCAAGGCCTGGAATAGGCGCTTCAGGCTTTGGCTCAAACATAGGCATTTGGCCTGGCATGCTTTCAGCCATTGGAGGAAGCTGCTCGCCAAATCCGAAATTATTTGAAGGCTGCGCTGGAGCAGGCTTCTGCTTTTGGAAAGAAGGCATTGGCTCAACCCTTTCGCCCTCCTTTGACTTGTATATGACTCCAACTTCAAGCTTTTCCTTTATTTCGCCCATGATGTCGGCAAGAGCAACAATTCCTTCTGCAATTTCAGAATTCTGCTGGAGGATTGTGTTCATCTTCTCGATTATTGGAGCCATCTTCTCCTTGAATGATGCAGCGCCTTCCTCAAGCTTGACTGATTTTTCAGCCTCTTCAAATATCTGAGTCAGCCTGTCCATCTTTTTAACAAGCTCTTCAAATGATGCAGACGCATGCGAGCCTGCTTCAGAAGGCATTGACTTCATCTTCCTAAGCTCTTCCCTCAACTCAACAATGTCCTTGTGGGGGAGAAGCTCATACTCTTCATCTGAAGCTTCAGAAGAATCCGGATTGCCTGAGCTGCCTTTTGCTTCAGCATCTTTTTTAGCAGCAGTCTTGATAGGATTAACCATTGTGTATCGCCTCTTTTTTTTGGTTTTTGGCCTGCAACCATCGCTGATTGCTATTTATTGCTATCCCAATTATTGCTTGTTTTATTCATATACTGCTATTTAAATGTTTTCCTATTTGAAGGGATTTAATGAGGTTCATCATTTAGCCTGGCTGCAGGAATAGATATTTTTTGAGAAGTAGCCTGCGATTGCATCATAAATTTCATCAGGCTTTGAAGCATATTTTCTGAACATCCTGTTTTCAAGCATTTTTCCAATAAGCGGCTTGACAACTTTTTCATCAAGAGATTCAGCATGGGAAAGCACATCATGGATTGTGTCATGGTTGACTTCAATCCTGCGCTTTATTGCCTTGGGAATTATGACATTCATCACAGCCCTGCCTGCAAGCGAGCCTGCGCTCTGCTCTGCCATCTCATGAATTGCGCTCATCACGCTTATTTTGGGCCTTCTGGTTCTCCTGTCTTTTGGCACTGAGTTTACATAATCTTTCAGAACGTGAAAAAGCGAGGGGGATTTCAAGCAGGGATTATAATAAGGCTGGCTGTCGTACATTTTCTTCACTCACTCTTAAACTAAATTATATTTAAAAATATAAAAAATTAAACTGGCTACATCATAGGCGGCATTCCTTCGCCGCCAGGAGGCATTCCCCTCGGAGCATGGTTTGAGCCGCCTGAAATGACATCATCAATCCTCAAAATCATTACCGCAACTTCTGAAGCTGACTTTACAGCCTGGGTCTTTATCTTGAGAGGCTCAATTACCTTGTTCTGCCATGAGTCCATGACTTTTCCTGTAAACACATTGATGCCTGCCCATTTCTGGCCCTTGTCATGCGCTGCCTTCAGCTCTGCCATCTTGTCAATCGGGTCAAGGCCTGCGCTCTCAGCAAGTGTTATCGGCACAACTTCAAGCGCTGAAGCGAATGCCTGCACTGCAAGCTGCTCCTTTCCGCTCAATGAGTCTGCAAACTTCTTAAGCCATTTTGAGACTTCGATTTCTACAGCACCTCCGCCTGCAACAACCTTTCCAACCTTGATTGCTGCAATAAGGTCTCCTACAGAGTCGTCAAGCGCCCTTTTTATTTCATCAGCAACATGCTCTGTTCCGCCCCTTACAAGAATAGTGACTGCCTTGGGGTTCTTGCAGCCCATGACATAAGTCATCTGCTCATCACCTACTTTCTTTTCCTCTACAGTTCCTGCATTTCCGAGGTCTGAAGAATTCAGGTCTTCAATGCTTGTAACTATTTTTGCGCCTGTCGCCCTTGCAAGCTTTTCCATGTCAGACTTCTTTACTCTCCTGACTGCATAAATGCCTGCCTTTGCAAAGAAGTGCTGGGCCATGTCGTCTATGCCTTTCTGGCACACCAAGACATTTGCTCCGCTCTGTATTATCCTGTCAACAAGCCCTTTTATCATCTTCTCTTCCTGGTCAAGGAATGCCTGCATCTGGGCTGGGTCTGTTATCTGTATTTTTGCGTCAATTTCTGTATCTTTCACTTCGATTGCTGCGTCAATAAGTGCAACCTTTGCGTTCTGAAGGGATTTGGGCATGCCTGAATGGACCCTTTCCTTGTCAAGGACAATGCCTTCAACAAGCTCTGTGTCTTCAACTCCGCCGCCCACCTTCTTCTCAATCTTGATGTCGCTTGCATCAATTGACATCTTTCCGTCAACCTCTTCTGCAACCATTGAGACTGCATTTACTATCATTTCAGCAAGTATTTCCTTGGATGCGTCAGCGCCCTTTCCAGTCATTGCTGTTGTTGCTATGTTTTTGAGGAGCTCCTTGTCCTTTATGTTTATGCTTTCTGCAATCTCATTGAGAATTTCGAGTGACCTGTCTGCAGCAAGCCTGTACCCCTTGGCAATCATTGTAGGGTGTATGTTCTGCTCAAGAAGCCTTTCTGCATTCTTCAGAAGCTCTCCTGCAAGTATTACAGCGGTTGTTGTGCCGTCGCCAACTTCAGCTTCCTGGGTTTTTGCAATTTCAACAATCATTTTTGCAGAAGGGTGCTCGATGTTCATCTCCTGCAGTATAGTGACTCCGTCGTTGGTTATTGTTACGTCTCCCAGCGAGTCCACTATCATCTTGTCCATGCCCTTCGGGCCCAGCGTAGTCCTCACCTGGTCTGCAACAAGCTTTGCAGCCTCGATGTTCATCTTCTGCGCATTCTTGCCTGAAGTCCTCTGCGTGCCTTCAGGAAGTATGAATATAGGTTGTATTTGATTAGCCATTTTTTATCCCCCCAAATTGATTTTTTACAGGTAAAAGCGAATAAAAAGCTGTATATAAACATTGCGGTTGTTTGCCTGCAACGAATTGATTCTTCCAGCTTCCTAGTTGTGCGTGAACCAGAATTCCAGCTTTGAAGGCGATTTTTTGTCAAGCCTTGCAAACGCAAGCCTTTCCATCTGGACTACATCCCCTTCTTTTGCCTTTGAAAGCCCTTCTTCAGCTATGCCTTCAATTATGCTGTTGTCAGGCATCCTTATGCTTGCCTTAACAACAGGAGTGTCTCTTGAAAGCCAGTGGACTATCACATTGCCTGCATCTTTGTACTTCTCATACTCCACGCTGTGGAATATGAAGTTTTGGCCCTTCTTCACAAAATTGAGGCAGTCCATGAGCCTGTAAATATTTCCCTCGCTGAATTTCTTCAGGTCATCCCTTTCAACATAAAACCTTTCCTTGACTTTGAAATTTCTCCCGCCTTTTTTTGTTTCAGGGTGCAGGTCAAGCTCAATCTCCTGTTCAGGAGCTCCTTCTATGTCAAGTTCAACAGGGTCTTTTATGAAAAAATACCTCTGCGCACTTTCGTCAAGTATCTTCCTGTTTATTGCTGCAAGCACGCTGAAGTCAAGGTTTGTCTGGGTCTTTGACATTCCGCACGCTACAGCAAGCTCGTAGAATGCATCCTTTACAATGCCCCTTCTCTTAAGCGCCCTTAGGGTGATAAGCTTCGGGTCGTCCCATCCGCTTGCTTCGCCGCTTTCAATCATCGCCCTGATTTCCCGTCCCTGTGTTACAGCGCCTGTTATGTTGAACCTTCCGTACTGCCTTATCTCCTGGTGCTGCAGGCCAAGAAGGTCCTGGATGTGCCTGTGGAGCTCAATCCTGTCCTGGAACTCATTGCTCCTAAGGACATGAGTTACTCCGCACAGCGCATCTTCTATAGGATTCTCAAAATCATACATTGGCCAAACCTTGAACTTTTTTCCCTGCCTGTAATGCTCTGCATCAACAATCCTCATTATGACAGGGTCCCTCATTACTGCATTCTTATGGTCCATGCTTACCTTGAGCCTGAGCGAGCATTCTCCTTCCTTGTACTTTCCTTCTTTCATGCCTTCCCAAAGCTCTTCAGTGTTTTTCTGGGCTCTGCATTTGCATTCCTCCATGCTTCTTCTCATTCTGGAGATGTCCTCGCTTTTGCAGAAGCAGACATATGCATTTCCTTTCTTAATCAGCTGCTCGGCATATGCATAGTACTTGGGCATGTTGTCTGATGCATAAACAGTCCTGTCAGGCTTTATCTCAAGGTATTCCAGGACATCCTTGTTCATTGCATCAACAAATTCCTGGCTTTCCTTTTCAGGGTTTGTGTCCTCAAACCTAAGGACAGCTTTTCCATTGTACTTTTTTGCATAAAGATAATTTATAAGAAAGCTTAGCGCGTGGCCAAGATGGTTGTATTTTGACGGCTCTGGAGGAATCCTTGTCACAACCTTTCCATCTACTGCATTTGGCAGCTCAGGCAGCTCCTTCCTTTTCTCCTTCCTTTCCTTCTTCTGCTGCTTCTGCTCGTCAAAGTAATCCGGGTTTAGCTTGAGGATTTCTGCCTTCTGCTTTTCAAGCCCGAGCGAATTGACTTCCTTTACAATCTCTGAAATCAGCTTCATTGCAGCCTTTGCGTCCTTCCTAAGCTCTTCATGGCTTCCCATCAGCTTTCCGACTATTGCTCCAGGGTTTGCCTTTCCGCCGAACTTGACTGCGTTTTCAAGTACATGCTTCCTAATCTCAGATTCAATTGCCATGCTTTTTAGTTATATGCCGTGTTTTATAAACTTTATTGAAAACATTAAATCAAAAAGTATATAAACAGAATGAAGAACTAAACTTCATCAATATTTGAAGGTGCAAAATGGCTCAAAAAAGGAACACGCTCATACCAAGGGCTCCTGCAGCAAGAATTCTGATTAAGGCAGGCGCGAAAAGGGTTTCTGCAGAGGCTGCAGAGGCGTTTGCAGCATACCTTGAGGAAGCAGGGCTCAAGATTGCAGAAGACTCCATCAAGGCAGCAAAGCATGCAGGCAGGAAGACAGTGCATGATTCTGACATAAGGCTTGCAGCAAGGCGATAGTTCAGTTAGTTTTATAATACTGCCATGTTTCTGCTTTTCACACGGGCTGGTGGCGAAATGGTATCGCGCCGCATTGGCTAACTAAACAATCCAAACATGCGGAGGCTCCGGGTTCGAATCCCGGCCAGTCCATTTTTTTGCCATGCTTTTTGCGCATGGATTTTTGATTTTAAGTTTTACATCAAGAAGCCGGGTGCATTTTGCTAATTGCATGCTATTCCATACATTTTATTCCACAAAATATTTATAGTATCCTCCTTTTCTTTTTTAAGGGTGGTTTAAATGAAGATACTGACTGTAGTTGTGCCGATAGTCGTGCATGAAGGAAAAGTCCTTATGCTTAAGAGAATCAAGCCGCCTTATGCAGGATACTGGTCTTTGCTCGGCGGAAAAATAGACTTTGGCGAGCATCCCGAGCAGTCTGCTGTCAGGGAGATAAGGGAGGAGGCAGGGATTGAGACAGAGCTTGTCAAGTTCAGGGGGATACTTTCTGAAGTAGTTAAAGACAAGGCTACAATGGAGAATGTCGAGCACTTCATACTTTTTGTTTCTGAAATGAGGCCTAAAACTTTGGACATAAAAAGCTCTGAAGAAGGCGAGCTGAAATGGTTTGACATTGCAACTCTTGAGCAGAACAAGGGCATTGCTCCCAGCGATATAGAAATAGTAAGAAAGATACTCCAAAAAGAGGAAGGCATTCCTGTGCACAAGTCTGACGTGCTGAAGGATGGACTTGCCTACTACTGCGAGGCGTTTGGGAAATGAACCTTTACCTTTTTGATATGGATGACACTCTTTTGAATGTGCAGCATGTACATAAGGAGGCGTTTGAAACTTTTTTTAAGGAGGCTACAGGGACTGACAGCTCTTTCCAGAGAATGTTTGGGACTGAAGGTGAATTTGGAATTCCTCCAGGCATTGAAAGAACCACCCACAATCTCATAAGGCACGCTCTCAATGGAAGAGTGCCAGGCATAGAAATTGAGAGGAGCATGCAGAATGCAGTCGACTCAATGGTTTACTTGTACATGTCAAAGGTAAACCCTCTTTTCCTGCATTCAAATGTGCCTCATGTGCTTGACAGCCTCGGAGAATATGGGATGGTTGCAATGTTTACAGGAGGCGCAAGAAAAGTGACGCATGCAATACTGCAGAAGACAGGCATCCGCTCAAAATTCCAGCACATCTCAACATGCGATGACGCTCCAACAAGAAATGAGATTGTTGCGCACGCAATAAAAAATGCATCGCTAGGGGTGAAATTTGACAAGATATTTGTAATAGGGGATGACATTGCAGATATTGAGGCTGCAAAGGCAAACAATGCAGTTGCAGTCGGTGTAGCAATGGGATTCAGCTCAAAGGAAGAGCTAAAGCAGGCAGGCGCAGACATAATAATTGAAGACTGGAAAGACTCGAAATGGGTCATGGAGAAGCTGAAATGAAAGACTCTTTTGAAAATCTTGTTTTGAACATAAGGAAGTGCAGGAAGGAATGCCCCTGGATGAAAATGCAGACTCTTGAGAAGCATTCCAACGAGCTTTTTGATGAGCTAAATGAGGTTGTGCAGGCAATCAGAAACAATGACCCTGAAAATTTGAAGGAAGAGCTTGGCGACCTTCTCCACGATGTTCTCTGCCTTGTTGAATTTGCTTCTGAAAAATTCGGGTTTACTGCAAAGGATGTAATGGACGGAGTAACAAAGAAAATGGTCAGGAGAAAGCCATGGGTTTTCGGGAATGAGAAGGCAGAAACTCCTGAAGCAGCTGTAAAAAGATGGAATGAAATCAAGAAGCTTGAGAAGGAGGGAAAAATATGATTATTCCTGCACATTCAGAAGTTACCCGTGATTTTGTTGTTACAGTTTATATTGTAAACAACGAAAAAGTGCTTTTGATGCACCACAAAAAGCTGGGCATGTGGCTTCCTCCCGGAGGGCATATTGACCCAAATGAGCTTCCGACAGAAGCTGCGATAAGGGAGGCAAAGGAAGAAACCGGCCTTGACATTGACCTTGCCGGCGAGCAGACTGACTACGGGCCTGTTGTTGTGCTTCATCATCCCAAATTTTTAAAGCTGGAAGACATCAAGCCCGGCCACCAGCACATAGACCTTGTTTATTTTGGCAGGATGAAAGACCCTAAACAGAAGATTGTATTCAATGAGCACGAGTCAAATGACCTTAGGTGGTTTTCAAGGGATGAACTGGATGCTGTTAATACAGTTGACCCTACTATTTCTATACAGGCAAAAAAGGCAATGGATGAATTAAAATGAAGATTGCATTTGTTACAGGAAACAGGAACAAGTTTGAGGAAGACAAGGAGATTCTTGCGCAGCACGGCATTGAAATAGAGCATATCCAAATGGACCTGCCAGAGCTTCAGGCAGACCCCCAGGAGATTGCAAGGCACAAGGCAAAGTTTGCAGCTGAAAAGGCTGGAGTTGCCTGCTTTGTTGACGATACTGCACTCTGCTTCAATGCCCTTAACGGGCTTCCAGGAGAATACATCAAATTTTTTGTAGAAAAGCTGGGCCTTGATAACCTGGTCAAGCTGCTTGCAGGCTTTGAGGACAAGACTGCAAAGGCAATGGCAGTTATAGGATACTGTGAGCCTGGCAAAGAGCCTGTTGTTTTTGAGGGAGTTGTCAAAGGCACAATTGTTGCTCAGCGCGGGAAAAGGTTTGCATGGGACCCTATTTTTGTGCCTGAAGGATTCAGCCAGACCTATGCTGAAATGCCTGTCTCCGAAAAGAATAAAATATCCCACAGGAAAAAGGCAGTCGACAAATTTGCAGAATATCTTAAGAAAGAGGTGCTGAAATGAATGATGCCAGCAAATGCTTGTTTTGCAGGATAATAAAAGGAGAGATTCCGTGCTCAAAGGTTTATGAGGATGAGAATTCCATTGCATTCCTTGACATCAGCCCTGTCAATAAAGGCCATGTTCTTGTCCTGCCAAAAAGCCATTTTGAAACAATCATAGATATTTCTGATGATGCGCTTTGTGCAGTATCAAAAGCATCAAAAAAGGTTGCAGCTGCTGTCCAGAAGGCGACAGGCTGCGATGGAATATCAATTTTGCAAAGCAACCTCCAGGCAGCAGGACAGGCTATAGACCACTATCACGTTCATGTCATTCCACGCTTTCATTCAGACGGGCTGAAGCACTGGCCGCAGGGAAAGTATGCCGAAGGAGAGGCAGCTGCTGTTGCTGACAAAATAAGGGGCAGATTATAAAATTAAAATTGCGAGTGGGATACTTTTAAAATTCAGCTTTAACAAAATGAAAAAATTAAAATTAATTTTAGGGGCTTTTGCTCTTTTTTCAGCAATGTTCATAATTTTTCTTTTTGAGATTTCATCAGGCAATAAGCCTGAATGCCATATCGATGAGATGGGCAGTGTTGATGAAGCCTGCCCTGGAGAGCTTTACTGCAACGAGGCCACTTTGAATGAAAGGACTGGCAAGGCAGAATGCCATACCTACCAGCAGTGCGTGGATTCAGGTGCGCCTTCAACAGGAGGGCCGGATTACCGCCCAAGAACATGTTTTGCAGGCATATAGCCCTATTAGTTTTATTTAACAAAAACTTTTATAAATGAAACCCTGTTCTCATTGGTTAAATGCCGCTGTAGCTCAGCCTGGTTTAGAGCGCTACGCTCATATGTTTTTGAGCGATGAGGCGAAAGCCGATGATTACAGCTTTACTGAGGCACGTAGAGGTCGTGGGCTCGAATCCCGCCAGCGGCACTATTTTTCTTTTGTTTTCTTTTATTTTAGTTTTCTTTATCGCTTTTATTTTTTTCTTGCTTTGTTTTTTTGCTGTTTTCTTTTTTTTGCAAAACCAAACATTTATAAACAGCCCCCTTGCCCTTTCCGCTTCGTGAGTGAAGACAGCTGCGTACCTTTGGATTGATTCTGGGTATTTTCAGCGTCTTAAATGAAGGCTTGAAATAGCTAAAGCGATGAAAATATTCGGGAAAAGGTTCGAATGAATGGATGAGAAGCGCAGCACAGCAAAAGGCAGGTTTTGGACTGCGCTGGTCTATATCCTTTGGCTGCTCACTGCTGCAAACTGGCTTAGGTCAGGCAAGATTGACTTAAGCGTTCTTGCAGTCACTTTCGGCGCGACATACATGATTGCAAAAAAGCATAATTTCAGCTAAAACGGAGGGGAAGCATGAATGGTATATGGATGTCAGAACATTTCAGGTCAAGAAAGCCGTCAGCAATCAGGCTGGCGCAAATTGAATTTGCAAAAAGAAAAGATAATGTGAGGGAAATAAATACTGCTATAGGCAATGTCTCACTGCCGATGCATCCTTTGCTCCAAAAAAGGATGTTCAGCCTTAATTCTGCGGAAAGCCCTTTTAATGCAGGAGTTGTCAAGTATTCTGCAACAGTCGGTATGCCTGAGGCAAGAGACGCTTTCTTAAACATAATCAGGGCGAGCGGGTGCAGCACAGACAGGCTTTTTGCGCAGATAACAGACGGAGGCTCACAGGCGATGGAGCTTTTGATTATAGGTTGCTGCGGGCCTGCAGGCACTGATGAAAAGCCATTGCTTTTGATTGATGCTGCATACACAAACTACAAGGCGATGGCATCAAGGCTTGGAAGAAGCATAATCTCAATAGCCAGGCGCCTTGAGGACAATGGCAAATTCACGCTTCCGGAGCTTAGTGAAATAAAAAAGATTATAGCAGAGAAAAATCCTGGCGCTATTGTGGTGATACCTTATGACAACCCAACAGGCCATTTTTACGACCACAGCACAATGGTGGAGCTGGGAAAGCTCTGCGTTGAAAAAAACATATGGATGATAAGCGACGAAGCATACAGGGAGCTTTTTTATACAGGCTCAAAACCTTCGAGCATATGGGCATTGACAGAAGAGGAAGTGCCTGGAATAACCGGAAGAAGGATAAGCATAGAAACCTCCTCCAAGGTATGGAATGCATGCGGCCTTAGAATAGGCGCTCTTGTTACAGACAGCCAGGAATTTCATGAAAAATCTGTTGCAGAAAATACAGCAAACCTATGCTCAAATGTAATCGGCCAGTACATATTCGGGGCATTGGCTCATGAAAGCGCTGAAAGCCTGCAAGGGTGGTTTTCAGAGCAGAGGGAATACTACAAAAGCATAATGGGCAATTTGACATCTGAAATTAGGAATGCGCTGCCAGGCATTGTTGTTTCAAGCCCTGACGCCTCAATTTATTCTGTTGTTGATGTCAGGAACATTGCAAAGCCAGGATTTGATGCAGGCCAGTTTGCGCTTTACTGCGCGCAAAAAGGCAGCATTGATGTTGACGGAACCTGCATGACGCTGCTTGTATCTCCAATGTCGGAATTCTACAGCACTAAGCCGGGCCAGGCAAATCCTGGAGACACCCAGATGAGGATTGCATATGTTGCATCTCCTGAAGAAATGCAGATGGTGCCTATGCTTTTTGCAGCGCTTTTCAAATGTTTTGAATTGCAAAGATAATTTTTTTATTATTTTTAGTTTTCATTATTTTATTTTTTATGATTCTTTTTTTCTTATTTTCTTTTTCTTATTTTTGTTATTATCCATTATTTTCGATTAGTTTTATTCTTCTTCTGCTTTAGCTGCTATGAAAAAGTTTATATTGTATCAGCAAATCCCTTTCTTTGAGGTGTTTTGAATGGCAGAAAAAATTCTTGTTACAGGGCCTTTCGGCCAAATAGGAACAGAGCTTGTGCCCAAGCTGCAGGAAATCTACGGCAGGGAGAATGTGGTTGCTTTGGGGCACAAGACAATTCCTGAATGGTTTGAAGGAGTGCTTGAGCACGGAGATGTAAGGAGCGCAGAAGAGATGAAAGCTCTGGTTGCCAGGCATAAGATAACCCAGATTTACCATCTTGCATCGCTACTTTCAGCAACAGGCGAGCAGAATCCAAATCTTGCATGGGACATAAATTTGAACGGTCTTAAGGCAGTCCTTGACCTTGCAGTTGAATTCAAGCTCAAGGTTTTCTGGCCAAGCTCAATTGCTGTTTTTGGGCCTACAACTCCCAGGGAAAATACTCCCCAGCACACAATAATCGAGCCTACTACCATGTATGGAGTTACAAAGCTTGCAGGAGAAATGCTCTGCCAGTATTATTTTCTAAAATACCAGCTTGATGTAAGGAGCTTGAGGTATCCAGGCATTATAAGCTGGAAGGCGCTTCCTGGCGGAGGCACAACAGACTATGCTGTCGCAATCTTTTATGACGCAGTCCAGAAAGGAGAGTATTCCTGCTTTGTCAGGGAAGACACAACCCTGCCAATGATGTACATGGACGATGCTGTAAAGGCAACAATCCAGATAATGCAGGCTGATTCATCTAAAATAAAAGTAAGGACAAGCTATAATCTTGCAGCAATCAGCTTTTCTGCAGGAGAGCTTGCAGAGGAAGTCAAAAAGAGGATGCCAAACTTCAGGATTTCATACAAGCCTGACCACAGGCAGAAGATTGCAGACAGCTGGCCGAAGTCAATTGATGATTCAGAGGCAAGAAGAGACTGGGGATGGCAGCACAATATCGGGCTTTCTGAAATGTCTGGCATTATGCTTGATGCGCTGAAGAAGAAGCTGGCTTAGGCTCCAGAACCAGTTTAATTATAACGCCGCCACCCGGATTTGAACCGGGAGATCCTTGCGGAAAACGGTTCTCGCGAATTTGGAATTTTCGAGACCGTCGCAATACCAAGTTATGCGATAGCGGCAATGATTTATCTAAACAAGCTGCTTCTGGTTTTCCTTATCTGCAAAGCTGCTAAGCCTTATTCCAACCTGCCTTATCTTCCTCCTGTCAAGGAGATATTGCCTGGCAAGCTCCTTTGCAGACTCTGCTATGCCCTCCATTGAGTTAACCCCAACTTTCATTGACTTTGCAGCGCTGTGAACATCAAAGTCCTCAAACTTCACAGTTAATGTTACAGTCTTATAAAACAATCCTCTCTGGGAAAGCTCATCATGCACCATTGATGCAAGGCTTTCAATCATGCTAAACACCTGCTTTTCCTCCTTTGTGTCCTGCTCAAAAGTCCTTAGCCTGCTTATTGACTTTATGCCTTCCTTTTCAGCAACTTCGCTGGTGTCTATCCCTTTTGAGAGAAGGTGCATCTCATGGCCGTGAGAGCCGAATTCCTGGATTAGCATCTCCTGGCTTGCTTTTGAAAGCTGGCTTACTGTCTCAATGCCGAGCTCCTTGAGCCTTTCCTGGGTTTTTGGGCCTATTCCGTGAATCTTCCTCACGCTTAATCCTGAAATGAAATCAATCACCTTGTCAGGCTTTACTGATGTCAATCCGTCAGGCTTTTTCATGTCTGAAGCAATCTTTGCAATCAGCTTGTTGGGGCCTATTCCAACCGAGCATGTCAGTTTTTCCTTTTCAAGCATCTCCTTTTTTATCTTTCTTGCAGCTGATTCAGCATCCTTGAAGCTTTTTGCAATGCCGGTCATGTCAATATAGCTTTCGTCAATGCTTGCCTGCTGGGTTTTTGGAGAATATTTCCTTATAATCTGCATGATGTCTTCTGAAACTGCCTTGTACAAATCCATCCTGACAGGCAGAAAAATGCAGTCCTTGCAGAGCTTGTATGCCCTGGAAATAGGCATGCCTGACTTTATCCCAAATTCCCTTGCCTTATAGTTGCACGTGCTTACAACTCCCCTTCCTTTTCCGAATTTTGGGTCAGCTCCCACAACTACAGGCTTTCCCTTCAAAGATGGGTTTTCCCTTTCTTCGACTGAAGCGTAGAAAGAGTCCATGTCAACATGAAGGATTATCCTTTGCTTTGCCATCGCAGAAAATAAGCTTCAGAGGTTTTTAAAGTTTTGCATGCCTAAATTTATAATTTTAAGGCGCAAATCTTTTCTTTCAGGCACCCAAAATCATCAAATTCAACGACTTCTTCAATATGCCTTCGGAAGATTGAATCACTGACTGATTTGTGTATTGC
>CAYPXA010000002.1:69757-152629 GCA_964414985.1 uncultured Methanosarcinales archaeon
CGACTTCTTCAATATGCCTTCGGAAGATTGAATCACTGACTGATTTGTGTATTGCCCGAACCAGCCTTTTCTTTTTTGCCATGGAATATCCAAGCTCGACAAGCATTCCCTAGCTGATGTCTGGAGACTTTACAAAGAACAGCACAATGTCAGAGCTGTCAATTTCCTTAAAGCACTTTTCCATAATCATTTTCCCAGACCATTTTTCACTTTCAAACTGCTCGTTGTCAAACATAGTTGAATAATAGCCATGGCCTGCTGCTTCAAAAGCATCATAGATAACCTGAATTGTCTTTTTCAGCTCTGCAGCATTTTCTCCAGTATACCTGTAAGATATGAAAACTTTCTTTTTCATTTGAGGTGCATTCAAAAAATAAAATCAAAACTATTCTACAAGCCCAAGTATCTGCTTCTTCTTCAGCCTAAGCTCTGCAAGCTTGTTCCTCATCTGCTCCTTGAGCTTCCTGTTCTCGATAAGCATGTTATAAAGGTCCTTGTTCTTCTGGATTGAGTCCTTGTAAAGCGCACTAGCCTGCCTTATGTCCTCTTTTATCTTTTCAAGCTCATTGACATCAATTGTCCTTACAGGGTTTACCTTCCTGTACTCATCAATTCCTGCGATGTCAAGCTTTCCTTCCTTGACAAGCTCCATTTCTTTTGGAGTCAGTTTTATTGCCATTTATCTCCACCTCTGTTTTTATTTTTTCTTAACTAATGCAAAAAGAAGAAATGCTGAAACAGCTGAAATCCCTGCTGCATAGATGAAAGGCGCTTCAGGGCTGAAAGACGCCCAAAGGAATCCGCCTATAATGTTTGCAGGCAGCACTGTTATTCCGTCAATTGCATGGTATGCGCCCAAAGCAAGCCCCCTCTTCTCTGATTTTGCAAGATCTGAAACATAAGCCCTTGAAACTCCGTCAGTTACTGCCATGAATATGCCGTAAAGCGCAAACAGCACCCACATGCTTGCTGAGTTTGCCCAGAACGCAAATCCAAGCGAAACTGCGCTGAACAGAAGCAGGCCTGCAGAAAGCACGTTTTTCCTTCCAAGCCTGTCTGACAGCCTGCCTGCAGGCATTGCAAGCACTGCATAAAAAATATTGTATACGAGGTAAAGGATTGGGATAAGCGCAAGTGCAACTCCGATATTGCTCGCCCTTAGTATAAAGAACGCATAGCTGAAATGCGCAAGATTGAACAGGCCGATTACAAAAAGGAACATTTTGTAGTCCCTGCTGAATCCGCTGATTTTGAGAGTCAGCCTGGCAGGCTTTTTTCTGGCATCTGCTTTTCCTGTTTCCTTGACCTTAAGCAAAATAATTGCAAGCGCAATCAATCCTGGAATTGCTGAAAGCAGGAATATTGTCCTGAAAGTTGATTCAGAGTAGGAGATTGCTGCAAGCAGGAGCGATGCAATCAGAGTTCCGATTATTGCGCCTGAAGTGTCAAGCATCCTGTGAAGCCCGAAGTATCTGCCCCTTTCAGACTTTTTTGAAGATGCTGCGATAAGCGCATCCCTTGGCGCAGTCCTAACTCCCTTGCCAACCCTGTCTGCAAACCTTATAACCAGCACATGCCACCACACAGATGCAAAAGCAAGAAATGGCTTAGTGACTGTTGAAAATGCGTAGCCTGCAAAAACAAGAGCCTTCCTCTTCTTGAGCTTGTCAGAAAGCCAGCCTGAAGCAAGCTGGAGGATTGCTGAAGTGCTTTCTGCAATGCCTTCAATCAGCCCGACAACTGCCATGTTTGCATTGAGCACTGAAGTCAGAAAGATAGGCACAATAGGAAAAATCATCTCAGAGCTGATGTCAGTGAAAAAGCTGACAAGCCCGAGCCATATCACATTTTTTTTTCTGCTGATTTCAACCAACTCTTTTTATGCGGCTGCCGGGATTCGAACCCGAATAGCGAGCTTGGGAAGCTCGAGTCATAGCCATTAGACCACAGCCGCGCATTAAATAAAGGAAAAGTTTTATATTTTTAAACCTTTTCTATGTTTTATGGCGAAAAAAAGGCTTTTGCTGCACACCTGCTGCGCTGCATGCAGCATTTATACAGCTTCAGAGCTGGCAAAGGAATATGATTTGGTGATGTTTTTCCACAATCCCCAGATTTTTCCAGCAACAGAATATGCAAAAAGGCTTCTTGAGGCAAAAAAAACCGGCGAAATTATCGGCGTTCCTGTAATCGAAGCATCGAGGGGCTATGACTCCTGGAGAATGGCTGTCGAGGGTCTTGAGAATGAGCCTGAAGGCGGAAAAAGGTGCTCCAAGTGCTTTGAATTCAACCTTGATGCATCTGCAGAATATGCAAAAATGAAGAATTTTGATGCATTCACCACAACGCTTACAGTAAGCCCGCATAAGAATGCAGAATTAATCAACCAAATCGGGAAAATTGCAGGAGAAAAGCACGGAATTGAGTTTTTGGAGCTTGACCTGAAAAAGAACAGCGGCTTTATGAAGTCTGCAGAGAAATGCAGGGAGCATGGAATATACAGGCAGCATTACTGCGGCTGCGAATTCTCCCTGAAGAGCAGCATGGCATCTCCCAGAGAATAGAACCTGTACTTCTTCTTTATGGCTTCTTTGTATGCGTCAAGCACATTTTTTCTTCCTGCAAACGCTGAAACCATAAGAATCAATGTTGATTTTGGAAGGTGGAAGTTTGTTATCATTGCAGATGTTCTTGACCTGAATTTGTATCCTGGCTTTATGAAGACATCAGTCCATCCTGAGCTTGGCAGAATTCTTTTTCTGTCATAATCTGCTGATTCAAGCGCCCTTAGAGATGTTGTGCCTACTGCTATGACCCTTTTTGCGCTGTTTATCTTTTCAGCAGCATCTTTTCCAATCTCAAAAAATTCAGAGTGAATCCTGTGCTGCTCGATATGCTCGGAATTAACAGGAAGGAATGTGCCAAACCCTATATGGAGGCAGACTTTTGCAATTTTAACTCCCTTCTTTTTTGCCTTTTCAATCAGCTCTTTTGTAAAGTGCAGGCCTGCAGTAGGGGCTGCGACAGAGCCGCATTTTTTTGCATAAACAGTCTGATACTCATTTTCAGAAACCTTTCTCTTTATATAAGTCGGCTGCGGAAGCTCGCCCAGCTTTTTCAGCGCATTTTCAGGGTTTTTATTGAATTTCAGCAGGAAAATATCCCCATCAGTTCCTGCTACTTCTGCCTTGAGGCCTGCGCTAAACTCAATAATTGTTCCTTGCCTTGGATGCTTGCATTTTAATCTGCACCTGCAGAATGGCTTTCCAACTTTTTCAATTATCACTTCAGCAGGAGAGCCTGTGCTTTTTTTTCCTGAAAGCTTTGCTTTCACAACCTTTGTGTCGTTTATGACCAAGACATCGCCTTTTTCAAGATAATCAAGAATATCAAAGAATTTCCTGTGCTCAACTTTCTCTTTTACAGCCATCAGTTTTGAGCATTCCCTTTTTTCAAGAGCTTTCTGCGCGATAAGCTCCTTTGGAAGGCTGTAGCCAAAAAGCGATGACTTCATTTTTTTCACTTGAGCAGATGAATTTAATGGGCCCGCCCGGGTTCGAACCGGGGACCTTCACCGTGTGAGGGTGATGTCATAGCCACTAGACCACGAGCCCGTTTTTGGATTTTAGCTTATGCGGGGAGGAGGATTCGAACCCCCGTAAGCACTAAGCTACACGGCGTTTCCGACAGGAAACTTAGGAAACTTGTTTCCCGCCACCTGAACCGTGCCCGTTTGGCCGCTCCGGCATCCCCGCAGTTTAATCTTTTCCTTTCGGCGAAATAATGATGACCATTTCGCCCCTGACTTTGGGCTCTGTGAAATTCCTGAACACTTCTGCAGCAGGGCCTCGCTCAAATGACTCATGCCTTTTTGTGAGCTCCCTTGCAACTGCAATCTCCCTTTCAGGCATGAGCGCTGCAATGTCTGCAAGCGTCTTCTCAATCCTGTGCGGGCTTTCGTAAAACACTGAAGTTATCCTGCTTTCCTTTGCATCATTTATCATGCCTGCCTTCTGGCCTGGCTTTTTTGGCAGGAATCCGTGAAACACAAACCTGTCGCAGGGAATGCCTGAGCATACAAGCCCGGATATTAATGCACAAGGCCCTGGCACAGGCGATATCTTAATTCCTTCCTTTGCAGCTTCCCTGACTACAAGGAATCCAGGGTCTGAAATTCCCGGTGTGCCTGAATCTGTTGTAAGCGCAATTTCCTTTCCTGCCTTCAAAAGTGCTATTATCTTTGGAAGCTCGGTGTGCTCATTGTGCTCGTTGAAAACAATTATTTTCTTGTTTCCAAGCCCGTACCTGCTTGACAGGACGTATGTCCTTCTGCTGTCTTCTGCAACTATTATTTCAGCTTTTCTCAGAACTTCAACAGCCCTGTAAGACATGTCGTCAAGGTTTCCGATTGGAGTTGATACAATGTAAAGCATTTTTTATGCTCCTGGCTGGCTGCAGGCTTATTTTGCCAGCTGAATGCCTCGGCCGGGATTTGAACCCGGGTCATTGCCTCGAGAGGGCAATATGATTGGCCGGACTACACTACCGGGGCGCTGTATTGCAGAAATTTGAGGACTATTTAAAGATTTTGGCAGGTTTGAGCATATTCTCCGAACAGGCTATTGCATTGATTAATGCCAAAACTCAATGCACTGACTAATTTTGCATTGCCACGCTTCGTGCAGACGATTGTACTGCTTCTGGTCAGGAGTCACCTTTTGAAAGATGTCCAGAACGAGTACTGCGCTGGGAGGCAATGCATGTAATGCTTAACTTAACAATGCGCTGGGCGGCAATCATTGCTTATTTTTTGCTGTTTAAGGCGTCCATCACAATCCGTTTCTGCTGCTTTTTTTCAGAATAAGAATAAGGCACATAGACCTTTTTTCCTGTTTTTGGGTTGATTCCAGTGTAATACATGCATGTTGAGACGCTCATCGGAGAAGGCGTAAAGACCTGCACTGCTTCAGCATTCTTCAGGTGCTTTACAAACTCTGCCAGCTCTTCGCACTCTTTAATTCCGCAGCCAGGATGGCCCACCATAAAGTAGAATGAAATTTCCTTTCCTGAGCCTGACTTCATGAACTCTTCAATAAACTTCTTCAGGTCTCCCCTGTTCTTGTTCATCATTGAAAGAACACTGCTGCTCACATGCTCTGGAGCAATCCTCAATGTGCCAAAAACATGATGGAGCGCAACTTCCTGTATGTATTCCTTTGATGCAAGGTCATACCTTATTCCGCTCCTTATAAAGACATTCTTAACACCTGGAATCTGCCTTGCCTTTTTCAGCAGGCTGACTGCTTTTTCACAGCTTTTGTCCAGCTTTGGGCATTCAAGGCATATGCCCTCTGCGCATTTCCCGCAGTCCATGCCGTACATGTTTGCAGAAGGCCCGCCAAGGTCGTCTATGTTGCCCCTGAACCCTTCCATCTTAGCTATGCTTTTTATCTCATCAAGTATTGATTTTTCACTCCTTGAGATTACTCTGTCTCCCTGCAGGAGCGAGATTGAGCAGAAATTGCACTTGCCTATGCAGCCCCTGTGTGTTACAACGCTGAATTCAAAGCTTCTCAAGTGCTTGTGCTGTGCTGGAATCCTCCTTGAAAATGGAAGCCCATAATACTCATCAAGGTCTTTTGAGGTGTATTCAGGTGATTTGTACTGCAGCGCAAACCTGTTGTCAATCTTCTGGCTTAGGTTTTTCCTGTTTGAAAGCATCATCTGCATTTCGCAGAACTTTTCATTGGACTTTGAAACCTCGTCGAAGCTGGGCATCTGCTCAAAACCTTCAGGAACTTCTTTGCTGATTATGCACGTTCCTTTTATTCCTTCCAGGCTTGTTCCTTCCTTTGTTCTTTCAGCAATCTCAAGAATCTGTTTTTCTGCAGAGCCGTAGGCAATTATATCAGCTCTTGAGTCAAAAAGAATTGGCTTTCTAAGCTTGTTGTCCCAGTAGTCATAGTGCACAAACCTTCTTAGGCTTGCCTCTGTCCCTCCAAGAACCATTATAGAATCCTTGAAGTTTTTCCTTATCCAATTGCAGTAGACAGTTACAGCCCTGTCTGGAATGCTTTCAGCATATTCAAGGTTTTTGTCTTCATCCCTCTTCTTCTTCAGGGGGGTGTAGTTCCTCATCATTGAATCAATGCTTCCTGAGCTTATTCCAAAAAAAAGCTTTGGCTTTCCAAGAATCCTGATGTCTTCCTCCTTTTGAGGGCACTCAATAATCCCCACAGAATATCCTTTCTTCTCGAGCAGCCTTTTGAGTATTGCAACTCCGCACAGCGGGTGGTCAAAGAATATTTCCCCTGTTGCAAATATGATGTCGTATTCCATTTCTGCAGTGTTTTTGTTGTCCTGCGCTTTTAAAGCTTTTCAGAAAACAGGATTCAAGCAATGCTTTGAGCCATCATATTAACAATTAATCCCATGGCATAGCACGCAGCCGCAGCAGCAATTCCAATTATTACATACTTTGCAACTGCAGCAGCCCTGTTTTTTGCTTTTGTCTGCTTGGCCATATACCCTCCCAGAAGAATTAGCACAGCCATCCCTGCTGAAAATGATGCAATTATTCCTGCGCCTGTGCTTTCAAAAGCAAGCAGAGGAATTGCTATAATCAGGACTGTAACAATTGTGGTAAAAAAGCAGAGCAGGCTTGCCTTCCAAATCTCCTTCCTTGTGTGAATCATCTCGCTTTCTTCAGACACAAAAAAGCTTGTGGAGTTTGAGATTGCGTCTGCAACGCCTGCAGTAAGAAGGCCTAGTGTTATTACAAACTTGTTGTTTGTGACAGAAAGCCCGAGAAGCACGCCTATCATCATGACTGCTGCTTCCATCACTCCAAAAGTTGCGCCCTGGATGCCTCCTTTCTCAATCTTTTTCATAATCCCTTTTTTTATTTTAATGTTTAAAAGCTTTGTGTTAGATATGATGCTGAGGCAGCATCTTCTGCAGGCTGAATGAGCTTGGCAAAGCTTAAATACTTTCTAATTTTCTCTCTTTTTATGGGAATATTCACAAAGCTGTTTGGGTCTGCAGAGTCTGCAGCAAAGAAGGGAGAGTTGACAGCAAAGGAAATTGAGGCGCTTTGGCAGCAAATCCTTAAGATTTACTCGAGCAAAAGAGAGATTATCCTTAATCTGGGGAAAGCTGCAAATCTAAAGGAAAGCATAGCTTCACTTTATCCACTGATTGATTCGGAGATTAAGGATGTTTCGCTTGAGGAAAAGTCAGAATCAAACCTTATTTCAGACCTTGAAAAGATAGAGCACAGCCACAAGATAAAAAACCTGCACAGGATAGAGAATTGTTTGGCTTACCCTGAAAACCATTATGAGTATGTGCTGCATCTTATGCACAAGCTTCATTCTTGCCTGAAATCGCAGATGCATATTGTAAAAAAACTTAGGAATTCTCCAAAAAATCCTGAAAAGCTTGTTTCGCATCTGGCAATGCAGCATGAGATTGAGCATGAAATAATCATGAAAATGCAGAATGCTGCAACATTCAAAGCCAAATCCTCAATACAGCTTTTTGCTGCTCTTGCTACAGGCGAGCACATTCTTAAAGAGATGGACAAACGGGAAAAGAAGCTGCTGGCAAAGATGGAAGCAGGCGTGAACAAAATACTGATGCAGGAATCAAACTTAGCCTCAGGAATAACCCATGAATGGATTATTGATGTCTACAACAAAGTTCAGGACATTGTGGAAAAAGGCGAAGCAATTATTGCCAGAGGATTTGACCAGCATCCTTACGTTGATTTTGAGTTTGTGAACCACTCCCAGTTTGTTGAGCTTGCAGCTGAAAGCATAAAAACACTCAAGAAAGGCAAGGGAAAAGTGTCAGACCAGATGATAAATACTTTTGTCAGGATTTACAGGGACTGGTACAACAACATAGTTTAAGATAACCTAAGCCTGCTCTGCAGAGCTTATCATCAGCGCAATCTTCTTTTTTTCCTCGAGGAATTTTTCATACTCCTTGAAGTTCTTGAAAGCCCTTAGAAAAATGAGATTGTGCTGCTTGTCAATCGCATAAACTATATGAATATGATTGTGCAGCGCTCTGAAAAGGTGGCTTCCACTGATGTTTTCCTCGTACTTGTGAAGCTCTGTAAAGTGCTCATGCTTTGAATCCAGCACAAGAGCAGTGTCAAAGCCGGGAATATCCCTATTGAAATGCTTTGTGACTATCACTTCCTTTATGCCCGGCCTAAACTGCTCGAAATGGTCCAACGCCGCCGCCCGGATTTGAACCGGGAAATCCTTGCGGAAACAAGATTTCCAGTCTTGCGCAGTACCAGGTTGTGCCACGGCGGCAAATATCAAAGTGTATCCGGATTATTTTATAAACCTAACGCTTCTGCAATCCAGTCGTTTTCATCACAAAGCTTAAATAATCTGAAGCCTATTATCCTTTGGGTGATTTATAATGCCAGACAAAAATCAGATAGGCAGGATATCGCACTTTTTTGACAAGATAAGCGTTGCAGTAGTCGAGCTCACAGATGGGCTCAAGGCAGGAGATACAATAGAGATAATGACTTCTGAAGGCCCTTTCCAGCAGAAGGTTGACTCAATGCAGTCCAACCACGAAACTGTGAAGGAAGCAAAGAAAGGAATGTCTATAGGCCTTAAGGTGGAGCACCCTGTCAATTCAGGGGATATAGTGTTTAAGGCTTAGCCTCCTTATTTTTTGATTTTATAGCTTTAGAATAAAGAATTTGTTTTACTCAATCATCTCAATTTCGATGTTGAGCCCTTCTGGGATAGGAACCCTCATGACAAGCCTAAGCGCCCTTTCGTCAATTCCCAGGTCGATAAGCCTCTTGTGAATCCTCATTTCGTACCTTTCCCAGGAAGCTTTTCCCTCGCCTGAAGGAGACTTTCTTGTGGTAACCTTTAATTTCTTTGTAGGAAGAGGAATCGGTCCGCGCATATCCACACCTGTCTTTTCGGCAATCTCTTTGATGAATGCGCACGTATCATTAATCTTGTTAATGTCTGTGCTTGCCAGCTTTATTCTTGCTTTCTGCATTTCATTGCCTCATTTGTGTGTTTTTTCGCTTCCCGCATGATAAAATCTTAAGTTTACCATGGCCCTTTAAAATAAAAGAGCAAAAAAATAAAACATTATTACTGCTTCTTTACCAGGTCAATGCACATTCCTGCAGCAACTGTCTGGCCTGAGTCCCTGACTGCAAACCTTGACATCTGCGGAATCTCCTTCTGCTTCTCAATGACCAATGGCTGTATTGGCTTAATCTTGACGATTGCAGCGTCTCCGTTCTTGATGAAGTCAGGGTTTTCAGCCATGACTTCTCCTGTTGCCGGGTTCAGCTTCTTTTCTATTGCCATAATCTGGCATGCAATCTGTGCAGTGTGTATGTGGAACACTGGAGTGTAGCCGATGGTTATGACGCTTGGGTGGTTCAGCACAACTATCTGCGCTGTGAACTCTGTTGCAACTGTTGGAACATTTGTTGCGAGCCCGATAACGTCTCCCCTTGTAATGTCCTGCTTTCCAAAGCCCCTGACGCTGAAGCCTACGTTGTCGCCTGGCTCTGCCTGTGTCAGCTGCTCGTGGTGCATTTCAATTGTCTTGACTTCGCCTGAAACTCCCTTGCCTTCCCTTCCAGGAACTGCAACAACCTTGTCGCCAACCTTCATTATTCCTGTTTCAACTCTTCCGACTGGGACAACGCCTATTCCTGTGATGTTGTATACATCCTGGATTGGCAGCCTCAATGGCAGGTTGACTGGCTTCTCAGGCTCCTTGAGCACGTTCATTGTCTCGAGCAGTGTCTTGCCTGTGTACCAAGGCATGTTTGGAGACTTCTTGACAATGTTTTCTCCAAGCAGCGAAGCTACTGGGATAAATGGTATCTCTTCTGCCTTGTATCCGATTGACTTCAGCAGGCCTGTAACCAAGTCCTTCATCTTTGTGAACTTTGCCTGGTCATACTTGGCAGCGTCCATCTTGTTGATTGCAATAATCATCTGCCCGACTCCGAGAGTCCTTGACAGGAATACGTGCTCCTTTGTCTGGGGCTGAAGACCTTCATCTGTAGCTGCAACAACGAGAACTCCTGCGTCAGCCTGCGAAGCTCCTGTAATCATGTTCTTGATGAAGTCCTTGTGGCCTGGTGCGTCGATTATTGTGAAATAATACTTCTCGCTCTCGAACTTCTTGTGCGCAAGGTCAATTGTGACTCCCCTTTCCCTTTCTTCCTTGAGGTTGTCCATGACGAATGCGAACTCAAATCCGCCCTTTCCGAGCTCTGCTGCCTTTTCCTTGAGCTTTCTCATTGTCTGCTCGTCAATAGTACCGCTGTCAAAAAGCAGCCTTCCGACTGTTGTGGATTTTCCTGCGTCAACGTGTCCGATGAACACAAGGTTTATGTGTATTTTGCCCTTAGCCATAGTTCATTACCCCTCCATTTTTCATGGTTTTTTGTTAGTCTGATTGGTTTTTATCCACTATAAGATTATATTGTAGTGGATTTTGAGCGTATTTATAAATGTTGTGCTTTTGAAGCTGAGCGCCTACTGCTCAAACATTGACGCTGAAAGGCCTTTTCTTTCCCTTATCTGCTTCACAACAACATTCTGCAGCTCTGTCGGCATCCTCTCAAGCATCTGGTCAACCAGCGACGAGTGGCTCCTTCCTTCTGTTGAAGACCTTAGCTCAGAAGCCCATCCTATGAGCTCCATGACAGGCAGCTTTGCCTTTATCTCTGTGCTGTGCTCCTCCTGGCTCATCTCGAGGAGAGTTCCCCTCTTCTGCGAAACCAGAGTGCTTATCGCTCCGATGTAGTCGACAGGCGCCTCAATCAGCAGTATCTGCAGCGGCTCAAACAATACCGGCGCTCCGGTGTTCATTGCGCCCCTTATTCCTTCCCTGATTGCAGGGTATATCTGCGATGGGCCCCTGTGGATTGCGTCTTCGTGGAGCTTCATGTCCTTAAGCCTTACAACTACTCCTGTGCATGGCTCCCTTGCGAGAGGGCCGTTGTTCATGACATCCTCAAAGCTGTCGAGTATAAGCTCGATGACTTCGTGCATGTAAACCTGCCCCCTTGTCTCGTCAATGAAAATGTTGCCGTTGAATACATCCTTGACTCCGTCGGCAGTCTTTGTGTCGAATCCTGCCTCCATCAGCTTTGCCCTAAGCTCAAGGTCCTTCTTCTTTATCCTTCCATTGGATATGTCTCCTGACTCAAGCATCTTTGCAAGCACAGGCGGCATTGGCTCTGTGACAAAATAAAACTTGTTGTGCTTGTTCGGCGATTTTCCCTCGACTTCCTGCGAAACCCTTGCCACAGACTCCCTGTAGACAACGATTGGCGAAGATGTCTTTATCTTGAGGTTCTTTTCTGTCACAATCCTGTTCTCGATAATCTCAAGGTGGAGCTCTCCCATTCCGCTGATAAGGTTTTCTCCTGTCTCCTCGTTGATTGTAACCTTGACAGAAGGATCTTCTTTTGCAACCTTTCTCAAGACCTCGACCAGCTTTGGCAGGTCCTGAGGCTGGGTAACCTCAATTGCCTTTGTGATTACAGGCTGGAATATGTGCTTGAGCTCCTCAAATGGCTGCTCAGGCCCTTCAGTAATTGTCTCTCCTGCGTGCGTCTGCAGGCCTGCAAGCGCAAGAACGTTTCCTGCAGGAACGCTGCTGAATGACTCAGGCTTGATTCCAACATACATAAGCACGTTCTGAAGCCTCTGGCTCTGCTTTGCGTTGTTCATGTAGACTGTCATTCCTTCTTTTATTGTGCCGCTGAAAAGCCTTCCTGCTGCAATCTCCCTTCCGCCTTTTGAGTCTATAACTATTCGTGTTACACAGAATGCTAGCTTTCCGTTCGGGTCGCAGTTTATCATTCCTTTGCCCAGCTCTGATTCAACATCGCCGTGCCATATCTTTGTGACCCTGTACTTCTGCGCTTCCAGCGGGTTTGGCAGGTGCTTGATGACCATGTCGAGGATTATCTCGTGGAGAGGCGCGTTTGTCCAGAACCACTTCTTCTTTTCCTCTTCCGGCATCTTGTATGCATTTGCAATGTCCTTGAATGAGACATTCTTCTTCTGCATGAATGACACAGAAAGCGCCCAGTTGTCCCTTGCGCTTCCGAATGCGACGCTTCCGTCTAAAATGTTGACTTTCCACTTTTCCTTGAAGTCCTTCTCAGCGAAGTTTTCGATAAGCCTGTTGAACTCTATTATTATCTTTGTAATCCTTTCCTGGATTTTGGCAGGCTCCATCTCCATTTCCTTTATGAGCCTGTCAACCTTGTTTATGAAAAGCACAGGCCTTACCCTTTCTTTGATTGCCTGCTTCATGACTGTCTCTGTCTGGGGCATTATCCCTTCTGAAGCGCAGACAAGCACTATTGTGCCGTCGATAGCCCTCATTGCCCTTGTGACGTTTCCACCAAAGTCAACGTGGCCTGGAGTGTCAATAAGATTGATAAGGTATTCCTCGTCCTTGTATTTGTGGACCATTGAGACGTTTGCAGCGTCGACTGTCATGAGCCTTTCCTGCTCGTCAGAGTGCTGCCAGGTCATCATTCCCTTGTCAAGGTCTCCTGCAAGCTTCTCTGCCATCATTCCTGCTGCTGCAAGAAGATTGTCTGTAAAAGCGGTCTTTCCGTGGTGGATGTGAGCGCTTGTGCATATGTTCCTGATGTTGGACGGCTTGCTGATCATCCTCATCATCTTTTCATTCATCTTTTCTGCCATTTCATTCACCTGCTTCAATAAACATGTTTTTCATGAACTGTCTTGTAGTCGTGCAGTTCGTCTATTCCGAACCACAGGCTGACCTCATACTCTGCCTCCTTCTTGTTTCCGGAAGCATGGATTAAGTTCTTTATTGCAATGCCTTTCTTGTCTGTCCATTCGTATGAATGGTGCGCAAAGTCGCCCCTTATAGTTCCTGGAGGCGCCTGCTTTGGCTCTGTAGGCCCTACAATCTTCCTTACTGTTTCAACAGCGTGGAGGCCTTCGATTGCCATTGCAATAACAGGTCCTTCAGTGATAAATTCCTCAAGCCCCTTGTAGAAAGGCTTGCTGACATGCGCCTGGTAGTGCTTTTTTGAAAAGTCCTTTGTGACCCAAACCATTTTCATGCCGACTATCTTAAGGCCTACATTCTCAAACCTTGTGATAATCTGGCCTGCGATGCCCCTCTGGACTCCGTCAGGCTTTATGGCAACAAAGGTCCTTTCAATCATTTTTTGCCACCTTTAGCCCACTTGAAATTGATTGGGTTCCTTCCAAGCTTGTTCCTGTTCTTTTCGCATTTCATTGAGCAGAAATAAAGCACTTTGCCCTCTTTGGTTACAAATATCTTGCCTGTGCCTATCTCAATATTTTTGCTGCAAAAGCTGCATTTTGCCATTTTACGAGCCACCTCTGCCTGATTTTGTCAAAGGCCTTGCCTCGATTTCAGTCTCCCTTAGCATAAGGGTGTCTCCGACCTGTATAGGCCCCTTGACATTCCTTCTTATGATTTTGCCCTTGTCCCTTCCGTCGAGAATCTTTGCCCTTACCTGGATTGCCTCCCCTCGGGTGCCTGTCCTTCCGACAACTTCCTCGACAGTAGCAGGAACTGCAAATGTAAACTGGACAACTCCTGCGACCTTTTCTTCGCCTTCCTTTTTTCTGGGCTGCTTCTTTTCAGATTCATTGCCGCCCTTTTTTTCAATGGGGTTTGCCATTCTGCATCACTTCTTACTTGAGGCTTTCAGCAACTTCCTTTATTGCCGCCTTCGCATTGCCCTCTGCAATAATTGCAACAGCAACTGTAGGGACGCTTAGGCCTGCAGCTGCGCCGAGCTCTTCCTTTGTGCCAACCTTGATGCATGGTATTCCCTTCTCCTTTGCAATTAATGGAATATGCATTGTGATTTCAGGAGGGTTTACGTCGCTTGCAACTGCAACAAGCTTTGCAGTGCCCCTTTCGATGGCTTTTGTAACTTCGTTTGTGCCCTTCTTTACCTTTCCAGATCCCTTTGCAAGCTCGATTGCTTCGAGCGCTTTTTCGATTATTTCTTTTGATGCTTCAGCCATTTTTTCAGTCCTCCCTTGGCTTTATTTTATATTGAGATAACGCGATAGAAGTTACCTCGTCTCAGGCATTCTGCCGTCATTAATTCACTGGTATATGAATGGATTTAAGGGGTGTATATAAAGGTTTCGAAGAAATTCATATTGGATTTATATTTGGCTCATATTTTGGGCATGAATACCCTGTTTTAGGCTGTTTTCATCACAAAGTATATATAGTGAATTTACTATATTATAGTGCTAAATGGCAATAAAGGAAATTTTCAAGGAAGCTGCAATAGACAAGTCAAAGCTGCCCAAGCATGTTGCGCTTACATTAGACGGCTGCAGGAGCTTTTCAGCTGCAAACAAAATCCCTTATTCTGAAGTAAACATCCAGAAGTTCTTCAACCTCAAGAATATTGCAAGAGTGTGCGTGAAGCTGGGCATACCAATCTTCACATTTTATGTCCTTCCATCCTCAATCAAGGACCAGAGCCAGATAACTGAAATAGTTGACGGGCTTGCAGACTTTTTCAGCGGTCTGCCTTCGTGGGACTTTATTGCTGAAAACAAGATAAAGGTTTCAGTAATCGGAAAATGGTATGACCTTCCTGGAAGGGTTGTAGAGCCTATCAAAAAGGTTATTGACGAGACAAAGGACTATGACAATTTCTTCCTCAACATATGCATAAACTATGACGGCCAGCAGGAGATTGTTGATGCTGCCCGGCTTATCGCAGCGATGGTAAAATCAGGAAGGCTTGACCCTGACAGGATAAGCAGGCAGGACATAAAAGACAACATCTACTCTTCATATTTCCTGCCTCCAGACCTTATTGTGAAAAACGGCAAAGGCAGAAAGCTGGAAGGCTTCATGCTTTGGGACTCTCCAAATTCAAAGATATTCTTTTCAGGCAGGCTCTGGCCTGAGTTCAGCAAGCTCGACTTCCTGAAGGCGCTTGAGTTCTGCCAAAAGAATTAAATAAGACTTTTTGGCTTGCAGCAATCAGATAAGCATAAGCGCAAGATTGCCAAATGCTGAAGTGACAGCCAGCGAAATAAGAAAAACAGGCACAAAAGGCATTCCTTCCTTGACCATCACAGACTTTATCTTTCCTTTTTCTTTCAGCTTCATAAGCTTTGCAATCTGCTGCCTGCTTATGCCCAGGTCCTTCGGCCCGCAAATCCTTTTGCCGTCAACCTTGACATCATTTACAATCCAGTCTCCTTCTGTCAGCTTTTCAACCGGCAGGTCTTTTATCATTGAGACTTTTTCAACTGAGGTCATAAACACCCATGCATAGAAAATCATCAGCAGCAAAAATGCGCCTGAAATAAGCATCACAGCAGCAAGCCCGCCTGAAATGAATGAAGCAAGTATTGACAGGATTGAGAGTGCGTAAACAGTGTATTTTATCTTAAGGTATTGAGGTGTTAATATTGTCTTTTTGATTTGAGGAATCAGCTTCTTCCTGGACTTAATCGCAAGGTAGATGCTCCACATTATGCCGAATGCAGCGCCTATGAAAAGAAGGTTTACAAAAAATGAGATTAACAAGCCGTCAGGCCTTAGCTCAAGCCCGAGCAATGCTCCCAAACCCATAATCATCTTGCTGTCCCCTCCCCCCCACTGCCCGAGGTAGAACATTAAAAGCGCAAATGCAAAGAATACTCCAAATCCGAGCATTCCTTCAAAAATCCATCTCCAGTCAAATGTTGCTGCAGAATAAATAAGCCTTATGCCAAGCCCTGCAACAATCCCTGAATAATTTACCCAGTCAGGAACCTCTCTTTTCCGGAAGTCAGTCACAGTGCCTATTAATAATACTGCAAACGCTGTGCCAAGCAGGATGTTGCTTATCATTGCCTGGAAAATCCCCTCTTTTGTATATATACTTTGCGATTATTGGACAGGTGGATTATGGGAAAGATAAGGTTCAGAAATCAAAACATCAATTCAAGGAATCCTTCTAAGGTGCTTTATCAGATAGTTAGGGCCTGATGCCTTGTCCTGCTTTATCTCTTCAGGCTTCTTGTCAATCTCAACAGGCTTTGGCTTTTTCTTCTCAAAAGCGCCGATGTTTTTTGCAGCGTCCTTTATCTTGAGCTCTATTGTTGACATTTCCTCTTCAGAAAGATGTATTGGCTGCCATGCAAAAGGCAGGCCGTCATTTTCCCTTCGGGGGATTATATGAATAATAAGATGCGAGCTGTTCTGGCCTGCAGCAACTCCGTTCTGCAGAATTATGTTTGTGCCGTGCGCTCCGACAGCCTCAAACACTGCAACTGAAAGCTTGTTGACCCTTTCAAAAATATCAGCAACCTCATAATCAGGAATCTGCTCGATAATCATGTAGTGCTTTTTTGGAAGGACAAGCACGTGGCCAAGTGCAGCAGGCTTTGGAGCGTGCATTGCAAATACAAGCTCGTCCTCATAAACCATATTTTTGCCTGCTTTTATCAGGCTGCAGAATTCGCAGTCAGCCATCAGCCTCTGCCTCCGAGCAGCCTTGCTATGTCGTCAAGGTTTGCAGGCTCATTATTCTTTTGGTTTTTTTTGGAAGCCTCTTCTTTTTGGATTGTGTGCTGTTTTTTGGCAGATGCGGTTTTTTTCACTGCATTTTTTGCAGCAGGCTTTTTTTCAGCTTTCTTTCCCTTTAATCCTGTGCAGCTGCATGGAAGCTTTCCCCTTATTTCAGCTTCAGCCTGTGTAATGTAAATCCTGCTGTCCTCGCTTATGTTCTGGGCAAAAGGGCATTCTTCAGAATGGAACCTTCTTGCTGTTTCGCTTGTGATAAACTCGCCCTTATTCAGGATTCTGGCAGGCTTGGGCAGCTCTTTTGGCTCTTCAATTATCTCTTCAGCGCTCTCAACTTTTTCAATGATTTCAGGAGCCTGCTTTTTTTGAGATTGCTCTGCAATTTTTGGCTTTAGCTCTTCCTTCTCAAGCTTTTTCAGCTCAGGCTGCTGGCCAAATGGGTTTCCTATTGCGATTTTCAGCCTTTCAATTACTGCGTTCAAGTCAGGCTCGCTTATGCTTTTTTCAGGAATGTCAAGCTTGAACTTGTCCCCTTCCTTTCTTGGTATGATGTGAACCATGAAATGCTGGGCTTTCTGGCCTGCAGCAAGCCCGTTTGCAACAAATATGTTTGTGCCCTGTGCATCAAGAGCCTTGAGCGATGCCTGCGAAAGCGCCTTTGCAACCATGAAAATGTGCCTTATATCTTCAGGAGGCATCAAAGGCATTATGCTGTGGTGCTCATTAGGGATTATTACTATGTGGCCGGGGTTTGCAGGGTTTATGTCAAGCAGCGCAGTGCATTTGTCGTCAGAATAAATCTTTTTTGATGCAACCTTTCCTGCAACAATCTGGCAGAATATGCACCTCTGCTTCTGGAACTCCTTAAGCTCTTCAGGAGACATCTTGCTAAGCTTCTCTTTCATCTCCTCAACCGAGCCAGCATCAGCCATTTGGATTCCTATCTGTGCAAAGTATAAAAAGTTTTCTTATTGTACTAAAATTAGTGAATCGGTGTAGTGTGCCCTCATATTCTGTTTTTCAGGCCTTTGAGTTATTAAAAGAAAGATTTAAATAATCTCTTTTGGAATTATGAGCTAAAAAAGAGGCTGGAATGAACAAAAAAGCACTTTCCCCGATTGTAGCAACACTGCTTCTTATTGCATTCTCAATAGCATTGGGAATAGTTGTGATGAACTGGGGCAAGGCATACATTGAGCAGAAAGCTGAATTTACTGCAGGCCCGCAGGACGAGTCTGCATGCTCAATGATTGAATTCAGCATAATCAAGGTTTCTGGAAAAGACAGGGTGTGCTACTCTCCTGATGCAGGCTACATTGAGGCTTTTATCGAGAATGGGCCTGATGCAAGACTTGACAACCTGAACATAAGGCTTGTCGGAAGCAGGGGTGTTGAGACCTTTGCATCAATACTTGACAGCCCTCTTGAAAGAGGCGCTTCACTTCACCTGAAGGCAGCATATCCATCGCAGATTGGGGAGCTGCATCAGATAAAGCTTATTCCAACAGTAAGCTCAAAAGGCCAGATAATCATCTGCAATTCCCATGAAAACATTTACGAGAGCATTCCGCTCTGCTTAGAATAATTTTTCTGCAGTTTTTTATTCTGTTTTATCCTCTATTTATCAGGTTTATCAGATTCTTACAAGGATAATTGCATCTGCAATATCCTCATCATTCCAGCCTTTCCTGATTATTGCAGGAATCAGCCTGTAAAGAAGAACATTCTTTGCAGACTCCTTCTCAATGTATGAGGCAAGCACTGCAATCTCTCTTGAGCTCTTGTGCTTTTTGGAAGACATAATCTTCCTGTAATCAGCATCCTCTTTTGCTTCGCGCATTGCTTCGCCTATCGATTTTTCAGACCAGCCCACTTTGGAGATGTGCTTGAGGATTATTGAAATTCTGAATCCTCTCCTGACTTCGGTTGTTATGTAATTTTTGAGAAGCTCAATTTTCTCTCCGTGCACTGACTCATCATGGGCTTTTTCATGGTGCAGGTATGCCATGTCAAAGTGATGCATCCATTCAGGAAGCTCTTTTACTCCAAACAAAGACCTTATTCCGAGCTCGTTTCTCAGCCAGAGCTCAAACATAAGCCCGAAAAGGCCTGCGCCATAGAACAATATTGTTACTGCCATGAACACAAGCAGCGAAAGGCTGATGAAAGGGTTTGCTTCTCCGTTTAAGGAAATTGTTGACGAGTAAAATGATATCACGCTTGTGAAAAAGATAAAGATATAATTGAAGAAGAATGCAAATGATGCAATGATTGATGCTGAAGTAATAGCTTTTTTCATGAAAGGAGCAATGCTCATGGCAATGTAAGACAAAATGCCTGCAGCTGCAGATGCTGCTAAAACCATTTCCAGGTTGGGGAGTACAGCAATGTTGTTTGTCAGTATGTCTACTCCCATCAATCCTTTCAGGTAGATTCCTTTTATTGTGAATGCGCTTGCAAGCGCAAATGAAGTGAATGAAGCAGCAAACACTGAAACAGTAATTTTTGAAAATTCAATCTTTGGCACTGCTGATGAAGGCAGCTTCCTGTTTCTGTAAAGGTGGGCCCATACTACTGCAGGAAGCGCAAGAAGCGCAACAATTGCAATTATGTTGAGGGCATAAACTCCGAACAGCACTGCTGAATGCGCAAAGCCCATTCCTGCAATTCCCTCTGAAAACAGTGATGTTCCGTTTGGAGGAAGCCCGACAAGCTGCCTTGCCCATCCGAAAATATTGAAGATGGGGATGTGGCCTTCCTGCCAGCTTGCAAAATAGACTGGGTTGTAAATTCCCAGGACATAAGGCACTATGAAAATTCCGATGGCTGTAAGAGTGTGCAGGATAAGCATTCCTGAAATTCCTACCAGAATTGTCTTCCTGTTGTGGAAAAGCTCGACAAATTCTTCATAGAACCTTTCTCCGAGATTGCCTATCTTGTAGACTGTCTTCACAAGCCAGTGCTTCTGCCTGTGCTTGATAAGCACGAAAAGATAGAACACTATTGCTGCAGTAAGAAGCGATGCATCCACTGCAAGCGCAAGCCATTCCATCATAAGGTTGAAGACTACTATGAAGAAGAACAAAAGCCCGAGGAAGACAACAACAGCCCTTACAGCCTTCTTGGATATGCTTTCCAGGCTTCCGAATTCGCCCAATGCTCCCAGGAAGCTCTTCCTGCTTATAGGAGAGGCTGCTGCAATCCATGCAGAGACTGCAAGAAGAATTGCTATGCCTGCAATAAACAAAGTGCTTTCAAAGAAGTATGCATTGTTTGCTATGAGTATGTACATGTCCTTCATGAATCCTGCGTGCAGGAATTCTGTTTCTGCAATCTTTGACAGGTTCTTCATCATAAGCATGAAATATGCAGCGAGAAGCAGGCAGTCAACTTTTGCAGACCTGTTTCCGAAGAGAACCCTTGTTATGCTTGCCTTGAAAAGTATGTAGCCTATGATTGTCCAGGACACAACAACTTTGGCAAATGAGACTTCTCCTGGAAGAAGTTTCAGGAAGTCAAGCAGATTCAGAAGTATAAGCAGAAGGACTATGAGCTCCTCAATGTCAATCTCCATCTTTGTGAAAATCAGCCTTGGCAGGCTTGAGCTGAACTTGAGTATGTCTTTTATTGCATTTGTAGCGTATTTTCCCTGCTTAAGGTATTCTGCAAGAACTTCATCCCTGAACCCCTGCCTTCTCTTTTTTCTTGCCCATGCAATTGCATGATTAAGCGATTGGACCTTTTCCTTCTGCTCATAGCCGTAAGCAGAAAAGAATGTGATTGTGAATATTATTATTGGAATCAGCAGAAGAGGGATTATTGCGTTTGCAAGCTTTGCTTTAGCTGTTTTCAGAAGTATCTGGTGCGCCAACGGAAGGACATTAATCTGGTTTGTGCAGTTCTCGTCTGCAACTTTTTTTATCAGGTAGTTGATTTCATCGTCTGATGAGAGAGTGTCAAAGTGCCACTTGATTAATGGGTCTTCATTTATTATCTCGAACTCAATGTCAGACTCAATCATCTCCTTCTTGAGTATTTCGACAAGGCATTTGGGGATTTCAGCAAAGATTGATACATTGTAGAGTATTACTCCTTCCTTCAAGTCCAGGTTTATTGCCAGCGCTGTCTGGTTTTTCTCAAAGTCTGACTGGGTTTTTGTGGTTATGTTGATGACTTCTGCAGTTTGCTGCGTTATTTTTTCAATATCCTTTTGGACTTCGCTTAATTCTGCTTCTGAAAGGTTTCTTGGAATGATTTCAACCAGAATCTGGCTTATCTCGAACTCGCTCAAAGGCTTGTTTATTATGTAGCTGACTGTTGCAGTGCTTCCTGTTTCTATATCTGCTATCATAAACCCAATCACAGGGTCTTCTTCAAAGACTGTAAACTGGTCGACAGCAATTATTTCTGAAGCGCTCAGCGCAACATTCTTTGGAATGACTACTTTTATGACTACATCCTCAAGATTGTAGAATCCTATGTTCTTTATCTCTTCTGCAACCCTCGTTTTGTCTCCTGAAACATAGAACTTTCTTGTGTGCTTTACCTTTGTGTTCATTATTCCAGCAATCACGCTTTCAGGATTGTTCTTTCTTGTTTGCTGCTGGAAAATTCCAGGCGTATTTTGTTGAGGCTGAGTTGTTGAGGGAGGAATATCACTTTGGGGTGTTGTGTCAATATTTTCATTTATCACTCCCTGTTCGACAAGCTCTTCAGCCTCTTCTGTTGTCAGGCCTCCGCTGCTTCCTCCTGAGCTAGGCTTATATCCTACAGACAGCGAAACTGATGGAGAATATCCTTTTGCCATTGAGTCGTCTGCGCTGAATGTTACTGATTCAGAGACTCCGCTAAGCTCTGCTGAATTTGGAGTGATTCTTGCAATGCCTGCTGTCTGGTTTATGATTACATTAAAGTGTGATGCTGATGATGCGTTGAACAGCAAAGCCTGACTGTCTTCGTCATAGAAATGCTTTGTCAGGTTTATCTCAACAGAAGAAACACTGCCATACTCCCACGAGTATGAGTTTGTGAAATTTGTTGAGTTGAATTTTGGGATTCTGTCAATTGTTATGTTTGACGACTGGATTAAGCCAGACTTTCCGTTATTGTCATATGCATAGCAGCTGATGTTTACATTCCTCTGGGCTGGAAGCGATGACACATTCCATTTGCCTTTTTCAGAAACAAGGTATGCCCTGTCGATGTATGTTGCTGCAGTGCCTGACGCCTGTGACTTAATCTGGAATTGGTTTTCTCCCTGTGCAAGCGTTATGTTTGTGCAGTAAGTTGAAACTGAGGATGACAGGCTTATTGTGCTGCTGTCTGTGCAGATTCCGTCATTCTCATTCTGGCCTGAGAATGATGAAGAGCAGTTCCAGCCAAACCTAATTTGAGGAGTGCTTCCGGTTCCGTAGCCTTTTGCGCAGAAAGAATACTCTCCTGCAGGAACATTTATTGAGAAGTGGGCGTATTTGTATATGGAATTATCTCTTATTATTGCATTCTCATAAACCCCATCATCATAAGCAAGCTCATAGTCATTTGGAATCTGGTCGCCTGCAAAGTCCTGCTTGAGAACTCTCCACGCTTTTGACGAGCTGTCGTTGTAGTATGCAGTAATGTTGTAGTAAAACTCATCAAGCCTTGTATTGTTTGAGCCAGAGCAGTAATACTCTATTTCGTACTCGTACAGATTGCTGCCTGCAGGGCTTATTTCTGTTGGAGCAGTTGGAGCTCTGCTGATGTTTGCAAATCCTGAATAATTTAGCAATGAGTAATAAGTTCCGTTGAAAGCCCTGCAAGAAATGTTTATGTCCTGCTCTGGAAGAGCGCTTACATCCCATGTGAAAATTTGGTTTGCAGTTAATGAGTCATTCAATACATTCCAGCTGTATGCTGAAACCGGGCCTGTTTTGTAGTATGCATAAGCCTGGTAGGTTAGTGTTCCTGCTCCTGTGCTTCCGTTGCAGGAAACGTTTATTTCAGTGTCAAATGCTCCTGATGAAGGATAGACATTTGGAACTGAAGGAGTGTTTGAGTTCTGCACTGAAATGTTTTCTGCAGAGAAATATCCTGAATCAGCATTAATTCCGTCTTTTGCATTGCATCTTAGGCTAATCCCAGTCTGGTTCTGTATTAAATCAGTATTCCATGTGAAATTTCCAAATCCTTTGTCTCCTTCTGATGCATTGGCCTCTGCAATTATCTTCCATTTGCTTCCGTCCCAGTCATTGTAGTATGCCTCAATTGAATATGTGAAGTTGCTGTCTGAGTCGTTTGCACCAGAGCAGTTTATGCTTACAGGGCTTGAAAATATTTGATTGCTGCAGACTCCTCCGTTGCACGTCATGTTTGTCGGAGGGTTCGGAGACCCTGGGTGGATGATTTGGATGTCATCATAATTTGATGAGCTTGCTTTGTTTTGAGATAAGGTTATTCCATCTGAAACTATGCAATGGATTACTAACTGGATACCTGAGCCTAATTCTGAAACATCCCAAGTGTAATTTCCATTTGTAGTATTAACTATGCTTATTTTTGGGCCTCTGTTATTTTTAAGTTCATAACTCAAAACATAAGTCAAATTATCTCCGTCGTTATCAGTGCTTCCTGAGCAGCTGATGTTTATCTCATTGTCAAATGTGCCTGATGCAGGGGTCAATGTTGTTGGAGTTGTTGGAGCAGAATTGTTTACAACAAAGTTCCACGCAGAAGCCTGCTTTGCATTGCTCTGGTTGTTTGTGCACGACACGCTCCAATTGTAATTTCCTTTTGGCAAACTCATTCCAGGAAACTGGATAAGATCGTTTGTGAATCTGACCATGTATTGGGAGGTTGCATCGCTTCCGATTGCATAATAATTAATTGCATTGTAATTTTTATCTTCAAAGGTTATATTGTTTATTCCGGTTACAAGATAGCTTGAATTCACTATTTTTGAAATCCAAGAATGTGATGTTTGAACTTCACTGGGAGTTATGTTGAATACATTATGATTATTTATGTAGACTACAAGTGGACCTGCAGCACCTCCGGATGACTGCTTAGCATAAACTTTAAACCCAGTATATTGTGTTGAAGACAATGAAAGCTGTTCAGTTATATTTGCGCTTGCTGTGAGGATTGTTTCTCCAGTCCTTGTCCCACTGTCATTCTTTGCTTCTCCAGCGCCTCCAACAGACGGATTCTGGACTGTTGCATTTGATGTTCCATTTATGTAGAGGGTGCAGTTGTTAATGCTGAAGTCATCGCTAACAATTGCCTTGAACTCAATTGAGGTGTTTGAATAAAAGCCTGACATTCCGTTTGCAGGGAATGAAAGGTTTACTTCAGGCAAAGGAAGAACATTAATTGTAACATTCGTAGAGTTTGTTGCGTTCAAATCATCTATTGCTGTTATTGTTACGTTTCTTTGCCCATAAAAATCAGCATTGGGAGTTATATTCATTATGCCCGTATTGTTGTTTATGCTTATTGTAATGTTTGCAGCAGAGCTATAATTCCATTTTAGAGTTTGCGACAAATAATCAGGCTCTTCAAAGTAAGGGCTAAGGTTGAATACATCCATAACATCCTCATCAATAGCTATGGGGGGGATTGACTGCACAATTTGCGGATTCCTGTTGGGGATGGTTATATTGTTTGTTGCATTCAGCCATGCAAAGCTTGTACTGTTGCAGCTTACGTTATAGGAATGGTTTCCGACGAATGCAAACAATCCTCTCTTGTAAAGCCCTTCTGTTGAGTTGAAATCCATGCTTCCTTTAAGCACATTGTCAAGGTACAATGAGCAGCTTCCATCAGATATTGCATTGCCTGATGTTGCGTTTGTGTAGTTTGCATAGAAGTAAGTTACTGTTGTTTCATAGACATTCCTGAATTCTGATGAGTCAAATATTGTCATGTTTGTCTGGCCTATCTGGACAGAAACAGAGGCAAAGACTCCTGCAGCTGCAGCTATCAGAATCAGCATCATTATTGCAATATTCCTCAAGCTACTTAATTTTCTCATCTTTTGAATAAGCTTCTGCGAGAGCAGCAAACCCCTTGGCTTTTTTGCTTTCTGTTAATTGAGCAATGCTTGCAGAGCCGACCTGAATAAGGCTGATTACTCCTTCTTTGCTTAGTTCGTGTATTGTCCTGTAAGCTGCATTATAGCTTAGCTGAGCGTTCTTAGAAAGCTGCAGTATAGTAATAGGCCTGCTTCTGCTTTTGGCAAGTATTTCGACGATTTTGACTGCAAATCTTAGATTCATTTGTTATCTATATTTAGTTAGCTTATTACTTTATTTAATTAATTGTATCTATATTTAGATAATGGGTATATAAGCGTTTCGGTAATCTCTAACTCCTGCTTAAATCAACTCTTTGAATGAGCCGTTTTTGTCTATTGTTAGAACGCCATCTTCCATTTGAATTTTATGCACGCCTTTTACAGATCTGAGAAAAACATGATTATCTTTTATTTTTAGCAGCTCGCTTGAAAAATAGTTGATATCATTGAATTCAAGCTCTTGGCATCGGGGTTCATCATTTCTATATATCTGGAGGTATGTTGTTTTTCTGCCTCGTACTTCAATTTCTGTATCTTGCCATAAAAACGAGTCTTGCAGGTTTATGCATGAGGACCATCCCATATTTATTTCAAAAGGTTTGACATTATTAATTATTTTTTGGATGAACTTAAGAGTCTCTTTTTTTATCATGCCTAATTCCTTTTTATTGTGCTTGTTATTATACCAATAATCATCCCTGAGCCGAATTACCCAAAAATTACCTGCTTTGTTAAAGCTGAGGCTCCAATCATATAAGGTATTATAATATGGGCTAAAAATTGTATGTGCTGGGTGAATGTATTCAAAATTTGTTTTAGCAGATTTCCAACTAACCTTTAAAGATTCAATCTTTTTTAGCTCTTTTATTATACTTTCTTCAATTAATTGGGGATTTTGGGAATAGGAAGTTAGGTACACTTTTAGGAAATCTTTACTTGCTTCCAAAAATCTTTTAATGTACTTTTTATCTTTATGAACATAAATTTCAATTGTTGCCCACTTATTTTTTTGGTCACTCATTTTAATCAATTCCTATGAATATTGTTTTAACCTCAAGTTTTTCAGAAGCATCTTCTAACATTTTTTGAAATTGGATACCCTCAAATTTTTTTGAAAGAGCTTCATTCGGCAAAGTATATACTATCTCATCAATTTCCATAAGATAAAATGGTTCGCCATAATCATTTATTAATCTTTTCTTAAAATGTTTTCTAAATTTTATTATGTTCTGGGTTACATGCTCCTCGATCCAATTTTCAGGTATAAACCCAAATTTGTTCATGTTTGCTACGCTGAGGCTTTTACTTTCAATCCCGATTATTTTATCTCCTTCTGTGGCTAGGCTGTCAAACTGAAATACAGTTTCTCCTTTTTTTCCGTTTTCTAATGCTTCATAAAAATTGGTTTCCATATGAGTTATCTTTATATTTTTGGATTTTGAGGCTATTATTGCTCCTTTAACTTCAGCAATAATTTCATCAGAATAACTATTTTCTAATTTTTGTATTGTCTTTTCTATACCTTTTGCATCTTTTAAATATTTTGAAATATCATTTGCGAGTTGTGCATTTATTTTTTTTATTTTTTTTAGATTTAAAGCATCTCCTGCATTGTCTGCAATCCTTCCTGCCTTGAACATTCCTGCGCTTAAAACTGGAGTTGCCATGAATGCAATATCTGCAAGGCAGGCTCCCCATCTTATTTCCTTATCCGAGAATATTCCGCAGTCTTCAACTGCCCAGTATGCATCAGTTATTGTGTCTGTTCCAGGCATTATACCTGTAAAAACTGCTTTCCTTAAAACTGTATTAGACCCTCCAAGAATCCCAGTCAGTATTTCTGTCGCAGTCTTCTTCATTTGGACAAAAAAGCCGGGCTTTTCTTCCAGCTCTTCTGAAACAACTTCAATTTCTGCTACTGTGCCTTTTCCGCTGAAATAAAGCGGCTTAATTCCCTCAAACTTATTGAAGTCATAGAGGTTGTACCTCATGGAGGTGTGGCGTGCAATAACCCATCCTCCTTCATTGTAGTTTATGTTTTCAACATTTGCTTTGACTTCAGACTCAATTTCCCCTGTTTCAGAATTGAATTCAAGTATGCTATTTCCGGTTATTACAAAAACTGTGCCTATCCCGGGCTTTATCCTTTTAATTCCATAAGGAATCTCTTTCTCCCATACTACGCTATTGTTGTTTATTATTGACTTTTTTGACAGGAGGGGGGTATATTCTATATTTTTTATGCTTGTGTAGTAATGCTCAAAGTCAGGGTCATATCTTGCTCCAAAGGAGGGGTCATCTAATAACTGGTTATACTTTTTGAGAATTGCTTTTGAAACTAATTCTCCAGTTGCAAGGTCATATACCTCAACCCATTTTTCGCCGTATCCTGCATCAATTCCGCACATAAACCTGGCGTAGTCTTCATAGCTGTCAAAAGGTTCGCAGAGGTAGCTGCTGGTTATAACATAAGAATTGCCGGTCTCTTTTTCAATTATTTCATAGTTGGATTCAAACAATCCTTTTGAGGTTTCCTCTGAAGGGTTGAGTATTACAAGAAAATTGTCTGTCTGCTCAAATACAAACATTGTTTCAGAAATCACTCTTCTTTCAAAAGTGCGGAGTTCCCACAGTTTTTCTCCGCTATGCGACACTTTAAGCAATCCTGCAGACTGGTGCTCTCCGTTGTAATAAGGGATATTCAGGTATACTGCATTTTTGTCCGCCAGAATCAATCCAGCTTCATACTGTTCAGGAGTGTTAGTCTCAATTATCCAATCTGTTTTTTCAGAGCAAATATCAATAGATGCCAGCTCATTCCCTGTAAAAACATAGGCTTTGCCATTATAATAAATGCTGGAAGTAAAATCTTTTGACTTGATTCCTTCATTTTCAAGTATTTGCTTTAAGTCGACAACTTTTTTTTCAGAAGTGGCTATATCCTCTTCAGCATAAACAGTGGGGGATTCAATATATTTTATCTTGCCTTCTTCAATGAAATATTTTGAGTTCCCCTCAAGCTCAAACTGGTTTACAAATCCTTTTTCCCTGCCTTTATGCTGATACCCAAATCCAAGGCTTTTTTCATAGAGAAGGTCTGAAGGGTAATCTGCTGTGGCATATTCCAGGAAATTGTCCAGCCCGCTGCTGCAGGCTGCGCAAAGAACTTTAAGGCTGCTTAGCCAGCATTGGCTTTTGCCATCTTTAATAAACAGCTGGCCGAATTTCTTATTTATTTCTCCTTGTGTGAGATTGTTGAATGCTGCCAGCCTGTTGCTAAATTTTTGGTATGTTAATGTGCAGTTTGAGTTTCCATCTGAATAATAAACAGCATAATGCTTACTTGGGTCTTTAGGCTCATATACTGTTTTCTCATCTGTCTTTATAAAGCCGAAATTTGTAAGGCTGCTGCTTTCAAATTCATCTATCAACCCTATGCTTCCTGGAGGAATTGCTGAGAAAACAAGTATGATTATCAGCAGTAGTGCTGCGTTTTTTCCTGAAACCCCCATATTAGTTCTAAGGTGTTTAGCCTTTTTAAAGCTTTATTTAAATATTTTATAAATTAAATACCACTAGGGAGTGACTAAAGAAACGAAACCTTTATATATTAGTATTACCTATACTCTTGAAGGAGTGGGTGTTTGGGTCTAAAATGGATAACAAGTACGGATTATTCATGGTTATTGCAGGAGTTCTTCTACTTATAGCAGTGCCATCTGCATTTGTTGCAGACTACCTGCTTAACTGCAATACTGTTATAGCAAGCCCTATATCCTCCAAAGTCTTATCCGAATCATATCTTAAAGCGCCAGATGCTATTTCTGCGCCAGCAGAGCCTGCCGAGCAGGCTGAAACTGCTGAACCCAAGCCAGCAGAAGTTAGCTCATCTAGCAAAAGCTCTTCTTCATCAAAGTCATTAGTATCTTACACTCCTCCAACCAGAAGGACAAACGCAAAATCCAAGGTTGAGCAGTCAGTACAGGACAAGATTGAAAATGAAGGAAATGCAAGAGTCATTGTTTCTCTTAATGAGCCTTCACAGAAGGACTTTGTTCTTAGCCAGCTTTCATCTTTTGAAAAGGAAGCTGACATGAAAGAAGGATTTGCAGGCTATGTAAATGAAGCAGACTTAAGCATTCTTGCTGCAAGCGACGCAGTAAACCTTATTGAAGAAGACAGGCCTTTGAGAATTGCAACAGCTGAAAGCTTTCCACTGATGAAAGTAGCGCAATCAAAGAACTCAACACTCAACGGCTATGCAGGCATTACAGGCGCAGGACAAACAGTCTGCGTGATTGATACGGGAGTTGATTATTATCACCCTGCTTTGGGTGGTTGTTCAGGAACACAGTTTTTGAATGGAACTTGCCCAAAGGTTATTGGAGGTTATGATTATTATAATAATGATGCAAACCCGGTTGACGACAACGGCCACGGAACTGCAATTGCAGGAATCATTGCAGCAAACGGCACAACATACAAAGGAATTGCACCAGAAGCAAAGATTGTTGCTCTCAAGATAACAGACTCAAATGGAAATGGATGGACTTCAAGGCTGAATAGTGCATTGGATTGGTGCAACAACAATGCAACCCAGTTTAACATAACTGCTATTTCAATAGCTTTTGCATATGATGATAATGGAACCACCTGGAACACATCTACCCTTTGCGATTCAGGAACAACTGCAACAAGGATTGCAACAGCTGTAAGTAAAAACATCACAGTCTTTGCGCCTACCGGAAACAACGGAGACATTGACGAAGTTGGTTTCCCTGCGTGCAACTCAAATGTGATTTCTGTTTCGTCTGTTCAGGACGGCTCTAATGGCGGTTCTGGTGCAGATGTTATTCCAAGCGTTGCAGGAGACGGATGGAGCCCTGCAAGATTCCCAGGCATGGTTGATGTTTTGGCACCGGGGGATGCTATTGACACAATTAGACTATATCCCTCGGTTAACTACTCTTACAACAATGGTGGCTCTTCTTTGTCAAGTGCGCACGCAGTTGGTGCAGGCATTATTTTGAGGGAGTATTTCCAGGGAAGGTACAACACAGTCTTGACTCCTAGCCAGATTAAGAATATTCTTACAATTACAGGAAAGCCAATTTATGATAGCGCTACTTCATACACTTATTACAGGATTGACATGCTCAAGGCTGTAAATTATGAAACTTATGCGCCTGTTCCAACTCAGATTACTTCAACCAGTGCTGTTTTTACAAATTCAAATGTTGCTTTAGTCTATAATGTTACAGACCATCATGCAATTGCAAACTGCACTTTGTACATCAACGGAACATCAAACTTGACAGATACAACTGTTGCAAGGAACACAAACCAGAATTTTACTTTGTCATTGGCAGACGGCTCATACTCATGGAAGATAAGCTGTTATGACAACTCAACTATTCCAAACCAGGGCAATTCAACATCAAGGACTTTTACAGTTGACACAACTAATCCTTCTTCAGTTACAGGACTTAACTCTCCATCGCTTAGCCATAACTGGATTTACTGGAATTGGACAAATCCAAGCGATGCAGATTTTGACAACGCCATTATTTACATCAACGGAACTAATGTTGTCAACACAACAAACAATTATTACAACGCAACAGGCCTGAATTCAGGAGTGTCATACCAGATTAAGATTCATACAAAAGACACAAACGGAAACATAAACAATACAGACGTTGCTTTAACAAACACAACAATAGACATACTGCCACCCTCAAGCATTTCAGCGCTCTCACTTTCATCAAAAGGAGTAACATGGATATTGTGGACCTGGACAAATCCTTCAGATTCAGACTTCAGCCAGGCAATTGTTTACATTGACGGAAACAACGTTGCAAACATCACAGGAAACAGCTACAATGCAACAGGATTCAGCGGAAACACAACGCACACAATCAAAGTGCACACCAAAGACACAAACGGAAACGTAAACAGCACAGATGTTTCAGACTCACAAACAACAAATCCTGTTCCTGACACAACACCACCAGGAACAATCTCCAACTTAGACTCTCCAGCATTGGGAACAGACTGGATTTACTGGACCTGGAACAATCCTTCAGACTCAGACTTTCACCAGGCAATAATCTACATTGACGGAAACAACGTTGCAAACATCACAGGAAACTCTTACAACGCAACAGGATTGTCGCACTCAACACAATACACAATAAATGTCCACACAAAAGACACATCAGGAAATGTTAACACAAACGACATAACAGACGCACAAACAACAAACACACCAGCACCCTCATCAGTTTCAGGCCTTGCTGCGCAATCAAAAGGCACAACCTGGATTTACTGGAGCTGGACAAACCCTTCAGAGTCTTATTTTGACGAATGCATAATCTACATAGACAGCATAAATGTTGCAAACACAACAAGCAACTACTACAACGCAACAGGCTTCCTGCCTTTTGAACCTCACACAATAGTAATCCACACAAAAGGAGCAAACGGAGCTGTAAACACAGCAGACATAACAGACACAGACTCAACTCTGCAGAGCTCAGTTGACCTGGAAGTAACACACTTTGGAATTTATTCAGACAACCCAAGAGCAAACTCAATGACATCCTTTGCAGCTTTCATCCAAAACAAAGGAACAATCACTGCAAGCAACATCTACTGGAAATTTGAAAGCGATGAAAACAACATCAACCACACATCAGGCCCATTCAGCCTTGCACCCGGAGGAATAGCAAGACTCTATCCGTCTTTTAATTACGCATCAGCAGGAGCCTATAATCCTGTATTCACAATAGACTATCAAAACATAGTAATAGAATCAAACGAATCAAACAACCAGAAAACAATAACAGTCAATATTTCATGAGGCTAAAATGGAAAACCCAGAAAAACCAAGATGGTATCAGACTCTTGCTATGAAAGCAGTATTATACTCTTCAATAGCCAGCTCAATCTTCGGATTTGCAGCAGGATGCAGCGAAAAGCCAAAGCCTCAGCCAGGAGTGCTTACAGCAATAATCACAGCATCGCCAAATTCAGGAGGAAAGTCGCTTGACGTGCTTCTTGACGGCTCAGCTTCTGCAAAAGGAGACACAGGAGACATAACAGAGTATAGGTTTGACTTTGACGGAGACGGAACTGATGACTATACAGAGAATGCAGCAAACGCTCCAGACGGTTTATTTGACGGAAAAACAAATCACACTTACCCAACACAGGGAGACTTCAATTCAAGGCTCACAATAAAGGATGCATCAGGCAAGGAAAGCATAGACTATGACATTGTAAGGGTTGGATTCGGAACTGACCAAACAGGAGCAATGGACTATGTAGACCAAAAGTTCTATGATGCTGAAAACTGGGCTCCTTACAGGGCAACATTATTCTCTGTGCTTGACAGGACAAACGGAAGAACAGACGAATACCAGTATTTTATTGCAGATGTTGACGGATACAACACATCAACAGGAAAATCAAAGTTTGTCATATGGGACTATGACCATTTATCTCCAGAGCAGAAAAGCTGCCTTGAAAACAGGACTCAGGAAGACATTGAAATAAACCCTCAAATAATCTTCATAGAAGAAGACTACTCTCCTGAAACAATCGGCTGGCTGCTTGGGCTTGAGTGAATTTTTCAGATTTAAATCCAAAGCTTTAAATAAATAGTCGTGTTTAGTACGACTATTATGGAGATAAACAGAAATGAGGACAAAATCCTCAAGCTTTTTTTTGACGAGCCTTTAAGGAAATTCAGGTTTAAGGATATTGCAGCGCTTTCAGGGCTTCACAGGGACAATGCAAACAACTGGCTCTCCAGCCTCTTGAAGAAAAGCCTGATACTAAGGCACAAGCCCAAGGGAAAATATCCTTATTATACTTCAAACCATATGAATGCATCCTTCAGGAACCGCAAAAGGATTTATGCCCTCACAATGCTTTACGAATGCGGGCTGCTTGATTTGCTCTGCTCAATCAAAGAAGCTTCTGCAGTCATTCTCTTTGGAAGCTTTGCAAGAAGCGACTGGCACAAGGGCTCAGACATTGACATTTTTCTATATGGATTGGGAAATCAGCCTGACTTCTCTAAGTTTGAAAAAATTCTTGGAAGGAAAATCGAAATATTTTCGTGCAAAGACAGGAAATCCTTAAATTCCCTGAACCCTCACCTTCTAAGAAACATTTCAAGGGGGTATTACCTTAAGGGAAACATTCCTCCTGCAGGTGAAGCATAAATGGAAAAGACGATTGAAGATGCATACGACTTCTGCATTGCAGAAGGCAAAATTATTGCAAAGGATGAGGTTGACATAAACAAGGCAATATCCCTTTTTGAGTCTGCTGAAAATGAGATAAGGATTGCAAAAAAGCTTGAATCCATAAGCGAAAATGCAGAAAGCCACCTTTTTAAGACATATTATGACGCTTTAAGGCTTTTTGCTGATGCGCTGCTTGTTTTTGACAGCACAGAATGCCTCAACCATTACTGCCTTTTTGCCTGCATTGCAGTCAAGCACCCTGAGCTTGAGCTGGACTGGGAGACTATGGAAAGCCTTAGGCAGATGAGAAACAGGATATGCTATTACGGCAAGACAATAGGCAGCCACGAGTGGAAGATGCAGCGGCTCAAGCTTGATATATGCATATCCTCGCTTAGGTCTGCAGTCTCAAGCAAGATTAGCGGGCATAAGAGCTGCTGATTTTTTTCTTTCATAAAGTATTTAAACTCTCTTTCTTATTCTTTCAATTATGAGAATCACTCTTGACATCTCCAAATCGCTTGAAAGGAATGCAGAAGCCTACTTTGAAAAGGCAAAGAAGTCCAGGAAAAAGATAGAAGGAGCAAGAGAGATAGTTGAAAAGACAAAAAAGAAGCTTGAGGCTGCGCTCAAAAGGCAGTCAGAGGAGTGCGCTGCAGCAGACGAAAAGCAGAAGCTCAAAGACAGGAAAAAGAGATGGTATGAAAAGTTCAGGTGGTTCATAACTTCAGACGGGTTTATGGTTGTTGGAGGCAGAGATGCAACAACAAACGAGATAATAATCAAGAAGCACGCTGAAAAAGGAGACCTTGTTTTTCACACTGACATGGCAGGCTCGCCTTTCTTTGTAATAAAATCTGAAGGAAAGCAGATTTCTGAAACAGCCATAAATGAGACTGCAGACGCAACCTGCTCTTTCAGCAGGGCTTGGCAGCTCGGGCTTCCAAAGCAGGATGTCTTTTATGTCAATCCAGAGCAGATTACAAAAACTCCAAAGCCAGGAGAATACCTCCAGAAAGGAGCTTTCATAATCAACGGAAAGGCAAACTATGCAGATAATAAAATAAACTGCGCATTGGGAATAACTGCTGAAGGAGAGATAATGGCAGGGCCTGCAGAGGCTGTTAAAAAGCACTGCGAAAAATATGTAGAGATTGTGCAGGGCAATGAAAAATCATCAAAGATAGCAAAGCAGATACTCTACAAAATCGGCGGAGACCTTGACGGAATAATAAGGGCGATGCCCACAGGCGGCGTCAAGATAAAAAAATAAGATTTCTTGATTTTTAGGCAAAGCGCCAGTTTTATATATTGTCTATTATCTCCCTTAAATCAAGTGGGTGAGAATATGGGTCAAGATAAGTATTCCAAATATACTGCAAATCAGATAATGGACATGTTTCATCAGAAGGGATGGAACTTTTATGCGCGCCATGCTGGAATCAGCCCTGAAAAGACAATTGGCGAGCATCTTGCAGACAATCTGGATATTGATACTCCTTATGTCCTTCTTCCATCTGCAAACAACCCTTCTGATGAAAAGCAGGTATTTGCAGCTCTTGAAGCGCTTGCAATAAGGCTCAACAGGGAAATGCCCACAATCCGTGTTAAAGGAATGGATTATATTATTCTGGGGCTTACACTTGAAGATTGCTGTGTAAAAATTCATTCTCCTGAAGGAATAAGAGTCAATTATCCTTCATTTATTCAGGCAATTAATTCTGTAGTGGATGCAAACGTGCAGTAAATTCAGCTTGATTTTTATTTCAGCCCATTGAGCAGAGCTTCAATCTCATTGAAAACTTTCTTCTTTTTTTCGCTGCTGCCTGCAACCTGGATTTTTGCAAGGGCTACATCGCTTGGCTTAAGCCGGATTCCTTTCAAACAGAAACATTTATATATCTCATATTTACAAATATGTCCTAATTTAGTAACAATTATGTTACAAATATGTAAACATGGCAAAAAGAGTCTCAATTTCGCTTGATGCAGAGCAGATTAAGGTGCTTAACTCACTTAAAGGCCTTGGGACAAAGGATGCTGAAAAGGTAAAAAGCATTTTTCTGGCTTATCTGTCAGAAAAGGGGTATTTTGATAAAAAATGAAATTCGTGAAAGAATCAGACATAAGGCTGAAGCAAAGAAGCAGGGATGCCAAAAAGGGAGATTCAGGAAAAGCGCTTATTATAGGCGGAAATGAGGATTATGCAGGCTGCCTTGCGCTTGCAGGAGTTGCTGCGCTTATGACTGGCATAGACTGGGTTACTGTTGCAGCTCCTGAAAAGCCTGGCTGGGCTGTCAGCGCTCTTTCGCCTGACCTTGTGGTCAAAAAATTCAAATGCAGCCATTTTTCAGAAAAGCACGCTGATGAAATAATCAGGCTCAGCAGGGATTTTGATGCTGTGCTTATTGGAAACGGAATGGGGCTGAAATCCGCATCCTTTGCAAGAAAGGTCGCGCAAGGGGTAAACAAGCCGATTGTCATCGACGCAGATGGCATAAAATCAGTGAGGGTGGGAGAAGTGAGGAAGGCTGTCCTCACACCCCACATTAAAGAATTTGAGATTCTCCTTGAGAACTCAGGCATTAATGAGGATGAGCTCCAGAAAAATCTCGGCAGCAATGTTGTGCTGCTCAAGGGAAGGGTTGACAAAATAATCTCAAAGAATAAAACTGCCTTCAACAAGACCGGAAATGAGAGAATGGCTGTTGCAGGAACCGGAGATGTGCTTGCAGGCCTTGTCCTCGGCTTTCTTGCGCAGGGCTATTCCCACTTTGATTCAGCATGCTGGGCTGCCTACATAAACGGAAAAGCAGGAGATAGGCTTAAAAACAAGAAGGGATACTCATTCATAGCTTCAGACCTGGCAGAAGAGATAGGCGCAATAATGAAAAAAAGGCTTGCAAACAAATAAGGTGATTTTCATGGAAGACATAGCTCAGCTTAGAAAGAATGCAAAGGCGCTCGAGCCTGTTGTAAGAATAGGCAAATCAGGGCTTTCAGATTCTGTAATATCTGAAATCAAAAAGCATCTTGAGCAGAAAAGGCTTATCAAAATAAAGATGCTTAGGAGCTTTATAGGCACATCAGACAAGAAAGCTGCTGCACAGCAGCTTGCAGACAAGACCAATTCAATACTTGTCCAAAGGACAGGGCTTGTTGCAGTGCTTGCAAAGAAGTAGAAAAGTATATAATCAAAAACTGATAATATATCCCAAAAAAGAGGTGAATGATGGCTGAAGCAGGCGGAGTCAAGATAATCCCCAAATCCGAGTACTTTAAGCCCAAGGAGGACGGAGGGCTTGGGTATAAAAGGGAATGGATGGAAATGGGCAAAGACCAGCTTATTGAGACTGATTTCCCTGAATCACTTTACAAATGGAGATGCGTCTACGAAACTCCAAACAAGTCAATTGAAGAGCCTTATTTCTGGCTTCTAAACTATATGAGGCTCGACTTGGGCTTTCTCTCGATTGAGAAGATTACAGACGTATTTTCAGCTTCAGAGCATTCTGCATTTTTCGGAGTTGCCCAGCAGAGGATAGGCCTGCAGCAGGACAAGGTTGTCCAGTACCTTGCAACAATAGGCAAGATGATAAAAGACCTTTTCCAGCTTGTTAGGGAGCTTAGGATAATCGATGAAAGGATTGGCTACTACAAAGACAGCATGGACGAGAAAAGCAAAAGCAGGGGAAGCGCTGAAATAACCCTCAAGGGAATCTGGGTTGACATGGTTGAGGGCGGCTCAAAAAATCCCGGCTCAGTCTACGGCCTGGCAAGGGAGCTTCAGTTCACAACTCTTCCAGATTTGTTCTACGCAATCCACCCAAAGTCTGCAAAGGATGTTGATATGCTTGTTGATGCTCTTGACTTCAACCAAAAGGTAAAGGAAGTGCTGAAGAGGAAGCTAAGGCAGTTTCTTGACTGGAAGCAGTCAACATTCGGAGAGCTGAATGTAAGAAGGACATTTACTGTCAAATATCTAAGGCAGCACTATGACATAATCAACATGTATATGGCATGGGTAAGGCCTTATTTAAGGAACCTTAGAAGGCTTAAAGTATCTGGCGAGATGGCAGACTCTCCTGACCTTGTTTCAGCATTTGAGGGAAGCATGATGGAAGTTGAAGTGCTTGCAAAATTTGTTCCTGCCAACAACAAAAAATACTTTGGCTGCCTTAATATCCACTTTGATTTCAGGACAAGGCCTTCGCTGAACTACCAGCAGGAAGGCTACCAGAGAGGGCCAATCCACGTCGGAGAGGCAAAGATTTTCTGGAGATTTTATGCATGGACGCAGGAAGACATTGACAATTACAAGGCAATGAGGGCATATGAGGACTTTGAGATGCTTTCATCCATAGACAGCTCTGTAAAGTCTGCAATGGACGCATTGGGAACTGAAATGATGAACTACCTTAAGGAAGCAGGCGAGCAGTTTCCCTCAAAAGAGCAAAAAAAGGAAGAGCTTGCGCCAAAGATGAGGCTTTTCGGATTTTTGCCTCCTGCACGGCCAAAGAAGGAGAAGGCAGGCAAGCCTCCAAAGCCGGACAAGTTTAAAGATGAGAAAGAGTTTGGCAAGGCAAAGGCTGCAAAAGGCCTTGCATGGCTTGCTTACAAGAACTTCAAGCAGTCCCACGGCCTTGCAACATGGTAGCCAGGCAGCATTAAGCTTAAAAGCAGGCAAATCATTGTTCAGACTATGGCAGGAATCGACGATTTCAAAAAGATGTCCCCTGAAGAGAGGATAAAGAAGCTTAAGCAGCTTGAGGCTGATAGGAGAAAGGAGCTTGCCGAAGCTGAAAAGATGATAAAGGAGTCTGAAGGCGAGCTTGCGAATGAGGAAAAGATAAGGCAGGAAATTCCTGTGCCCCAGATGGCTGCAGTAGACATAAACAACCTTTTCACAAAAGAGGAAAAGGAGATTTTTGCAGCAAAAAGGTACCAGTCATCAGGCCCTCTCAAGGATGATTCAGGAGAGCCTGCAAAAAAGCAGAAAAAGGAAAAATCCCTTGAAGAGGAGATTGAGGATTCAAGGGTTGCAAAGCTGACTGATGAGCAGGCTGCAAGCCAAAGGCAGTACGGAGCCCAGCTTGCAAGGGAGCAGCCAAGCCAGCTTTACGTGATGGCAAAGGAGGCATACAGCGAATTCAGGGAGACAGGAATGGTCGACACTGAAAAAATGTATGCGCTTGATGTTGCAATAAGGATGAAGGACAGCGAATCTCCTTCAGGCAATTACAAGGCAGCATCTGAAGAGGCGCAGGAGCAGTTCGGCTCTGTCAAAAGCATAATAAAATACCTTAGAGGAAGATAATGGAATTTCAATCATCATACTACAGCCCGATGGACAGGAGCTATTCAGGCAACAAGCTTCCAGACATAAAGCCTGCCGAATCGCTTGAGCAGCCGATAATACCAATAAGCCAAATAGGCCAGACTGTAACTGAAGGAAGCAGGTTTGGAAACCTTATCCAGACAGCGACAGCAGCAATAAGGGCTGGAACAGGCAGGATAGAGCTTCAGACCCAGATGGGCGGCGGAGGAGAGCCTGTCGGAGCTGAAAGCTACGGCAAAGAGGCAAGGGAAGCATTGAGGGAGCTGGCAAGGGCAAACCAGGTCCAGTTCACTTCAGTCCACACTCCTACTTCAGTTGGAAACCTTTCAGGATTCAACCCCCAGCAGGGCAACTTTAATGACGAGCACAGGAAGATAGAGCTTGATGAAGTCAAAAAAGCAATAAGGTTTGCTGCAGACGCAGCCCAGGGAGGCGCTGTTGTAGTCCATACAGGAGAGTTCCATAGGCCAATCTTTGACGCTGACTGGAACAAGAAGGGAAAATGGGCAGACTCATTCATAGGCTATGATGAGGAGCCTGAAAAGACAGTCATGCACCTTGTGGATGACAGGACAGGCAGGGTAATTTCTGAAGTCAGGAGAAACCAGGAGGTTTACAGGCCTGTTTGGAACAAATACAAAGGCGATTCTTCCTACAAGGACAGCAAGGGCAATTCAGTCCAGAAAGGCGACTATGTTGATTATGAAGGAAATAAGATTCAGAACTTTGAGGAAAGGGTGCCTGAATACGATGCAGAAAAAGGCCTTTTCAAGGTTGAAAAAAAGACTTGGAAGGACTTTGAGGAAGAGGCAGAGGAGAGAAACACAATCCTGCAGAAGCAGTATGGAAGGCAGCTCAAGCCTGAAGAAAGGGTAACTCCTGAAGAATCTTTTATGCAGGCACAGCTGGAAAGCAACATAGGAGTTGCAAAGGGCTGGGCTCTCAACTACGGAATGAGGGTCAAGGATGAGCTTGAGGCGCTCGGAAAAGTCAAGAAGGCGCTTGAATACTATGAAAAGCTTGAGAAGCAGGCAAACCCTGAAGAGCTTTTTGCAATGCGAAAGGATGCAGGCTCAATGCTCGGAAGGTTTGGAGTGCCTCCAGAGCTTACTCTTTCTGAAAAAAAGCTTCCTTCAGAAATGCTCAGGGAAGGGCTTTGGGAGATAAGAAAGCAGATAGAGTCTTCAAAAGATATGGCAACATCGCAGATGCAGCAGGCAAAGGAGCAGGAGCTTATGAAGCAGCACGCTGTGTCAATCGACAAGTATGCAAAAAAGAAGTCTTTCGGCGGCTTTGCAGAGGCAGGGCTTCATGCTTACAAGGAGACAAAAAACAATCCTTATGTGAAAAAGGATGTTTTTGTAGCTCCTGAAAACATATTTCCTGAAATGGGATTCGGAAGCCATCCTGAAGAGCTTATTGAACTTGTTAAAGGTGCAAGAAAAGAGATGGTAAAGAAGCTGACTGAAAAGTATATTGAAGACCCTTCAGGAAGAAGGGATGACGATGGCAAGCCGATAATGGTTGCAAACCCTGACTTTCAGGGCATTGAAAAGTCAGAGGCTGAAAAGCTTGCAGAAAAGCACATCAAGGCAACTTTTGACACACAGCATATGGGAATGTGGTGGAAGCACTTTAAAGCAAAGCCTGGAGAATCAGAAAACCAGACTAGAAAAAGGTTCAACTCATGGTATATGGATGAAGTTGAAAAGATGCAGAATGAGAAAATCATTGGAAACATCCATCTTGTTGACAGCATTGGCGGCGGCCACCATCACCTTCCTGCAGGACAGGGAGACCTTCCTGTTGTTGATGCAATCAGGCTGCTCAAGAAAAAAGGCTATGGGGGCTTCATCAATTCAGAGGCTTATGAGGAAGACAGGTTTTCTCCTGGAAGGATTGTCATAGAAACCTGGGCTGCATTCGGAAGCCCAATCCAGAGGGGCTATGCGTCAATGGCTCCAGGCGGGCCGCAGGCATGGTCTGACGTGAGAAGCGGCTATTTCGGCCAGACTTACCCCCCAAGATTTGTTTTCGGAGCGTATGCGCCTTCAAACGACTGGACGCTGTGGAGCCAGACGCCGATGGAGTAATCTGCTGAAAAATTAAATCACGCTGCATCCAGCTTTTTGTTTGATTTCTTTATCAGAATAATAGCCAATGAGCCGATTGCAAGCGCGATAACTCCCTGCATAAAAAGGGCAAAGAATATTGAATACATGTCTGCCAGGCACCCAAAAATAGGGAACAGGATAATGCCTATTATGCTCTCAAAAAATCCATTTAGCGAATGGACTGTCGCCCTGTGATGGGATTCAGTGTGCTGGTTTATGCAGCCGCTTATTACAGGCCTTATAGCGCCCCAGCTGAACTGGCCTAAAAATATTATCAGGATTCCTGCAGGCGAAAAATGCAGCGCCAGCATCATTGTGCTTAAGAAAACTCCAATCAAGATTATTATGAGCATTCTTAATTCTCCAACCCTTTTTTCAAGTGTGTGGGAGATTCTTGAGCTGAATGCAGAAAACAAGAGCCATACAAGGTAGATTGCCCCAAAGTATTTCAGCTCAATCCCATTCATCTGCAGGTAAGGCTGAAAAAACTTGTGGCTTGCAATCATTATTGAAAGCATGAAGCCGTAGAAAAGGATAGCCCATTTTATTTTTGGGTGCTTCAATGTGAATCCTGCAGCTTCTTTAAGGTGAAGGAAATACCTCCTGTCTTCAGACTCCTTCCTTCTTCTGGGCTCTTTGAGCAGAATTGCAAAAACAGCAGCTGCAATAAGCGAGCACATTGTAGCTGCAACAGGAATCCTTAATCCGGAGTCTGCCATAATTCCTCCGAAAAATGCAGCAATGCCCATTGCTGCAAGCCCGAATGAAGATGCCTTTCCCTCAATCTTCTTGAATTCTTTTTCCCTTTTCAAGTCCTTAAGTGTGTCATAAATAAATGCAAAATCGCTTCCTGACCTGAATGCAAGCCTTGCACCGAAAAGCACAGAGCCCAGCAAAAAAATCCAAAATTCATGTGCAATAAGGAGTATGCCCATGTATGCTGCTCCTGACACTGCAGAGATTATAAGGCAGGTTTTTCTGCCGTAATAGTCTGCAAAGACTCCGCTTGGAACTTCAAGAATCAGCTGAGAGGCTGCTATTACTACGCTTAGCAGAAACATCTGGGTGTAGCTAAGCCCTGCATCAAGGAAAAAAATAGTGAATATCGGCAGCCAGAAGCTGAACTGCATGAAAAATGAATATGCATAATACTTTCTTATGTTGGACTCTTCTTTCATTTCTATGTCAGGCTTATCTCGTAAAGAACTGTTGCAACACCAGGATTTGCTAGCTTCCACCACTTGTAGGCTGTCCTTTTCTCAGTGCTTTCGTAGCTCCTGTTGTTGTTTTGTATCTGGTCCATCTTCCACTCTTCAGTAAACTGCTTGATTTCATCCCAGGAGATTGTCTCTTCCTTCCTGAATGCAATTTTTGAAGTTTCCTGCTCTGCAGCCTCATACTTGTAGACAGCAGACTTTGTCTCGCCAAGATAGCTGAAAAGGCTGGAATAGTCAAGCTTTTTCACATAGCCTTCCAGAAACTGCATGTATTCCCTGCTTTCAATTTCCTTTTTTTCTTTTTTAAGGGAAATTTCTTTGCTGTCTTTTTCGCCCTTCTTTGCAGCTGGCTTCTTGCCTGCTTCAGTTTTTTTGCCGGAAGATTCAGGCTTTGCCTCATTTTCAAGGGAAGGTTTGATTTTTTTTGCAATTGCATCTGAAGCAGCCTTCTGCGCTTCCCTTTCCACTTTTGCCTCAAGCTTTTCCTCTTCCTGCATGAGCTATCAAAAGTTATAAATAATATATAAACTTATGGGGGCTTATGGAAGGCGCTGAAGCAAGATTCGAGAGGATAAAAGATGCATATGATGATTTCTATAAGGAGATTCTCAAAACAGGCCAGCTTCCTATGAGAGACACTGAAGTGGGTTTCTGGGGCACTGCAGCCTGCGACGACATATTTGAGCTTTTCAAAAAGGCAGGCCTGCACAACTACAGGAATTTCATAGACCTGGGAAGCGGAGACGGAAAGGTTGTGATGATTGCATCGCTTTTCACAAAGGCGTCAGGAGTTGAGTTTGACAGGGAGCTGCACGACAAGGCTGAAGAGATAAGGGCAAAGCTGGGGATTGATGCAGAGTTGATATGCGGAGACTTCCTTAAAATGGACATTTCAGGATATGACCTTGTTTTTATCAACCCTGACAAGGCTTTCCACAAGGGTGTTGAGAAAAAGCTTAGGGAAGAGCTGAAGGGAACTCTTATTGTATACAACATGGTTTACCAGCCTTCAGGCATGAGCAAGGGAAGGACTTTCTGGATGGGCCAGACTCCTGCAACTGTCTATACTCCGAAATAGTCACAAAACTATTTAAAGCATTTTTCAGGTATATATGCTAAACCGGGGTTTTAGATGGAATTCAACATAAAACAGAAGAAGCACCATAATATTCCAAAGTACATTGATGATGACTACAGGCTTGCCCTCAAGTTTTCTGAGAACATTCACAAGGAGCTTGGCGAATTCCTAAAGGCTGTTGTGCTTTTCGGAAGCGCAGGCAGGAATGAGAAGACTTTGTATGAAAAAGACATTGATGTAATGATTGTTGTCAATGATTTAACAGTTGTCATAAGCCAGGAAGTGATTGAGGCTTACAGGATAATAACTGAAAAGGTTGCTTCATCAGTCTCAAGAAGGCTTCACATCACCACAATGAAGATGACTGCGTTCTGGGACTATATGAAGGCAGGAGACCCGATTGCAATAAACATACTAAGGGATGGAGTGCCTCTTTATGACACAGGATTCTTTGAGCCTATGCAGGTGCTTCTTTTCCAGGGAAGGATAAGGCCGACAGAGGAAAGCATCTGGGTATATTTCACAAGGGCTCCAACAACTCTTGTAAATTCAAGATGGCATTTGCTTCAGGCAACTTTGGATTTGTACTGGGCAGTAATCGACTCTGCGCACGCAGCTCTTATGAGAATGGGCGAGATTCCGCCTTCTCCTTCAAAGGTTGCAGGCTTGATTAATGATAAGATGGTCAAAAAAGGCATTGTCTCCAGGAAATACGCAAACACAATGCATTTCTTCTACGAGCTTTCAAAGAAGATAACTCATAGGCAGCTGCAGAATGTTACAGGCCCGCAGTACGAAAGGTACTTTAAGGAAGCAAACGAGTTTGTAAGCGCAATGCAGAAAGTCATTGAGAACAGGCACATTAAGTAAGCTGTTGGTTCTAGGACGGTTTTTGAGTTGGTTCCAAGCAAGCTATTGTGCATTGCCACCCAGCGCAGTACTTATTTTGGACATTGTTCAAAAGGTGGCTCCTCAACAGAAGAGGTTCAATACTCAACACGAAGCTCGAGCAATGAAATCTATTTGAGTGATATCTTTTTATAATCCTCCTCCATAACATCCATCATGAACTTCAGCAATGAAAAAAAGCAGTGCCTTGAAAAGTCTGATAAATCCAAAAAGCAGTCTGTAGACATCCGAATCAGGGAGATTGTTGATTTCATAAACTCCCTTGAAGACTACTACACTACAAGCAGCTGTTCAGGCAGGATACTGGTCATTGAAAATCTTGAAAGCAGAAAGAAGAATGAGGCTGAATGGCTTTTTGCATCTCATGAAAAGGCTTCTGTCCAGGACATAAAAAATGCGCTGGCATCACCAAGCCGGAATTCAGCATGGCTCAAGCAGGAAGGCTTCATACTCCACATCTGCTGCAGGACTCTTGATGCTGCAGACAAAATAATCTCCCTTGCAAGGGACTGCGGGCTTAAGCGAAGCGGCGCAATATCCTTCAGCAAGAGGATTATTGTTGAAATATTGGGCACAGACCGCATTGAGGCAGTGCTTGCAAGGCATGGAGCTGTCATTGCATCTGACTCTTACATAGAAGCAGCTGCTGAAGAGGCCAATTTGAAGATGGAAAAGAACTTTGAAAGGCTGATTCTGTTTTTTGATGCGCTTAAGCGCAGGGCTCTAAATAATGCAGGGAATGCTCCAAAAGATTTATAAACTGCCTTCACCTATTCAGTTAGGGTTTTTAATTTTGGAGTGAAGATGCTGATAAAATACGTGAAATACGTAAATGATCCCTGCTTTGGCGAGAAGTATGAGCAGCATGAGCAGTGTGAATCCTGCTGGGTCAAGAAGAGCTGCTTTGTAAGGTTCAGGAACCGCAAGGAATAAAAAATAAAAAAACAAATTCTTTTTCGTGCATTAACTCATTTGTGCATCAATTCCTTATATCTTATTATCTCAATTATATCTTTGCAGGGCTTATCATTATCCTGCCTGAATACTTTCCTGCAGCAGCGCTTCCTGATGCTTTTACTGTGATTTTTGCTGATGCAAACTCTCCTGGCTGGATTGATATTCCTGCTGTTTTTGCTGAACTTTCGCACTTTCCAGTGTAGCTTCCTGAAGACAGCTCTACTGAAGTGGTGTTTGATGAAAAGCCTGTGCAGTAAAACCTTATGCCTGCAGCCACGCTTCCTGTATTCTGTATTGAAACCTGCCTTTCATAAGCTGTGCCCTTTTCAATCTTGCCAAAGTCTATTTTTGAAGTGCTTACAGATATTCTCGGATTTGTGTCTTCTTTGACTTCAAATTCTATCCCAATTTCAGAGGCATTGCTTGCGCTGCTGCCCGAAGATCCAAATGAAGGCTGTGATTCAATAAAATCTTTTGAGTTGTCTCCTGTGTATGCAACCCTCATCAGCGAATTGCCTTCTGATGTTTCGTTTGCAGGAGTGCCTTTGAAGAACATTGAGCCGATTTCATCAGGGTTGCCCCATCCGACTGCATCAATTACATCATCATTCATCATGATTGCAACACCTGAATTTGTGTTGTAAAGGTTAATCAGCTCTTCATGGTCTGCATCAGGCCAGTCCTGGCTGTCTTTTGAGCTGTTCCAGCCAAGGTCTGCAACAAGATAGTAGCAGCCTGCGCAAAGAGTGGTGTTTTCGGGTATTACAGCGTCCCTTGAGCTTGCTTCTGTCGCAATTTTCAGGCCTCCGATGTTTTCTGCAGAATTTTGGTTATTGTATATTTCTACAGCCTCTCCGCCGGATTCTGTGCCTATAGGGTTGTACAAAACCTGGCTGATGACCAGTGCGCTTCCTGCATATGAAAAGCAGGACAAAAAAAGTGTTACAGCCAAAGCTGAAGCCGCAAATTGTTTTGCATTTTTCATGCAGCAATCAAAATAAAGAGAATTAAAATGGGTTTTGCAGAATTATTCGCAATATTTCCGTGCTTCTTCGCTTTTGCATGCATTGCAGTGCCTGTAGTAAATCCTTGTCTTGGGGTCTTCCTGCATTATCTTTGTAAGAATAGTGCCTGCATGCTCACAGGGTATCAAAGGCACACGGTAATAATTACCCATAATGTTGAAGAAAACTGAAAGCGGGCATACAGGGCCGCTGATTGAAATCATCTCAATATCCTTTGACTTTGAGAATCCGCCTTCTCTGCACTCCTTAACTTGCTCTTCGATTGATTTTGTGCACTTATTGTTATTGCCTTCTTCAGCCATTTGTCTCACTTATTTCTTTTTTTGACTAAAAAATATAAATAAAGTAAAAAAACAAAAAAATGTTTTTGCTTACTTAACAATAAGCAGCTTTGCTATGATGAATGCGCCTGCCATCACTACAGCAGCTATTGCCAAAACCAAAAGAAGCACATAGACTGTGCTGTCCCTGAATCCCTGGCCTGATGTTCCTGTAACTGTTGTTACTGGGACTGTGCTGCCTGATGTTGGCTGAGCTTCAGCAACTCCTGCTCCTGCTGCTGCAGTTGCGCCTGTGCTTGTTGATGGCGCTGTTGCATTAGCCTGGGCTGGAGCGCTTGGCTGCTCTGCTTCGCATGACTTGATGTTTATTGACACTGTCTGCCTGTCTGTTTCCTTGCTCCTGTCATAGTAAGCTACTACAGTAAATGCCTTTGAGCCTGTAGAGTCAACTTCTGAAGGAATTGCAATGTCAAATACAACCTTCTTGTCATCGCCTTCGTCAAGCGAGAGGTCAACTTTCCATGAGTCTATCTCAAGGTCCTCGTTGTATATCCTGACTGCAGCTTCGTCCTCGTCATTCTTTCCTATGTTGGAAATGCTGACTTCAACAGCAACAGACTCTCCGCATGATGCTGTTGCAGGGCTGATAGTTGCAGAGTTAATCCTTATCTCGTGGTTGTTCTTCTTGACTTCAAAGTCGCCTTCAATCCTCTGGCCGTGCTTTGCGCCAAAGCTGTCTTCGCCTGCTGCTATAACCAGTATGTCATACTCGTCATCGTCAACATCATCTTCAACATCAAATGAGAACTCCAGTGTTTCCTCTTCTCCTGCGCCAATGTCGCCGAATTCGAGGTCATCATCCTCATCTATGTCTCCGCCGATTTCCCATTTTCCGTCATCAGCTTCGATGTCAATGTCGTCAGATGACTTGAACCTGTTTTTTGCTGAAATTGTTAGCTTTACAGAATCGCCTGGCTTGACGTCATCAATTGAGTCTCCGTCATCCTTAAGGCTCTGTGTTTCTCCGCCGATTTCAAAGTCAATGTCTGAAATCTCAATCATGTTTTTTCTCTGCATGTATGCATTGAATGTTGCAACTGTTGCAGTTCCTGCCTTGAGGGTTACTGCTGCAATGTTGAATGCAGCTGCCTTCTGCTCTGAATTGACTGCATCCAGCTTTTCAGAAATCCTTGCCTTCAGTGTGATGTCTGCAGTGCTGTTTGCAGCGATTGTTACAGCGCTGACAAGGCTTATGTTCATGTCGCTCTCTGTAAACCCAAGGTTGTACAGTGCGCTTACTGAATTTATTGTGACTGCTGATACTCCATTGTTGTAGACTCTTACAACTCCGGTATCATAAACATTGTAGTCTGAATCATCGTCATCCAAATCCGGATTGCTTGCCTTCTGGTCAGCCCCTCCGAATATCGGGCTTGTTTCGCTGAATGTGCTTGTAACACTTACTGCTGCAAGTGCTGGTGCTGCAAAAACAGCCAAAATAAGCACAGCGCATAGGCCGAGTATTGAAAACTTCTTCATTTTTTGAACCCCCATTTGTTTAGCTTAATAGCAGTATTTAACAGAAGTTAGTATTACACAGTAGTATATAAAGATTACTATACTTGGCGGACTACACAATTGCTTTTTATTCCTCTTCCCGCATCTCTTCAAGCTCTTCTTCAGCGTCGCTTATCTCTTTTTCCATCTTTTTAATCTCTGCCTCTTCATCATTCTCGCTTTTTTCAAAAGCCTTGAGCTCCTTTTCAATCTCCTCTGCAGTGCCCAATGCCTTTTCTGCAAGCTCGCCGGATTTTTCCTCTTCTATGAAAAGCTCCTTGACTGTCTTGAGCTCGCTTATTGGAGGGTTTGCTGCAGCCTTTGCATGCGAAGCAGGGGCTTTTTTTTCAGTGCAGAGTATCTGCTTTGCCTTTTCGAATGCCTCTTCCATGTTTGCTGCAAGGTGGTTGTCCTTGAGCGATTTTGCGAGCTTGTTTACCTTTTCAGCAATTTTTGTATCCATTGTCTCACCTTGTTGTTGTAAACTCATCCTTCCAGATGTGGAAAAGCCTTTTGCCTTCCTTCTGCAGATTTGAGCTTACAATTTTTCCTATGAAAATGATATGGTCTCCTGCCTCGATTTCATTCACTACTTCGCATTCGGCATAGCCCAAAGCTCCTGAAATCCTCGGGCAGTCAACTGCCTGCGCCTCTTCAGCCTTAAGGCCTGCAGCGCTTATCTTGTCTTCATGCTCTCCTGAATGCCTGCCGATGTAGGCTGCGCTTTCCTTCATCTCAAAAGGCACAAAATTGACTACAAACACTCCTGAATCATGAATCATCCCTGCGCTGAACCTGCCTTTTCCGATGGATATTGCATACATCTGAGGGTCAAGCGAGACAGGCATATGCCAGTCGACAGTTATTGCATTGTCTTTTTCAGCGCTTTTTCCGAGAACATCCACCTTTGACCTGCAGGTGATTATTACAGTCTGCCTGGGATTTGTCAGCGCTCCCATTCTGCGCTCTCCACTTCAGGATATTCCTCTTCAGGCTTGAGCTTCTTTACATGCTTTGCTGCAAAATAAGATGCAGAAACTCCAAGCAGTGCATACGCCAGAAGCGTAATGAGGCAGAAATTCATTCCCATGAACTGGAAGACAGGAACAAGGTATTTTGAGTTAAAAGGCATAAGGACAATCTCTAAAAAAATCATTGGCGTTGCTGCATAAATCGCAGTGTTTAGCGCTTTCTTTATTCCGAGGTCCTTCTTCGCAATCCTGACTCCTGCAAACAAAACAAGCGCAAATGCTGTTATTGTAATTGCATACTTTGCAAGCAGCATTGCATACGCAGTTATGAACAAGGTTGGAATAAGCAGTATGAAAATAAACACTATGAGCCTGCTTGCCTCGCTCTTTTTTGCAGTTATGTCCTTGAACTCTGAAAAATTGATTACTCTTTGCCTTCCGTAAGGCCTGTACACCATGAACTCTTCTGTTACAAGCGCTTTTTCACTGCCCATTTCAGGAGAGGTTATGCTTGTGTCAATTATTATCTGAGGGTCTTCACCTGCAATCATGACAGGCTCTGAAGTTTTTGCGCTTATGCTTATGTTCAGCTCGCTGAACTTTGAAAGCTCTGACTCAATATAAGAATTCATTGATAGCAGCCTTGGTGCTGAAACAAGCGCCATGACTATGAACGATGCAAGCATCAGTGAAAGGATAAATACTATTCCTGACTTCAGGCTCCTTGCTGAAAGCTCTGAATACTGCCTTGGGTGCATTGCAAGAAGCACCTTCTTCCAGAAGTTCAGCCTGATTGTATCTGTTACCCTGTTTTTTGCATGCCTTAAATGCTCTTTGGCCTTCCTGATTTTTGCCATGGGTTAAGCCCAGCATCTGCAGTATAAAAACTTTTTTATAATAATGCATTAAACAAATTGATTAAGAAATAAAAATAATATCCTTTTCCTGTTCGATTCTTTCTTTTGGGCTGAACAGCTTTTTTACCAGAGTTTCTATAATCTCTGCCTTCTGCGACTTCTTAAGATAAGTTAGGACAAAATTGCCTTTGCCAACCCTCCTGATTTCCCTTAGGCCTTTTTCAATGTCATCAAAGTTCTGGATTGCTGTAATGCTCACAACATAGTCAAACTCATTGTCTGGAAAAGGAATATTTTCTGCAGCTGCAAGAATGTATTTTCCTTTTGGGTCGTATTTTCTTGCTTTCTCAAGCAGCTTTTCAGAAGGGTCAATCCCAGTCCTATCGCACTGCCAGCATCTTGTGGTGAGGCCTGACCCGCAGCCTACATCAAGGAGCCTGCCTGCCAAATCAGGAGTGAAGTGCTGCTTGATCCGCGCAATCTTCTTTTCCTGCTCCTCTTTGTGGAGCTCTTCATAGCCCTGCGCAATTTCGTCGTAGTAATTCATCCTAATCTGCATAGTGCAAATATATTTAAATACCTATGCCTGCTATTTTTCTGAAATGATTGTCGAGATTAAGAAAAGGCTTTCTGAACTGACTGGAAAGAAGAATATAATTCTGACAAGAAGGGGCAACAAGGCGCTGAAGTTCATACTCAAGGCGCTTAAGGAAAAAGGGCTTAAAAAAATAGTAATCCAGGACCAGGGCGGATGGATAACATACCCCCAGTATGCAAAAGAGCTTGGATTTGAGCTTGTCGAGATAAAAACCGACTATGGCATTTCAGACCTTAAAGACTTGGAAAGCAAGGCTGACTCATCTTCGATACTTCTGATTAACTCCATGCCTGGCTACATTGCATATGAAGACATGGACAAAATCGCTGAAATTGCAAAAAGGAAAAAATCAGTGCTTGTAAACGATGTTTCAGGCTCGATAGGTTCAGCAAATGCAAAAATAGGGGATATAATCTTCGGAAGCTTCGGCCATTGGAAGCCTATTGACCTTGGCTACGGAGGGTTTATTGCAGACGATTCAGGAGCTGTGAAAATCGACTCTGTTTTTGACTTAAAATGGGAGAAGGGGCTTCTTGAAAAAATTGCAGTTATGGAAAAAAGGGTTGGGCAGCTGAAGGAGCTTTCTTCAAAAACAAAAAAAGACCTTTCTTCTTTTGAAATAATCCATCGGGAGGCTGGCGGATTTAATGTTGCGGTAAAATTCAGGGATGATGCTGAAAAAGAAAAGATTATAAATTACTGCGCTGAAAAAAAGCTTGAGTGGGCAGAGTGCCCAAGGTATATTCGCGTTAATGAGAAGGCAATATGCATTGAGGTAAAAAGGAGGGAGACAGATGGCGATTAAGGAACCGCAGTCAATTGATGAAGTTATCTACTTCACACGAAGGGCTGTAGGAAACGGAAATGTTACTGCATGGGTCTACAGGAAGCAGTGCCCAAAATGCGGCAAGGCAAAGATGGGCAAGCCTGTTGATGCAAAGACAGGCAAGGTCAAGAGCAGGGCTGAGTTGTATGCCTGCCCAGAATGCGGGTATGAAGAGCAGAAAACAGCGCATGAGGAAAGCCTCAAGCTTGAGGCAAAATACAAGTGCCCGCACTGCGGAAAGCAGGGCGAGTCCACAGCAGACTACAAAAGGAAAACATTTGAGGGAGTTCCATCTTATATTGTTGTGTGCGAGCACTGCTCAGGCAAGATAGGCCTTACAAAAAAGATGAAGCAAGGAAAAAAATAAGAGGTGCGTTATGGCTGCAAAAAAATCTTCAAAAAAGAAAAGTTCAGGAGACTCTGTAAGCATAAAGATAGACGGCATAGGAAAGATGGCTGACAAGGCAAAGTGCTTCACAATGACAAAATCATGCAGCTCTTCAGGAGGGTTTGCATACTTTCTTGCTGTTTTGGGAGCTGCAATCTACTATGTGTCGACAGCAGCAGGATTTTGGGCAGGAGTGCTTGGCATCCTGAAGGCGCTTGTTTGGCCTGCATTTCTCATATTTGAAATAATGAAGTTTTTGGGAATGTAATCTTGCTGTTTCTTTTATTTTTTTAACTTTTTTAGCATTATTTATTTCTTCAGTTTTTTAGTTTTCTTTATTTTTTGATTCTGCTGATTATTTTTCATTAGCTTTATTAACCATTATTCAATTTTCTGTCTTATGAAAAAAGTCCTGCTTGCCTACCTTCCGTTCTGCACTCCTGCAGCACCGCCGTATTCAATAACCTACCTTGCATCTTTTCTCAAGGCAAACTGCAGCGATGAAATAATGGTGCTGGACTTAAATCTTGAATTCCACAAAATCAAGTTTCCAGAAGATGCAGAATATTTCAGGGATTCTGGCAGGTGGGCGGATTATGAAGAAAAGGCCCTCGAATACAAGAAGGTTTCTTTCAAGGCTTATGCTGACAGCAACAGGAATGTTGTGATGGGCGGAAAGCCTGAGCTTTTTGCAGAGATGCTTGAGATGATAGCTTCGCGCAAGCCTGACATAGTTGCCTTCAGCATAGTCTACTCAAGCCAGGCGTTCTATGCTTCGTGCATGCTTGATGAGCTTGCAAGGAGGGGAATAAAGACTGTTATTGGAGGCCCGGCTGCAAACGAGAAGCTTGGCAGGCTTGCCTCTGCATCGCTCTGCACAGAGTCTGATTTGCTTGAGTTCATAACAGGCGAAAAAAAAGATGAATCCAAATTAAACTTCAATGTTGTTCCTGACTTTTCAGCATACAATCTTAAGGATTACTTTACTCCATTTCCGGTAATTCCTGTAAAAACATCAAGCAGCTGCTACTACAGGCAGTGCGCATTCTGCACACACTACAGCAAATCTCCTTATAAGGAATACCCTGTTTCACAGGTAAAAGAGGCAATCCTGAAATCAGGCCAGAAGCACTTTTTTCTTATAGACGACATGATTCCTGCAAAAAGGCTTCTTGAGATTGCAGAGGCAGTAAAAGGGCTTGGCATAAAATGGGCATGCCAGCTGAAGCCCACAAAAGAATTTACTTATGAAGTGCTGAAAAAACTCAATGAGTCAGGGCTTGTTATGCTTATGTGGGGCATTGAGTCAGGCAGCAGCAGAATACTTGACCTTATCAAAAAAGGTACAAATCCTGCAGACATGGAAAAAGTCCTTGAAGCTTCGCACAGGGCAGGCATCAAAAACATTGCATACATGCTGTTTGGATTTCCGACAGAAACAAAATCAGAGTTTCTTGAGACAATTGATTTTCTGAAAAGGAACGAGAAGAGAATAGACCTTGTTTCCTGCTCGATTTTCGGGCTGCAGAAAGGCACAGCTGTTTATTCAAATCCGTCTGGCTTCTGCATAACTGAAATCATTGAGGAGAAAAGGACTTTTCTTGAGCCGAGCATTTCATACAAGTGCAGCGCAGGGCTTTCAGAAGACGAGGCTTCAAAGCTTCTTTCAAGGCACAGGAAGCTAATCTGCAGGATAAACAAATACCCGAAGATAATGAACTTCTTCAGGGAGCACATGCTGTGCATGCTTTGATTAAGCTGAAGCATAAGCATTGCCGCCAAGCGCAGTACTCCTTATTTGAGTTTGATTAACACGTGACTCCTTTGAAGAAGAGGTGCAATGAGCAACACGAAGCGCGGCAATGCAATAACTTATGATGCTGTTTGCTTTTTCTTCGCAATATTTAAATACAAACCTGATTTTTCAGATTGCATGGCAGAAAAGGCAAAATCTGTAAATGGCAGCGGAAGCAGCAAACTCAGCGAAAGCAAAGCAGCAAAAAGCGCAAAGACCAAGATAGTTGTGACTTCAGCGCTGCCTTATGCAAACGGAAGCATCCACATCGGCCATCTTATCGAGTATATCCAGACAGACATTTTTGTAAGGTTCCTGAAATCAATCGGAGAAGATGCAATCTACTGCTGCGCTGACGACACCCACGGAACCCCGATCCAGATAAAAGCAGAGCAGATGGGAATAACGCCTGAAGCGCTGATTGCAAAATACCACGAGGAGCACCTTAAGGACTTCAGGGCTTTCCACATTGACTTTGACTCATACTACACTACAAACAGCCCTGAAAACAGGAAGTATTCAGAGCAGATATTCAATGAGCTCAAAAAGAAGGGAGACATCTACACAAAGGAGATAACCCAGACTTACTGCGAGAAATGCAGGAGGTTTCTTCCAGACAGGTATGTAAGGGGAGAATGCCCGAACTGCGGAGCGCCTGACCAGTACGGCGATGTCTGCGAGAAGTGCGGAAAGGCGCACTCAACAACAGACTTGATAGGCCCAAAATGCGCAATCTGCGGCAGCCCTGCATCCAAAAAAGGGTCTGTCCATTACTTCTTCAAGCTCACCAATTATGAAAGCAGGCTCAAAAAATGGTTTGAGGAAAACAAAAATCTGCAGCCTGAAATAGTCAATTCAGTTTCAAACTGGTTCAAGCAAGGGCTTCAGGACTGGGACATCTCAAGGGACGGGCCTTACTTCGGCTTTAAAATTCCAGGCGAGACAGACAAGTACTTTTATGTCTGGCTTGACGCTCCTGTAGGATATATTGCATCAACTGCAAACTACTGCAAAGGAAAGGATTTTGACGAGTCTGAATACTGGAAAAAGCCCACAGGCAGGGTAATTCACGTTATAGGAAAGGACATAATCTACTTCCACTACCTGTTCTGGCCTGCAATGCTAATGGGCTCAGGGTTCAACCTGCCGGAATACATTTTGACCCACGGCTTCATCACAGTAAACGGAGAGAAGATGTCAAAGAGCAGGGGAACATTCTACACTGCATCAGAGTTCTTAAGCAAGTTTGACCCGCAGTACTTAAGGTATTATTATGCATCCCTGCTTAGCAGGAAAATGTCAGACATAGACTTAGACTTTAAGGAGTTCCAGGCAAAAGTCAACAACGAGCTTGTTGCAAACATTGCAAACTTCTGCTTCAGGGTGCTCACTTTTACAAAGAAGAACTTTGAAGGAAAGATAGAGGGAATTGACGAGAACAAGGAGCTTTTTGCAAATGTGCTAAGGCATGCTGAAAATGCAAAGCAGTCATATTCAGAATTTAATTTTACAAATGCAGTGAAGGAGATACTTGCGCTTTCATCTGAAGGAAACAAGTACTTCCAGGAGAATGAGCCGTGGAAGCTTGTCAAGGAAGACCCTGAAAAGGCCCAAAAAATATTAGGGACATGCATAAACATTGCAAGGATACTTTCAATAGTCATTGCTCCTGTGCTGCCAAAGTTTGCAGCAGACTTGAGGGAGCAGCTCAATCTTCAGGCATTAAAATGGAGCGATATTGATTTCAGCCTGAAGAGCCACGAGATAGGGAATGCTGAAATACTCATAAGAAAGCTTGATGAGCTTCCTGCAGAAAAGGAAACTTTTCCAATCAATCTGAAGGTTGCAAAAATAATCTCTGCAGAGCCGCACCCTGAAGCTGAAAAGCTTGTAGTCCTGCAGATAGACCTCGGAAAGGAGAAGAGGCAGATTGTTGCAGGAATAAGGAAGTTCTACAAGGTTGAGGAGCTCTGCGGAAGGAACATAGTTGTTGTCACAAATCTGAAGCCTGCAAAGCTTAGGGGGAAGGAAAGCAACGGAATGCTTCTTGCAGCAGGAGAGAATGCAAGCCTGCTTTCAGCTCCGCTCTCGCACCCGGGAGACCAGGTTTTTGTTGAAGGTATGGACACTGGAACAGCCAAGGTCGGCATTGAGGAGTTTGCAAATGTCCAGCTGTCTGTTTCAGCAGGAAAAGCATGCTACAAGGGAAAGGCATTAAGGACTTCAAAAGAGGAGATATCTGTAAATGCGAAAGACGGAGAAAAAATCAAGTAAGGCTGCTTTTTTTGCCCTTGCTGCACTAACTCCTATTCTTATAATTCTGCTTGCGTTCAGCTCTGCAGCATATGATTCAGAATTCATCCTTAAGCATATGCAGAAGGCAGGCTCAGGCCAGCACAGTGCGCTTAACAGCCAGGTAGTCCATTACCTTGCTTCTCCTGCCAAAGGGCTTATCATGTCAGATTATTTTGATGATAATGAAGAGCAGCACCTTCTTGATGTAAAAATACTTATGCACAGGACTTTTGGCTGCCTGTTTTTCCTGCTGATTTTGTTTTTTGCACTGCTCCGCTACAATTATATCCATTTCCCAGGCAATATTCCCAAAGCATTGTTTTATGGGGGCATTGCAGCAGCTGCAATTCCTGCTGTTTTGTATTTTCTGCCTTTCGATTTCCTTTTTGTTTTGTTCCACAGAATATTCTTTGAGGATGGGACATGGATTTTTTGGAAATCCTCAATGCTGATACAGGCATACCCTGCTGAATTCTGGCAGTCAATCTCATTTTCAATATTTGCAAGGGCTGTGTTTGCAGGCGCAGCAGCTGCACTGCTTTCTGCGCATGCAATGATTTCTTCAAGGAAGTAAATTGTCTTGGGCATTTTTCAGCATGCTTTTTTAGCGGATGTTATGCGCATTATTTTGGGTTATCCTCTGCTTTTTACCACTGGTTTTGACAAATTCTTAATTATAGAATGATACTATAATCTAACTATTGTAGAATAGTAATTATTATAAAGTAATCCGCAAACCATTTCATGCTTATACTTGGCAAACCAAGGATACAAATCATAATCAAAATAAAAACACGAGGTGGAAAATAATGAACAGCAAGATTCTTCTGGCGGTTTTGGCTGTGGCAATGCTCATGGCCTCAGGATGCGTCTCTGTGATAAAGACTCCCGGAGAAAACATCACTTACGAGGAAAGCGTTGCGACTGAAATAGGGATTCCAGCAGGCCTGGAAGAGGCTGATGAGCCTGAAGCAGGCTCTGCGCTTCCGACAAAAACAGTAGTTGAAGGGGAAAAAGTCAGCTTTCCAAATTTGAAGGCTGTTGACCCTGACGGCGACCCGATAACTTATACATTCACAAAGCCTTTGGACAGCAAGGGAGAGTGGCAGACCAAGAAGGGCGATGCAGGCCAGTACAAGGTGCTGATAACAGCATCAGACGGCACAAGCAAAGTTTCGCAGGAAGTCCTTATTGTTGTCAAATCACTCAACAAGATTCCAGTCCTTGGAGGGCTTGAAGACATTGCAGTTGAGGAAGGCCAGACAGTATCATTGAGCCCTGCAGCTACAGACGCAGACGGCGATGATGTCAAGCTTTCATTTTCAGGCTGGATGGACTCTGCATCAAAAGAGACATCATACGGCGATGCAGGAGTGCATGAAGTCACAGTGACAGCTGATGACGGAAAGGATTCTGTATCCAAAACCATAAAGGTTACAGTCAAGAAAGTGAACAGGGCTCCAGTGCTTGACGCATTTGACGACGTCCAGGTTACTGAAGGCGACAGCATTTCAGTCAAGGCAAGCGCAGCAGATGCTGACGGCGACGATGTCGTGATTAAGTTTTCAGAGCCTTTGGACAGCAACGGCGAGTGGAAGACTGAAGTTGGCGATGCAGGAAAATACAAGGTAAAGGTAACTGCATCAGACGGCGCTTCAGAGGCTGTTGAGTCATTCTACCTGACAGTTGTTTCAGCAAACAAGGCGCCTGTCCTTTCAGGAATCAATGACATCACTGCTAAAGAGGGAGACCTTATAACCCTCTCAATAACTGCAGCAGACCCTGAAGGCGATGATGTAGCCATATCATTCAGCCAGCCATTTGATGCTGAAGGAAAATGGCAGACAGGATATGAGGATGCAGGCAGCTATGAGGTTGTTGCAACAGCTTCAGACGGAAATTCAGAGTCCAAGCAGTCCTTCAAGGTTACAGTGCAGGACTACAACAGGGCTCCGGCATTTTCAGAAGGCGCGTTTGAGTAAATCCTGAATTTGTTTTTTGTTTTTTTATTCTTTTTTTCTTTTCTTGTTTTTTGGTTTTTGTTTTTCTGTTTTTGGCTTATTGAGGATTTTGGACATGGCTTTAAGCACTCCGGGCAAAAAGAGAAAGGCTGCATCAAAGAGAGCATCCAGAAAAAGCGCTCCCCAGCTTTGGCACTATTATTCTTACAGCCAGATGTATTCAGCGTTTATTGCAGAGTTTGGCATGCCTGGCTCTGTTTTATACCCTTCCTGCGGGTTTGACGCATCGCCTGCAGACTCATTCAGCAATGTCACATTTTTGGACAATGAGTCTTTCAGCAAGGGCTGCATAGATGCGCTTGCCAATGCAGGCTATAATGCAATCAAGTCAGATATAAATGATTACAGGCCTTCGGAAGATTATGGCCTTGTGATACTCCTAAAGCCCCGCATAACTTCAGATATAATTTTGCCGTTCCTTAAAACAGGGGGATTTGTGATTGCAGACGACTACCACCTCAATGCATCCCAGATGATTAGGCTTCCCTCTGATTTTGAGCTGTCTGCAGGAATCTATCCTGCCAAAGGCTCGTCCTCTATCATTGAAAGAAGCGCCTCAATTCTGCTTGAGAGGTACAGCTCGCCAGAGCTTTTTATGAATGAGAACCCAGAGCTTGTCAGGCTGTTTTATGCAGGCAATATAATCTCCCAGGCAGCAAAACTCGGGCTTAAGCTCAGCAAAAACAATCCATATCCTGAAAATTTCAGGAAGCTTGAATCATTCATGGAGAAGGAAGGCTGCAGGGAAAAGATTGAGCTGCCCTACAGGAACCCTCCTGAACTCTACGTTTTCAAGAAGAAATAAAGAATAGCTTTATCTTCTCTTTTTAGGCTTTTTATTTTTTTGAAGATTTGGCTGATTCCAGAAGCGAGGTGAGCTCATCAAATTCTCTGAAAGCCCAGACATAACTCCTAAGCTCATTCTTTGTGCATACAAGGGTAGCAGTGTATTCAGCACCCTCTTCCAGGAAATCCCTGAGGCTGTCCTTGCTCATCGACTCAAGCTCAATCTTTTTTCCAAGCTCATCTGCCAGGATTATTCCTTTTTCAGGCCTGGATTCAGCGTGCATTTTCTTCAGCTTGTCATAAAGCCAGCCTACTGAAAGCCTGTGTATTTTCTCAAAGCTGAACACAATGCTTCTTTCAGCAGGCTCAAGGTCTTTAACTGCCTGGCTTACAGCTGCCTCAAGCGAGCTGTCCACAGAATAAGGGCCTGTCATATGCTCGTTGAAAGAACCAGCCTCCCACAGATAAGTGGAGTTCTCCTTAATGCACACCCAATCTTTCCTTTCTTCAATCCATAGCATGAAATAATTGTTTCCAGGCACATGCCTTGTGGTGATGCCTATAGGGCTGTACTTTTTGTCAAACACTCTATGAGCCTTATATGAAAACCCAATCTCATTTTCCCTAAGGCTTGCATGAACCAATTGGCCTTCAACAGGTATCTCAAAAATCTTTTCAGCCATCCTGTAGCCGCTGTGCCAGGGGCAGATGCCTATGTCTTTCATCCCGAAAGCTTCAAGAAACTTTTCCTTTGAGCCAAAAGGGCATTTGTACTCTGAGCCTTCTCCGTCGCCTGCTTCAGCAACATAGTAGTACTGGAACTCAGCCCTCACAGAAACTGTTTTTCCCATAAAAAATGGGGTTTATTGCAGGTTTATATCTTTTTTGGTTGAATTAACGGATTCAGAAATCAGCAAGGCTTTTCTGCTTTGCCTTGGGGCTTGGAAGGTCTGGCTGTTCTACGCTTTCTCCGTTGAACAACGGCTCGCCGTAAACTCCGTCGTATCCTGGCTTTATCTTAATCCTTCCTTCCCTCACATCAATTATCGCTTTTGCAATCTTTTCTGTAGTCATCTGCTTAAGCGCATTGAAAGGAGTGTCAAGAAGTATCTCAAATTCAGGCCTTGTTGAAGTGACTAAGTTGTTGTATTCTGCCCAGACATTTTTTGTTGCAACTGCCTTGCCCATTATGCCTGAAATTATCTCAGACAAAGGAATCAATGACTTGAACCCCGGCCTGTTTTTTGGGATGTATCCTTCAGGCCTGTCAGCAAGCTGCTCGACCCTGTCCCACACGCCTATTGTGAGGCCCTTGCCGCATTTTGGGCAGAGATAATTATGCTTTTTGGACTGCTCTGGATTCATCCACACATCGCATGCCCTGTGGCCGTCAGCATGGTATTTGCCGTAGTTTGGGTCAACCTCAACTGTCATTGCAATGCCGTTCTTCTCCCTAAGTTTTCCAAGGATGCTTTTGTAGGAAAGCTTGTCAACTTCAAAGACTGTTGCCTCCCTTCCAATCCTCCACGGCCAGTAGCTGTGCAAGTCAGAGAAGCTTACAAGGTTGAAGTCATCAAGCTGGCTTAATCTCCAGTTCATCGCAGGGTCGCTGCTAAGCCCTGTCTCAAGCGCATGAATGTGCTTTGTCTGGTCAAGAAAGCATTCCTTGATGCTGTCAAAGCCTGACTTTGAGCCGAACATGCTGAACCACGGAGTCCAGATATGCGCAGGTATAACCTCAATGTCTTCAGAGATTTTTCTTAATGACTCAACAAATTCAGGGCAGGGAATCTTGAATATAGGCCTTCCGTCATAGTCAACCCTGCCTTTTGTCAGCAGGTAGTCTGTAATCTGCCTTACAACATCAAGGCTTGGCGCAAGGACAACATTGTGAACCCTTCGGCCTTTGCCTCCCTGCGAATAAATCAATGAGATTTCTGTCTGGAGCATGAAAGGAAATCCGTTCTTTGTGTAGTAAATCCCCTCATTTTCAGTCGGCAGGCTTTCTTTTATGTGCTCAATCCATTTTGGATGAGTAAAGTCTCCAGTGCCAAGAAGCCCAACTCCTTTCATCCGTGCATATTTCTCAAGCTGGGGGACTGTCAGGTCCTTGGAGGTTGCCTGTGAGTTCCTTCCGTGGATGTGCAGGTCTGCAATTACTCTCATAAAATTGTGGATTTCTGCAGTGTATATAAATTTTGTGAGAAAAAATATTTAAATACTAGCATCAAGTTACTAAGCTATATCAATCAACAAAAAATCATAAAAGCAGCCAAATGTCATTGCTAATAACCATCATTGTTTTTGCAGCAGTGTTCCTGATTGCAGGCATTCCACTGCATCTTGCTGCAAAGCTGCTCGGCGGTGAATCCTCAATCCTGAAGGCTGCAGCAGTAAACCTTCTTGTTGGAATCCTGACAGGCATTGCTTATGTTTTCCTAAGCTGGGGCGCAATTGCAGCATTCATACTCTGCATTGCAGCATACAAGCTTGCTTTTAAGATTGGATGGATAAGGGCTATTCTTGTCTGGGCTTTACAGGCAGTAATCTCATTCCTCCTGCTGATGCTTGCACTGTTTATAGGTGTTCTTGCGCTATGAGAAAGCACATCAAGAAAATAAAGGCAAAAGTAAAAAAGCATGCAAAGGAAACCTACTACTATCTTGTCTACAGGACAATGTATGTTGCAGGCCTTACATTCTTAATCCCAATGGTCTTTGCGTTTGCATTCCATTCAGGAGGAGATCTTAAAGTCCCTCTGGGATATCTTATGTTTTCGCTTTTCCTGATAATGTTTGCATTCTTCGGCCTGCTGCGCAGGAAAAGGCACAGGGGAGAAACTCTCAAGTCATTCGGCAGGATGACCCTTATTCCAGGCACTATTGCATTTATCCTTCTTATTTTGGGAAATGAGGTTGTAGTAAGGCTCTTTTCAGTCCTGCCTGGATTCGGCAGCTTTGAGATATGGCTTTCCTTCTACCTGCATTATTTTATTCCGAAGATAAGCGCGATAATCATCAGCTACATTGTGATAGGCTCTGCGCTCTACTTTGCAGGCTCAAGAATTAAAAAATAGCTTATTCAAGAAGGAAAAAGCCGCTCATCTCGCTGTATGCCATTGCTTTTGCTTCCAGCTTTTCTGCCAATTCCTCAAATTGGTCAATGCTTGCTTTCATCTGTGCAATAGTCCTTTCGGGATTTGCCTTCTTAAGATTTTCAACAGCATTTACACTCTCATCAATTTCATCTATTAAATTATGGTACTTTATTATCATCTCGTTGCTGTCGCTTTTGCTCATGGTTTTTTTTGCCTTGAGTGTGCTTACCATGTTTTCGCACTCATTTTTAAGCTTTTTCAGAGATGATTCACCGTCGAGCGAGACATGCAGCCTTACATTGGATGCTTTTGCAAGGGGCATAACCCTGCTGTGTGCAACTTCACCAGGCACCAATGTTGCCAAAAAGACAAAGAAGAGCGTGGCAGCTGCGAATATTCTTGCAAATGCAGGAATCCTCGCTTTTTTTATGCTTGAAATCTCTGCATATGCTGCTTTGAATGCAGGCTTTGCCTCATCAAACATAATGCCTTTGCCCTCCTGGTACTCAAAGAATCCCTTCATTTTGTCAATAACAGACTCAACGACATTATCAAACTGCTTGTAAAGCTTAAGCTCGCTTTTAAAAATAATTTCAAATTTAGAGTAATCCTTTTCTTCAAGCGCATTATCTTCCATTTCAAGGATAGAGCTTATTTTATGGTCTTTAAGGAATTTTGAAAGCATGCCAAGCATTTGGCTTTGATAATTAATGTAAGGCACGAGCTGAAGCGCCCCTACTTCCTGAAGCCATGCAGCAAGCCTTGGGCCCTTGGAGTTTGCAAAATCCTCCATAGATGCCTCTGCTTCAGCAACGAATTTTATCTGCTTATCAAGAACGCTTTTGACTTGGCTTGCAGCCTTTGCAATCCCAGAAGAATCATTCTTAATGTGTGCGATAATAAGCTCGACAGACCTTCCTTTCTTGACAAACTCTATCCTGTAATACCTTGTAAGCATCCTTTGGTAATTCCTTGCATAAATCCTTATTATCCTTCGGACCATCAGCTGCTTTCTATTAAAAATGCCCATAATTTATAGAATTGGGGAGGCAAATATTTAAGCTTTTCTGAATTAAAAAATAGCTTTCTTTATCGACTCTTCGTCCAGGGCTTCGTATTTTTCAGCGAATTCTCTGTAGTCATCCTTGTCAAGTATGTCGGTTTTGCTGATATAGACAATCACCTGCTTGTTCATCTTCTTCACAACCTCAAAAAGCTTTTCCTGCTCTTCAAGAGGGTAGGGCTCTGTAAGGTCAAAGACATAGATTATCTTTTCAGCGAGAAGCCTGAGCGCAAGATAGGCAACCTTCTCGATGTTGTTCATCTTGTCAAACCTGTTGAGAGTTCCGGGAGTGTCAAGGAACTGAATCTTTTCAGATGCAGTCTGCAAATATCCCACGTTTATGCCCTGTGTTGTGAAAGCGTATGGCTGTATGTCAGCCTTTGCGCCGGTCAGCTTCATTAGGAGAGTTGTCTTTCCGACATTCGGGAAGCCTGCGATTGCAATTGTCTTGACTCCTGTCTTGATTGCAGGAAAGCCCTTCATCGTCCTTCTGGCAATCTCAATCTGCTTTAGGTTGGGGTTTATCTGCTTAAGCACAGAGCAGACCCTTCCGTAGAATTCCCTCCTGTAGAATGATATCTTCTGGAGCTCCCTGCATTTTTTTATCTTGTTGGAATAATTCTTGTGCATCTGCATGATTGTGGACCTTGCCCACTTCACGCCTGCAAGCGACCTCTTGAGCTCGGGAAAGTCGACAGTTGCCTTAAGCAGCTCGTTGTAGAATTCAGGAAGCGCTTCAGTGTCTGGAAACGCCCTTCCAATGCCGAACAGCTTGTCTGCAAGAGCATCCCTTATCGCGTCGATTCTGACAAGCTCAATCCTTATGCTCTTCTCATTCCTTGTGCCCATGAGCTTTTTGCTGCTCCTGAAAAGGCTTGCCTTTTCGCTTGCCTTTTTCAGCGCAAAATCTATGTAAAACTTTGAATCCTCTATTGTGCTAAGCCCCTGGAAGTTCATGCTATTGAGGTTTATTAGCCCATTTATAAACATTGTCTAAAACAGTGGTATCAAAACCAGCAAAAAGAATATAAATAAGCAAGATTTTCCCTCTCAAAATGGCAAAGTTTGACGAGGATGTGGGTCAGAGCCTGGACATAAGCGAGTCCATGGATGATTTTAAGGAGGATGAAGAAATGGAAGACGATGAATTTGAAAGCGGCAGCCAGGATGAAGCTGAAGACGGTGCTGAAGAGCAGCAGGAAACAGAGAAGCCTAAGTCCAGGAAAGCCCCAAAGAAGAGCGCAAAAAAGCAGGCATCAAAATCAAAAAGGAAGAAAAAGGAAGAGGCTGAAGAGGACGACTTTGAAGACGAGGATGAGGATGACTTTGAGGAAGGGTCAAGCCCAATGAAATATGTCTTCTGGCTTGTAGTTCTTGCAGTCGGACTGCTTCTTGCATTGTGGATATTCACAAACTGGAAGCTCTGCATACAGTTCTAAGCCTTCTTTTTTTTGTTTTTTAATATTTTTTTCTGAATCTTTGGTTTTTTAAAGCGCTTGGTGAAACTTTATAAATCTCCTTTTATTGTTATCACTTGTTTGGGGCATTCATGGCTTTGAAAATCAGAAACAAAAAAACTGAAAATCAAGCATTTCTTACGCATTCCTCGCGCTTCCTGATTTTTTTTGCATCTTGCTTCTTGCTTTTTGCCATTGCTTTTGCGGCAGTTCCTGCAGCATATGCAGTCGACTGCGCTTCACTCTGCTCATACAACTCAACAGAGTCGATTTACACCTGCACAGGCAGCCTTGCGTGCGACACGCTGGACACTTCAAATGCAAGCATACTGATTGAGAATGCGCTTTTCAACAGGAGCGGCAATTTCGGAAGGTTTAACACGACTTACGGAAGCATACAAATAATAAATTCGACGCTTAACTTTTATGGAATCAGCCAGCCATATTCTGCGTGGAGCACTTATCAAGGAGGCCCTGGAAGCATCAAGATTTATTCTGAAGAAAGGATTGAAATTGAGGATTCATATTTGAATTCTTATGGCGGGCTAGGTTCAGTAGGTGGGCATACAAGCGGAGGCTCTGGCGGCTCTGGATACTTTTATATTTATTCAGCCAATCCTGTCAAAATTGAAAATTCAGAGATTAATGCTTATGGCGGTTCAGGGGGGCGGAGCTGGGATGAAGGCAGCGGAGGAAGCGGAGCTTCAGGAACATTTGAGCTGCACAATTCAGGCCATGTGTTAATTGTAAATTCAAAAATAAAAGCTTATGGCGGCAATGGCGCCAATGGCGATGATTCTCATGGCGGTTCAGGAGGTTCAGGCAACTTCTTTATTTATGCAGATATGGGCATCCAGCTTCTGAACACAGGCATTTATTCATACGGAGGCGGTGCTGCCAACGGGTTTTGGGGGCCTGGAAGCGGAGGCTCGTCTTCGACTAAAATTATATCTTCTTATTCAGGAGCTGATATACACTCAAATATTTTTGAGTCTTATGGGGGAAATGGAGAGCCTACCACAAGATGCCAGAAATACATGGTTGATGGAGCAGGAGGCTCTTCTTATTTTGAAATCAAGGCTGGAAGCAAGTCTGAAATTTTATCCATCAAAAATAATAAGATAAGCGCTCATTCAGGAAATGCAGGCGATGGGCAATGCTATGCCAACGGCGGCGGCTCAACAACATTTAATCTTTATGGCGGAATAATCCTTGGCGCAAATAACATAACAGGATACGGGGGGTATAGCAGTTCTTCAACAGGAGGCAGCGTCAGTCTTAACATTGATGGAGACGATTCTCTTGTGCAGGAAATTAAAGGCGATTTCAAATGGGATTTTACAAGCGGAAGGAGCAGGTCAGCATCAGGAAATGTCAATGCAAACATAAACCTTGGAGACATAATAATCCGCTCAAACAATTCTGTGCTTAACTTTTCAACAGGCGTTTCTGCAACTCTTGGAAAAAGCAATCTTAACTGGAAGGTAAACAAGGAATTCTCCATTTACGGCACGTCTGTTATTGAGGCAAGGAGTGCAGACTCTTCACTGCCTAAAATTAATATAACTGAAACTGAGCTTTACAACAGGTTTGGCCTGCTCAATGCAAGGTCTCCTTATAACCTTAACATTTACTGCGGAAAATCCGGCCTTAAGTACGGGAAGGAAGGCGCAGGCACAAAAGCAGTAACTTTTAGCCAGTCCTGCCAGGATGTAGCAAACCTGTCTGAGAGCGAATACAGCAACATCATGCAGATATACACCCCGGAATACTTTTTTTTAACTTTGAGAGGGGGGCTGGCATCTTATGGGGTCTCTTATAATCTTACTGGCGAAAGCTCAAAATTTGACAAGTGCATTGCATCTGTTTTTAATTCTTCAAGCACCTATGATTTTGCGTCTGGCGTGTCAAAGGAACAAAGCATGTGCTTTCTTGAGTTTAGCCATCCTCAAGGGGAAGGATTCAATGCAACTTTATCACTCAACTCAACTGACGGCAAGGTTGAAACTTACCCGATTGTTCAGAGATTGATTGACACATCATTTTCAGGATTTAAGTTCAACCCTTCAGTTTCAAGCGGCTTTTCAGGCCAGAACCTGTTTAAGGTTTATAGCATCACAAACAATCTTCCACAAAGCTTTAACAATGTGGATTTCAACTTTTCAGGCGAAGGGGGCGAAATTGAAAAAGTCAATCTTCCTGCAGGCTCAACATCATCTCTTGACGCAAGGTACCAAGTTGACCTAGTGCATGAGCGCCCTTATTTTGCATCAAACGAAACAGCCATGGAAATCGGCTCAAGCTACTATGCCTGGAATCCAATAAATTACACAAATACCGAGCAGTTTGCGCTGCCTGCAATAAACCTAACTGTGTTAAGGGGGCTTACAACATCTTCTGTTGCAAATAATATTATTAAAGGTGGAACTGCAGATGATTATGGCTGCACAGGCTCTGCAGGATACATTTGGTGCCCTGCAAAACAGAAGTGCTACCGTACTTTTGAGGAGGACTGCGCAGAATTCAAGGCAGATGGCTTTGACTACACATCGTCTTCATCTTTAGACAGCACAAATCCAATTCCATTATTCTTCAAAGGAGGATCTGTAAGCCCTTATACTTACAGCTCGGAAACAGTAACACTTTACCTTGCAGCTCTTCCGGCAAACGCATCTGACAACTACATTTACGGCTACAATGCACATCTTTCTGACTTTTCAGGAAGAGACCCTGCAGTCTACTATGACTCTGGAAATGACAGGATATGGGATTTCAGGGAAAGGTACACGCTTAAAGTTCCTGCATCAGGCTCGCAGGTGTTTTTTACTTCAATAAGCGCTTCAAAATACCTGCCTTCGCACTCTTCAATAAAAAGCCAGAGCATGTCGCTCACTGCTGAAAACGGCACTTCAATTAATTTTACAGCAGTTCAGTCAGGAGACTTGATTAACATAACATTTGGCAATGCTACGCCTCAATATTACATATTTGATTTAACATACACCACAGATGCTCCTAACACCAATGGAGGCGGTGGAGGGGGCGGCGGTGGAAGTGGAGGAGGTGGCGGAAGCTCTGGCACTGTTGAGTGCAAAAGCGTGTGCAGCCCTGGAACAAAAGGATGCTTTGATGATGGAGATTCAGCAGAATGCCATTTGAATCCTTCAACAGGCTGCTGGGAATGGTCAAGATTGCCATGTGCGTCAAAGAAGTGCAGTGCAGGCTTCTGCGAGGAAATCCAGAACAATACTGCCTGCAATGAATCCTGGGCCTGCAATGACTGGGGCGAATGCCTCGGCGGATTCAGGTATAGGCAGTGCGAGGATGCAAATTCCTGCTCAACCCAGTTTTTAATGCCGCCACTTTCAGAGAACTGCAAAAAGGATGAAAAAGCTGAGAATAATTCTGAACTTCCTGCTGCAGAGCCAAAGCAGGCGCCTCCTGTTTTTGGAAGGGTTGTAGCTTCAAAAAGCCAGAACAGCTTTGAAGTGAAAAAGGCAGCATCAGTGCTTGCAGTATTCCTTGGAATCAGCGCGCCTGCAGTTGTTATTTTCCTGCTTCTTAGAAAGGCTGCGCTAAAGCTGGCAAGGCGAAGGAACGCTTAGGTTGTTTTTTTTAAATCAAAAAATAAGAAATAAAAATAATAAAATAAATCTACCAGTGCCCGAAGCATCTCTCAAGCGTTGCAGGCATTGCAATCTTGTGCTCGTTTGCAGCCTGTATCACTTCATAATCCTTGTTTGAGCCGTAAGGCTGTATGATTGCCTTAACTCCGACAGATGCAATTGTGTCGATTGAATCCCTGAATGGAAAGAATGCGTCTGACGAGCACACTGCTCCCTCAAAAGGATTCTTTGAAAGGCATTCGCTTCCGACAATTCCCATAAGAGGATTGTACTTAATGCCTTCCCTGTCCATTGCCTTCTGCATTCCCTTGACTATTGCCTGCTCTACTGCGCCTACCCTCTCAACCTGGCCAGAGCCGATTGCAACCGATATTCCGTCTTTAACAAATACAACTCCGTTGCTTCTCGCGCCCGCAATATTCAGGTACCATGCAGTCAGAAGGTCGTCAACCTGCTCGGGTGTCGGCTCTGTTTCAATTGCATACTGCTTTTCCTTGTGAATAACCATTGGCCTTAGCACAAGGTTTTCAACCCCCTCTATTGAGGAAAGGTAAAGGTCCTGCACTCCCATCCTTCCGGTTGGCATTTCCTTTAGCGAGAAAAGGCCTTCCGTGTCTTCCCCCTTGAAAGCAGGCGGGAGAAAAATGTTTGAAAAGGAGGCAATCCTCATCTCTTTCCTGCTCTTTTCAAGATAACCTACAACTCCCTCTTTATATCCTGGCGCTGCAATAACATCAATAAAGAATGGGTTTGTTCCCTTAAGCTCAAATATCGCTTCTGCTGTTTGCATGTCCAGCTCTTCTGGAAATACTGCTGTTCCTCCAAAGTTGCTTCTTAAGTCTGCATCTCTCGCGTACCTGAAAAGCTCTGCCATTGACTGGCTTTCTTTTGTCTGCTTTGCAAATCCTGAAACAATGTTGTGCTTCATTATTGCAACTGCAGGTGTTTCACTGAAACTGAAAAACTTCAGCACATCAATTGCCCTTGTTATGTCCATCTCATTTGTGAGGGACAGCCCGCCTTTTCCTTCGTGGACAGGCTTTAAATCTGTATCTTCTGCGATTGACTTTGTCTTTTTCCCTCCAATGGAAAAGATGTGGTATGTTGCGCAGTGCTGCGACGGGTTCTCGCCGTATTTTTTGTGGGAATCCAGTTCAAGCACAATGGGAAGGATTTGCGGAAAGTCTCCTTCGTTTCTCTCCCTGTATGCCAGTTTCATTTTTGAAATATCTTGTGGTTCTGCCATTTTACGCCTCGTTGAATTTGCTTAAGGTCTGGACCCTGTAGCTTTTTTCAGTTATCTCTTTTGCTGCAAGAGCAACCTTCCAGCTTGGCTCAAGCGAATTCCAAATCTTCTGCATCGAGCCTTCAAGCGAGTCTCCCAAAGGTATGATGAAAGGCTCTCCTTCAAATGAAGGCAGTGCATTGCTTCCAGGCATATATGTTGTCAGGCAGTGCCCATGCCCTTTTGTAAGGACAACTTCAAACAGGCTTCTCTGGCTTAGGAATTCCCTGTGGTTAAGCCCTGTCATCTCTCCTAGCTTAATGCAGACTTGCTCATTCAGCGCGTTGCCATTAAGCCCTTTTTCTTTAAGAGCCTCAACAATTGAGGGGCCATATTCTTCGACAGCTTCTTTCCAGAACTCTTTTGCCCTCGGGTCTGCCTTAATCAGCGACAGATAAGCCCTTCCAGGCAGGTCTTCAGAGCAGAATAAAGTTATTCTTGGAGTCAAGTTTGCCTGCGGAAATGCGTCAGGCTCGCAGTATCTTGTTTCAAGCGCTTCTATAAAGTCCCATGCAGAAATCCCCCATCCAGTCTGCTCAAAAGAGTCATGAACAGTGTCTGTCTGGTCTCCGTTGCTTGCAATGTGTGCAGCATAATTTCCATTCATAGTCTTCAAAGACCTCATTGCATTGTAGATTACAAGCTCAGGATTCTTCATCTTTGAAGGGTCGCGCGCCTTTGTCCTTACAATGTCTCCTTCAGTTTCATAAATCCTGTTCTGGCTGTTCTCGCTCCTGCCCATAATCCACGCAAACTGCATAATATTCCCATTCTTTCCTTTGCCTACAGCAATTCCCCTGCAGGGGTTGTCATTAAGCTTTTCGTCAAGATTCTTTTCTGCAATTTCATCTATCGATGCCATTTTTATTCCTCCTTTAGACTCTTATATCCTGCAATTCCATTGATTTTCTTTTCTGAATCATTATCCAGAGTTATAAATCCTGGAACTCCCTTGTACAATGCAGTGTTTGCATTAACATCAATCATTATATTGCCAAGCGCAACTTCAAGAACAATTCTTGGCAGGATAACCCAGTCGCTTTTTTCCTTCAGCATGCTCTGAAGCGTTTTTGGGTTTTTTTCATTTCCTATTTCCAGCTTTGGCCCGATTCCGAGAATAGGCCCGTCATCCATGTTTTCTCCTGCGCCTTTGTAAGGAGTTGCGAGAATCACGCTTGACCTCAAGTAATCAAGGCCTTCGTCCAGCGCCCTTTCAACAGGAACTGTGTGAAGCCCGACAAGATGCCTTTGCCCATTTTTCATGTAAGTAAGGTCTCCAGGGTGCACATTAAGGCAGGGAAACTCTTCCATTATGTTTGTCAAAGGCTCAAACCCGCCGAAAACTCCAAAGTCAACTTGATACGGCTTTAGAATCATGCCCAATATTTTTGTGTATTCTTCCCTTGCTTTTCTGCCTTCTTCAGTCTTCAGCGTCTTTTTTACTTTCATCTCCCTGTGGAAGTCGCTTATGTCAAAAATGACAAGCTCTCTCTTCCACTCCTTGGCAATCTTATCGGCATTTGATGAATAGTTGTCTGTCACAATCACTCTCATTCTGAAAGGAGCATCCTCGCCAAGAGTCTGCTCAAGGCTTCTTTCAGATTCAAGCACTTTTACAATGTTTGTGCCAGAGCCGCTCATAAAGCCTGCAACAACTGCCGGCGCATGAGGCTTTGGATTGTATACCCTTTCAATGCAATGGGCATCTTGGCTTTCCGGATTCAAATTTATTCTGTTCATAGTATGTCACCTGATTTCCTAATTCACCAGCTCGTCAACTATCTTCTGCAGGCCTGAAATTATCCTTTCCTCCCTGGTTCTCAAATCAGGCACAAAAGGCTTTTTGAGAAGGTGCTGTATTCCTTCTATGTACCTTGCAGCAATCTCTATCCTCTGCTCTTCTGTGAAGCTTTCATCGCCTTTTGCCAGGCCTCTTGCAAATTCCTTTGAGTAGGAAATCGGGCTTATTTTGCTGATTTCGCCTTTCAGGAATTTTGCCATCTGCTGATTGTAGTCGTCACGCATCCAGAATCTTGAAGAGTCCATTGTCCAGATTTCGTCCCGCGAAACAATAATGCCTTTGGTGTTCTTGCCGTGCTCTGTTTTTGTGTCAACAGCAATCATTCCCCTTTCGCCCATAAACTGGTCAACAATGCCGAATGCAAAAATCGAGCCGTTCCTTATCTGCCTGTATTCTTCCGGAGTGCATACTCCCATCTCAAATAATTTTGCAGGAGACACAGACTCATCATGCACATCTGACTTTGTTGAGGGAGTGTCCATTATATAAGGCAAAGGCCCGTTTGCAACAAGGTTTTCAGGAAGCGTATGCCCGCAAAAGCTTCTGCTTCCTTTCATAAAATGCTGGTATAATGAGGTTGATGTCGGGCTTTCTGCCATAAATGCCCTTAGGACATTTTCAAAATCTATCGGCTCAAGGTTTTCTGCTGCAATGACAATTGAGCCGTCATCCAGCCCAGGCACTTCAAACTGCGATGTGCCGATTGCATGCTCTACAAGCTTTCTCATGTAGTTGTGGTTTTCTGCAAGAATCTGGGCTTTGAATGGAACATATCCCCTGTTCACATCCTGGGTTGAGATTCTTTCAGTCCTTACCATCAGCCTTAGGGGAATTCCGTCTTTTGTTTCCAGCTCTGGATTTTCAAATACGCATTCTGCGCCTGTTTTTTTGTCAATATAATCCCCTTCTCCTCCAAAAATAGAATCTGAAACCTTTCCAGGCTTTACGCAAAATCCTTTCAGCTTGGGAACTGCGCCTGAATCAAGAATTTCCTGCGTTGTGACAATCTTCTTCTCATTTGCAATATACTTCATTGCAGCATCTTTTGCCTCATCCTTGCTCATGTATTTTTCCATATCAGCATCTACCTCATCTGTTTTTTAGAATATTATTTCAAAGGCTCTTCGCTTAGAATCTGGAATTTTGTTTATAAGCCCCATTGCGATTCGTGATTATCAAATACTATATAAGTTTTTCCTGCGTTTTTTCGTCTAAAAAAGTGGTAAAATCTAGCTCTTCATCACTTTTCCGTTCATCACAATATACTGGGGAGAGTTTTCAAGCGACTCTCTTTTTGCATTCATCTTTTTTGCATATTCCTGAATTGAGGGCTCATCCTCAAAAATCCTTGCAGCGAGCATTGCAGCGTTCCCTACTCCTGCAGAGCCCAATGGAAGAGTTCCTGTTGCGCGAAGCCCGTTAAATGAGCTCATGTACTTGTTTGCAAACCCTGCAAATGACTCTTTCTTTGAAGGGCACAAAAGCGCTATCTGGAACCCGCCTGAATCTGCAAGGGCATTGTCGATTGCTCTTGCTTCTGCGCATGAAAGCGTAAAATCCTCATTATAAACTGAAATAAGGAAGCTGCCCTTTGCCTTTTCACAGGCTTCATCTGCTGTTTTTCCGTCAATTGCGCCTATGCATTCCAGCCTGTCGCCTATTTTCAGTTCAGCAAATTTCGATTTGAGCAGCTCTATTGAGCCTTCGTTCTTTTGGCCATACTGCGCAACAAGCGCATTGCCTAATTTTTTTGTTTCAATTGCATACGCTATGTTGAGGCAGCTTTCAATGTTGTCTACGCCTGTGCATATCACAGGATGGTTTGGAGGCATCTCTGAAATTGAAAGGAATGCTGAAAGCCCTCCCCAGTAAGCATCAGACAACGGAACTCCTATGCTTACCTCATTTGGGTAAGTATAGCATGCCTCAATTATGCCAGGCAGTGCTGCAGACATTCCTGCTCCGCTTGCAATTGCCTTTGCTTCAGGAAGAACCATTTCAACCCTTGCAGGAGTGTTGTGGGCAGATGCAAACTTTACAATAACTCCCAGGTCAGGATTCTTTTGTGTGGCATTTACTATCCCATCTACAACCTTCTGGTTTTTCCAGTCTGAATCTGAGCCGAAAATAATTGTTATGCCTGCCATTTTTTCCTCCGTTTTTTATTTTTGAATATTCTGCTTTGAAAAGAACAACATTGCGTATATAATTTTTTCCCAATATTTTTCGTCTGAAAAAGTGGTTACATCGCTGTTTGCTGCCTTGCTTTTCTCCGCAACCTTTAAATAGCCCCATCTCATTCTGGGTGTATTCTTATGCTGAGTCGGCGTGCTTAAGACCGGCTCGGGAGGTTTAAGAAAATGGCAGAATTCAAAGCGGTTATAGGCTTGAAGAGCGGAAAATGCGTCCAGAAAGAGATTAAGGAAGACCAGGCTAAGCCTCTTCTCGGAATGAAGATAGGCGACAAAGTCAATGGAAATGAGATTGGCTTTGAAGGCTATGAGTTTGAGATAACAGGCGGAAGCGACTACTGCGGATTTCCAATGAGGAAAGACGTTGACGGCCAGGCAAGAAAAAGGATACTTGCAATCGGCGGAGTCGGCCTTAAGAAAGCTGGAAAGGGAATAAGGCAGAGGAAGACAGTCTGCGGAAACACAATCCACGCAAAGATTGCGCAGGTCAACCTCAAAGTCCTGAAAGAAGGAAAGGAAAGCCTTGAGCCTGCAGAAAGCAAGGCAGAAGAGAAGCCTGCTGAGTAAATTCTCTTTTTTTATTGTTTTTTTTCTTTCTCAAGATATTGCTGCGGGCCTTTATTCAGAGCATGTTAATGGGAAAAGTTTAAATACTCAGTTTTTCTTTTTTGTATTATGGCAAAAGAGGATGGCAAGGATGATGAACTGGATTTCTCAAGCCAGCAGTTTTTCATGCCAAGATTCAATACTCTTCATAATCTTGCAAAGGAGCAGCTAAGGCGAAGCGAGGTTTCATCAGCAAAGGAAACTTATTCAAGGATGCTTTCAATATACGACCAGATAAACAAGAGCCAGATAAGCACAAATGACAAGCAGATGGCTTATGGAAAGCTGATGTATGTTTTTACAGCGCTTTCAAATGATGAGGCATATGAGCCGATGACAGGGATAATGCCTCTTGCAAAATACATTGTGCCTGCATCAATGGTTGTTCTTGTACTCCTCATAATCTTCTTTGTCAAGCCTGAATTTTCGCTTACAGGACTTGTAGTTGCAGATTCAAACACTGCTCCATACTGGTCAGCTGAAGGCGCAGTCTTCAAGGTCAGCGGAGAAACTTATATAAGCCTTGGCGCATACTTTGCTGATGCTGAAGGAGACGGACTTTCTTACTCTGTAGGCGCTGCTCCAGGCTTGCAGCTTTCAGTTGAGGGAAGCACTTTGAAGATTGTTCCTGAAGAATACGCATTCGGAAGGATAGCTGTTCCAATCACTGCTTCAGACTCAAGGAAAGAAACAACCTATTATGTTACTGCAGAAATAATCTGATTTCTTTGATTAATTTATTTTGCGATTTGCTGATAATGCTGCATTGCCGCGCTCCGTGTAGACAATTGGACAGCTTCGTTGCAGGAGTCACCTTTTGAAAGATGTCCAGAACAAGTACTTCGCTTGGCGGCAATGCTGCTTACTTTTTAATTAATGTGCTTGGCGGCAATGCAGTTCATGCTGATTGTTATGTTTCTTGGTTTGATTAAACTCCCAAAAGCCTTTTATACTAATGTTTTCAAGATGTCAGCAATGCATAAAAACCTCAAGATTGTGTTGCTCTGCTTTGAGTTTGCAATTATATTTCTCGCTCTGCCTGTGCTCTACCTTATGTTTCCGATACTCCCAAAAATACCGCTCCTGCTTTTGATGACAATGTACTGCTTTGCAGCAATGATTATAGACAAGAAATTTCCAATCGGCTCGCTTATGGACGGAAAGGAAGCGCTCAAAAAGGAGATTAATCCAATAATGAAAAGGTTTGTGTTCTTTGCGCTTCTGATAGCTGCGCTTGTTTTTGCCTTTAGGAAAGAGCTGCTTTTCTCGTTTCCTTTGCAGAATGTATACCTTTGGGTCGGAGTAATGCTTTTGTACCCAATATTTTCAGCATACCCCCAGGAGCTTATCTACAGGTCTTTCTTCTTCTGGAGGTACAAGCAGATTTTCAAAAGCAAATTTTTGATAGGAATGATGAGCGCATGGCTTTTTGCATTCATGCACATAGTCTATTTCAACCCTGTTGCAATACTCTTCTCTTTGATTGGAGGAATAATCTTTGCAAGGACTTATGCGAGGACAAATTCGCTGCTGATAGTTGCATTTGAGCACGCGCTTTACGGAGCATATATCTTTACGATTGGACTGGGAGTTTATTTCTATTCGGGAATGTAGATTTAAGAAAAGTTTATATACCCATAATCAAAAATCAGCAGTGTGAAAAAGAGGCAGTTATACTTTGTAGTTTTTGCAGCACTCTCTGCTATTATTATTTCTGTTCTAGCTTCTGCTGTTTCTGCAGCACCTGCAGCAAATGAAGGAATGCTTGGAAATGTTCTGGGCATGTTCGGAGACCTTAGCAAGGTCTATGATAAGTTTTCTGCTCTTATCGATGCAGGCATCTACCTTGTCATTTTCCTAGGGCTTGCCCAGGCAACTATTGGGAAGAAGTTTGAAAACAAAGGCGGAAAAGTCATGGTTGTTGGAATTGCACTTGTCCTTGCGCTGGGCCTTGCGCTTTGGGAGAGGCAGGCTGGCTTTAACCTTAAGTCATTCGGGCCGATTGCAGCGCTTATACTCCTCGGCCTTTTGGGCTTTATGATTTGGTATCTTCTCAAAGATGTCAAAATACCCTGCCTTGGCGAAATCGGCAAGATTGCTATTATTTATATTGTTATATACTCTATGTTTAATGCCACTGTTCCAGGGATAGTCTGGTGGCTTAACACAAAAGTGCCTATTATAGGAGGGCTTCTTGCGCTTCTGTTCCTTGCATTCTTTGTAATACTTATCATTCAGGTTATCCGGTGCCTTATGGAGCATGTTGGAGGCGGAGATGGAGGCTCATGGGGCTCGGATGATGATAATGATGACCATAATGATAACGACAACAATAATGGGGGAGGCGGTAATACTCCTTCAGGTCCAAGGCCTCCAGGCAGAGTGCCCCCTCCAACGCCTCCTAGCTTTAATCCTAAGGATCCATCAACAGACCCTGACAAGACGCCTTCAGGAATAAACCCTAAGGCGCCAGGCCCAAAGCCTTCAGCGCCAAAGGTGCCTAAAAAGCCAAAGATTCCAAACAAGGAAGTGATTTATGTTGACCTTTCACCTCATTTTGATGGAATAAGGAGCCAGGACAGCCTAGGGGCATGCACTGCATTTGCAGCAACATCTATGTTTGAGTATATCCTGAATATTCTTAAGCTGAAATCCAAAAATACATGGCTTTCACCGCTTTTCCTGTGGTATAAAACAAGGGAGGCAATGGGCGAGCCATTGGATGATACAGGCCCGTATAGTTGCACACTGCCTATGGATATGCTTTTCAAGCATGGAGTATGCTGGGAATCTTTATGGAGTTTTGAAGAAAAATCTACTTTGAAATATCAGAGAACACCAGACGCAAGTGCAATTATGGACGCTGTGAATAAAAAGATTGTGAAATTTTACAGCCTTTCAAAAGATGACCCCGACCAATGGGTTCATGAGCTTCTTGCAGGAAATCCAATCAATATAGGCGCGGGCGTTCCTATGAACTTTGGCAGCAATTTGGATGGAAAAAAATTATATAATGACTATGTCCCTCAAAGCAGAGGTGGCCATGCAATGGTTATTGTAGGCTATCATTCGCATTACCCTATAGACGGCAAAGGAGTAAAATGCTTCAAGATAAGGAATTCATGGAGTTCCAAATGGGGTGAAAATGGTTACATCTGGGTGCCTGCAGAAATTCTTAAAAAGATGATGATGGAGCCCCCTCTTGTCATAAAAGGCTGGAAGAAGGAATCATTCAACAAATTCACAATCAAGGGAAGGGCTGTTTTTGACTATGACCCAAGATACAGAATTAGTGAGGCTGACACAGGCAAGAGCTTGTGCCTTAACAATTCAGTATCCTGCCCTGGAGACCACGAGTTTGTAGTTGGTGTCAAGGCGCAGATTGCAGGAAACATCGTCTGCCTCGGAGAAACTAAAGTAAAGGACAAGCATGCCAAGTTTGAGATTTCATTCAAGGCAGATGCATCACAGTTTGAGAAGCTTACAAACCTGTTCAGCGGAGCAGACGGCAGATTCTTCAAGCAGTATCTTGGCGACATCAACTTCCATGAGCTTCCTCCTGGAGTGCTTGTCTACAAGAGGGCTGTTGACCAGGAGAAAGACCCTGCATATTACTTCCACATTCTTCCAATAAAGTTTTCGCGCGGAGGAAGGGGCGGAGAGGGAATAACCAACAATGACAATCCGTTCTCGCTATTGCTTAGAAAGGGCATCAATTGTTCAGGAGTGCCTATAGGATTTACTGACAAGCACATTGTAGAGGAGAATGTCATTATTCCTGTTGTTAGGTATCCATGGGAAGAGCCAATCTTTATTCTTGGCGAAGAGGACATGAAGCTGATTAAAAAAGTCCATAAGCTTGCAGTTGATGAGAAGGACTGGCTTGCATCAGAGTACAAGTACCTGGAGGACCTTAACGCTGCGTTCAAGGAAGGCAATCTTGAGAAGGCATTGAAGCTGGAAATACCTGTAGGAAGGTCTGAAAGAAAGGCGGATATCTTTGAAAACAGGATTGAAAGCAGGCTCAACAAGGTAAAAAAAGACCTTCCTGACAATTTCAGAAAAAAAGTTGACCAGATAGAGATGGTTATGGATACTCTCGGAAAGTCTCTGCTAAAAATTACTTCAAGGTATGGCGGCTATCTCAAGCACGACCTTATAGAGCTTCCCAAGGCAAAAGACCAAAAAAGCAGGGATGCAATCCACAAGAAGACAGCAGGAGAAATTCAGGAGGCTATTACCCTGATAAGGGGCATTGAATCAGAAATCAATAAGCTTCTCAAGACAGAAGAGGAAATCCTGAAATCTGTAAAGCAATAAGACTCCTAACCTTTTTAAATTCCCTTTTTTTCTCAGATTAATGCAGGATATAGTGAGTGAGCTGGAATCATGCAGAAAGGTCAATCTTCTAAGCCTTAAGCAGGTAAACCCTCTTGAGGTAAAGGTTTCAAATCCCAAAAGCAGGCAGGAAGTGATGGGCAGGATTGCTGAAGCTTATGTCAGCCTGTGGCTAAGCAGGTGCAGCGGCATTTCACTTGATACAGACTTTCCAAGGAATGCAAACGGCTACAGGCTTGAAAAAAGGGATTCAGGAATACTTGTTGTTGAAAAAAGGGAATACGGCGAAGCAGACCTTATAGAATATGATTTTCTTGCTGAACATAATGGCACAAAATATGTTGTAGAAGTCAAGTCAAGGGGGCTTAACGGAGTTGAGGGCAAAATAGAAAAGTCAATTGAAGTTGGCAGGCATATCTACGGCACTGACAAAATAAGGATGCTGATTTTCTGCCCTGAATGCAGAGGCCAGGACAAATTTGCGCCTATCAAGTCAAAGCATCCTGAAGTGGAATGCATTAATTCAGGCTATTCAAAAATACAGCTTGAGGAAGCAATTGAGGCATACTACCAGACAACTGGGCAGAAGCAATGGTATTATCCGTCACGTCATGGTAGCTCGCGCAAAGGAAAGCGATGAAAGCCTAATTTTAAGTCATATATGTTTCATATAGGAAAATAAATCGTCTTTTTCTTAATAACTACTAAATAGTAAGAACAAAACCGAAAGATTTATATAGTAGATTGCTTATAAAGATTACGGAGTGAAGGGGTGGTAGCATGGAAATATGTCAGATAGGTGAGAAACATGCTAACAGACAGGAAAAAGTGCCCTGAATGCGGTGGAGACAGCTTCTTTACTGACAGGGACAGGGGAGAAATAATTTGCAAGTCATGCAGCTTCGTTCTCGAAGAGGCAATGCCTGATTTTGGCAGAGACAGCTTTGCAGATTCTGAAGACGCTGAAAAGAAGAGCAGGTCAGGCGCTCCGTTTGACCCGAGAATAGTCAACAATCTTTCTACAGAGGTTGGTAACTACTCAGACATAAGCAGGCTGCCAAAGAAGGCGCAGCAGCTGATGCACAGGATTAAGAAGAAGAACAGGTGGGTCAGCTCAAGCATTGAGCACAACCTGAACAATTCTTTGACAACCCTAAAGCTTCTTGCTGCACAGCTTAAGATGCCAGAGTATTCTGAAAAAGAGGCTGCAAGAGTCTACAGGGAATGCGTTGAGAGGGGCATAACAATCGCAAGGCCTGCAGAAAACGTTATTGCAGGATGCATCTACATCTCGTGCAGGATTTACGGGCTTCCAAAGACCCTTAATGAGGTTTCAGACAAAACACACATAGGAAAGAAGGTCCTTGGAAAGATGTACAAGCTCATAACAAGGAAGCTTAACATCAACATCAAGCCTTTGAGCCCTGTTGATTTCATATCAAGGTTTGCAGGACATCTCAACATAACAGCAAAATCCGAGACAAAGGCGTGCAAGATGTATGAGCAGTTTGTGAAAAAGGAGCTGACTTCAGGAAAGTCTCCTGTAAGCATGGCTGCAACATGCCTTTACCTTTCTGCAATGATGAATGAAGAAAAGGTCACCCAGCAGAGGATGGCTGAAACTTCAGGCATAACAGAAACCACATTGAGGATAAGGTGCAAGGAAATGATAAAGGCGCTCAAGCTTGAGAAGTCTTTCAAGGGAAAAATCGCATTCTGATTTTTTGTTTTTTTGTTTTTTTTAGGCAGTATAGCAACATTTTTAAATAAACCTTTAAACCTTGGAAAAATGGATGAAAGAAAAAAGATACTTATTGTTGATGATGAATTAAGCGAGATATTCAGCGATATGCTTAGCAGCAGCTATGAATGCATAACTGCCTCTAACGGCATTGAAGCGCTTAGAAAAGCAAAGGAGCTTAGTGATATCAGCTTGATACTCTGCGATTACATAATGCCTGCAATGAACGGATATAATTTTCTAAAAACATTAAGGCAAGACCCTGATTATTCGCATCTTGCATCAGTTCCTGTCATTTTAGTCGGCTCTTTTTCGCAGGAGCAGAGAGATGAGCTCAATGCAGAGCAGCTGGCAAAGCCTGTACTGATGAAGGATTTGCATTACTCTGTTGCAAAATACTTTAAAGATATTAATTAGCTTATCGACTATAGAAAGCTTTATAAATAGGCGCAAAATCCTATACAGCATGGGAAAGAAAGCAAGGGGTCTCAATTCGGCAAAAAAGCTGAAGCAGAGGAGAAAAGTAAGCCTTTGGTCTTACAGGCCTTACATAAAAAGGGCTCTCAACCTCAAAAAGAAGTCAGACCCTCTTGAAGGCGCATCCCAGGCAAGGGGCATAGTTCTTGAGAAGATTCAGCTTGAGGCAAAGCAGCCAAACTCAGCAATGAGAAAGTGCGTCAAAGTCCAGCTCATAAAGAATGGAAAGCACGTTACTGCATTCTGCCCTGGAGACGGCGCAACAAAGCTCATAGACGAGCACGACGAAGTCCACATTGAGTGCATCGGCGGACGAATGGGAAGGTCAAAGGGAGACATTCCAGGAGTCAGGTGGGCTGTCACAAAAGTCAACAAGCAGTCGCTTATTGCTCTTCTTTCAGGAAAGATTGAGAAGGCAAGGAAGTAAGCCGGTTTTTTTCTTAAGATTGATTTTTGGATAGAATTTGTTCTGAAAACTTTCTGGAAAAATTGAGGTTAAGCTTAATAACCTTTTTTTATCAGAAAATAATTTGTGTGGATTCTCGAAAAAACCCTGAAGTTTGAAAAAAAGTTTAATTCAATTATTCCTGCGCAGTACAGGCCTCAATTAGAGAGAAGGATTGAAAAAGCAGTTTCTAATAATCCTCTAAATGCAGGCAAGCCGTTGGGATGCTCATTTTTTAGGGAGCTGAAACTTGGCAAATGGAGAATTTATTATTTGGCTTACAGGAAATTTTTGGTAGTTTTTTTTATAGACATAAGCGATAAATCCGGCCAGAATTGCGCAATTCGTGAAATACGGAATTATCTGAAAGATTACGAGAAAGTGATTGCTTCCAAATACAGCAAGTAAATCCCTATCGCTCCCTGAAAGGCTTTACTTTGCCTTCAATAATCTGGGATAAGCTTTCAGCTATCTCTTTGAGCAGCTTATTTTTTTCCCTAAGAAGCTCCTGTGATTTTTTGGAGCTAAGGTTTGGTTTTGCCATTGATAATTACATACTTTTTTTATTTATAAGCTTTGTGATTACTTTGCCGTTGTTTTTGCAAATATGCTATTTGCTCCCTAAAAAGGAAAGGAACTGCATTTCTTCAGCGTGATCCAAAGGCCTTGGCTTTGCGCCCATCCTGCTGAATATCTCCTTTAATTCAGGGGCTTCATTGATTATTGCCTTGTAGCAGAATATGTTTGCCTCATTTATAATCTGGGCAGTCCTGCTGATTTTTCCAGAATATCCTTCGTGCGCAAAGTTATCTCCGAAAAGGTGCGCAACATACCTTGTGCCTTCCTCGCACTCCAGTGCGTAATACTGCAGACTTACATCTTCCATTTTCTCACCTATATTGACAAAAAAACAGAAAAAGAAGTTCTATTTAAAGCTTATTCAACCTTAAAATAATAGTATCCATCGCCTATTTTTGCTTCCTTGCCGACAAATTCAGCGTGGTACTTGACTTTATAGGTTCCTGGAAGAAGCTCTTCTCCAAAGTACTTGATTGCAACAACAAGGTCAGGGTCGCCGAGCGCAACATCGCCTATGTCATACCTGACAACTTCCTTGTCATCCCACACTTCAACAGTTGTTGTTGTCTTGAGAGGGAATGTGAAAACAAGGTCGACTTTCCTTGGCCTCATGCTTGTGACTGCACCGACTCCAGGCCTGCCGTGGCTGAAGTAGACTGTGTCAGCGTGGTCTTCGAGCAGATTCTTGGGTGCTGCCTTAACCGGCTCTTCAGGCTCTTCTTCAGGCTCAGGGACATGCGAAGGCACAATCACATCCTCTTCTACAGTAACCTGGCCGTTCACTTCCGGAACAGACGGCTGCTCCAGATTTGGAGCTTCCTGCTCGCTGCTGTTTCCGCAGCCTGCAAGAATAAGCGATGCAATCAAAATGCAGATAACTGTTGCTGTTCTCATAAAAGCCATAAAAGCGCACCTCTGTTTTTTTATTTGATAAGATTGTGAGGTGTACTATAAAAGTTTTTCGATGCAGAAAAATAGAAATATAAAAAAATAAACAGAAAATCGGCTACTTAGTTGTAGTCGTCGTCTTCTTCCTCAAAATCATCATCATCGCCATAATCTTCGTCGCTCATTTTGGGTTCCTCCTTTGTTTTTTTGCCTTTTAAAAAAAGGCTTCTCCATAATATATAGTAAACAGCAGTCCTAAAATCATATAGAAAACTAGTATAAGATGCTCAAGTAATATTTAAACTTTTGCAAAAAAGAAATTCATCGAAACATTTATATATCAGATGAAATATATTTATGTCATATGATACAAAAATATAGCAGATATAAAATATTGCAGGAATTTTTTGATTTTCCAAGAAAAAATTTTCACATAAGGGAAATGTGCAGAAAAACAAATATGACTCAGCCATCTGTAACAAATCATTTGAAAGCACTTTTAGATGAAAAATTAATAATAAAGGAAAACAATGGAATATATCCCTCATTTAAGGCAAACAGGGACAATGAAATTTTCAGGCTCTACAAAAAAACAAACATCATGCAAAGAATTGCAGAAACAGGATTATTAAAAGAGTTAGAAGATTTTATTTCACCAGATGCGATAATCCTGTTCGGCTCTGCTTCAAAAGGAGAGGATATCGAAGAAAGCGACATTGACATATTTTTGCAGGCAAAAGAAAAAAAGATTCAGCTTGAAAAATATGAAAAGCTTTTAAACAGAAAAATAAGCCTTTTTTTCAAGGAAAGTTTCGGAAAATTAAGCGAAGAGCTTAAAAACAATATTCTAAATGGAGTAATTCTTAGAGGGTACATAAAGGTTTTTTAGATGGATGAGTTAATCAAAATTACTCCAGACAAGGAAAGGGCTGCAAGCATATTAAAAATGTCTTCTTTAATAGAGGAAAGGATAAACGCGCAGAACCCTGAAAAAATGGCTCCTCTTATCATATCAGATTATTATGAAATAATGAAAGAACTTGCCACTGCAATACTGTTTATTGAGGGATACAAAACCTTAGGCCATAAAGAGCTAATACACTATCTTGAAGAAAGGCATAAAAGTTTTACAGGCCACGAAATTTCTGTTTTAGACAGTTTAAGAATAATGAGAAACAGGATATCTTATGAAGGATTATTTGTTGAACCTGATTATCTTTTAAGAAATGAAAAATATTTTAAGGATATAATCCAAAAAATGAAAAATATAATACTCAAAAATAATACTTAAAAAATAAAAAAATGATTATTCGTCAAGCATTACGTCTTCGCCGTGGCACACTGGGTCTTCAAGCCTGCC
>CAYPXA010000003.1:0-121456 GCA_964414985.1 uncultured Methanosarcinales archaeon
CAACTCCCTCGCTGTTGCAGTCTTCGTATGCGACAGAATCGCCTGAAGGCAGGTAGCAGGGCACAACTATCCGCATGCTCACTGAAATCTGCTGTGTTGCACCTCCTGTAATGTAAGGTTCAGAAATAATCAGAGTTAAGATTCCTGCTGCTGCCAATGAAACTGCGACAGCAATCAACAGTGCATTATTTTTCATGCTTCCTGATTTTCGGGGTTTATAATATATAAGCTTTTTCAATCCTGAATTTGCATAAATGAAAACATTTATATATATGGCCGTCTAAAAAATGCTAAAAAGTATTTGTAGGTGATATAAATGGAAAACAAAACAATTGCTATTATGCTCATTCTTGCAATTGTGGCTGTTTTTTGTGCATGGTTGGTATCTAACGCAGTAATGACTCCGCAGCTGGCTGAAAGTACTACTGTCAGCGGTGCAACATATCCTATAAGAGTTTCTTTAGACATAAAAGAAGCCCCAATACCATCCCAAAATACAGTTTCAGTATCAATGAGTATAATAGAACCAGGAGATAAATGAGGTGAACTATATGGAAACACAAGACAAAATTAATGCAACTTTAGCATTTCTGACTGTTTTTGCAATCGCTCTAGCAGTCTTTGGAATGCAGGTACAAAAATCAACATTGACTGGAAGAGCGCCAACAGATGTAGTAATATCCGAAATAGCGACATTTGGAGACGCTGTACCTTTTACATTAGTAGGTGGAACCCAGACTGTAGTATTAACAAAAAATCCGGCTTTTTCTGGAACTTACTCATTTAACACAAATTTTCTTGGATCAGCAGGTATAAGCTCTGCTATAGTTAATGGGCAAGCTGTTGCTACCCTAGAAACATCAATAATAGGACACAACGGAAATTTAGCAGGGAGTTATACATATAGCTTTGCGCCTATAGCTCACATAGAAACCCCTGGCAAGACAGCTGCAGATGCAGGACTAGACCCAATTGCTTCAGGGTTTTTAATCCAGGCAGAGTCATTCGCTCAGGCTGATACGGGCATAGACTATGCTCCTGGAGCTGTTGATTGTACAATCCTTATTGGAATGTACTCTTTAAGTCAGCTTGGAGGAGGAATATTCGATCCTGTTGCTACTTGTGCAAATAATCAGGCTCTGGTTATGAACTCAGTCTTTGTTGGTACTCTTGAAGCAGAATTTGGCTCAACCACAACGTTTGAGAGCATGCTAATATAAAATATAAAATGAATTTTTTTTCATTTTTTTGTTTTTTTGTTTTTTTTCTTGTTTTAAACTCTTTTTCTGTAAATTCGCTCTACCTTTTTTCAGATGAACGTGAAATATGCTTTGAACCTAACTTAGAAAAGGAGATCCTTTATGACCTGACAAGTGATAAGGATGAAACAGCAGAGTTTTACACAAGCGGAAATTTTTCTGAATATATAAAACTGGATATGGAAGAACTTTTTATTGAGAAAGATAATCATTACACAATTGTGGGAAGCTTGAGCCTTCCAGATAAGATGGAAAAGGAATATGAAACTCTTAAAGTGGGTGCAAAACCTAAAACAGCGGATTCCACTGGCGTGGGCATTATAATGGCTTCTGCAGTTAGACTGCTGATTTTGAAATGCTGGGATGAAAAGCATGCAATGATCTATGACTTAAATATAGCCATTAGCCCAAACTTGACAAAATTTGTATTAAGCATTAGGAATAATGGAAATGAGGCTATTAGCCAAGCTTTAGTGCAAATTGATATTTATGATTATGAAAAAAATAAGTTAATGAGTTTTAGCCCTTCCATCGAATTATTAATTAACGAAAAAAAGCAGGTTATTGGGGAATATAATGGTAATTTCCCTCCAGGCAAGTATACTGCAGAAGCGTCACTTACATATGATGGTATTGAATCTGAGCAGATTGAAGTTAAAAAATTTGAAATACCAGACCCCAACAAAGTTGCAGCTGCTGCGCCTAAAAAGCCTTCAAGCGTGACTGTCGCTCCTACATTGTTCAACCAGCAGAACGCAGCTAGAGAGCCTTCATCTCCAGGCTACAACTGGATGCTTTATGTTGTCCTGCCTGCTGCAATCCTAGTCATTGTCGGAATCGTATTCTTCCTCACCAGAAGAAAGAAGTAATTGAGCATTTCTTTGGTTTTGAAAGGTTTTTTTTTAGGATTTAGGCTGTATTCCTTCTATTATTTGTTTGCCACTCCCCAATAGCGACATAACGCAAAGCTTTAAATATCAGCCGGCATTCATTGACCTGTATCACTATTATAACGGGGGTAACAAGATGTCACTAACAAGCATTGTCAAGGATTCATGGGAATTTGTCAAGGAAAAATCAGCTGAAATCACAGCAGGCGCTTTGATTATAGGCAGCCTGTACCTGCCAGGATGCGGCGGAGAGCAGCCAGCAGTGCCAAACACCTATGAAAAGCCAGCAGCTGCTGCTTCTAAAAGCCCGGGCAAGAAGGATTATGCAGAAATAAAAAGTGAAGCTCCTGCAATAAAAAAGGAAGAGATTGACGATTCTTACAAGCCTTTAGTTTCTGAGGATGAGGAATGCAAGGAAAAAATACTGCCTCCAGAAGCTCCTAAAACATCAACAGGCGCAGTTTCTTCAGCTCCAGAAAAAGCTGATGAAAAGCCTTCGGACAGCTATATGGCCTTAAAGCCAATCGCATCTGAAGAGCCAAAGATAACATCATTTGAGAAAAAATGCATCGAAGCAGGAGTTGAAGGATATCCTGAAGCGCAGGAAAAAAGGAAAAAAGGAGACGCTCTTTTTGGATGGGATGCATACCCTGACTTTTCTTCAGGAAACGACTTGGGAAAAGACAGGATGAGGCTTACACTTTCAAGTTCAGGAAATGCGCTTACAGACAGGATGAGCTTTGGAGAATCATTCAAGCTTGAAATGGATCCATTCAGGGAGTTTACAGCAGACAATGCATTGAGGCTTTACCTAAGAGGCTCAAACGAAAACTCGTCATTTTCAAGAAAGAATGGCTCAGACCTTTTCACAAGAGACACAAAATTAGACTTATCACTTGGAAAGCTTATGGATTTTGATGAAGCACAGCTCATGTTCAGGATTGGCTACGGCTTTAACAACTGGGAGTCAAACGGAGCAAATGCGCCTGACTTAATCAACGCGCACACTCTTAATGCATCACTTGGGCTAAGGCTTTCAGAGCTTGGGCTTAAAGCGCTTCTGGGCTACAGCCACATTATAGACGGCCACTACAAGTTCAGCGGAGTAAAGGAAGGGCTTAATGGAAACGAGATATTTGCATCAGTTGAATGGAACATACCTGGAACAGATGCATTTTTCGGAAGCCAGTACAAGTTTACATTCTCTGATTTTGAAAAAGCAATGAAGACAGAGGAGCACGGCATAACTGCTTTTGCAGGCATTAGAAACCTGAAATACGTTGACCTTCTGGGAGCTGGAGTTTCATACAGGAGAAGGGACAGCAATTTAGGCGAGCCTGAAGACCTCTGGCTTGGAGAAATAAGGGCAAGATGGTATCCTACAAAGAACCTTAGCTTTGAGATTAACGGGTATCTTGGAGAATCTCCAAAGGAATCAGGCAGAAAGTTTTCTGCAGGAGCAGGAGGAAGCATTAATCTGGAGTTTTAGTTACTACTCCTAAATGCTAAATAACCAAAACCTTTAAATAATAAAGAACGATAACCAATCAGGTTATTGATTCAAAATCAAACAAAACAAACACGGGGGTAAAGTAAAAATGGCAAATATGCTTGAAAAAATACTGCTTGCTGCAGGTGCGGGAGGAGCAGCGCTCTTCGGCGGCTGCGTATCAGCGCCTAAAGCAAGCTCATTCCTGGACATGCTTAATGTTCCAGCAAAATCGGCTTCAGAAGAGCCTGGCGTAAATGACCCAAAGCACTCAGCTTCAACATTCCTTGAGGAATACAAGAAGTGGTATGATTCTGACATTGCTGACGGAAGCATAAAGATTGACGGAGATGTTGCATCAAAGCACGCTCTTGACAAAAATCTTGCAGACTTCCTCAGAAGGGCAAATGATTACCTTGCAGACAAGAAGATTGCAGCTGATGAAGAGGCAAAAGGCATTGTCGGGCAGGTCAAGAAATCTGCAGAAGCATTAAAATCGCATGTTGAAGGCAATGTATGGGAATCAGGCCTTGTAAGGATAACAGTTGATGCAGAGCAGAAGTCAAACGGAAGGCACATGAACTTCGGAAACACAGACAAGAACGGAGGATATATGCTTGAAGCTTCGCTTGAAGATGTCCAGTATGCAATTGCAGCATCGCTTTTGACTCCTGAGCCTGAAAAGAACAAGTCTTATTCATCTGCAATCAATGCAAAGTTCAGTGCACTGAAAAATGACAAGGATTACAGGGAAAATGAAAATTCAAAGAAAGCGCTGAAAGAAGCAAAGGCAATTGTTGATGAGATGAAGGCAGAGGCAGGCACAAGAGTTGAGCTTGCAGGCACAGACTCTTCATCAAAGTCAGAATATTCAGCAAGGCTTAGCTACAGGCAGGCGCTTGCAGTTGTTTCAGTCCTCGGCGGAGATGACTGGATGAGGGAAAGCATGGCTTCTTTGTCACCAGCCAGCAGCGGAGTTTTCAAGGCTGTTCCTGAAGGGATAGCAATAAGCTATGTTGTTGATTTTGTCCCAATCTCAAAGGATGATGTGGGAAAATACCATCCAGACAACTACAAGGCAAAGGTAATGCTTGTCGGAAAGCCAGCAGCAAAGTAAGCTGGATTTTTTATTTTTTTAATTTAATATTTTTATAAGGTGCTAAAAAATGAAAACAACCAAAGCAATGGCTTCTGTATTTATCCTTTTAATTTCACTAGTTGTTTTTCCGTCTGCAGCAGCGTTTGCAGGCTGGGAAGACGGCTGGAGTTCTGGCTGGGGAGACGGCTGGTCATCAGGCTGGGGGGATGGCTGGTCGTCAGGATGGGGAGATTCATGGTCGTCAGGATGGGATGACGGAGCATCAGACGGATGGTCTGATTCAGATGATGACATTGAAGATATACCTTCTGACCCTGTAGACTACCCTGATGACAATACAGACTACTGGCCTGCTTACTGGAACAAGCTTGACGACAAGTCAGTTCCTGAAAACTCGCCGGATTACACTATTGTTTATCCAAACTTGAGGAATATGTGCGTATCTTCATCAGGCGCAAATGTCATAATTGCCTCGCACGCACCGCAGTACGATCTTGAGATGAGGGGAAATGACCTTGTAATAAGGAATTTGCAGATGGGCTATCACGACAATGGAAACATTGTTGCACTTTCATGCAATGGCGCTGCAAGCTTCTTCAGGCTGACAATTACAGAATCAGAATCTGCTCCAAGCATAGTGGGGCTTGATGAAATCATAGTTTACATTCATGAAGACCTTTCAATAAACCTTGAAAGGCATGAGTACGACCCTGACAGCGCTCCAAGCCAGCTAAGCTGGTTTTACACTGCAAGATGGGACTCATTTTTGAAATTCAGCGTTTCACTTGAAGGAAAAACACTAAGGATACACCCAAGAGCGCTGGGCAGCAGCGAGATAAAGCTCAGGCTTGTTGACAGCACAGGTCTTTTTGAGGAAAAAAAGGTTCCTGTAAGGGTTGTAAGGAGGGATTCTCCAGCGCCTCAGCCAGCTCCTTCAGATGATGAGCCAAGCACAGGGCTTTTTGTATCCTCAATCAGGATAAGCACAAACAGCCTTAATGCAGGAGACGAGCTCAATGCATTTATCACAGTCAAGAACTCAGGTGAAAAAGACCTTGAGGATGTAAAGGTTGCAATGGTCATACAGGACTTATCAGCAAGGGGTGCTGCAGGCCCATTCGACCTTAAGAAAGGAAGGACAATGACAATACCTGTAAGGATATTCATTGACTCTGACGCAGTGATAAGCCAGAACGTTTATGATGCCAGGTTTACAATCAGCAACGGAGACGCAAGAAGGGTTGTTTACAGGGAAATAGACGTGGAAACAGATTAGGCAGACTAATATACATTACTCAATAATAGTAAATGACAATAACTACTCATGTATAAAGATTCAACGAAACCTTTATATATGACTGCCTATTAATACCGGCTGAAAGAGAGGGAGAAAATGCCTTGCAAAAAGGCAAAATCAAATTCAAATAATCAAGGTGGGGGTAAGGAAAAATGAACATAAAACATTTGGGACTATTGGCATTAATGCTGGTTATGGCTTCAATATTTTCAGGAGCTGCATCAGCTGCAGACGTGCCAGTTTATGTCAAGGAAGTTAAGATTGACGGCACTTTCATAAGGCCTTATGATGTCAACAGGCTTGGAATTGAAAGGGGCGACGAAATCGAGGTAAAAGTCGTGCTTACATCACTCGGGTCTGCTGCAAACGTACAGGTTGAGGCAGAAATCAAGGGATATGAGTATGACGACAAGGAACAGACCTCAGACATAACCCACACATTTGATGTCGAGCCAAACGTAACATATGTCAAGACTCTCAATGTTCCAGTCCCAAGCAGGATAGAGGAAGACAGCTACAAGCTGAGGATAACAATCACAGACAGGGACAATGACGAGATAACACTCAATTACAACCTTAAGATAGACGCACCAAGGCACGAGCTTGTCATCAGAGACATTGTTCTTACACCTGAAGATGAGATAACAGCAGGAAGGGCGCTTCTCGCAACTGTAAGAGTCAAGAACATGGGAGACAGGGACGAGGACAGCGTAAAGGTCACAGTAAGCATACCTTCACTCGGGCTTAGCGCATCAGACTACATTGATGAGGTTGAGTCAGGCGATTCTGAAACATCGCAGGAGCTCTACCTAAGGATACCAGCATGCGCAGAAGCAGGGGATTATGACGTTGTTGCAGAAGTAGAGTATGACGACGGCTATGAAGATGCTTCAAAGACTGCTTCAATCACAGTGCAGGAAAGCGATGTATGCGAAGCATCAGCAGCTGCATCATCCAGCGAGCCAGAAGTTGTAATAGGCTCAGCACTTGAGAATATTGCAGCAGGCGAAGGCGGAGCAATCTACCCAATCACAATAACAAACAAGGCATCAGCAAGCAGGACATACTCTGTAACTGTTGACGGCCTGAACGACTGGGGAACTGCAAAGATAAGCCCAACAAGCACAATTGTCGTAGGAGCAGGAAAGACAGAGAGCTTCTATGTATTTGTTGCAGCAAACGCAGATGCAGCAGCAGGCCAGCAGGTCTTCACTGCAACTGTCAAGCAGGGCTCAAACACAGTCAAGCAGGCAGCTCTTACAGCAAACATCGTTGAGCCTCAGGGTTCAGGATGGGGCAATGCAAGGAAAGGCCTTGAAATTGCAGTTGTTGTGCTGGCAGGCCTTCTTGTAATACTCGCCCTTGCAATCGGCTTCAGCAGGCTCAAGGGAGAGGAAAAGGAAGACTCTGACAAAGAAACAGAAACTTACTACTAAGCTTCTTTTCTTTTTTTCTTTTTTGGCTTATTTTTTTTGCCGCATTTGGGGCGCAGCCTAAAACAGGGGAAAGCAGTAAAAATGAAACAAACCAAAAAACCAATTTTGATTATTGCAGCATTTTTGGTTATTCTTGCGCTTTCACTTCAGGCATCAGCGCTTTTTGAGGATTTCTCAGCTTCATCATCACAGACAGTGTATGCAGGAGAGTGCTCTTCTTCAGCGAGCAGGATTGCTGTAAAGAACACAGGCGCAATCACTTCTTCATATTCAGTGCATCTTGAAGGAAAGGCAGCAGCATGGGCGACATATGCGCCATCTGAATTTTCCCTAAAGCCGCTTGAATCAAAGGATTTGTTTGTATACATCAGCGCACCATGCAATGCAGAGGGCAAATACCCACTTCAGACTTACATTAAAACAGCACTCGGGCTTGAAAAGGCTCTTGAGCAGGACATAATCATAACAGAATCAAAAAACATAGAGATAACCCCTAAAGTTTACTCAAGCAAAATAAAGCCATGCGGAACAGCGTCATACAAATTTGAGCTCAGGAACACAGGTGCATTCACAGAAACATACGAGATTTCAGCATCAGGCGATTTTGCAGACAAAACAACATTCAGCCAGAGCATAATCACACTTGAAAGCGGAAAGTCAGCATCTTTTGAGATGCACGTTATTCCTCCATGCAGCAAATGGGGAGATTATTCGCTTTCATTCAATACAAAGGCAAAGCTTAGCGGAGCATCTTCAAAAACAGAGGGAATCTCGCTTGAAATCGAGAAAGACTACAGCTTTTCAATGACCTTTGGAAAGATACTTCCTTTAAGCAGCATGAGCCTAAACTCCACATCAGATGAATTTGAGGCATACGACGGAAGCTACAGGTTCTGCGAGCATGAGTCAGGATATATACCTGTTCTTGTTGAGAACAATGCAGCATTTGCAAACACATTCTACTTTGGCCTTAAAGGCGAGGAATGGGCTTCACTTAGCGGAACTTCAGCAGAAATACCTGGAAACGGAGCTGCATACCTCAACATAATAATCAGCCCATCAATGATTGCAAACCTGGATTCGCAGATAACAGTTTCAGCAAGGACTGATTTGGGAGATGCAAGGGCATCTGCAGAAAAGCAGGTAAGCCTTGGAATATGCCACATTCCAGAGATTGCGCAATCAATCAGCAGGATAAAGACATACTACAACGCGTCATTTACAGAGATTCCAATAACAAACACAGGCTCAGAGCAGACAGAATACAGGCTTGAGGCAGAAGGCGCAGACTGGATTTCAATAACTCCAGAATCCATAGAGCTGCAGCCAGGAGAGGAAGGAAAAGCATACCTCTATCTCCAGCCGACAAATGAGACTGTAGAAGGAAGCTATGCAATTGCAGTAAAGGCATACCCTGAATGCAGCAGGCCTGCTTGCTCAACAGCATATGCAAAGCAGATTGAGGTTTCAATAAAAGAGCCAAGGCTCTCAAACATGATTTTTGACGAGTATCTTCCATTCACAATAATTTTCTTTGTGCTTCTTGCAGTGATTGCAGTCCTTATGGTGCTGTTTGCAATGCACCTTGAAAAGACAAAGGACAAAAGGGCAAGGGCAGCAGAGAAGAGAAGCATTGCAAGGCAGAAGGCAAGGGAAGCAAAAGAAAAGGCAAGGCAGAAAAGAATGCTGGAAAGGCAGAAGCACATTGCAGCAAGAAATGCAGAAAAGGAAAAGAGAAGGCTTGCCAGGCAGAAAGAGAAGGAAAAGGCAAGGGCTGAGCTCGAAAAGAAAAAGCTGCAGAAAAAGGCTGCAAAAGAAAAGAAGAATGCAGAGAAGGCAAAGCTTAAGGCAGAGAAGGCAAGAATAAAGGCTGAAAATGCAAAAGCCAGGGAAAAGCTTGCTGCAGAAAGGGCAAAAGCAAAGGAAGAAAAAAGAAAAGCGCTTGAGCAGAAGAGCAAAGAAAAGGAGCAGAAAGCCCAGGCAAGAAAGTCTGCTGAAAAAAGAGCGCCTTCAGCGCCATTTAAGGACAGCAAGCTGATGAAATGGCTCAAATTGGCAATTCTAATACTAATAATACTCGCAGCAGCTGCGCTTTTATCAGCTGCAGTCTATTACATCATAATTTTTGCAGCAGCAGTACTGCAGTACAAAAATTACATAATCTGGGGAGCGATAATCGCAGCCATAATCATAATACTTCTTATCCTCATTGAATCAGCAATGCACAGGTTCTACAGGCAGGCTTCATGGAAATCAATAATGCCTGGCCAGAAGAAAGTGCTTTTTGTCAAATGGAAGAAAGGGCTTGGCGAAGTCATATTCCAGCTCAAGAAGCCTGTCCAGAATGCAAGAGTAAGCGCGAGAAAATCATTCGGCCACCCTGTTTTCCTGCAGGCAGGCGGAAAGGTCTACCAGTACTTTGGAGTCAATAAAAGCTTTGACAACAAGGATATTGAGAAAGTAAGCTTCAGGTTCAGGGTAGATAAAAAGTGGCTTGCAAGGAACAATATCCCTTCAGATTCAGTCAAGCTTATGAGATACAACAATGAGTCCTGGACAGCAGCAGACACAAGGATGATTTCACAGGCATCAGCATTAGGAAAATACAATTATTATGAGGCATCTTTATCTTCATGCAGCATTTTTGCAATAACAGGAAAGCCTGAGCCAAAGAAGCAGGAGAAGGAAGAGCCTAAGAAAAAGGAGAAAGAAGAGTTAAAAAAGCAGGAAGAGCTTAGGAAGCAGGAGAAGGAAGAGCTTAGGAAACAGGAAAAGGAAGAGAAAAAGGCAGAGGCAAAGAAAGTTGCTGAAAAGAAAAAGCAGCAGGAAAAGCCAAAAGCTCCAAAGAAAAAGAAGAAGACATCATTGAAATGGCTTTGGTACACTCTTATTGCATTAATACTGCTCGTGCTTTTGGGCATAGGCATATACTATCTGGCTGTCAACTTTGATTTCAGCATTTTTGGAAGCCAGGCTGAAGAGGCATTGAATGCAACATCATCACTTTCAAATGAGACTATAATTACTGCAGCGAATGCAACTTTGGCGCCTTCACTGAAGGATACTATTGAGCCTGAAGCAAATGCAACTGTGGTGCCTGCAGTGAATGTAACCATTGAGCCTGAATTAAATGATACTTTGATACCAATTCCAAATGCAACTGCAAACATCTCATCAGAGCCAGAGCATGCAAATGAAACAGATGTTGAAGATGCAGAAAGCGAGTGGGGCATACCCACCCAGGAATGGAATGAGGACAAATCGCACGAGCTTGACCTTTCAGCATACTTTTATGACCCTGATGACGACAGGCTTTTTTTCACCTATACAACCCTTGAGCACATACAGGTGAGCGTAGATGAGGAAGGCATTGCAACATTCACACCAGAAAAAGACTGGCATGGCGAGGAAAAGGTCGCATTCACAGCAGAAGACGGCAAGGGAGGCCTGGCAAGCAGCAATGAATTCACATTAAGAGTTCTTGAATCTTCAGAAGAGCCTTTGATGGACAGGCTTAAGAGCAGCTTTGCAATGTACTCCAACTTTGTAATAGTTGGAATAATCCTGCTTGTATTAATCATACTTCTTATCGAGTTCAGGAAGCCGATACTTAAATTTCTTGAAGAAGACTAATTAATCCTAAACAATTCCTAAAAAGTTTGAGATTGTGTAAAGCACTCCGAGCAGGAAAACTGCCATTATTCCATATTCAACTGCAGCAAGCCTTCTTAATGAATATTCTGGCTTTCTCTTTCCGAGCTTTATCGCCTTCTGGTATATCAGGACAATAAGTATTCCCTCAATGCCCATTGCAAATCCGCCTGTTATGTCTATAATTCCTACAAAGCTTTTTTTAAGGATTAAGTTAAGGATGAAGAAAAAAACAAGGGGCGGAACAACAGTCAATGCCCAGGCCCATCCCCTGCTTATCTTGTAGTCATAATTGTACATTTCCTTGAGCGCAAGGCCGAGAGTAAGGAAGCTGGTTGCCATTGCAAGCACTGCAAAAATATTTCCAAGATAGAACATCTTTGCGCCTACAACCTCTGCAAGCCCTGTAGTTGCTATCTCGCTTGTTGCAATTCCATTTGAACCTACTATAACTATGCTGAAGATTATGTAAAGCGCTGCAGGTATCAGCGAGCCTGCAATTATTGCCTTCTTGAGAAGCTTTCTGTTTTTAATAAGCTCTTCCTTCATTTCAGGAATAGCAACAGAGCCTGCAAGAGAAAATAGGATTACGCCGAAAGGAACAAATATCATTTTTGGATTGAATACGCTTAAGTTTGCAATTTCTATCTTAGGCGCTGCAAAAACTGAAATAAGGAGTATTATTCCAACTACTATGGCTGAAAGCAGCAGCTCGCTTTTTTCAACTGCCTTGAGCCCCCTGTGCACAATATATGACATTAATGCATAAAAACCTAGGCTGTAATACAATGGGCTGCCTGTTTTGAAAAGTGCAGCAAGAATCTCACCCTCTCCTATAAAATAGGCAAGCAATGCTCCATAAATCCCGAAGACCATTGCAAATATCATAAACTTCTCGCCTGTTTTTCCGAGATAAAGCCTTGCGTATCCTGCAAGCTGGTGGTTGCCTTCAGTCCTAAGGACAACCTCTCCAAGGTAAAGATAGAGGAAAAGAACTGCTGTGCTTATCACAGCAAGGTTTGCCAGCCCTGTAAGAAACCCGGCTTGTGCTATCACATAAGGTATGCCCAGCACTCCTGCGCCTATTATTGTGCCTGTAAGAGTGGCTATTGCCGAGTAAAAGTGTTTTGACTGCATAATCCTTTTTTTCGCAATCCCCTTTAAATACTTTTTTAAAAACAGAGGCAGGCATTGTATTTAGCTTAGCTGCACTTATTGATTTTTCATTGCCGCGCTCCGTGACTATTATTGAACCTCTTCTGTTCAGGAGTCACCTTTTGAGAAATGTCAAACATAGATTACTTCGCTTGGCGGCAATGCACATTGCCGCGCTCCGTGACTATTATTGAACCTCTTCTGTTCAGGAGTCACCTTTTGAGAAATGTCAAACAACAAGTACTTCGCTAGGCGGCAATGCTTTAGAACACAGGCTACGTAACTCTAAATTACCTTATGAGCTGCCTTTTCTTCAGAATTTCCTTGAACTTCTCAAAATCAGGGCTGTGCTTGAACTCCTTCAGCTTTTCAGGGTCAAGCATCTTCATGACTTTTGTTGAGATTTCTGCAATCTCCTTTATGTCCTGAATGTCCTCGGAAATCTCATCGTTTGCATCCTCAAGCTCTTCTTCAGCTCCGGTCTTTGCAAACACCTTTCCAAAAATCCTTGAGAATAAGCCTTCCTTGGAAGACTCATCTTCATAATCATCTTCAATTTCATAGTCTTCAGGAGTTGGGGCGTGCTGCTTTCCTGTTGCCTCCTCGATGACAACCTCTTTTTCAGAATCATCAGCCTGCTCTTCGTTGCTTGAGGCAGCTTTTCCCTTCAGCCATCCCCACAAAGTTTTTTTCTTTGAGCCTTCCTCAAAATCAGTTTCCATTGATTTTTCCTCCTGCTCCTGCTGGCCTTTGGATTTTTTTGGAGCTTCGCCTCCGTAAGTTTCAACTTCAGGATGCATTCGGGCTTCTTCCTTCCTGCTTTTTCTGCTGAAAGACTTTGCAAACCCCATTATGCCAGTTTTTTCCTTTTTTCTTCGAACAGAAAGATATGATGAAATGTCTTTGTCAATCTCTTTGCGCCTTTCATTGTCCTGCGTGTTGTCCATGCCTGAACGAAAGCTTTAGTTATATAAAAACTTTATGATATTGCACCAAAAAGCTTATAATCCGGATAAAGAAATGAATTGCCATGGAAAAAAGGAGTGAAAACACGCTCAAAAAGACCAGCCAATGCATAAGAAGTGCAGAGTTTGCAGGCCAATTCTATGCTTCAGGCAAAGATGAGCTTAATGAAGAAATAAGGCAGTGCTTTCTTTCTGAATTCGGGCCTGGCGAGCTTCCTTCAGGCAAATTAAACAATGGGATTGCAGGCGCAATATGCCCTCATGCAGGATTTATGTTTTCAGGGCCGTGCGCAGCGCATGCCTACAAGAAGATTGCAGAGTCTCCAAAGCCGGATACTTTTGTAATAATCGGATTAAGCCACGAAGGAATGGGCTCGTGCATCTCACTTCAGGATTGGGAAACTCCATTAGGCATTGCAAAGAATGACATTCAGCTTTCGAAGGCAATATCCCTCAAAGGAATACCTTCAGATGAGGATGCGCACAGCCATGAGCACTCAATTGAAGTCCAGATTCCATTCCTTCAGTTTGCCTGCAAAAACCCAAAAATTGTGCCGATTATTGCAGGCGAAGGCATGCCTCCTGAAAAGATTGGCAGTGCTGTTGCAGCTGCTGCAAAAGAGCTTGGCAGGAAAATAATAATCATTGCATCAAGCGACTTTACCCATTACGGGCCTGCATACGGCTATGCTCCTTTCGGCAAAGATGCAAGGGAAAAAATGGAAAAGCTTGACATGGGAGCAGTTCAGAAGATAACTGCGCTTGACTCAAAAGGGTTTATCAGCTATGTTAAAAAGCATGATGCAACAATCTGTGGAAGGATGCCAATTGCATCCGTAATCGAGGCAGTTAAGCTGATGGGATCAGCAAAGGCATCGCTTCTGAAATACTACACTTCAGGCGACATTTCAGCTGAAAGCGGAAACTCTGTGGGATATGCCTCCATAGTGTTTGAAAAATGATTCTCAACAAAAAAACAGGAAAAAAGGCAGCAGGAAATTTTAGATTCTGCAGGAGCAGCTTTTCAAAATGCCTTGGCCTGATGTTCAGGCTCAAGCCTTCAGTGCTTATTTTTGAATTTGATAAGGAGCAGAAAGTTCCGCTTCACATGCTTTTTGTGTTCTTTCCAATAGACGTGATTTATCTTGACAGCGCAAAAAAAGTTGTTGAGCTCAAAGAAAATTTCAGGCCTTTCTCATTCTACAGCCCTTCAATAAAATCAAAGTATGTTATTGAGCTGCCTGCAGGCTCAATAAAAAGTTCTGGGACAAAAAAAGGCCACACCCTGGCTTTCTGATCTTTAAATGCTGTTTTGTATGAATCCCCTAATTGCATCCCCAAAATAAGCGTTGAGTGTTGCAAGCAGCAGAAGCTTTGCAGTGATTCCTATTGTCGAGAATATAAAGAATTTTTTGAAAGAATAACGTGCAGCTCCAACAACAACAGAAACCGGCTGGATTGGAAATAAAAGCATGTTTCCGAAAAGAAGCACTGCAGCTCCCCATTTTGTGACAAGCTTGTGGAACTTTTCGAACTTGTCTCCAACAATCATTTTGACCAGCCGTGTCCCAAAAGCAAATCCAAAAATATAGTTAATGCTCATTCCCATCATATAGCCGATAACTGCAAGTATCACCAGGAAAGGAAGAGAATATCCAAGAGTAAGATAATAAAGGAATACAGCTTCCTGGGGAAGGAACACAAAAAACAGCGCTCCAAAGAAGCTTATGTAAAACAGGCCGAGAATTGTCTTTTGGGAGATTTCTCCTGCAATATGCGAAATTACAGACCACACATAAGGGTTCATTTTAAGCAGGGCCAGGATTTCATCCTGGTAAAAAAGGTAAGCCAGGTATACTATTGAAATCAGGATTACTGCAATAAACAGCTTGTCAAGAAGGCCTGTCTTGCTCTCTGATTTATGATGCACATGCTTAATATGAGCAGGTTCATGCTGAGGAATGTGAGAGCTGTGCAATTCATGCTTTTTTTCCATAATTCCAATTCTATAGCTTGACTTTTAAAAACTTTGTGCAAAAGCAACATTTTTATAAATGGCGCAGTTTTTTCATATATGCCCAGGTTATAATGGGGACGTAGTATAACCTGGCTAGAATAAGTGGCTCCAGTAATGGAGCGATGAGGCGAAAGCCGATGATTAAGCGGTTGGTCTGTCGCTTGATGAAGAGACCACTGGATCCGGGTCCGAATCCCGGCGTCCCCATTTTCCTTTTTTTAAAAGGTGCTGCATGAAATTTGTTGAAGTAAAAAACCTGAAAAAATCTTATACAATCAAAGGAAAGAAGATTGAGGCAGTCAAAGGAATATCATTTGACATAAAGGAAGGCGAGATTTTCGGGTTTTTAGGGCCGAACGGCGCAGGAAAGACAACAACAATCGACATACTTAGCGGAATCCTGACAAAGGATTCAGGCGAAATAAGGATTTTTGGAAAAGACCCTGAAAAGGAAAGGGAATATGTAAGAAACCATATGAATGTCTCAACTGCATACTACCCATTGTCAGGAGCGCTTACTATCCAGCAGAATCTTAGAGTTTATGCCAAGCTGTACAATGTCAAAAATGCAGAGCAGAAAATAACACAGCTTATGAAAGACTTTGAAATTTACCACCTTAGAAACAAGAGCGTGGACAAGCTAAGCTCTGGCGAGAAGACAAGAACAACCCTGTGCAAGGGGCTTATCAACAATCCAAAGCTTCTTCTTCTTGACGAATGCACTGTTGGGCTGGACCCTTCAATCGCAGAAAAGACAAGGGGCATTCTCAAGAAATACCACAAGGAGCACAAGCCGGCAATACTTTTCACTTCGCATTACATGCATGAAGTTGAGGAATTATGCTCAAGGATTGCATTCATGAGCCACGGCAGGATAATCAGCATAGGCTCGACAGAGGCGCTGAAGAAGCTCATAAAGAAGCACACTGTGAAAATGCACATTGTTTCAGGAATGAGCGAGGCTGAAAAATTCTTCAAAAAGAAAGGCATAGAAATTTCTTTGGTTTCAAATAATGTGATAAAGTTTGACATAAGCGCAAAGGGCGAGCAGCTTTACAGCATGCTGCACGAGCTTTTCAGGAAAGGCGTAAGGATAAAGGACCTTTACATAAAGAGGCCTACGCTTGATGACATTTTCATCAAGATTGCAAAGGGTGATCTCAAATGAAAATGCACAGGATACTTGCGCTCTGGCTCAAATATTATTATATTACAAGGAACAAGCTCGACAGGGTATTTGACTTATTTTACTGGCCTCTTGTAGACCTTTTTGTATGGGGCTTTGCGACATACTACATCAACTCGCTTTCAGACGTAAATGTAATCAGCATGCTTCTCGGCGGAGTAATCATGTGGCTTTTCATATGGCGCGCATCGCAGGACATTGCTGTTTATGTGCTTGAAGAGTTCTGGAACAAGGATTTGTACAACCTTTACACAACTCCGATTACAACAGCAGAGCACATGCTTTCCATAATCATGTTTGGGGTTGCAAGGGCGCTCATATCTTTTGTACTGCTCTTTTTCATGGCGCTGCTGATGTACTCATTCAACATATTTCAGCAGTTTGGGCTTTACCTTCCTTTGTTTGCAGCAATTCTCACTCTTGTGGGATGGGTAATGGGGCTTTTTGTTACTGCAATTGTATTCAGGTTCGGCCACAGGATGCAGGTTTTTGCATGGAGCGCAGTCTGGGCTGTACAGCCGTTCTCATGCGTATTTTACCCGCTGAGCAGCCTGCCTGGGTGGGCTCAACATGTTGCAGTGGTAATGCCTCCAACTCATGTGTTTGAGGCAATGAGAAATGTGATTTCCGGAGCTCCTGTCAGCTGGGGGGGAATTGCATACTCAATTATTTCAACATTTGCGCTGCTTGTGATTGTTTCATTTGTTCTTAAGAAGGCTATTGAATACGGCAAAAGGACAGGGCTTATTGCAAAGTGCGAGTAAGGCAGGCCTGCTAAAATGAGTACTTCGCTGGGCGGCAATGCGCATTGCCTCGCTTCGTGACTATTATTGCATCGCTTCTTTAAAGGAGTCACGTGTTAATCAATATCAGAAAAGGAGTACTTCGCTGGGCGGCATTGCTGGATTTAAAAGTAAATAATGAGATAAAATAATAAGCTAAAAGAATAAAATAAAATTTAAAAATAAGATAAAAATAATAAAAACAAACTTATCTTAGTACCTATAATGGTCTGCCTTGTAAGGCCCGCCTGCTTTTACGCCAAGGTATTCAGCCTGCGCTTTTGTCAGCACAGTGAGCTTTGCGCCAAGCTTTCCAAGATGAAGCCTTGCAACTTCCTCATCAAGCTCTTTAGGCAGCATGTAAACTCCTATCTTCATTTTTTTCTCCCAAAGCTCAATCTGCGCAAGAACCTGGTTTGTAAACGAGCTTGACATCACAAAGCTGGGGTGGCCTTTTGCATTGCCCAGGTTTACCAGCCTTCCTTTTGAAAGGAGAATTATTGAATGGCCATCCGGAAATTCAAACCTGTCGACTTGGGGCCTGATATTTATGCACTTAATTCCTGGAAGCTTCTCAAGCCTGCTTACCTCAATTTCATTGTCAAAATGGCCTATGTTGCACACTATTGCGCAGTCCTTCATTTTCTGCATGTGCTCAAGTGTGATTATGTCCCTGTTGCCTGTTGCTGTAACATATATGTCGCCGATTGGAAGGGCATCCTCGACAGTCTTGACTTCATAGCCTTCCATTGACGCCTGGAGCGCGCAGATTGGGTCTATTTCAGTAACAATGACTCTTGCGCCGAATCCCCTCATTGACTGGCAGCATCCCTTGCCGACATCTCCGTAGCCGCAGACTACAACAACCTTTCCTGCAACCATGACATCAGTGCCTCGTTTTATGCCGTCTGCAAGGCTCTCCCTGCAGCCGTAGAGGTTGTCAAACTTTGATTTTGTAACAGAATCATTGACATTTATCGCAGGGAAAAGCAGCTTTTTTTCAGCAAGCATCTGGTAGAGCCTGTGCACTCCTGTTGTTGTTTCTTCTGAAACTCCCTTTATTTCTTTTGAAATTCTCGACCATCTCGAGCTGTCCTCTGCATAAATTTCCTTGAGGCATGCAATCAGCTCCCTGCAATCCTCGCTTTCTCCGCTGCAGTCCTTATCCAGAATTGAAGGGTCTTTTTCAGCCTCAACTCCCTTGTGGACCATCATAGTGGCATCTCCGCCGTCGTCGACAATAAGATGCGGGCCTTTGCCATCGCCAAAGTCAAGCGCCTTCTGCGTGCACCACCAGTATTCCTTAAGAGTTTCTCCTTTCCACGCAAAAACTGCAATGCCTGTTTTGGCAATTGCAGCTGCAGCAGAATCCTGCGTTGAGTAGATGTTGCATGACGCCCATCTGACTTCTGCTCCGAGCGCTGCAAGAGTTTCAATAAGCACTGCAGTCTGAACAGTCATGTGCAGGCTGCCCATTATCCTTGCGCCTTTCAAAGGCTTTTTGCTGCCGAACTTCTCCCTTAGAGCCATAAGTCCTGGCATTTCCTTCTCTGCAAGCATTAGTTCCTTCCTGCCCAATTCGGCAAGGCTTATGTCACTTACTTTGTATTGTTTTCCTTCATCCATTAATATCACCAGAGTTGTGGAATCATGGGAATCTTATATACTTTATGCAAAAAAAACTCAATTTTGTCCAACAAAATCAATAAATTACGGACAAATATCAAAAGATTTAAATATAAGTTGAACAAACTCTCTAATGCCTGTGGTGGGGGTGGTCCGTTGGCTATCCAGGGCTCAAGGCCCTGCGGGCTTCCCGGCAGGCTATTATTATGAAACTGGACAGCAGGGACTCGAAGATACTGAATGAGCTTAGGAAAAACAGCAGGTCTACTGTCAGGGAAATTGCGAAGCGCACAGGAACAAGACCTTCAACTGTCCATCAAAGAATTGCCAGGCTCAAGGAAGACGGCATTATAGAAAAGTTCACAATAAAGACGAGCAATGCAAAGCTCGGCGAGAACTTCATAGTCTTCATGAGCATATCAACAAGCAGGGACATTGAAGAGCAGTTTTTCCAGAGCCCTCATATCAAGGAGGTTTTTGGGATAACAGGCGAGTACGACCTTTTGCTCAAGCTCAAATTCAGGGATATTGAAGAGTTCAACAATTTTATCATATCAGTAAGGCAGAACAAGGCAATAACCAAAACAATCACCTCGATTGCGACAATTGCAATAAAAGAGGAAATTTAAGAAATCACATTTAAAGGGCAGGGACTTCCGGAAACACCCCCAAACGCTTTCTTTGGAAGTCCCGGCCTTTTAATATTCCAGTTCTTGGGCATTGCTTCGTGAGGATTATTGCCTTGCTTAAGGCCAAAACTCTAACTTTCTCAACTTTGTGTTCGTCGCGAGGGGATGCTCCCTACGGGAGCGCAGAACAATAAAAAACAATAGCGGGAGTTTTGGAGCAAGGCAATCGTTGCAATGCAAAACACCACGGCAATGCTGCATTGCCGCGCTCCGTGAATATTATTGAATCTCTTCTGTTCAGGAGTCACCTTTTGAGAAATGTCAAGAACGAGTACTGCGCTGGGCGGCAATGCTGTTAATGCTTAATCTGATTATGCTGGCAAATTACTGCTGAATAATGCTCTTTACTTCGTCCTTAAGGCAGCAGTTCAGCCTTGCTCCGACCTGTGCAACAACCTTTGATGCAGCCCAGCTTCCTATCCTTCCGCATACATCAACAGGAAGCCCTCTTGAAATGCCAAAAAGAAATCCTGCAGCATACATGTCTCCTGCGCCTGTAGTGTCAACAGCCTTTGCAATGAACGGCTCAATCCTGAATGATTTATTGCCCTGCTTTACAAGCGAGCCTTTTGCGCCAATCTTGACAACCGCAGTCTTGCAGTATTTTGAAAGCTCTTCGAGTGCATCTTCAGGCCTGCCTGAATCAGGCATTCCAGCGAATGCAAAAGCCTCTTTCTCATTTGCAAAAACAATGTCAGCATATTCCCTGGCAATCTCCCTCATCTGCCCAAGGTTTCTTTTCACAAGCCCTGCATCTGCAAGGTCTATTGAGACCATAACGCAGTTCTTCTTTGCAAGCGAGAGTGCGTGCATTGCAGTCTCCTTAAGCCCCGCATCCTCAAGCTGGTATCCTTCAGTGTGGAATATCCTGCTTTTCACAATATCCTCTTCCAGGACATCCTCTTTTTTGAGGTGGATTGAGGCTCCGAGGTGGGTTGCAAAAGTCCTTTCGCTGTCAGGAGTTATGAAAGTTATTGCGTGGCCTGTTGCCTTTGAGCTGTGCTTCCTTATCCTTGAGCAGACTCCGCAGTCAGCGCTTTTCTGCTCGTAAACCTCTCCATACAAATCATGGCCCACTTTTCCGCAGAACGCTACCCTGCCTCCGAGCGCTGCAATTCCTGCAAGCGTGTTTGCAGTGCTTCCGCCTGGAGCAGTCCTCACATTGTATGATTCCAGCTTTTTCATGAGCTTTTTTGACTCATCTTCGCTGATTAATGTCATGCTGCCTTTTTCAAGGCTAAGCTCTACAAGCTCCTTGTCTTCCATTTCTACAAGAAAGTCCATAAGCGCGCTTCCGATTCCGAATGCGTCAAATTCTTTTTCAGGGCAGTCCATAACCATAGTGATTGAGCTTTTGCTTTAAAACGTTTTGGTTGGCTGCGCTTTTTATTCTTTTTCAACCCGAATAATTTATATACCAGATTATTTTAAAATGAGACATGGCTGATGAAACAAGGCTGATACCAAGGCTGGCTGAAACAGGAGCAGGCGCTGAAAAAAAGGCTGCAGAGCTTGCAAACCTCATGATTGAGCTTCTTGAAAACACTGTAAAATCATTTGAATTCCAGAAGAGGGATGCTGCAAAGGCTTTCAGCGATGTAGACATGCTTGCGCGCGAGTCAGGGATATACAGCATGAATGGAAGTGCGCCAAGCGAATTCATGCTCTGCTCCTACCTTTTCAGGCTAAGGCTTTTGATAAGCGCATACAGGTCAAATATGGACAAGTCAGTTGCAGAAGAAATATACTCAATCTATCCGCTTGCAAAGCAGGCAGCGATTGGAATGGATAAGCAGAGGCTTAGGTTTTATCTTACATACATAAAGAGCATACACAAGATTATTGTTTCACAGGTTTACCCTCATATAATGTGGGATGCTGGAAGAAAGATTTCAGGAGCAGCAGATTTGGGAGCAATTTCAAGGACTGCGTTCTTTACAAAATCCCGAAGAGAGCTTTGAATTCTTTAGATTTTTTATCTGCACTTTATCTGCCTTATTTCCTTTATGCTGTTGAGCAGGGAGCGCTTGTATCCAGGATACCTTTTCTCAAGAGAGTCAATAAGCAGCCTTATTTTGTCCTTCTTCTTTTCAGGCCTGCTGAATTTCAGGCATTTGGCTTTTGCAATTGCAGTTATCTCGTCTTCGCTAAGCTCTTTTAAGAGCATTATTGAATTTTTTGGAAAGGAGGCTTCTTTTTTTCCAGAGAACAATGCTGAAAGAAAATGAGTGCATTCATCCTCAAGAGACCATGGAATTACAACTCTGGCATTTGCAGGCTTGCTGATGCCTGCTGCGCTTTTTGCAGAGCGTATTTTTACATTAACCGGAAGCCCCTGCACAATATCTCTGAACAGGGCAATGCTTGCTTTGGATTTTGCGCTGCCATCATCAATGAATACAATAGTTTCGCCTTTATTGACAGGGCCTGACTGCTTAAGCCCCTTCCTTACCCTTTTTTCAGAAAGCTCAAGAAGGCATTTTGTGCACAGCGCGCCTGTATTGCTGACTTCAATAGCTGCATTCCTTCTGCATTTTATGCATTTCATGTTTTATCTTTATTAGTGCCCTATATAAAAACCTGGCGCCTTTCAGAGCCATTTAAAAAGCTTTGGGTTGTTACTACTTTAGAATGCTCAAATAACCGAAAGCTTTAAATATAACCTACACTATACACTAGTAGTAACATAGGTAGTCATGATATTCATGATCTATCACCTCTTTTTCCCGCGCAGACGTCCTTCGGGGTGTCTGCGAGGGTTTAATCTTCCAGAACAGCGAAAGCGCTAATTTTTTCTCTTGCTTTTTGCCTTATTCCTTTTTCCAGGCTTAGCTTTTGCAGCAGGATTGCGCTTATTTCCTGCTGATGCAAGCCTTCCAAGAACAAATCCTATGCCCAGGCCTATGAGGAGCATTCCTATAATCTGCCTGTCAATTCTTCCAATGCTAATCAGCTTCTGAATGCTGAACCCCTCTGTTTTTTCAAAGTAAAATTCAAAGCTGCTTAACTCCATTGCATATTCAGAATAGATTATTGCAGCTGACTCATCTTCTCCTGCGAGAGCCTTTGCATATTCAAGGTATGAATACCCCATTATAGGAAAAATTCCCTCGTTCTGCTGCTCGATAACTACCTTTTCTGCAGCTCTGATTTTCTGGCTTAAAATAAGGCTTAGCGCGTCTTTTTCAACACCAATAAGCCCGAGAATTGCATTGGCTTCTGCCTTTGCCTTGCTTGCCTTGTATGTGCACATCTCAAAATTTCCATTCCGCTGGTCCTTCTTTGCGCTCTCAATGCCCTTCCTTGTGTCTGAAAGTGTGCCGTCAAAATAGAAGTTGACATAATTGAAGCGCTCTTCAGCCTCTGAAATCTTTATGCTGCACGCCTCTGCAAGAGTCTCATTGTTTATCTCAAAATCCTGGCCTTCAAGCCCAAAAAAATAGCTCCAGGTGTATGCTGAAAAAAGCCTTTCTTCGCCGTAAGCAAGCCAGTATGCAGATTTTTTCCTGTCTCCAATGTCCTTTTCAACATTAGACCTTGTTTCTGCAGCCTCATCAACCCTCTCCTTTGAAATCATGTAAGCCTGGATGTCTGTTATTGTCTTAATTTCCTTTGAGCTTAAGCCTTCATCTACCTTTGCTATCTCTCTTTCAAGCTTCTCAACCAATTCCATTGTCCTGTTTTCTGAAAAGTTTTTCAGGAAGTAAATCATTGACCTGTACTCAAGGTTTGCCCTGAAGCAGTAGGATGCAGCAGTGTAATAATCATGGTTTTCAAAAGACTTCATTGCTTTTGCAGTGCTGTTCACAGCTTCTTTTTCAGAATCTGCCATGAACTCCTCGTATTGTCCTGGTGGAATTGAAGGCGATTCAAGATACTCCTTCTGGAGGGATTCGCTTCTGCTGCAAAGCATTTCTGCAAGCTCCTTCATTATGCTTTCATACTCGCTGCTTGCCTTAAGCTCGCCTTTATCCTCCGCTGGCTTAATTCCTGTGAACTCAAAAAGTGCATCATCAAGGCTTGCAACACCTATAAGCTCAATGCCCATTTCTTCTGCAATTATGCTGGCATTTGAAGTGTTTGATACAATCTCCCATTCAGGCACAAGGACCTTTGAAATTCCCGCTTTTGCAGCAGCATCAATCTTTTCATTCACACCGCCGACAGGCCCGATAAGCCCTCCTGAATTTATTGTGCCTGTAATCGCAATTCCGTCCTTAAGCTTCAGGTCTTCAAGCATTGCAGAGGTAAGGACTGCAGCTGCAGCCCCTGCGCTCGGCCCGCCTACAAGAGAGCTTTCAGCCTTTATTGTGTAAATAAAGTCATACGCCCCGCATTCAGTTTTTGAGTGCTTGCATGCAAGCTGCTTTGCAAACCTCATTGACATCTGGGTGTCAAGCTTTGACATTGGGTATGTGTTTACAAAAACCCTTCCAGACCCTTTGATTATCTCGAGGCTAAGGTCTGCAACGCTTCCTGAAAGGCTGCCGTCCTCCAGCTCTGAAACTGCAAGGAGCTTTATCCTTCCTTCTGTTGTGATTGCTGCAGCGCACTGGGCAGTCAAAACTGCCAGAACAAACATTGCTGCAAAAAAAACGCCCTTATTCATAGGGTTATGCTTCCAGCCGAGTTATTTAAGCTTTTTGATTGGCCTGGCTGTGAACAAAATAAGGGCCAGCTGCGTTTGATGCAGTCTAATTCACTGTGCTCTTTTATTTTTTAGCCATAATTATGGCTAAATTTAGAAATATTTATATATTAGGCATTACAAAATTATGAACTATGGTCCAGAATGAGGTAAGGGTAACGCTTTCAGCAGAGATGAAGGAAAGGCTTTTTGCAAGAGCCAAATCGCTCGGCATTAAGCCTACTGAGTACATAAGAAGCCTTATCATCGAGGATTTCAAGCCTGATGCTGCAAGGCTTGAGCTTAGGAAAATCAGGTAAATAATCAGCTAGGCAAACAATCAGTCGGGTAAATAATCATTCAAAAAGTCTGGCAAAAAATCAGCCAGAAAAAAATCAGTCAAAAAAAGAGGTGCTGTCTTGAAAAGATTAATTTGCGCTTCTGCAAAAGCGCAGGTGGCAATGGAATACCTAATCATTATAGGCTTTGTTGCCATAGTCACAATCCCACTCATTATCATTTTTGAGACAAACTCAAAGGACACTACAGACGAAATATCTTCTGCCCAGGTATACCAGATATCAAAGAGGATTGCAGACGGAGCAGAGACAGTATACTATCTGGGAGAGCCTTCAAGGCTTACAATAAAAGCATACCTGCCCGACAAAATAAGCCAAATCTCAATAGGCAGCCACGAAATCTCATTCAAAATGAGGAGAGGCAGCATTGAGGATGACATTGTGGTATACACTCCCATCAATATTTCAGGAAACCTCTCCAAAACCCAGGGCGTCCATTACATAAGCATTGAGAGCAGGGGGGGATATGTTTGGGTTTCAGGATAAGCAAAACTTTTTTTGGAAAGTCGCAGGTTGCGATGGAATTTGTAATGCTTGTCATGCTGGCATTCATGATAATGGCTGTTTTTTCAGTCATTGCAAGGGACAGGATGATGGACCTAAGGCAGGAAGAAGAGTATGCATATCTTCAGGATGTTGTTTCATACGTCAATTCTGAAATACTGATTGCATCAAATGTTGAAGACGGCTATTCAAGGCAGTTTTCAATACCTTCAACACTCAACGGAGTAATCTACAACATCTCATTTTCGCAGGGATACATAACTGCAGAGTCAGTTCACCATGAGTATGCTGCAAGGACTGCGGAAGTTGAGGGAAGCATTGCAAAAGGCCAAAACACAATATCAAAGAAAAATGGGACTGTCTATATCAATAGCTGATTCATCAGGCAGAAAGGCTCAGGTGTGGTACATCGACTTTATGGTAGGCCTGCTTATAATGATAACAGCAGCAGTCATCTACTTTAATTTCTACGGCAATCTTTCAGATGATTCTGAATCAGACTGGCAGGAGCTTATTATAGACTCAAAATCAATAAGCTCTGCGCTTATGTCATCAGGAAGCCCGCCTGGCTGGAATGCATCAAATGCAAGCTCAATAGGAATTACAGACGGAAACTACAGGATAAACACAACCAAGTTTGAATACCTCAAATCAATGGAATATGCAGATGCAAAGGCTGCATTCAAGACCCGGTTTGATTTTCACATTTTCATAAAAGGCGCTGACAACAGCATAACTGATGAATACGGGATAAACTCAACAAGCCCTAAGCTTCTTGTCCAGACTGCAAGGTTTGCAATCTACAATTCAACAATCCAGAGGGTGGTGCTGCACTTATGGAAAAATTAGGCAGATTTTGCAGCAGGCTTTGCGCTAGGCATGGCAGGAAGGCAATATTCTTCACTCTCGACGCGCTTATAGCCTCAGGCATACTTCTCATAGGCCTTGTTCTTATTTCCTCAACCCATATAAACAGGCAGCCTACAGTGCACTTAAGCTATCTGTCATCAGACCTGATAGGAACGCTTTCGGAGCTGAAGGTTGGCGAGATTGAGAATGATTATGTTGAGCAGCTGATTGCATCAGGCAGCATTGCAAGGCTGAACAACACAATTGCAGAGCAGATAGGCGAATTCTGGGCTGAAGACAGCATAGGCCTTGCTGAAAACCTTACAATGGAAATAATAGGAGATTCAATCCCCCAGAACTACGGCTATGCTGTCCTTGTAAACGGCGAATCAATACACTCAAGAAGCACAGGGCTCAACAACTCCCTGATAAGCAGCAGGAAAATAATTTCAGGATATGCAAAGCTTAGGCCTGTTTTCGGATTCACCTCAAAAGCATTCCTTACAGGAATAAAGAGCAGGAAATCATCATCAATAGCTTATTTTGGGGGATTTGTAGGCGAGGGAAACATAACTGCAAAAATTGAGCTTCCCCAGAACATCACCAACATAACAGGAGTAATGCTTGAAGCATTGACAGGAACAGACGCAAAGTTTTACATCAACGGCCAGTACTCCGGCTCTTTCCCAAAAGGCTCAGGCAACGGCTCATACATAAAGCCGAGCACCTGGAACATTGAAGAGCAGTACTGGAGCAGCCTCCACGGAGGGATGAATAACTTTTCTGTAAGGTTTGAGCAGATAAACGAAAACTTCACTGCAAGCGGCCCAAAATACATTGGCGGAGGATATTTCAAGGTTTCATACATCACTCCTGACAACAAAGAGCTCGGAGTATCATATGCCGGAGGCACTGCTTCATCAAAATCCTGGCTTCCTGGAATAGACGGGCTTGTAAACCTTTACACCTCAATTTATGTGCCTGGCAACTTGAGCTCAATGAGTGTTTACCTTGACTTTGAAAGCAACTACACAACATACCTGACTATAGGCGGGACAACAGTGTATGAGGCAAAGGCAAACGGCTCTACAATTGTCAACATTTCAAATTCGCAGCTTGCCTCAATTTTCTCGAGTGATGGGGTGAGCTACAGCAGCATGAGCATGGAAACAATTCCTGTAAGGCTTGGCCTGAAAAACATAACAAAAACAGGAGCTATGCTTGATTCAGTGCTTGTAACAGATGTAAGCGGAAGCATGGACTGGAGAATGGACCAGGACAATGTTGACGGCACTGTAAGGCAGTGCAGCAGCAGCGACCTTAATCTAAATAGCACTCAACGGCTTAGCGTTGCAAAATGCGCTGGAAAAGATTTTGTTGACACAATACTTGGAACAGAAGGACCTCTTGTAGGCCTTGCAAGCTACCAAAGCTCAACATCCAGCACACTCTGGCTGACAAACAGCTCTGAAGACCTTTATGATGAGATTGACAGCTATAATGCAGAAGGAGGAACATGCATATGCTGCGGAGTAAACAGCGCAGTCGAGATGCTGAAAAATGACTCCCAGGTAATGATTGTTCCAAGAAGGGCATCTTCCTGGAGATATGATGACAATGACTTAAGTTCAGACCCTTCAGGCTGGACAAGCTTAGGGTTTTCAGATTCCTCTTGGAGTCAGGGAAGGGCTGCGCTCGGCAACGGCTACAGCGGGCTTAATACTGTGATAAGCAAGTATGAAGGATATTATTATTTCAGGAAAAAATTCAATCTCACAAATGCTTCAGACATCTCTTTTGCAAGGCTTTATGTTTATTCTGACGACGGCGCAAGCATCTACATAAACGGCAACCTTGTTGACAATGATATTCTCAACACTCACACAGCATCCTACTGGAACAGGCAGGTCAACATAAACACATCAATCCTGAATGACGGAGAAAACATAATTGCAGCCAAAGTCAGGAACAGGAGAAGCTGCTTTTTCACATGGTGCTGGGATACAAATGTTGCGTTTGACCTTGAGCTTGCAGGAAGCAGCACACAGCTTGCAGAGTCTGCGAAGAAAAAAGCGATGATAGTAATGACTGACGGAGAGGCAAACCAGGAGTGCGCTTTGCAGGGAACTACTGGAGACCTTAACAATGACGGGTATTCAGACACTGCAAAGGATGATGCAATAAAAGCTGCATGCGATGCCTATAATGAATATGGGATTACAGTCTACACTGTTGGATTTGGGATAGGCGCAGATGATGACACTTTGGAATATATGGCAAACTGCACTGACGGAGCGTACTTCAGCTCTTCAAATTATGAGGAGCTTAAAGAAACATACTTGATTATAGCAAATGAGCTGATTACATATTCTGAAACCCAGCGGTTCAACCAGACAATAACAGCAGAAACATCATTAAGCCCTGAATCATTCATAGAATTCAGCTACACTCCTGAAATTCCTCAGATGTCATACGGAGAAGTTACTGTGACTGCATCAGGCGAGATTTTTGGAAACACAATCAGCAAAGGCTCAATATTCATTCCTGAAGGCGCAGTGCTTTCAGAGCTTTCTGCAACATCATATTCTGCAGACAAGTGGACAGACACAGTATTTGTCGAGAACAGCGCAGGAAAATCTGGAGTTTTCAACCTTAGCGATTTCGGAAGCTTTTACCGGGACCTTGGCGATGCCTTCAAAGTAAGCATTCCAACATCAATTATAATTCCTGAAGAGCAGAACAACATAACTGTGCGCACAGGAATAAGCCCTGCAAACACAACAGGAGGCTCTGAATACAACAGGCTCATCTACACCTTAAGGATAGGCGGACTGCTTGATTACGGCGGAGTTTTTTCATATTCAGAAGGATGCACATGGAGCCTTGAATTCGAGGACGGAACTTCAGGAGAGGTTAATGTGCCTTTAGATTATTCAGGAAACCAGACATGCTATTACTCAAATGCAACCTACGGAGAAGATGATGCTCTTGACGATGCAGCCTACAGGCTTTACAGCAGGCTTGACCTTGACTCAAACGGAAAGCTGGACATAAAGCTTGATGAAAACAACCTTGAGGCAGACACAATCTCAATTTCAGACGTCCCTTCGCTTTGGGGGCCTGCAGTTGTAGAGGTGAGAATATGGTGATTTCCAGGATGAGGTCAAGCAAAAAGGCGATATTCTTTACATTCATTGCAATAATGCTGATTGCAACAGCGCTTTTCTCATTTACAGTCCATTCAAGGTACAGCTTGAAGTCCAAGGCGCTTGTCATAGAAACAAGGGTAAGCACAATGAACAGCTTCATGGCAGACATAGACAAGGACATAGAAAGAGGGCTTTTCATCTCATCGCACAGGTCTGTTTTATCTCTAATTGACTGGGTTTCGTCAGAAGGAAAATTCCTGAATGACACAGAATCCGGATTTGCAGAGCTGCTTCTGAACGGAACTCTTTACGGAGAGCAGCAGTCTTTGATGGAATCAACCACATTTCCAGACTGGGCTTCAAAGATGCAGCAGCAGGGAAGCAGGATAAACCTTCAGATAAGCATGGCTGTCCAAAATGTGTCTATTGCACATTCAGATCCCTGGACTTTGAATGTACTCCTTGAAACTTTGGTTTATGTGAAAGATTCAACAGGCCTTGCAGAATGGAACACAACAAAATCAATTTCTGCATTAGTCTCAATACTGGGCATGGAAGACCCGATTTATGCGCTTAAGACAGGCGGAAAAGCTGCAAACAAATTCAATATTACCCCATTTGAGCATTTTGTTGAAGGAAATGACACTTCAAACCTTCAGAGCCATGCAGAGCACTCTTATTACATCAGCTGGAGCATGGCTCCCAGCTTCCTTATGAGGCTTGAAGGCAATTTCAGCACTTCAGAATATGGAATAGAAAGCCTTGTCAACCTGCAGGAGCTGATTGACCAGGGAATCCAGGTGCAGCAGCGCAGCATTGTTGACCACATATACTGGTCAAACAGGACAATTTCATCATCTTTGATTTCAGGAATGCCTTCCTGGTTCAGGCTTGACAATGAGAACAATCCGGAAGAAGGCATGACCAGGCTTGAGCGCTATGAAGCAGAGGACCTTGCATCATGAGCAGCATGCCAACGCAAAGATTTTTAAAGTATTGGGAGAATATAAATGCAAAAGAGGTGAATGGCATAGATGGGAGATTGCTCGCTGATTGAGACAGGAGTAGACAAGCTTGTAACCCTTATTAGGAAGAACAAAAAGCTTTCTGTTGCAGAGGCTGCTAAGCAGCTTGGAGTTTCAACAGTTGTTGTTGAAGAGTGGGCTGACTTTCTTGAGGAAGAGGGGATAATAAGCATAGAATACAAGTTTACAACCCCCTATCTTGTTGAACGGCTTCTTACAAAGGATGAGCTTGTTAAAAAGGAGAAGGAATTCGGCGGCAAGAAGGAGGCTTTTGTAAGAAAGGCAGAGGTTGCGCTTGCGCTTCTTGACAGGGAAAGCGAGACATTCCAGAAAATACGCGAGCAGTTTGACGGGCTTAAGAAAGACTTAGGCACTGAAATCAAGAAGGTAAAGGGAGACTTAAAAGACCTTGAGAAATATGAGGAGCTGAAGAACAGGCTTGACCAGCAGATTCAGAGCCAGCAGAAGGAGTTCAAGGAAAGCATATCACAGGTTGAATCTCAGATTTCAAGGGAGCAGAAAAAGTATTCTGAAATACTCAAGGATATTGACCTTGAGGAAAAGCAGCTTGACAAGGAGAAGCTTGAGGCGCTTTCAATAAGGGAGCGCGAAAACCTCCTTATGCAGAAGCTTGCAGAATTCAGGAAAGGAATCGAGAAAATTGAGAAGAGCATAGAGTCTGAAGACAAGGTTGTATCCAGCTCTGAAGAGCACATCTCAAGGCTTAAGGAGCTTGCAGATTCTGTCAAGCAGAGCGTAGAGGAAAGAAGAAGCGAGCTTGAAAAGCTGTTTGAGCAGAAGAAAGAGCAGGAGAAGAACATTGCAAGGATGCAGGAAGAGATACTTGCAAAGGCAAAGGAGAAGAAGAGCGAGATAGATGCAAGAGTCCAGGATGGCCAGGGAGCATCTCACCAGTTTTCAGTATTCTTTGACAAAAAGGCAAGGGTCGAGGCAATGCTCAAAAAGCTTAACGACGAAAGGAACGACCTTGAGAAGGAGCTTATTCACCTTATACAGAAGGCAAAGGCGTTCAGCATAGCATCAAAGTCAGCTGCAGTTGGAAAGCACATGTCAGAGCTGAAGAAGACATTTGATTCAATAGACAAGAAAAAAGGCCTGTTTGAGACAGAGCTGAAAAAGCTTGCAAGCTTCCTGAAAAGCTGATGCTTGATTAATATCTAAACTAATATTCCAAAATGGCAAAAAAAAGAGGCGTTAAAAAGGTGCATGGCAGAGCCAGGCATCACCTGCAAAAGCGCAGCAGGCCCAAGGCTTCAAGGCATCCTGCGCGAAAGAGTGCAGCTGCAGGAAAGCAGTCTGAACACCAGCACTTTGGCAACGCAAAAGTCATAGACTCATACAAATTTACATCCCTAAACATGCCTATTTCTGTAAGGATTTTTATGGAGCAGGATGACTTTGTCCCAAGATACGAGCTCTCAATCAGCACAATAAGCAGAAACACTGAAATAATTCTTGAAAGGATAAGAAAGGAGCTTGTCCACAAAGTCAGCCTTGGAATGGTAGACATAACGCAGGCAAAGCGTTCAGGAATAATAGAAGACAAGTTCAGCGAGACAATAAAGGACCTTGTCCAGAAATACTTTCCAGACATAGACGAGCAGACTTCAAACTTTCTTTCATCATACCTTATCCAGAAGTCATTAGGACTAGGCCAGATTGAAATACTTATGGACGATGAGGCTCTTGAGGAGATTGCAGTAAACTCTGCAGAGGAGCCTGTATGGGTCTACCACAGAAAGCACGGCTGGCTCAAGACAAATATCAGAGTTGAAAGCGAGGAAAAGATAAGGCACTATGCATCAATGATAGGCAGGAAAGTCGGAAGGCAGATTACAATACTTAATCCTCTTATGGACGCAAACCTTGACACAGGCGACAGGGTAAACGCCACTCTTATGCCAATTTCAAATGTCGGAAACACAATAACACTTCGAAAGTTTGCGACAAAGCCATGGACAATAACTTCATTCATAAAAGCAGGAGCGATATCAGCTGCTGCTGCAGCGCTCATATGGCAGGCAGTGCATTACGAGATGTCTGCGCTGATTGCAGGAGGAACTGCTTCAGGAAAGACATCCATGCTCAACGTTGTTGCGAACTTCTTTCCCCCAAACCAGAGGATAATCTCAATTGAAGACACAAGGGAAATAAAGCTTCCTGCGTTTCTGCACTGGCTTCCGATGGTCACAAGGCTTGCAAATCCTGAAGGAAAGGGAGAGATAAGCATGCTTGACCTGCTTGTAAACTCCTTGAGGCAGAGGCCTGACAGGATTATAGTCGGAGAAATAAGGAAGAAAAGGGAAGCTGAAGTCCTTTTTGAGGCAATCCACACAGGCCATTCAGTCTATGCAACAGTCCACGCAAACGATGTCAAGGAGACAATAACAAGGCTTACAAACCCTCCAATTGAAATTCCAAAGTCAATGCTTCCTGCAGTATCGCTTATAATTGTGCAGTACAGGAACAGGAGGACAGGCAACAGGAGGACATTCCAGATTGCTGAAATACTGCCTGACTCATCTGCAAACATACTTATGCAGCACAACACAAAGACTGACAAACTCGAAACAGTAAGCAAGAGCAAGGTGCTTACAAAAGAGCTTGAGCTTTACACAGGCACATCAGCAGCTGCATTTGCAAAGGAAGTTGCTGAAAAAGAGGCAGTCCTGAAATGGCTTGTGAAGCAGGACATAGACGGAGTTGACAATGTAGGCAGGGTAATTGCAGAGTACTACACAAACAAGGAGAACCTAATGAAGTATGTGCGCCACAACAGAAAAATGTAGCGCATTCCTTAATTTATAATAATTAATAATCAGGAAAGGGTGGTTTGAATCAGGTCAAATATATTTGAGAGGATTGCAAAGTCATTCCCAGCCCTCGGGCTGAAGCTAAGGCAGTCTGGAATGAAATACACGCCTGTTGAATTTGTAAGGCGCGCAGCATTCACCTCATTCTACATGACCACAATGATAATCTTCCTTCTTGGAGCGCTTTTCATGAAGCTTGATATACTTTTGAGGGTGCTCTATTTTGTATTCCCCCTGCTTTTTGTAGGGATGTTTTTTTACTTTATGAAGCTGCCAGAGGCAAAGATTATCAGGCGCGAAAAGGACATTGACAAGGAGATAGTGTTTGCAGGAAGGTTCCTTGTTGTCGAGCTTGAAAGCGGAGTGCCATTGTACAACGCGCTTGTCAATGTCTCTAAAAGCTACCCTACAATAGGAAAGGCAATAAACGAGATAATTGAGGATGTAGACCTTGGAGCAACAATCGAAGAGGCGATTGAGGAGGCAATTGAGCTCACGCCCTCGCAGGATTTCAGGAAGCTGCTCTGGCAGATAATGAATTCACTCAAGACAGGCGCAGATGTTTCATCATCCCTCGGAGCAGTTGTTGACCAGATTACAAGGGAGCAGATAATTGCTGTAAAGGAATACGGCAGGAAGCTAAACCCCCTTGCAATGTTCTACATGATGATTGCAGTAATAGTGCCATCATTGGGAGTTACAATGCTGATAGTGCTTTCAAGCTTTCTTTCATTTGAGATGGGGCTTTCATCACTTATGGTGCTTGTGCTTGCCATAGCCTTAATCCAGTTCATGTTCATAGCAATAATCCGGTCGTCAAGGCCTTCAGTTGAAATCTAAAATGGAAAATCAGGCAAAAAATCCAGGAGAGAAGAAAAAGACAGGCTGGATAAGGCAGGAGGCTGAAAAGCTGACCCATTTTAAAGAGCATTACGAGCGCGCCAAGAAGAAAGAGAAGGAGATTAAGGAGAAGCGCAAGGATAAGATAAGGCAGCAGCGCAAGTACATGCTTAGGAACTACATTGAAAAGGCAGGATTAAGCATAAAGGAGGAAAGGGTTACAAAGACTCTTTTCAATTTCTGCATTATAATCAACCTTATTATTTCCGCATACCTGATTTACTTTTTTTCATTTGAGTCTGATTCAAACCTTGTTTTTGTAGTCATAGTCATGGCAATAGTATGGGCGCTGATTTTTTTTGGAGTGCTTTTCCTTGTCTGGCTGCTGTTTTACCTGATGCTTGACTTTAGGATATTCCAGAGAAAGACAAGCATAGAGGATGTCCTTGCAGACTTCCTCCAATTGACATCTGCAAACATCAGGGCTGGAATGCCTATTGACAGGGCGCTGTGGTTTTCAGTCAGGCCTAGGTTCGGGGTTCTTGCAAACGAGATTGAGATTGTTGCAAAGGAGACAATGAGCGGAAAGGACCTTGAGACTGCGCTTACAGACTTCACAAAAAAGTACGACTCGCCTCTTCTTAAAAGGTCGATGAGCCTGCTTATTGAAGGCCTTAGGGCTGGCGGAGAAGTTGGGGAGCTCCTCAACAAGATTTCAACAAACATATCAGAATCAAGGATAATGAAGAAGGAGATGTCAGCAAACGTAACAACTTATGTAATCTTCATAACCTTTGCGACAGTTGCTGCAGCGCCTGTGCTTTTTGCGCTCTCAAACCAGCTCCTGCACATAATACATTCAATAGTCTCAACAATATCGCTTCCTTCCGGAGGTGTTGCAGGCTTTGGCGCTTCTTTCACAACTCTTGCAATAAAGCCTTCAGACTTCAGGCTTTTTTCAGTCATAATGCTTACAGTAACCTCATTTTTTTCAGCTGCAATAGTTGCAATCATAAGAAGGGGCAGCGTAAAGGCAGGCCTGAAGTACATTCCGTCATTCATAATCACTGCAGTAATCCTGTTTTACATTTCAGACTTCTTTTTGGGAAAAGTGCTGGGGTCTATGCTTTTGTCGTAGCGCTTCAAAACATTTATATATTTGAATTTTAATTTTAGGGTATGGCCAAAAAAGGACAGGCAGCAATGGAGTTTTTGATGACCTATGGCTGGGCTATACTTGCAATTCTTGCAGCAATAGGCGCGCTTGCTTATTTCGGTGTTTTGACTCCAACAAAGTTCCTGCCTGAAAAGTGCGTTTTTCCGCAGGGAATGGCGTGCCTTGACTTTCAGGTTGAGGCTTCAGATGCAAAGTTCGTGATACAGCCTGCTTTTGGCGCAGACGCATTCATTTACAATGCAACAATCGCAGAGTGCGATGCAGTCTTTATTGACAGGATTGTGGACAGCCAGCTTATGCTCAACTTTACGAACTGCGACAACGGAATTGAGGGAGACCAGTTCAGGGAAAAGCTTGTTGTGACATATTCTTTAAGGGGAAGCCCGATTGTCAAGCAGATGGATGCAGACGTAACCACGAATGTAAGATAAATCTTTTCTGTCAAAACATTTATATATCAGTATATTAATTTGTATATCAGAACAATCAATCTATACATAAAAGAGGTGAATAGCAAAATGTTCAAAAAAGGACAGGCAGCAATGGAGTTCTTGATGACCTACGGCTGGGCAATCCTTGTTGTGCTTGCAGCAATCGGCGCTCTTGCATATTTCGGAGTATTGAGCCCTGACAGGTTTCTGCCAGAGAAGTGCACACTGCCATCAGGCATGGCGTGCTTAGACTTTACAGCAAGCTCAAGCCAGATTCAGTTGGTTATCCAGAACAGCGGCGGATTTGACATGAATAATGTAAACGTGTCACTTGACGTTGAAGGCGGAAGTGTTGTTTCATGCTCACCAGCAGACGACTCAACATTGACTGATTCAGAGCAGGACACATTTACCTGCACAGGCACATTTGCATCCGGAAAGCTTAAGGCTGACTTGAATGTTGCATATGTCAATGCACAGACACAATTGAGCCATACCAAAGCCGGCGAGCTTATTGCAAAGATATAAAGCAATAACCAATCTGTTTTTTTATTTTTTTATTTAATATTTTTTTCTAAGAATTTTAGGGTATAAAATTTGATGGTTAGAATGAGCATTGCCGCGCTTCGTGCCACTAATTGCTCCGCTTCTAATCAGGAGCCACCTTTTGAAAGATGTCCAGAATGAGTACTGCGCTAGGCGGCAATGAAAACAAAAACAAAAAAATAAAAATTTACCGTCTTCCTTTTCTTGAGCGCTTCGGCTTTGCCCTGGATGCAGCTTTTCTTGCTGTTTTCCTGGCTTTTCGTGCAGCCTTTGAAACTGCCTTCTTTGCGCCTTTCCTTGCTTCAGCCATTGCTTTCTTTGCAATCCTTCTTAGCTTTGGCTTTGCGCGCATTGCAGCCTTCCTTGCCCTCTGCTTTGCCTCGGCAATAAGCGGCTTTGCCTTCTTCATCTCCTTCTTAACTTCCTGCCTGACAAAGTTCTGAAGCCTCTGCCTTTCCAGGTTTGCTTCAGCAGTAATCCTTGAAACAAGCTCTTTTGCCTCTTTCCGGCTTATCACTCCTGACTTTGCCATCTCATTAACTTCCTTGGCGATTTCCTTCTGCGTGATTCTCGCAGCCTTAACTCCAAGGCTTACCAGCTTTTTTGCTGTCTTAAACATCTGCTCACCTCCATATCGAGCCTTCTTTTACTATTGAAGCCAAAAGCATGATTCCCATGAATCCTGCAATTGTATAAATTATCAAAGAGGGAAATGACATCCCCCAAAAATCAGGCCCTGTGCCTGAATGCATCAGAAGCGCACCGCCTATTATCAGTGCAGCCATTATCATTGCGTATGAAAGCCTGTTGCTGCTCCTGTCAATGTCGGATGCAAGCCTTTTCAAATCTGTATCCTCAATGTCTATCTTGACTACTCCCTGCTTTATTCGCTGCAGCACTGAAAGTGTTTCTGAAGGTATCATCTCAAGCACTTCTGCAATGTCCTGCGACTTCCTCATAAAGTTTGCAAACGACTCTTTAGAGATTGCCTTTTTCTTCAGGTAGCCCTGGACATATGCCTGGGATTCCTTTACAAAGTTGAATCTCGGGTTTAGCATCATTCCTGTTCCTTCTGCAGTGAGAAGCGCCTTTGCAAGAAGCACCATGTCAGGAGGCATCTTTATGCTGTTCTTTATGCATGAGTCAAAAAGCCTGTGGAGCATATGAGTTACCCTTACCTGCCTCATTTCTGAGCCATACCATCCGCTGACAATGTCATTTACATCGCTCTTGAATTTTTCAAGGTCTGCGCCAGGCTCAGGCCTGCCGATTAAAAGAAGCTGGTTTACAACTCCGTCAATATCCCTATTGACCAAAGCAACATAAAGCTTTACACCCTCCTTTCTCAAATAAGGTGTGAGGCTGCCTACTATTCCAAAATCAAGAAGTGCGATTGAGCCCTTTTCAAGCACGAGAATGTTGCCTGGGTGCAGGTCTGCGTGGAATACGCTCTGCTCAAAAACCTGCTTGAGGCAGGTGTTGATTATGGAGCTAAGGACTTTTTCTTTGGGAAATTCTTTCTTGTCCCGTATAAGGTCGCTTAGCTTTCTTCCATGAATATATTCCATGGTAAGCACCCTCTTAGAGGTGTAATCCCTGTAAAGCTTTGGAATCCTGACATATTCTGCATCCTTAAGATTCTCGTAAAACTGCTCGATGTTTCCTGCCTCAACAAGGAAGTTAAGCTCGTTTTTGGTGTACCTCTCAAACTCCTTTGCGATAGCCATTGGAGAGTATTTTCCGAATGCCTTTGACTTCTCAAGCCGGGCAGCAACATGGTAAATAATGTCTATGTCTGCCTTGAAAGCATCTTCAGCTCCAGGCCTCTGCACTTTTACAACAACCTTCTTTCCGTTTTTTAGGACTGCATAATGCACCTGGCTGACTGATGCAGCGCCGATTGGCTTGTCTGAAAATGTGCTGAAAACTTTTTTCAATGGCTTGCCAAGCTCTTTTTCAATTATCTCTTTTGCCTTTGCAGGCGAGAAAGGCGGAACCTTGTCCTGCAGCTTTGCAAACTCTGCGCACAAACTTTCAGGAACAAGGTCAGGCCTTAAGCTAAGCATCTGCCCTAGCTTGACATAAGCTCCGCCAAGCTCCTCAAATGACTTCCTTAGCCTGGATTCAGGAGAGTCAGGCTCTGCATATTTGTGGAATGCAATCTTTTTTGAGAAAGGAAGGTGGGCTTTCAGGCCGTACTTCTGTATAAAATAGCCAAGGCCGTTCCTGAAAAGGACATTTACAACCCTTGAAACCCTCTCAAGGTCCCTTATGCCGGAAGAAATTCCCATGTTCACCTCTTTTAGAAGAATAAATTGGGAGGATTGTTTATAAATTTTGTCAAAATAAGAGATGGCAGATGAAAGAATATGCAGAATTGCATCATCAAATTTATATATTCCTAGTGCACGAAGAAGTTAACATGAAAATAGTAAGCCTAAAAAGAAGCCATGTTGATGACGCTGCAAGAGTCATGGCTGAAGCGTATAACATCAGCTATCGCCTTGCAAAAAAGGAGATAACATCCAAAGAGCGAAAAGAAGAGTGGATGGTTGCAATAATAGACTGCAAAGTTGCTGGATTTATGGGCTATTTTTTTGACCATTCGCATTATGCCAATTTCTTGGAGGATATTGCTGTAAGCAAGGAGCATAGGCACAAGGGAGTTGCAACAGCGCTCCTAAAAAAATTCGTGGAAATAAGCAGGAAAAGCCAGCCTAAAAAACAGCCCTACTGCCTTAGCAGCACCAAAATATCCAACAAGGCAAGCATCAGGCTGCACTTGGGTTTTGGATTCCGCAAATTAGGCACACTAAAAAAGCTGCATTACGGGCAAGATGAAATATTTTTTGGGTATAAAATGTGGTAAAAAATTCTGGAAAATCATTTTCTCGCCTAAATTCCAAACCTTTTTAAAGTATTGCTGACTTTGAAAAATTATGTACGAGCTTATCATAACGGAAAAGCCGAATGCTGCAAAGAAGATTGCAGAGGCTCTTGCCGACGGAAAGCCATTGAAAAAAAGCCTGAACGGAGCTCCTTACTACGAGGTTACCCATTCAGGAAAGGATCTTGTTGTTGGATGCGCAGTAGGCCACCTTTTCGGGCTTAGGCAGAAGGACAAGAAGGCAAAGCTGCCTATATTCGACATAGAATGGGCTCCAACATATGAGATTACAAAGTCAGGCGCATTCTCAAAGAAGTATGCTGCTGCACTGAAAAAAGTAGCAAAGGATGCAACTTCATTTACAGTTGCAACAGATTACGACGTCGAGGGTGAAGTGATAGGCCTGAATGTCGTCAGGTTCATCTGCAGGAAAAACGACGCCCGCAGGATGAAGTTCTCAACTCTTACAAAGGACGAGCTTGTCCAGGCATATGAGCACTGCCAGAAAACCCTTGACTGGGGCCAGGCAAATGCAGGCGAGACAAGGCACATTCTGGATTGGTATTACGGAATTAATGTTTCAAGGGCTCTTACAAAGGCAATAAGCTCAACAGGCCATTTCAAGCTGATGTCCACAGGAAGGGTTCAGGGGCCTGCGCTCAAGCTTATTGTCGAGAAGGAAAAGGAAATCCAGGCATTCAAGCCAGAGCCGTACTGGATGGTTTCGCTCAGCGGAGCTGTAAAGGCAGGAAGCTTTGAGGCTTGGCACGAAAAAGAAAGGATATGGGACGAGAAAGAGGCAGACAGGATATTTCAGAAAGTCAGAGGAGAGAAGTCTGCTTCTGTAAAAGACGTTGAGACAAGCAAGTTCACGCAGGCACCGCCTTATCCGTTTGACCTTACTTCGCTTCAGATTGAGGCGCACAAATGCGTAGGCATATCTCCAAAGGCAACTCTTGAGATTGCGCAGGACCTTTACACTGGAGGATATATTTCATACCCAAGAACATCTTCGCAGCAGCTGCCTGAAGCAATCGGCTACAGGAAGATAATAAGCGATCTTTCAAAATCAAAGAATTTCAAGGCAAATGCAGAATTCCTGCTTGCAAGAAAGCAGCTCAAGCCAAACAACGGCAAAAAGGTCGACCCTGCGCACCCGGCAATCTACCCTACAGGAATTGTGCCAAAGCTGGACGACAGGAAGATTAAGATTTATGACTTGATTGTCAAGAGATTCATGGCAACATTCGGAGATGACGCTGTAAGGCAGACAGTCAAGGCTTTAATTGACGTTAAAAGCGAAATATTCATTGCAAAAGGCACAACAACAATCGAGAAAGGATGGCACACTCTTTACAGCCCTTATGTCATGCTCAAGGAGGAAGAGCTTCCTGCAATGGCAAAGGGCGAAGCTGTCAAAGTTAGCGATGTTGCAAAGCATGACAAAGAGACAACACCTCCCAAAAGGTACACTGAAAGCTCAATAATAAAAGAGCTTGAGAAGAGAAACCTTGGAACAAAGGCGACAAGGGCCCAGATTGTGGACACCCTTTTCCAGAGGGGTTATGTCGACGGAAAGGCAATTCAGGCAACAGAGATAGGCATAAGGACTTCAGACACTCTTTCAAAGCACTGCCAGCTGCTGGTCGACGAAGCCATGACAAGGCATTTTGAAGAGGAGATGGACATGATAAGGGACAAGACAAAAACCCCTGACAATGTCCTGGACGAAGCAAGAAAAGTTGTAACTGAAATTGTTGATGAGTTCAGAAAGGATGAGAAGGCAATAGGCGAAGAGCTTTATGCTGCAAACAGGGAAACAGTCAATGTGATGACCCAGGTCGGAAAATGCCCTATATGCCACGATGGAATTCTTGCAATAAGAAAGGGAAGGTTCGGCCATTTCATTGCGTGCGGAAAATACCCTGAGTGCAAGACAATATTCTCAATACCCCAAGGACTTGTCAAGCCTACAGGAGAGGTATGTTCATTCTGCGGCTACCCAAAAGTCAAGATTATCAAGAAGAGGAAAGGCCCCCAGGATGTCTGCATAAATCCAAAGTGCCCAGGAAAGATGAAGGGCTACACTTCAGAGCAGATGAAGGAGATGGATGATATTGGCACTGGAAAGACTGAAAAGCCATGCCCGAAATGCAAGGTTGGAAAGCTTGTCCTTAGGAAGTCAATCTACGGCGCGTTTATCGGCTGCAATCAGTATCCGAAGTGCAGGTACACGCAGAAGATTGAGAAGCAGGAAGAGTAAATAGCTTGGTTCTTATCAGTTCAAAATCAAACACGAGCATTGCCACCTAGCGCAGTACTTGTTCTTTGAGTTTGATTAACACGTGACTCCTTTGAAGAAGCGAGAGCAAATGCGACACGAAGCGCGGCAATGCGCATTGCCGCCCAGCGCAGTACGCATTCTGGACATTGCTCAAAAGGTGACTCCTAACCAGAAGCAGTGCAAAAAGCATCACGAAGCGTGGCAATGCAAAATTAGTTAGTGCATTGAGTTTTGGCCTTAAGCAAGGCAATGTTTAATCTGATTCTGCGCCTGCCATTTTTAAATAGCTTTAAATAATGCCTTAAACATTCCAATATGCCATGATAAACACAGGCTTTGAAAAAACATTCCTGCAGAAGGACTCTTTTACAGACATCCTCGGCCAGGACGAAACAAAGAGGCAGATAAAGTCAGCGCTCCTTATGGGCAGGCACATAATCATATCAGGCCCTCCTGGAGTTGGAAAGACAACCATTGCAAGGAACATTGCAAGGCTTTTGCCTGAAATTACAGTAAATGACTGCGACTTCCACTGCGAGCCGAAGAGCCCAATCTGCCCTTCGTGCATTGCAAAGAAAAGCCAGAAGACAAAAAAGATAGGCGGAGAGCAGAGGTTTGTGAGGATACAGGGAAGCCCTGACCTTGCAGTCGAGGACCTTTTGGGTGACATAGACCCAATCAAGGCTTTGAAGTTCGGGCCTATGAGCATTGAGGCATTCACTCCAGGAAAGATATTCAAGGCAAACAACGGAATGCTTTTCTTCGATGAAGTCAACAGGTGCCCTGAAAAGCTCCAGAACGCGCTGCTTCAGGTGCTTCAGGAAGGCGAAGCAACAATCGGAAGCTACTCTGTCGAGCTTCCTGCAAATTTCATTTTTATCGGAACAATGAACCCTGAAGACTCTTCAACAGAAAGGCTTTCAGATGTTTTTGCAGACAGGTTTGACATAATCCACATGGGATATCCTGAAACACTCGAAATCGAGAAAAGCATAGTATTATCCAAAGGGAAAAAGCTGGATGTTGATTTTTCAGAAGAGCTTATCAGCCTTGCAGTCCTTTTTGTGAGGCTGCTAAGGGAAAACAAGGAGCTTGAGAAAAAGCCGTCTGTAAGGGCTTCAATCGGGCTTTATGAAAGGGCGCAGGCAAATGCATACCTCGCAAAGAGGAAGTCTGTTACTGCAGAAGACATTGCAGATGCCATAATCTCTGTCTTAAGCCACAGGATAGAGCTCAAGCCTTCTGTAAAATACCTGCAGACTAATGAAGATTTCTTAAAAGTCGAGCTCAAGCAGTTTGCTGAAGAGCACGAAGAATTTGAAAGCGGTGGTTGCCGGTGACATACAGCAGGCCAGCGTAAAGGAGCTTAAGCCGATAGACGAGATAAAAGGCTCTCTTGCACCCTCTGAAGAGGACAAGCTCATGAGGTCTGTCCTCAGCAACGACAAGGAGACAATTGAGGAGGGCAAGATAATAACAGAAGCGATAAACCAGGGCCTCAACTCATTCACTCCAGACCTTGCTTTTGAAAATCTTGTAAACAACTATTCTATTGCAAAAAACATATACGGAGAAACTCTCATAAGGCTTCTTTCATCATACAATCCGTCTTTTGTTGCAAAAAACCTGGGCATACCTGAATTCAGGAGGGAGCTCAAGCAGAAGCTGCAGGAAAACATAGACAAGCTGAAGGACAAGGGAATTCTTAACAGCGACGGCACAATATCTGAAAAAGGGCTTGCGCTTGCCTCGCTTGTGATGTACACAGAGGAGCTTAACCACATAATGCCCAAGGGAATTCTTGGCACAAAGGTGCACAAGAAGGCATCGCATTACGGAGACAAGGAAAACATAAGGGCTTACAAAAAGCAGGACAGATATAGGGACATTGCGATAAAAAGCGCAGTAAGGCTTGCAATAAGAAGAGGCCACAGGGAGCTTTCTGAAGACGACCTGCGCACATTTGAAAGGCAGAGCAAGGGCTCGGTCTATGTTGTTTATGGAATTGATGCGTCAGGAAGCATGAAGGGAAAAAAGATTGAGGTTGCAAAAAAGGCAGGCATTGCGCTTGCATACAAGGCAATCTCATCCAAGGACAAGGTAGGGCTTGTTGTTTTTGGGACAGACATAAAGGATTCAGTCGAGCCTACGCTTGACTTCAGCTACCTGCTGAAAAAGATAGTTTCAATAAGGGCGTCAATGCAGACAGACTTCAAGGCAATGCTTGAAAAGGCTATTGAGATGTTTCCTTCAGAAAAGGTCACAAAGCACCTAATCATACTTACAGACGCAATGCCCACAGTCGGAGACAGGCCTGAAGACGAAGCAATGGAGTCTGTGTCAAGGGCAAGAAGCCACGGCATAACAATCTCAATAGTGGGCATAAACCTTTCAAAAGAGGGAAAAGAGCTAAGCCAGAAGATTGTCCAGCTCGGAGACGGCAGGCTCTATGTCGTAAAAAGCCTTGAGAACCTTGACAGGATTATTCTTGAGGACTATTATTCTGTTGCTTGAGCACAATCCTGCTTTCTTCCCTGCAGGGCATAGGGTAAGAATCCGGGAACTTATGGTGGAGCACAACATTCTGAATCTCATAGAACCTGTCTTCAGAAATCTTCCAGAATCTAAGCAGCCTTTCCTGAACGCAGTTTTCAGCTTCAAACTCTTTTCCAGAAAAATTATTGGACAGCAAGCCTTCCTGCAGGAGGCCTGATTCAAGCAGCTTTCCGTAGTGCCTGAACATATCCCTTTCCCATTCTTTATATACTTTTTTCTCTCCTGAAGTTGGTTTTTTTGCTGACTTGAACAGAAGAGACTGCTCGTCATTAAGCGAGTATGTTTCTGAAAGAAGCAATGCAATCTTCTTTTCCTGCTCTGTGTTCAGGCCTGGTGCAGAAAGAACTATATTCACAATTTCATATTCCAGATTTCCTATCTTTAAAATCCTGGGAGAGTATCCTGTGCTTTTGATATTTACCCCTTTTCTTTTGTATTTCATGCACAATTCAAGCACTTCATGAGAATTTGTCCTTGCTGAAAGAAAAGATTCCATTTCTGCGCTTATCACCCTCTGCACATCAAAAAAGTCAGGGTTTTCAAAGCAAAACTTTGCTTCAGGATTTGAATTGCCGAAATATTCAGGGCAGGATATCAGATTGCCGCTTTCGTCTTCAATGTGCGCGCCAAACACCATCCCATTTCCTTTTTCATTGTTGAACAAGAGGCCTACAAGCCCGTTCATCCTGCACACTGCTGACTCTTTCTTCATTACAAGCGCTTCTTCACAGTCCTTTTCCACAATGTACCCTATCTTTGGAAGCTCCTGCTTCATCCAGCTTGAATAGAATTCCTGCTCCTTCCTGATTTCTTCTTTGTCCATGCCGCTTCACTCACTAAATTATGCAATGCTTATGCACAGTTTATGCACTGCTTTATCACTGGGAATTTAAAAAGGTGAGGGATTCCCCATATATTTATAAATGAACTTCAATAATTCATTGTTATGAAAATACTTGCATTGGTTGACATGCACGGAAGCTTAAGGGCGCTGAAAAAAGCTGAAGCGCTTGCACATGACAAGAAGCCTGACGCAATAGTCTGCGCAGGAGACATCTCCATCTTTGAGCAGCACCTTGAGCAGATGCTTGCAGGGCTTGCAAAGCTGAAGATTCCAGTCATTATTGTGCATGGCAATCATGAGTCTGAAAAGTCAATGAGGCTTGCATGCTCAAAGCACAAGAACCTTTTTTTCATACACAGAAAAACATTTAATTTCAACGGAGTGCTTTTCATAGGATGGGGAGGCGGCGGATTCTCGACAAGGGACAGGGAGTTTGAGAAAATATCGCCTCTGCTCGAGGAAAAGATGAAGGGCTATGAAAAAGCAGTATTTGTAACGCATGCACCTCCTTACAAGACCAATCTTGACAAGATACTTGAAGAGGACTGCGGAAGCAGGTCATTCAGGAATTTCATTAAGAAGAATTCAGGAAAGATAAAGGCTGCAGTTTCAGGCCATCTCCACGAGAATTCAGGAAAGGAGGACCATATTGGGGATACAAGAGTTTTGAACCCAGGGCCTTTCGGAAAAATAATCACAATCTAAAAATCAAAGGCGATTCTAATGATGCTTTCAAACGCAATAAAAAACAAGGAGCTTGCTTCTGAAGAGGAATGGTCTTCATACATAGGCAGCCTCAAGGCTGCAGGAAAGCCTGAAAAGGATGGGCTCAAAGAAGCGCTTGTTCTGGCAGTTGAAAAGAGAATCCCAAAAAAGAGGTTCGGCATACTTTTTTCAGGCGGAGTAGACTCATCATTTATTGCGCTTCTGTGCAGCAGGGCAAAGGCTGATTTTGCATGCTATGCTGTAGGCCTTGAAGGCTCTGCAGACATTGAATCTGCAAAGAGGGCTGCAAAGCTCATGAAGCTGGACCTTAAGGCAAAGATTTTGACAATGAAAGAGGCAGAGTCTGCAATTAAAAAAGTGACAGAAATAGTAGGCCCTGATGTCATGAAAGTTGGTGTAGGCGCAGTAATCTATGAGGCTGCAAAGCTCGCAAAAAAAGACGGCATTGAAATAGTGTTTTCAGGGCTTGGCTCTGAAGAGGTATTTGCAGGATACGAAAGGCATGTAAAATCAAAGGACATAAATGACGAATGCTGGAATGGGCTTAAGGCAATGCACCAGCGCGATTTTACAAGGGATTATGCTATTGCTGAAGAGCTGGGCGCTGAAATAATGACTCCTTTTCTTGACAAGGATGTTATCATTCAAGGAATGCAGGTGCCTGCACACAAAAAAATCAAGGGAAGCAACAAGAAGCTGATACTAAGAGAGATTGCAGAGGAAATGGGGCTTCCAAAGGAGATTGCATGGAGGCAGAAAAAGGCTGCGCAGTACGGCTCAAGGATACAGAAGGCAATGAAATCACTTGCATCAAATGCAGGATTCAATAGGATAACAGAATACCTCATGCAGTTCTACAAGCCGAGAAATATGAAGCTGGGCGCGCTTGTAAGCTCGGGAAAAGACAGCATCTATGCAATGTACACAATGATGAAAAGAAACTATGAGATAGGCTGCATGATAACAATGAAAAGCATTAATCCTGACTCTTACATGTTCCACTCTGCTGCTGTCGAGATGGCAGCGCTTCAGGCAAAGGCAGCAGGCATACCAATAATAGAAGTTGAGACTAAAGGCGAGAAGGAGGAAGAGCTTGCAGACCTGAAAAATGCGCTTGAAATGGCGCAGAAACAGCACGGCATAAAAGGAATTGTGAGCGGAGCGCTGTACTCAAGCTATCAGAAAGAAAGGGTTGATAGGATTGCGGAATCTTTAGAACTCAAGTCGTTTGCGCCTTTGTGGCACATTGACCAGGAAAAGCTTTTGAAGGACATAATCAGCACAGGATTTGAGTTTATGCTCACCAAGATTGCTGCAGAAGGCCTTGACAAGTCTTGGCTCAACAGGGAGATTACTGAAAAGGATGTTGACAGGCTTGTGCTCCTCAACAAGAAAGTCGGGCTTAACATTGCATTTGAAGGAGGAGAGGCAGAGTCTTTGATGGTTTCAGGCCCAATCTTCAAAAAGAGGATAAAAATCATCGAGTCTGAAATCGACGAGGAAAGCCCTATTCTTGCAACACTCAAGATAAAAAAGGCAGAGCTTGTTTAGGGCTGCATTGCCGCCCAGCGCAGTACTTCTTGTTTGACATTGCTCGAAAGGTGACTCCTGAACAGAAGCAGTCCAATAGTCGACACGGAGCGCGGCAATGCTTAACAATCAGTTTACTTTTGCCTTGCTCCAAAACTCCATTTGTTGTTTCTGATAGTTCTGCGTTCCCGTAGGGAGCATCCCCTCGCAACGAACAAGATGTTTAGAATTATTGAGTTTGGGCCTTAAGCAAGGCAATTTCTGCACTGAACTCGAGCAATGCTGCTGCTTAATTTGCATTATCAGAACTTCATAATCCTTTTCTTTGTGTCCTTCTTCATCATCAGGACAACCCTGGATTCAGGCTGCTCGTCAATAATCTTGTATTTGCAGAACTTTGAAATTTCCTTTGAGAACTCAACAACATCATGGTGGTAGGGCATGTTTGCTTTTTCAAGCCTCTGCCTTGACGCACCTACAAACATGTATGCCTTGACCTCGACAAAATTAGGGTCTGCCTTTTCTATCAGCTTTGCATATTCTTCAGGAAACTCCATATTTATATTTTTTACAAGTGTTATCCTTATTGCAGTCCTTGTCTTTTTCTTCAGCTTTTTGAGCACTTCAAGAGACTTGTTGAGCCTTTCCCACGCATCCTTGAGGCTGGGCCTGTCAACCTTGATGAGAATCTCTTTTGTGGGTGCATCAACTGAAAGATAAAGCTGGGTTGGAGGCTCTAGCTTTTCAAGCACTTCAGGAAGCATTCCGTTTGTAACAACAAAAGTGGACTTTTTCCTCTTGTGAAGAAGGCTTATCAGCTCGTTGAGCTTGGGGTAGATTGTAGGCTCTCCGGAAAGCGAGATTGCATAATGCATCGGCTCCCATGCCTCTTTCAGCTTTTTCATGTTTACTTTTGGGTTTCCCCCAAATCCTGAAAGAAGCTTTTTCTGCTGGCCTGCACAGTTTTCAATAATCATTTCAGGGTCATCAACATCGCCTTCCATCTTAAGGCCGATTGTGTGCTCCACAGGCCTCCAGCAGATTACGCAATGGTTCTGGCAGAATCCTATTGAAGGAGTCATCTGGCAGCATCTGTGGCATCTTATGCCATAAAACTTTTCCTTGTAGCAGACTCCCTCATCGCACAGCGACTTTTTAGTCCAGGTGCATATTTTCACTGCAGAATGCTCTCCTATAAAGCCATACTGCTGCTTTTCAAGAAGGCTTTTCAGCTCTTTGGGAATCTTCATAGTATAAAAAGAAGAATCATAAGATATATAAAGATTAGCTGTTTCTTCCAGCCCATGAAACTGGACGATGTTCTTGCAAATCTGGAATCACACCAGGAGTTTGCAGACTGGAAAAAGAAGAACAGTTCATGCTACCTTGCGCACGCATTCCTTATGATGGACAAGGCAAATGAGAACACCTGGCAGGTAGGCTACTATAATCCTAAAACAGACATGATGACTACATTTATACTTGAAGGAGACAAGCTCCAGATATCTCCTGAAATGAACATATTCAAGAGGCCAGGCTGCACAGTTGACGCGCTTGACCCAAAAAAGGTGAAGATAGGCTCTGTTCAGGCAATAGAGTGTGCAGAGCAGGTAGTGTCTGAAAACTACCCTAAGATAAGCCCGATAAAAATGTTTTTCATAATCCAGAATGTCAAGGATGAGGGCCACATTTATAATGTCACTTTTATTACACAGGATTTTCAGGCAGCAAACATAAGGATTTCAACAGAGACAGGCAAAGTATTGTGCCACAAGATTGAAAAAATACTTGACTTTAAAAAATAGGTCAGATTATAATCCAAAACAGGGGGTCTTATCATGGAAATTAAAGTAAAAAGGCTTGACAAGGAAATAGAGCTTCCAGCTTTTGCGCATGCGCACGACGCAGCAATCGACTTGAGGTCTGCTGAAGACGGAATTATGCAGCCGATGGAAAAGAAGGTCTTTAAGACAGGGCTGGCTTTTGCAATCCCTCAAGGATATGCAGGGCTTATCTGGGACAGGTCAGGCCTTGCTGCAAAAAACTCAATAAAGACAATGGCTGGAGTAATTGATGCAGGCTACAGGGGCGAAGTGGGAGTTGTCCTTATCAATCTCGGAAAAGAGGCTTTCAAAGTCGAGAGGGGCATGAGGATTGCTCAGATGCTTTTCCATCCCATACTTAATGCAAGCCTTCATGAAACTGAAGAGCTTGACGATACAGAAAGGGGCGCAGGCGGGTTCGGCTCTACTGGAACGCGCTAGAATCTGATTTTTTCTTTTACCAGTTTTATTATTTTTTTGCCTATTTCTTCCTTTGCCATAATAGCATTGCCCTTCATGCATTCAACCTTGACCCAGTCAGGGTGCACTTCAAGAAGGTGCAGGTATGCCTCGCTTGCATTTTTCAAGTGCCCAAGGTCTTCTTCGTGCAAATCCTTTTTTTTGCCGTTTATGTATTCTCTCGAGCCTTTTTTATCTACAAGCTCCTGCCCTATTTCAGGAGGGACATAAAGAAATATTGTGATGTCAGGCTTTGGAATGCCAAAAATATCATATTCAAGGTGCTCAACCCACTTCCAGAACTTTTCCCTTTCAGCCCTTTCCTTTATTTTTCCGCCCTGATGGCCCATGTTGCTTTCAGCATACCTGTTTGAAATGACAATCTTTCCCTGCTCAAGCCATTTTTTTATTTTAAAAGAAGCATCGTACCTGTCGCACGCAAAAAAAACAGAGCCCCTGTAAGGCCCGACTTCATCTGCTGTTCCATATTTTCCGTTAAGGTATTCTTCAGCCAATCCTGCAGACTTCCTGCCGTACTGCGGAAATTCAATAACCTCAACATCTTTTCCTGCTTTTCTCAGGTTTTCTGCAAGTATTTCTGTCTGCGTTGCCTTTCCGCTTCCGTCTGTTCCTGCAATAACAATAAGCTGGCCTTTCATTTTTATCACTTTAATCTGGCTGATTTTTCACTATTTATACTTTGCGATTGGCAGTATATTCCCTTCCTTACTGCTGGAAACGCGCTTCCGACAGTGAATATCGAGCCTGTGACAAGCGCAAACCCTTTTTTTCCTGCCTTCAGCCTTGCATACTCAACTGCATCCTTCACATTCATTATTATTGTGGCTTTTTTCTTTTTTATGAACCTTGCAATGTCTTCAGGCATTGCAGCCCTTTCCATTTCAGGCCTTGTAATCACAACCTCTTTTGCAAGAGGCTCAAGATAACTGCATATTGACTTTATGTCCTTGTCCTTCATTATGCCTATCACAAGAACAACATCCTTTATTTTCATCCTCTTTATTTCTGAAGCAAGCACTTCTGCGCTTCTGCTGTTGTGGCAGCAGTCAAAAATCAAATTTTCAGCTGCAAACTCAAGCCTGCCAGGCCATTCTGCAGACAAAAGGCCTTTTTCAACAGCACCACAGCTTATCTTAATCCCTTTTTTCCTGAGAACATTCACAGCCTCAACTGCTGCAGCTGCATTCCTCTGCTGAAACTCGCCTTTTAGCGAGATTTTGAATCGTTTCTTTTTTGCAGGATAAACAATGCTTCCTTTTTTTTGAGCAGCTTTTTTTATCACACTTAGCCATGGCCCTTTTTCAGAAACAACAACCGGAACTCCAGGCTTGATTATGCCTGCCTTTTCAAAAGCTATCTTGTCTATTGTATCCCCCAGGTGCTCGACATGGTCCAAAGAAATGTTTGTTATGACAGAAACTTCAGGAGTTATTGCGTTTGTTGCATCAAGCCTTCCTCCAAGCCCGACTTCAACAACAGCAAAGTCAACCTTCTGCTCTGCAAAATACAGGAATGCAATTGCAGTAACAACTTCAAAATAAGTGTGCTTTCTTATGAGCGGCTTAATCCTTTCAACAAGAGATGCAAGATGCTTTTTGCCTATCATCCTGCCGCCAACAATAATCCTTTCCCTGAAATCAACCAGGTGGGGGCTTGTGAACATGCCCACTTTAAATCCCTGCTCTGAAAGAATTGATGCAATGAATGCGCATACAGAGCCTTTTCCCTTTGTGCCTGCAATATGGACAGACTTAAACTTTTTTTCAGGATTTCCAAGTTTTTCAAGAAGCTCTTTGATATTCTCAAGGCCGAGCTTCATCCCGAATTTCTCCCTGGAGTAGATGTAATCCAGCGCTTCTTCATACCTCATTTTTTTGCCTCGCTGCATCAGTAGAAAACAAAATTCCTGCAGAGCTCTTTTACTTCCTGCCTTATCCTTGCATGAAGCTCTGCATTGTCAATGTTTCCGAGAACTTTTGCAATCCACTCCCCAACCTGCTTCATTTCAGGCTCCTTCATCCCTCTTGTTGTTAGGGTTGGCGTGCCCATCCTTATTCCTGAAGGCTTGAATGGAGTGCTTGGGTCGAATGGAATCGTGTTTGCATTTGCAATAATGCCTGCGCTTTCAAGAGCAACAGCAGCCTGCTTTCCCATGCCTTCTTTTGCTATTCCCTTTGTCCTGATAAGGTCGATAAGAATCAGGTGGTTGTCAGTGCCGTTTGAGACAAGCTTAATCCCGTTTTCCATAAGAGTCTCTGCAAGCGCTTTTGCATTCCTTACAATCTGGCTTGAGTATTCCTTGAATTCAGGCTGCATTGCCTCCCTGAATGCAACTGCCTTTGCTGCAATCGTGTGCTCATGAGGCCCGCCCTGCAGTCCTGGAAAAACAGCCTTGTCAATCTGCTTTGCAAACTTTTCCTTGCAGAGTATAATCGCGCTCCTCGGCCCCCTCAATGTTTTGTGGGTTGTAGTTGTAACAACATCTGTAAATGGCAAAGGCGAAGGATGAACTCCTCCTGCAACAAGCCCTGCAATATGCGATATGTCTGCCATGCTTACCGCTCCAACAGACTCTGCAATGTCGTGGAACTCCTTAAAATCAATAGTCCTGGGATATGCTGTAAATCCGCTTAGAACTATTTTTGGCTTCTGCTGCTCTGCAATCTTCCTGACTTTGTCCATGTCAATAAGCTCAGTCTCCTTTTCAACTCCATACTCAATGAAATTGTAGTATTTTCCTGAAAAGTTGACAGGGCATCCATGAGTAAGGTGGCCTCCATGGCTCAAGTTCATACCCATTATTTTGTCCTTAAGCTCAAGAAGCGCAAAATAGACAGCCATGTTTGCAGGGCTGCCGGAGTTTGGCTGGACATTTGCATGCTCTGCATTAAACAGCTTTTTTGCCCTCTCAATCGCAAGAATCTCAATATCATCAACAAATGCGTTTCCCTGGTAATACCTTTTCTTGGGATAGCCTTCTGCATACTTGTTCATGAGCACAGAGCCTGCAGCCTCAAGAACTGCTTTGCTTGAATAATTCTCTGAAGGAATCATGTTAAGCTCATTCCTCTGCCTTTCAAGCTCATTTTCTATTATGCTGTGCACTTCAGGGTCATGCTCCTTGATAGGGCTCATTTTTTCCTCCTGTAAGTTTCAAAAGTGAATGAAACCATTTTTTTGTCCCGCTTGTTTATGCCCTGGCCTTCTTCGCTCTTAACAAGCTCCCACTGTGAAAAATCAATTTCAGGAAAGAAAGTGTCTGCATCAAACTCCTGCTGAATCCTTGTAAGCTCAAGAGTGTCTGCATGCTGCAGCCCAAGCTTGTAGATGCTTGCTCCTCCGCAGATGTACACCTTGCTTTTATCCTTAAGGTAATCCATTGCCTTTTCCCATGAATTAAAAACAACAGTGCCTTCAGGATTATAATCTTCCTTGAATGACAGGATTATGTTTTCCCTTCCTGGAAGAGGCCTTGCGTTTTCAGGCAGAGACTCATAAGTCTTTTCTCCCATAACACAGGGATTTCCCATTGTCAGCTCCTGAAAGTGCTGGAAGTCCTCTTTTATGTGCCATGGAATTTCGCCGTTCCTGCCGATAGCATTGTTTTTTGCAACAGCAGCAATGACTATTATTTCAGCCATACGATTCACCTCTAAACTGCGATTTCAAATGAGATTTTTGGATAGCTTTCATAGCCCTCCAATTTGGTGTCTTCATAATTCCATTCAAATATTGACTTGAAATTATCTGTCTTTATTGATGGAAGCCTAAATTTGCAAGGGTCTCTTGAAAGCTGCTCCTTTGCACCGTCAACATGGTTTTCGTAGATATGGGTGTCTCCCAAAAATCCTATCAGCTTTCCTTCCTCCATTTTTGCCTCTTTTGCAAGAAGATGAAGAAGGATTGCGTAGCTTGCTATGTTGAAAGGAAGACCAAGCATTGTGTCAACAGACCGCTGGTTCCAGATAAGGTTAAGCTTTTTTCCTGTTGAAATAATGTGGAATGAGTAATGGCATGGAGGCAGAGCCATCTTATGCATTGCAGACGGGTTCCACGCTGAAACAATCATTCTCCTGTCAGAAGGGTCTGACTTCAGCTTTTCAACAACATTCTTCAGCTGGTCAATGCCTTTTCCAGAATAGTCAGAATCATAGCTTTCGTATTCTGCGCCAAAATGCCTCCACTGGAAGCCGTAAACAGCGCCAAGGTCCCTTTCTTCAGCCATCTTATTCTTGGATTCATCATCGTGGCCGTAAGGAGCTTTCTGGGGGTTGGCCCATTCATTCCAGATGTAGTTCTTCCTGTCCTGAAGCCATTTCTTGTCTGTTATTCCTTTTATGAAGAACTCCAGCTCTGAAGCAATGCACTTGAAAGGCATTTTCTTTGTAGTCAGAAGAGGGAATCCGAGAGACATGTCATGCTCAAACTTGACTCCAGGAACTGAAATTGCCTTTATCCCTGTCCTGTTTTGAGTCCAGGTTCCGCTTTCAAGAATGTGCTTTACAATGTCCAGATACGACTTCATTATAAGCTGATACCCCCTGTTTTTTTGATTTCATATTTCTATATAAACATTTCTATTTGGCATCGAAAGGATAATAAATGAAAACAGCTTTCCAGGATTATGCTCAAGCTAAGCGACTATGCAGTAATACTCAAAGGATTGCTCAACACAAACAATTCAATTGTAATGGGATGCTCATGCGAAGTAAAGTACAGCGGAAGGGCTGAAAGCTTTCTTCCTGAAGGAGACAGGACAATCATAATCAAGGAAGACAGCACGCTTCTTGTGCACCAGCCTACAGGAAACAACCCTGTGAACTATATGAAGGCAGGAACAACGCATTCTGTTGCTTTAGAGGATGAAAAGATGGTCATCAAAAGCAAGAATCCTGCTGTAAAGGAGTTCATGGATATTTTGATAACAAAGATGCACTTCTTCAACTACCTTAAAATGAATGACAGCCAGTCAATAGAGCTGCAGGGCACAGAAAAGGACATGGCAGAAATGCTTATGAAAAGGCCTGACCTTGTCGAGCCTGGCTTCAGGCCGCTTAACATGGAAGAGCACACCAAATACGGATTTATTGATGTCTTTGGGTTTGACAAGGACAACAACCTTCTTGTAGTTGAGTGCAAAAGGTACAAGGCAGACCTTGCAGCTGTCACACAGCTTAGAAGGTATGTTGAAAAGATAAAGGAATCCAAGGGAGTTGTGCATGTCCGCGGAATGCTTGCAGCTCCAGGCATATCTTCAGGCGCGCTTGCAATGCTCAAGGACTGGGGATTCTCATTTATTTCTGTGAATCCTCCAAAGTATCTTGAGAAGTTTGACAAGACCCAGTCAAAACTCGGGCATTTCTCATAAGCTCCCTGATTTTCCTGCTTTTGATTTCAGACAGGCAGAAGCATGACTGGCAGTCTATTATCATTCCAGAGTCAAAGTCAAGGACAAGGTAGCCAGCGTCCAAATCTTCGATGAAGTTTTGGTTTTCTAAGCTTTGTGTTTCGGGTTTGTTGATTTGCGCTTTGAGTTCTGCACTCTGCTTTGTTTTCAGAATCTTAATAGCCTGCCTGTAGTGCATTGATGAAACACTCATTTTTCTGTTTTCAACAACTATCAGGCAGATGTTTGACATGAATAAAAGAATGAAAAAAAGATTAATATGGCTATCTGCAAAAAACCCGGAATGTTTTCAGGCAAATTTGCCAAAGACAAATCCGGCAGCTGCTGCATACACTATTACAATGCCCACATATGCGGCAGTCTTCTTTGTTCCAAGCACTTTTCTTATTACAAGCATGTTCGGAAGGCTTAATGAAGGGCCTGCAAGAAGCAAAGCTAAAGCAGGGCCTGAGCTCATTCCCTTTGAAATCAGCGCCTGAATTATAGGGACTTCAGTCAGAGTTGAAAAATACATGAATGCTCCGAATACAGCTGCAGCAATGTTGCCGATTATTGTATTTTGGCCCACAACATTTTCAATTATTGATTGAGGCAAAAGCGGCATTATGAATCCTGCAACAAACACTCCAATAAACAGCAAAGGAATAAGCATTTTTGAGAAGCTCCATGTCTCATTCAGCCATTTCTGCGCAGCGTGGTCCTTAAACTTCCACAGCACAAGGCAGACAACTCCCAAGGTAAACACAGCCATTACTGAATACTTTATCGATTTGCTAATCTGAAGCCCGTTTACAACAAGCACTCCAATCATCAATCCGAAGAATGCAAGCATGACCTTATTTGAGATTTTAGTTTCTTCTGTTTCCTGTATGAGAAGCTTTTCCTTGTCAACCTTTTCCCTGAAAATTGCCTGCATTGTAATGCCTGCAAGTATTGACAGCAGGACTGCGGATATAATCCTTGCAATTCCTATCTTTATTCCAAGGACGCTTAGCGTAAGGAACATTGCTGCAATATTTATTGCAGGGCCTGCGAAAAGGAAAGTTATTGCAGGGCCTAATCCAGCACCCCTTTTTCTTATTCCGGCAAACAACGGAAGGATAGTGCAGGAGCAGACTGCAAGTATTGCTCCTGAAACAGATGCAACTCCGTATGAAACATGCATTTTTGCCTCGTGCCCCAAATATTTCATCACTTTTTCTTTCTTGATGAATATTGCAATCGCGCCTGCGATGAACAATGCAGGAACCAGGCAGGTCAAAACATGCAGCCTTGCATACTCATGCAGAAGGTCAAATGCAGACTGCATTGATACTTTAAACCATTCTGCCTGGGAAGGCACAAAGTAAAGCAGTGCAAAAACAATTCCGATCCATATCATCATATTCCAGTCTTTTCTTTCCATTTAAACCACCATTATTGCTGTATAATAAATTCCGGTAGCCACAAATATGCCTGCAACTATCTTTCTTGCCCACTTTTCAAAAATTTCTATTTTGCCCATGACATTGCCAAGCTTTGATACGCTGAAAACCAGCATGAATGAGAATATTATAACTGGCAGGCCTGTTGCCAATGCAAAAACTGCTGGAATGATAAATCCGTCTCCATAATTCAGCGCAAGGGGTATAAGCATCCCAAAGAAAAGCACTGCGCTGAACGGGCAGAATGCAAGCGCAAATACCACTCCGAGAAGGAAAGCTCCCAAAAATCCCTTGTTTGCGAGTTTTTCCTTCAACTTGGCTATTGTTTTATTATCTTTCAGAAAGCTGAACTTTATTATGTCCAGCATGACAACGCCAATTATGATAAGCATAGGCCCGAGAATCCTTTCTCCGTATTTCTGCAAAAATAATGAGATTGACTGGGTGTTTACTCCAATCCAGACTATCATCGATGCGATTGCAACATAAGTAAACATCCTTCCAAGAGTGTAAAGAAATCCCACTGCAAGAGTATGCCTGCTGTTGCCAATCCTCTTGCTTGTGTAGGCTATCGCAGTTATGTTTGTGGCAAGAGGGCACGGGCTTATTGCAGTCATCAGCCCTATAAAGAAAGCTGCAATTATCGGGATTCCGCTTGTTCCCATTGCCTCCATGAATGCCATTAATCCCATCAGCTTAAATCTCCGGCTAATCTCTTTTCAATAATTCCTTTGAGGTAAGCCAAGTAATCTTCTTTGTCATTAACCTTGTACCAGACATTAGTATTCTGCTCTGCAATAAACTTTCCATCTTTTGTATAAGTTCCAATCCACAAAGATGCGCTGTTGACTCTGTATTTTGCAACCAAATCCCTGTTTTCAGCCAGCTCGCCGTTGATATGGCCAAAAACAATCTTGCCTGACTTTAATTCATCTGCAAAATATGTATTCACAGTCTCTTCTGCATAATCACCTACAGTAATGCATGAATAGCACTGGTGAGTTCCATGAAAATGGTAGATTTCAAGCTTATCAACCTCTATTGGCTCAACAGCATCTGCAACACTGCTTCCATTGATTTGCTGGCTGTTTGAGCATCCTGAAACTATTAAAGACGCTAACACCAAAAATAATATTTTATTCATTTAAGCCACTCCTTTATCTCGCTTACTTCAGCAACTTTGCCATAGCTCTTGACTTTTCCGTCGATAACTATTGCAGGAGTTGACATAACTCCGTACTCAACAATCTCGTTGATGCCTGTTACTTTCACAATTTCTGCCTTCTTTCCTGTTTCTTCCAATGCCTTTTTTGCGTTTGCCTCAAGCTGTTTGCATTTTGGGCATCCTGTTCCTAATATTTCGATTTTCATATTTCTCACCTTATTGGATTTTGGAGTTTCTTTTGAGAATCCTTAAAATGCCGGCAATCCTCTTATCCTTAATAGAGTAAATTACCTTCTTTCCTTCCCTTCTTGAATCCAGCAAGCCGGACTTCACAAGCTTTGCAAGGTGCATTGATGTGTTGGGCTGCGCCCTGCAGATTAAAGAAGGTATTTTGCATGCGCATTTCTCGCCGTCAAGAAGGGATTTCACTATTTTGTACCTTGTTTCTTCGCTGAGCGCCTTAAGCAGCCTGATGTCGTCCTTGGTACTCATATCAATGAGTATTGATATGTTATTTATAAGCCTTTTGATTTTTAAGATTTGATTTAGAAATAGAAATCCAGCTCGTCAGACCTTATGACAGTCTCTTTCTTTTCAGAGCTTTCAGGCTTGAACTGCTTGGGGGATGAAGGTGCTGCCTGCTGCACAGAAGCTTTGCTTGGCTCATTCTGCCTGGCCTGCGGCTTCTGCTGGCTTCCCTGCACTGCAGCTTCAAAATCAGGGTTTGCTCTCATTGCTTTGCTCCAGCTCACATTTCCGCAGCGCATGCACCTGAAGTAGGGCCCGAACTTTCCTGACTGCACGTCAAGCCATTCTCCGCAGATGCATTTCAGTTCAGGCAGGCTTGCATCCTTATGGGTTAGGCAGACAGGAACGCCTGCACTGTTTTCAGTCACTGCCTGCTTTCCGCAGAACGGGCATTTGTCAACCTTTGAAGCACCATAAACCTTTTTGAAGCGCATACCAATTGGTTTTTGCAGGTGTTTAAAAGATTTGCGGGAAGAGAGAGGAATTTTAAGTTTAAAGCGCTATTGAAGAGTAAATTATTTATAATCTGCATTCAGGTTAGATAACTCTCGATAAATTTAATAATGTTTTTTGATTTCTAATTGGTATGTTGCAATACCATCACTGCATGCCTTTGGATATTGTGTCCTACAGCCTAATAAAACCCTGCCCTGAACACGCGGATGAGGACTTTAAAGGCGCATACTCCTGGCTGGAAAAAGAAATTGGCTTTTATCCGCTATTCTTGGCTGTTGGCACAGATGATGAAGACATCCGAATGACAGGCTACCAGAATCAATGGAGAATAATTTTGTCAGAAGGAAATAACGGAAAAGAGTACCAGAAAAAAGGTGATTTTCCGAACTATGCCCTTTTTTCATTTGAAGAGATTGATGGCGTTTTTATGGATTATAATAATTGGCATATCGCATTGAATGCAGGCCATAAAAGCTATCAAATGACTGACTATGAAAAGCGGCTGATTTTCAAGCCATCCTGGCCTAAATCAAAATGGCTGAGAAAAGCAAGGAAAGAGAAGTGCTCAGTACAATTAGCAGCTCCAGAATTATACATGCCAGATGCTGGAAGAATCTGGGTTAGAAACAGGCAATCCAAAGAGTTATTAGCCTCAATGGGTTTTGGCAATGTTGAACAAAGAAGGCTTTTGCTTGAAGAGCCAGAACGCAAGGGTATTTAGCAATAATAGGCATTTTCTGCACATCACAAAATATTTATACCCCTTCAGCATCTTTTTTGTCATGAAAATAATTGCAATAACCGGAATGCCTGGGTCTGGAAAGAAGACAATAAGAGATGAGCTTGAGAAAAGGGGAATACCTGTTTTTGTCATGAGGACAGTTGTTGAAGACGAGCTAAGGGAAAAAGGCATTGAGCCTACCAACGAGGCATTAAGGGAGTATGCAACAGAGCTTAGGAAGAAGTTCGGCTATGACATTGTTGCAAGAAAATCTCTTGAAAGGGCAAAGGCTCTTGGCTCTGGCACTGTTGTTTTGGACGGCATAAGAGGTGAAACTGAAATTGAGTTCCTTAAAAGCCAGAAAGGAGTTGAGTTCATACTTATTGCCGCAATCGCATCTGCAGAAACAAGGTTTGAAAGGCTGAAGCAGAGAGGCCTTCAGTGGGATATGAAAACAAAGGCAGAGTTCGAGTACAGGGACAACAAGGAATTAAGCTGGGGTTTGGACAAGGCAATAGCAATGGCTGACTACAGCATTGAAAACGAAGGAACTCGCGAAGAGTTTGAGAAAAAAGCAAGGGAAACAATAAGCAGGATACTAGGAAATCCTTAGCAGCTTAAGCCTTGATGATGCTCCTGAGACAATTTCAACCTTCTTCTTTGAAAGTTTTGAGAAGAACTTTATAATTTCTGCATTTGCCTTGCCTGATTCAGGCTGGGCATGGACATTGACCTTAAGCGCGCCTTTTGATTCGTCAAAGCATATTATTTCTGTCTTTGGGGAGTTTGGCTTTGCAGATATCTTCAGCTTTCCGCATGAAATATAGCCTTCAGCTTCAGCCCAATCCATTTTAAGAATAGTCTCTCCAGGTGTGCTTGCATTTTGTGCACTTGAGGAACTTTGTTGGAGGCTCATCTGCAGCCCTTGTCTGGACTTCCCAGAAATACGCCTTTGTGCAGCCGCACTTGTGGCACTCTGCTGTTGTTTCCGGAAGAGTCTTCTCGTCATTCTCAGTGTCAACAACCTCAATTTCCCTGCTTTTGCAGCTTTCCTTCTTCTCGCATATTTTTAGGTTTTCTCCATCTTCTGCCTTGTAGCCGCAGCTGCATTTTTTAGAAAGCATTATTGAGCCGCATTTCTTGCAAAACATCTTCAAGCACCTATTCCTGCAATCCTTAGCAGGCCTACAAACCCTATCTTTATCCATCCAAGGAAAGGAAGCCTGAAAAACGCCTTCCCAAGAACCTTCTCAGGCATTATTCCCTTTTCAAATTCAGCAGACCCGCAGTTGTTGTCTCCCTTTGTAAAATATTTTCCGTCTTTGATTTCAACAACCCTGTGGATGATAGGGTCAGCCCTCTGCGCAACATTAAAAACTATGACATCTCCAACTTCTATGTTTTTTGGGCTTTTCAGCACCATTATGTCTCCCTTGTTGAAGCCGTTCCTAAACCCGAATTCCCTGAACTCCATTTTGGTTATGAGGTAAGGGATGTAAAGCTCCTCCTGGCTTGACTTTTCATCGCAGCCTGATGAAGTGCAGCAGGATTCAGCTTCCCACCAATCATCAAATCCTGAATTGTGCTCCATGCTTCCTGAAATTACTGCAACAACAGGATGTGTTGTGCCAAGCGCAAAGCCAAGCCCTGGATAAACCATGAATTTTATTATGACAAATGCAAGAATTATGTTGACAGCCCAGCTTAGCGGGCTGTTGCTTTCCCAGATAAAATGCCATGCCTTCTTTGCAGCCTTTTTTGCCTTTGCCAAACCTTTTTCTGCCATCCTCCTGCTAATGAGCATAACTATTATAAAGCTTTCGTGTTTATATATGCCTATGGACAGGCCAAGATTTAATTTCCAAAACAGGCACCCAAACAAGGATTATTTTGAGGGAGTGCTGCAGCTTAGGAACTGCACAGAGGAGGCTTATAATTTTATAGCCAATACCATGGAAAAGGACGGCACAGTCTGGATTGCAAAAGAAATCAAGATAAAAGACGGCGTTGACCTCTATGTAAGCTCAAACAAGTTTCTCAAGAAGATAGGCAAGCTTCTTAGGGAGAATTTTCCAGGAGAAATGAAATCCACCTCAAGGCTTTTTACAAGGGACAGGCAGTCATTCAAGGATGTTTACAGGGGTACAGTGCTTTTCAGGATGCCTTCTTTCAGAAAAGGCGACAGGGGCATTTTCAACGGAGAGGAAGTTGAAGTTGTTTCAATCGGCGAAAGGGTGGTCCTTAAGGATGTAAAGACAGGAAAAAAAATGCAGTACAGGTTTGATGATGTCAACAAGACATTCAAAGCCTGTTAAGAATTCTGGATTATGATTATGTTTCCCCTGCCTTTCTTTATCTTTTTGAGCCTGCCTTCAGACTCAAGCTGGGAAATTATGAGCGAGATTTTTGCTTCAGACTGCGGAAAGCTTTCCCTTATCTCCTTTTGAGTTGTCCTTCCGCCCTGCTTTCTTATGAAATCAAGGACCTCCTTTTCATCGCCCTGGGCTGCAGAAATCTCTGCCTTCTCCTTCTTTATGTCCTTTTCCCTAAGCCGGATTATAAGGAAGAATGCTGCAACTGAAATTATGAGCGCTGCAACAGCAATCAGGCCAGGCCCTCCGCTGCTTCCATCTGCATCCATGCTGAAGTCTGCATCACTGATTATCTGCTCTTCCTCCTCCATGCTTGGAAAAAGTATAAGGTCAATCACATAGCTGCCTTCTTCTTTGATAGTAATATTCTCCTCTGCAGATGCTGAAATAATTCCATTGTCATACTTTTTTGCAGAGATTGCATAGCTTCCTGGCGCTGCATAAAATGAGTAGGTTGAGTTCTTTGCAACCTTCTGCTGCTTTGGCTGGGTGCTTATCTCAATTATTGCGCCGTCTGCCTCATTAAGCTCAATGTCATAAACAGTGCCGTGCACTTCTGCTGCATAAGAATTGTCTGATGAAGCAGAAAAAGCTGCCAGCGCTGCAACTATCACAAGAGCAAACGATGCATATATGTTTTTTCCAGCCATGCCCTTTTTTTATCAGCCTGAATATAAAAACTTTGTGTAAAGCAAAAGGAGGCAGAATAAAGCTTCCTAAAGCTTAAGCAGGCTTTTTCTCCGATTTTTTTTCTCTTGCTGAAAGTATGCTTATAAACAAAGTGCGCTTAAAGGGTATATGCACGCATGCATTTACACATAAGCATATACTTGTGCATACGCATGCTGCAAAAACAATCAAGAATTAAAATAAAATGCTGGAGGGACAAAAAATGAAAAAAATGTTGGCAATGCTTTTGCTGGCAATGGTCTTTATAGGGCTTACGCCATTGGCCTTGGCAAAAAGCAATGGAAACGGCATAATTGAAAATGCCTCTAATGGAAAAGTGGACAGAATTGAGTCAGCAGCAAATGAAGCAAAATCCAGGATTGATTCAGCCAGAGACAGGTATGAATCTGCAAAGGACAAGCTTGCTGATGCAAAGGAAAGGTACCAGAATTCCCAGGAAAAGATAGAGAAGTCAAGGGAAAGGTACAAAGAATGCGAAGGCAGCGAGACTGCTGAATGCGAGCAGTTGAGGCAGGAAGTAAAATCAGAAACCAAAAGCTTCCTTTCAAGCGCAGCAGACAGGGTAATATCCTCGCTTGAGCAGCTCAAGGAGAAGATACTGCTTTCAGAGGACTTTACAGAGGATGAGAAGCAGGAAAAGATAGCAGAGCTTGAATCAAAGATTGCTGAAATAGAAGGGGCGCAGGAGTCTGTTGAAAGCCTCGGCAACGAGAGCTCATCTTCAGAGATAAAGGCTGCTTCGCTTCAGATAAGCAATGCATGGAAAAAGACGCAGAAGTCAATGAAGGCAAATGCAGGCGAGCTGCTCAATGAAAAGATTGGCGGCATAATCGTAAAGTCTGAAAAGCTTTCAGAAAGGCTTGAAAATGCAATGCAGAAGCTTGAGTCGCAGGGAACTGACATTTCAGGAATTGACTCTCTGAAGGCTGAGTTTGACTCAAAGCTTGCAAGCGCAAAATCAAACTATGAGCTTGCCTCTGAAAAGTTCACTGCTGCAAGGTCTGAAACAGGAAGTGCAGAGCAGGAAATGAAGGATGCAACAGATTACATGAGGGCTGCGCACAAAGACCTTAAGGATGCCAATGCGCTGCTTTCCAAAATCCTGAAAGAGCTGAAGTCTACATCAGGCGGAGAGAAGGCGCTGAAGGACTCATCAGAAGATGAGAATGAATCAGAAGATGAAACAGAATCTGAAGATGAGACTGAAGACGAAACTGAGCTTGAAGATGAGCAGGAAGATGAATCAGAATCTGAAGATGAGACTGAGTCAGATGATGAGACTGAAGACGAAACTGAGCTTGAAGATGAGGATGAATCTGAATCAGAAGACGAAGATGAATCTGAAGATGAGGGCAACCAGACATCTGCTTAAGGCAGAAGGTGAGCTAAAATGAAAACAGCTATAATTGCAGTTTTGGCAGTCCTGGCAGTTGCATTGCTGGCATCAGGATGCTCGCAGAAGCAGGAATCTTCAGTCCAGGCGCAGCCATCTGGAGTTCAGGCAAGCCCTGAAATTGATTCAGGAATGTCTGAAATCAATGCGCTTGATTCAGAGCTGGACATGACCGAGCTGGACAGCCTGGATTCAGAGCTTGACGAGATAGGAGAACTATTCTCCTGATTTTTTTATTTTATTTTTTTGATTTCTTTTGATTTATGCGCTTTCCTTCCAAAAATTTATATAATAATCCTCATGGCTATTAATTATGATAACAATCGACGGAAGCTATGGAGAGGGAGGGGGCCAGATAATCAGGACTGCGCTTGCTCTTTCAACTCTGCTCAAAGTTCCGTTCAAGGCTGTGAACATAAGAAAAGGAAGGGGCAAGCCAGGCCTAAAGCAGCAGCATATTGCCTGCATCAATGCGCTCAAGAGCCTGTGCAATGCAAAAGCAGACGGAGATGAGGCAGGCTCAACAGAGCTTCTTTTTGCTCCTGGAGAGATAAAGTCAAGGTCGTTGAGCATTGACATAGGCACTGCAGGCTCTACAACTTTGCTTCTTCAGTCTTTGCTCCTTCCGTGCATACTTGCACCCCACCCTGTAAAGCTTGAGATTAAGGGAGGAACTTCAGGCAAATGGCAGATGCCTTTTGACTATTTCACCCATGTAATGCTGCCGCATCTTGCAAAGTATGCAGATATCAGGCATTCAATGAAGAGAAGAGGTTATTATCCTGAAGGAGGCGGCTGCATTGAGCTGAAAATTGCGCCAAAGTTCAGCATGGAATCAAGAAGTTCAGCTCCTATGATAATGCTGAAAGAGCGGAATGGCTCAATGGTTGTAAAGGGAATTTCACACGCATCTTTAATGCTTCAGGAGGCAAGGGTTGCAGAAAGGCAGGCTGATGCAGCAAAATTCCTGATTTCATCAGCAGGATGCAGGCCTGACATCGCAGTTGAATACTCAAACACATCATGCCCTGGAAGCGGCATCACATTGTGGGCGTTCTTTTCAGACAGCGAGACAAATGACATAAATCCTGTAATAATCGGCGCAGACATAGAGGGTGAAAAAGGAAAGCCTGCAGAAGATGTAGGAACAGAGGCTGCAAAGCTGCTTATTTCAGAGCTGAACAGCGGCGCTCCTGTCGACAGCCACCTTGCTGACAGCCTTGTTCCTTTTCTTGCAGTCTTCGGCGGCTCAATAAAAACTTCTGAAATAACAGCCCATACCAGGGCAAACATCTATGCTTCAGAAATGTTTCTCGGAAAGCGATTTGAAATAGACGAAAAAGAAAAGATTATTTCTGCTGCAAAGCCTGCTTAGGCAATGCAAAAAAAGAAAAATTACGAGAGGTATGCAAGCTTAAGGCTTGTCTGAAGGTCTCTCAAATCGTAGTCAACAGCCCTTTTTTCAGAGTCATCAGTTATTTTTTTCTGGTGCTTCCTTATCTCAAGGATAAGAGCCTTGGCCTTGTCAAGCTCGCCTGAGCTTATTGCCCCTCTTGCCTCGCTTACAAGCCTTATTACGCCAAGCCCTTTTTCCTCGCTTGAAAGCTGGAACCTGGTTTCAGGAGCTGCATGGCTGACAACGCTTTGAGGCATGGCATAGGATAGCCTGGGCATCTCCTGCTCAAAATTGGAATATTCCCTTTCAAGGGAGGGAAGCTGCCTTGCAATATTCTTATAGCCTTTCTTCTTCTTTTCAGCCTGCTCGAGCCTGCCTGCAATCCTTGCAGCCTTCTCAAGAAGCTTCCTTGCGCCATCCCTCTTTTTCTTTGCAGCCTTTTCCATAATCCTTGCGCTGGCTTCCATCTGCTTCACAGGCTTGACTTCTGCCTTGAACTTAAGCTCTTCCTTCTCGAGCTGGGCAACCCTTGCAACAAGCTTTTCCTCTTCCTTTTCAAGCCTCTTTTTGTCTGCCTCAAACTCCTTCATTGTTGAAATAAGCTCTGATTCCTTTTCAGAAAGCTCTGCCATTGTCTGGCTGACCATTGCATCCATTGAGCCCTTCTTTTCTGCAAGCGCAGAGCTCATAACCTCAAAATCATTCTTTTTCTGGAGCCACTCGCTGTTTATGCGCTCAAGCTCCTCCCTTCTTGCCTTTAATTCAGTGTCAAGCGAGTCCTTTTCCTCTCGCAGCTCTTCCTTCATTGTCTTTATGAGCTCTTCAGACTTCAGCCATTTCAGCTCCCTTACTCCGAGCTCCTTTTCCCTCTGGCTGATGTCCTTCTCCTTTTCAGAGACTGAAACTCCCCTGTCAATTATGTCTTTTTCCTGCCAGGCAAGCGCTTCCTTCTTCTCGAGCATCTGCTTTTCAACAGCCTCAATCTCCTCTCTTTTCTTTTTGAACTGCATTGCAGCGTACTCAAGCGCTCCCTTGCTCTTCTCTATATCCTTTGCGAGTATTGAATTTTCAGACATCAGCTGTGATTTGCTTTCCTTCAGCTCTGCCACTTCCTTGATAATCTTCTGGTATGGCACTGAAAGCTTTGATGCCTCATCCATCTCAAGCTTTCTTGCATTCAGCTCCTGCTCAAGCGCGTTCAGTTTGCTTTCCTTCTGGCTGAATGCCTTTTCCTGTGCACTGATTTTCTTAAGGCGCGACTGCGCTTCTGCAAGGTCCTTCCTTGCGCCTGCAACCTTTTGCTGCATCTCAAGGACTTCCTTCTCCTTCTTCTCAAGCGAGCCTATCTTCTTTTCATAGTCATCTATTTTTGCAGTGCCTATCTTCTCCTGCTCTGCAATGCTTGATTCCTTTTCCTTGAGCATCTGCTCTTTGGTGGAGAGTATTTTTTCCTTTTCGAGAAGCTGGCCCTCAACCTCGTTGAGCTCATTTACCCTCTGGAGGAATTCAGCCTCTTTCTTCTTGAATTTTGAAATCTGGCTCTTGAGGTCCTTTTCAACTGCCTGCAGTATTCTCTGCCTCTCCTTTATTGCAGCATTGAGGTCAACCTCCTTTGCCTTTAGAATAGAAACTTCTTCTGAAGCCCTTGCCCTTTCCTTGATTACTCCCTTGCTTTCCCTGTAGGCCTCATTAAGGCTGCGCTCCTTCATCTCAAGGTCTTTTTCCTTTGCAGAAAGCATGTTCTTCAGGCTTTCAAAGTGCTCCTTGTTCTTTGCCCATTCCTTTGCAGCTGCCTCTTCCCTAAGCTTGAGGCTTTCAGCCCTTGCATTGTTTTCCTTTGTTGATTTTTTGATGAAATTTTCAAGCTTCCTGACCATCGACTCCCTTTCCTTGATTGCCTTTTCAAGAATTGCGACTTTTTCCTTGTCCTTTGCAACTTCTGTTGAAAGCTTTTCCTTTTCTTCAAGAATCTGGTCCTTCTTGGAAACAATCCTTGAAACTACCGACTGGGCCTGGCTAAGCTCCCTGCCTCTTTTTTCAAGGTTTATCTCCTTGTCTGCAAGTATGTTTTCCTTCTGCTTTAGCAGCGCGTCTTTTTTTGCAAGCGCCTCTTCTGCAGACATCAGCTCCTTCTGCTTTGACTCAAACGCCTTCAAAAGCTTCCTGTTTTCGCTTACGAAGCTTTCAAGCTCCTTTTTTTCAGAATTTAGCGATGCAATTTCCCCAAGAAGGCTGTCTTTCTGCTTTTCTTCCTTTGACTTTGGCGCAGCAGGTGCTGCTTCAGAAGGGGCATCAGATTTTGCCCTTGAGAACCATGATTTTTTCTTTTCAACCTGTACTTCCTTTGGTGGTCTGATCTCTACTGCCATTTTGCCTCTTTTCCCCCGCTATGAGCCGTATACAATATGATATTTCTATCTGTTTTATATACTGAAAACTATACAAAAATTTGGTTATTCCTTTATATACTTTTGTTATCTCTCCGGAATAGGTACTATTTGATACCATAAGGTTTTTAAAAGACATATCAATTCCAGATGCAAAAGGGATTCAAAATGAAACAAAACAAGAAATGCGCATCATGCAAAAAGGAAATAACCAATGACCAGGGTGCAGTCAACTTTATGTGCCCTAACTGCGGAAAATATGAGATAATCAGGTGCACACACTGCAGGACTCTTTCTGCAAAGTACAAGTGCCCTGAATGCGGATTTGAAGGGCCAAACTAAAATGGCTAATGTAATTGTAACTCTCAAGATAATGCCTGAGTCGCCTGATACAGACCTCTCTTTAATTGAATCTGAATCAAAAAAGATGATTGAGGCTTTTGCAGGCAAGGGAGACATGAAGGCAGAGCAGGAGCCTGTTGCATTCGGGCTTAAGGCTTTGAAGATTATGTTCATACTTGACGAGAATAAAGGAACTACAGACAAGCTTGAGGCTGAGATTGCAGCAGTTGCTGGAGTCAATTCTGTTGAAGTCACTGATGTCAGAAGGGCTATAGGGTAAGCGCTTTTTTGATTATTCTGGGCATTTCTTTTTCAGGCGCATTGCTTCTTATTCCTGTATCTGAAAAATGAGTTGGTGAAGAAAGATATCCTTCCTGCGAAAGCGCTGCCATTACAGCTGCAGACCTGGGTATTGCCAGCTTCTCCCTCTTGCATATCTGGTGGATGTCATAAAATCCGATGCCTGCTATTTTTGACTCTGCAGCAATCAGCCTGCACAGCCTTGAGCCTGCGAGCGCTGAAATCCTTGCTGCAAGCGCTGAATCCCAAAGGCTGCCTGCCCACATCGGGCCTGCTTCCTTGAACATCAAGTGCTGGCTGATGATTTCATCAACCTTTGACTTGCTTTTTTCGCACCTGAAAAAAACCCTCATGTAATGCTGGTCTGAATATGAATAAATGGGGGTTAGCGCCTTCTCAAACTGCGCTCCAACAAGCTGCACCTTTCTTATAAGAATCCTGATTCCAGCCTCATGCTGAATTTCATTCCTGAGAGGCACAGCCCAGTATTTTCTCATGCATGCTTCAGGGTATGTTCCTGCAAGCGCAGAAGTGTCTGTTGCAGTCACAGCAAGAATCCCTCCTCTTGAAACCCTTTTTGCAGCAGAGTCCAGGAAAGGGTTGGGTGTTCCAAAAGGGTCAATGTCAATATAGTCAAAGCCAGTGCTTTCAAGAAGGAAAAGGCTTGCATCCTTCATTGACAATTCCATTCCAGCCTTTTTCTCGCTTATCTTGTTGAGCTTGATGTTTTTCTTTATGATATTAACTGCATTTTCGCTAAGGTCATTCATGCTTATGCTTTCAAGCTTTCCCTTTTTCAGCTCAAGCGCAAACCTTATTCCCCTGATGCCTGTTCCTGCAAGAGGCAGTGCAGCCCGCATATTCATATCATCTACTGAATTAAGAAGGAATACTGATATATCCCTGTTTGTCTTCATAACCGGGTTGTAGAAGACAGGCATCTTTTTTGATACCTTTTCATCTGCAGGCCCGACAATCACAGCTTTTCCCTCGCTGATTTTTGCGTACAGCTTTTTTTTAGCTGATGCAGGCTTGCTCTTGTTTTTCATAGCGCTTCTGTCTATTAGGCATATTAAAACTTATTGTTTTGGGCAGGATAAGCTTAAATATTTGGGGCCATTCTCATTATATTAGTCATTAAGCCAGGTTAAGCCAATTAAATGCTTATTTGGTCAAGGAGGTGGAAAAATGGTTGAAGTCAGCGAAGAGGCGTTCCAGGAGGTTGCAGACGAGCTGCGAGACGTCATAAACTGGGTTGCAGTTTTCAATGAAGAGTATGCTCTTCCAGAAGAGATTGCCAGGCAGCTTGGCTCAAGGCTAAGGGCAATTGCAGAAAAGCTAGGGCTTGAGACAATAGACTGATTTTTTGTTTCTGATTATTTCTTTATTTTTTTTATTGCTTTTTGCTTTACAGTTTTTAATTTTTTTTCCAGAAAAATAATCGGCTGAGGCGCATGTCCTCAGCCCTGTGATGTGTTCTTCCTCTTTTTCCCGGGCAAGCGTGAAAATTCGGAATGATAAAAAAGAAAGGTTCCCTGTTCTTAAGAGTTTGTGGGGGGTGGTTTTCAGAATTAAGGCACAGGGAACCAATCAGAGTGATCGGGTATTATCTGCCTTAACCAATAATATAGATATAGCATAACTAATATATAAATGTTACTATTTTGTATACTGGTTTCCTTTTATTATTTGTTAGTATACTTAAAGAATTCATTAATCTTTTCCAGATAATCAACAGTAACCTTTATGTCCCACTCGTCGGGAAAGCACTGTATGTAGCTCGGCCAGCTGTACCTTTGGTCAAGGAAGACAAGTACTCCCTTGTCGCTTTCAGACCTTATGCACCTTCCTGCATTCTGGAGGGATTTGGTGATTGCAGGCATTATGTAGCCGTAATCCCATCCCCTGCTGAACTTCTTGTCGTAGTAGCTGATGAGCTCTTTTGTCTCAAGCGTAGGCTTTTCAAGCGGAAGCCCGACGACAATCACTCCTTTGAGAATGTTTCCAGGAAGGTCGATTCCCTCTCCGAACGAGCCTGCTGCAACACCCAGGAGGACAGCCTTTCCTTTTTTTAGCTTGAACTCCTCGAGGAAGTCATGCTTCTGCTCCTTGCTCATTCCCCTTTCCTCCCTGAAGATTATCTTATTGCAGATTGGGGAAAGCTTTTCTGCAACATTCTTCATTATGCTGTAGCTGGGAAAGAAAGCTGCAGAGCTTCCAGGAACAGCATTGATTATTTCAGCGCATGACTGCGCAATTTCAGAGAACTGCTTTTCAGACCTCTGCGTGAACTTCGTGGTTGTTTTTGGCACGATAAGCACAAGCCTGTTTCCCTGGGGGAAAGGGCTCGGGTAGGTCTTTTCAACAGCATTTTCAGGCATTCCCATCAAATCCCTGTACATTGAGGTGGGAGTAAGAGTTCCTGACATAAGTATTACCGACCTTGCGCTTGCCATAACCTCCTTTGTGAAGATTGCAGGGTCAAGGCACCTGTACACAATTGTTGTTACAGTGCCGTATTTTGAGGGGGTTTTCGACGCAAACCTGACATAGCCTTCATCATCTCCCTGCCACAGCTTCATAAAAAGAGCAGCAGAGCCGATATAGCTCGCCCTTTCCTTCTCCCTCACATCATCTGCAGCAAACTCAAGAGCTGCAAGAATCTCGTCATAGTCCTTTATCTTGCCTACTGCCTCTGCAAAGCTTTCCTTTTTCACAAGCTTTTCCTGGCCTTCTGCAAGGTCTGACGCAAGCTTCTCGACAGCAGACTTTATCTCCCTAAGGAAAAACTCTGCCTCCTCAAGCCTGTACTTGTGGGCTTCCTTGACAGCTCTGTCAAGGATAAAGCTGGATATCCTTGTTGTCATAAGGTCTCTTGTCCTTGCAGGAAGGTTGTGGGCCTCGTCGAAAATCAGGATTGAGTCTTCAAGCTTTTTGCCGATTTTTCTAAGGAATATCTCCCTTATGTAAGGGTCGATGATGTAAAAATAGTCTGTTACAATCACCTTTGCGCTGGATGCAGCAATAAGCGCCATCTCATACGGGCAGACCTTCTCCCGCGAGCAGATAGAGATTATCCTCTTTGTGTCGACAGGCGAAACCCTGGAGAGCGCATCTGCAGCCTTTTTGCACTCGATGCTGGGCTTTGCCCGCGTGCCGAGGTTTGCATAAAACTCGCACTTGTTGTCATCCCTCATCGCCTTGCAGAATGATATGAAATCCTTGGAGTACATCGAGCTTGTTTCAGGCATTGCGCACATCCACTTCCTGCCGATTATGCTGACTGCGCTGAAGTCAAGGGAATATTTTTCCTTTATGCTCCTCAGCGTGTCGAGCGCAATCTGGTGCTGGGTGTGCCTTGAAGTGAGAAAAAAGATGGTTGCGCTGCTTTTCATCGCCTCTGCAAGGCACGGAGAGATTGTTGCAGCAGTCTTTCCAAGCCCTGTAGGCGCATGGGCTATCAGGCTTTTCCTTTCAGCAGCTGCAGCTGCGGCATCGCTTATCAAATCCTCCTGGACAGGCCTTGCCTCAGAATGCGGAAATAAGAATTTCTTTGTCAGTTTCTCGTCCATAAAATATGGTGCTGCTTTCTGTTTTTAAACTTTTTCAGAAAGGTTTATATATGTGTTGTAATATACATATTTTGTTATAATTTTGAAATTTTTGGGGGTTGGAATTTGAAAACTGAGCCAATATTCAGCGTGTTTTTCAGGGAGAAGCCTGCCATGATGCTTGTAGGACTGAAGAATGCAAAATCAGAAATATATGCTTCTTCGCTTGCAAAGCAGATTGACTGCACATATTCGCATGTTGTCAAGATACTGCAGGCAATGGAGAAATCAGGGCTGATAAATTTTGACAAGCAGGGAAGGCTTAAGATTCTTACGCTTACAAAGAAAGGCAGTGATGTTGCTGAAAACATCGACAGAATCAAGTCAATCCTCTGATTTCTTTTATTTATTATTTTTCTTAGAATTTTTTTGATGATTTAAGGGCTTCTAATTTATAACTAAGCTATATTCTCTTCAATTGAGTGCTTTGAGAGGACAACCTTTGCAGCGTCTATGAACTTCTGCTCGTCTTCAGTGCTTATCATTGCGCCTGCAGCATAATTGTGGCCGCCGACTTCTCCCCCGACCTGCCTTGCAATCTCACCTACAACTCCCCTCAAATCTGCATCCTTCTGCTCCCTTCCTGAAATCCTAAGCGAGACTTTTGTTGTTCCGTCTTCAGCCCTTGCGAGCGACATTATGTAGGTTCCTGGAGCAATCTCGTTTGATTTTGCAATTATCGAGGCAATAGTTCCTATCATTGTCGGCCGTATGCTTTCTCCTGCATTGATAATCATAAATCCGCTGCTGGATATTACATCAGCAGTCCCTTTCTTTGAATTGTACCATTTCATTGCCTCAATTATGGCTTTCTTGTAGTCTGCAAGGTGCTTTATCGCCTTCTGCTTCAGCCTTTTGTCGCCGATGCATGCGCCTATGCCAAGCGATGCCTTGTTCATCCTGCCGCAGGCGTTAAGGAGGGTTGCGAACTCCCTTGCATCCCTTGTAGGGCTTTCCTTCTCCTCATTGACAAGGGTGTAGACGTTTCCAAGAATGTCTTCAGGGTTTTCCTCATTGATTCTCTTCATCACAATCCCTGCAATCAGCTTGTTGACCTCCTGGTCTGTGAGGTGGACTACCTTCTTCCAGTCTCCCCCCATCTTGGGATTTATCCCAATCTGCTGCAAAAACTGGATTGCGCCGGATTCTGTTCCTGAAACCCCCGGTATGTAAGGGTCTGTGCTGTACTCAAGAATCTTGTGCAGGGGCCTTGTCTGCCTGCCGAAAAACCTTATGCCTTTCTCGACTGAAATTGAGCCCTGCTTCACTGCATCCTGGAGTATTTCATCATTCAGCTGGCTGAACCCATCCTTGCTTTCCTGAATGTCGCCCAATGCTCCGACAATTGCAATATGCGCAAGGCTTATCTGGGGTGCTATTTCCCTGCAGAAAAGGTAGACCACTCCTGAGCCTGAAATCTCTTTTGAGCCGTCAATGCCGAACATATGCGGATTTACCTGGACTATGCTTTCAGGCACAGGCTCTTCTGAAGGCATTTCGTGGTGGTCAAGGATGAACACCTGCTTTCCGCCAAGGTGCTCCTTTATTGACTCTATCTGGCTTGAACCCAAATCAGTAAAAAAATAGTGGCTGTGGCTTTCCTGCTTAAGCTCCTGGACTATTTTTTCATTGAGCTGAGGCAGGATTGATATGGAATACTTCCTGCTGAGCATGTTGAGCGCCTTTACAAGAATTGCGCAGGCGCTTATGCCGTCAGCATCAAGATGGGAAATTATCCTTATCGTCTCCTTCCTGTCAAGCTCCCTGAACCTGTCTGCTGCAAGCTTCAGGGCCTGCTTGAACTGCTCATATCTTTCCATCTTTTGGAAAAGGGCTTACTCCACGAAAAGCCTGATGCTCTTGACGTCGTATTTCCAGTCTACTGGAATCCTCTTTACGCCTTTGTAGTACTTTACAAGCCTTTTGATTTTTGATTCAGTAAGCTGAAGCCCCCTTAAAGCAGTCATGTCCTGCTTGTTCTCTTCCATGTGCTTCCTTATCATGATAGACCTTCTTATCAATGCCATGAGGTCTTCAGGAACTTTTGGAGAAACCCCTTTTTCAGCCATCATCTCGCTGATTGACTTTCCTGCAAGCGCCTGAACGCTTGGTATGCCGTAGCTGTCCCTTAGGACAAGCCCGATTTTTGAAGCGTTTGCTCCTTCCTTTGCAAGCTTCATTACAAGTATTTCAACTTCCTTAGGCTTGTACCTTATCCATGACTGTGTTGATTTCTGCAGTGGCCTTTTTGAGCCGCTCTTTCCTTTCTTTCTTGAATACATTCTTGCCATTTTATTCCTCCTTCAAGACAGGAAACACACAGAAAAAGTGCATCTCCAGCATGGCCAAGCTTGCACCGGGCCATCCCTTGATTTTTTAGTGTTATGCCGTGTAGAAACCCCTGCATCTTTAAAAAGCTTTTGCTTTGGATTGCTCACTGCGTGAAAACGCCGAACTTTGAGCCGTCGCTGCCGAAAATTATTTCCTTCAGCTTTTCAGCGCCCATCTCCATCTTCTGGACTTCAACACCTGCCTCTGAAAAATATGCCATTGACAGCTTTGAAAGTTCAGGGTCATAAATCTTGAGGTATACCACTTTTTTAATCTTGTGCGCAATTATGTTCTTTGCGCAGGCAGGGCAGGGAAATATTGTTGTGTATAAAGTTGCACCCTGGTGTATGTTCCTGCTTAAGTTTGCAAGCGCGTTCATCTCTGCGTGGACTGCAATGCACTTTTCAGAGCCGAATGACGCTCCGTATTTCTCGCCGTGCATTTCCTTGTGGCATCCTCCTGCTTCAATGCAGTTCTTCAGCCCTGCAGGAGCTCCGTTGTAGCCTGTGCCTATGATATGGTTGTCAAGCACAATAACACTGCCTCCCCTGACATGCCTGCAGCTGTGCCTTGATGATGTGATTATTGCAATCGCCATAAAATACTCATCCCATGTCGGCCTCATTTTAACCCCCTCAAGCATGCAGGCAGGCTTCTGTCCTGCCTGTGGTATTCAATGCATTTGCAGCATATGCCCTTGTTTTCACAGCCTTCCTCGCTGCAAGGGCAGCTTTTTTTGTTTTCATCTTTCATGCATCCCATATTAATCACACGCCTCGTATCTCAACATTGCTTATCTTCTTTCTGATTATTTCAGCAAACTTTTCAAGTTCATCAATGTGAAAATGGCCTATATTCTGGTATGAGCTGTCAAGAGTCCTGTCAGCGCTCCTGAACTGCTGAAGGCAGAATTTTTTAGAGCCCTTGAGCCACTCTGCAATGTTCTCTGCGGTTTTTTCGCTGAAAAGCCCTGGAACAATAGTTGTCCTGAACTCATACTCAATTCCTGAATCCTTTATCATGCAGATTGATTTCTCGACTGCATCCATGTTCACTCTTGAGCCTGCAGCCTTTTCATAGCCTTCCCTGTCAGCCTTGATATCCATTGCAATGTAGTCAACTAATTTTTCATCAATCATCTGCCTAAGCATCTGTGGGTTTGTGCCGTTTGTGTCAAGCTTTACAAGCAGTCCCAGCGCTTTTACAGCCCTTGCAAAATCCGGAGTTCCCCTGTGGAGAGTAGGCTCTCCGCCTGTTATGCACACTCCGTCAATCCAGCCTTTTTTTGACTCAAAAAACTTGAGCATTTCATTAGGGCTTATGTCTTCCTTGACTTCATCAAGAACAAGCTCTGGGTTGTGGCAGAACGGGCACCTGAAGTTGCACCTGCTTACAAAAACAACTGTGCATATCTTTCCAGGATAGTCGATTAGAGATGCCTTTTGGGCTCCTTTTATGCTTATTTCCATTTTACCCCCAAGGCAAGAATGAGTATCTTCTATAATAAATTATCTCCTTCTGATCTGCTCAAGCAGGAGCATTTCCTCCTGGTCTTTTACCAGCGAGCCGCACTCCTTCTTGTTAATCCAGTAGTATGAGCATTTGCCGCCCCACTTTGCCCACCTATAGCACTCCCTGCACATTTCAGGAGGCTCTGTCAATGCATTCTCTATTTTGATGCTTTTATTATAGTTATTATCTTTCAAGGTGCTTTTTTACCTCATCCATTGAAGGAACCTTGCCTTTCCAGGACATTATCACATTGTCGCCTTCGCAGATTGCGATTGAGGGGGTTGACATGACTCCGCACATTGTTGCTGATGTCAGCCCGTCTATATCCTTGATGTCGTAATACCCCACATTAATGCTCTGCTGCTCAAGGGCCTTTCCAAGGTCCTTTGCAGAAGGGCAGTTGGGGCATTTGTCCTGCCAAAAAATCCTGACTTCCATTTCAAACCCTCCTAAATCCTGTAGTTTCCTGTCTGCCTTGACTTGAACTCGGCTTTCTTGCTTCCATTCCAGTTGTCAATCTTGCTGAAATATCCTACAACCCTGCTCATTCCGTATACATTATTGCTTCCGCAGTGCTCGCATACTGCTTTCTCCACCTGTATTTGCGCTTGCTGCATCAATTATTCACCTCTTTTTTTTGGTTTTGCCTCATGTATCCCCTTGACACCTTGTGGCAGTCCTCGCAGACTGTGAATTCAGGGCTTATTGTTATCTGGGCGCTGTCAGTCTTCTCAAAAGTCTTCCTTACGAGGCTGTATATGCTTTCAGGGTCAGGCTTCTGCTCTCCCAGGAAAATGTGGGTTATTGCGCCTGACTCAATCAGAGGGTTGAATTTTCCCTGCTTATCAATCCTCTCAATTATGTCGATTGGGGCGTCTGCAGTGAAATGAATGCTGTTGGTGTAATAAATCTCGCCTGTCTCAAAATTGCCCCTTATGTAATCCCTGCTTTCAGGATACTCTTTCAGGTCTACTTTTGCCATCCTAAGCGCTGCGCTTTCAGCAGGGCTTTCCTCAAGGCTGAACTTTATTCCATACTTCTTTGCAAGCTCCTCTTTCTTAAGGAACATTGAAGATATTATTTTGAGCCCTGTCTTGTATGCATCATCGCCTTCGTGAAGCTCTTTGCCTATAATAAATTTGACGCACTCATTAAGCCCCATTATCCCCAGGATGTAGGTAGCTTCCTTAAGGCTTATGTAAGGCTTTCCGTCAGGCGCTTTCCTGCCTACCTGCCACATTGGCGCTCCAGGAACCATAAGCTCCTGTATGAAATCCCTCTTTTCAATGTGTGCTTTTGCAGCGAGCTCCATTACCTTTCCAATTTCGCTCATGCACCTTTCAAGATTGCCTTTCCCAGCCCTGTAAGCGCACTGGGGCAGGTTTATTGTAACATTCTGGAACCCGCAGAACCTTATTGATTCAGGGTGCTTAAGGACATACTTGTCTTCCACCTTTGTCCTTAGCCTGCAGCATGCAGACAATGTAATTTCATCCCTGTCAAAGACAAAATATGGGCTTCCGTTTTCAGAAGCAATCAGGCAAGCATACTTCAAAAGCTCGAGCTGATTCGGGTCGCTGAATGAGCTTGCATTTATGTGGAGGTCGAATTTTGGGAAAGGGAAAACTTTTCCGTGCGAATCTCCCTCGCGCCAGACATCCATCATCACTTTAAGGAACTGCTGGGCTTCTTTCTCAAAGTCGCCGTATGTCAGTATCCTGCCTTCCTTGGGCTGGATGACATCCTCTTTTTCATCCCTTGGCACTTCCTTGAGGTATTCAATGACTCCCTCTTCATTCCTCAGCATGTATTTTCCGCCGCTGCCGATTGCAGGAGTCTCCTTAAGGTATGAAGGGACGTCAAGATGGACATTAAAATCAATGAACAAAGTCTGGCCTCCCCTTGAGAATGCGTTCTGCGAGCATGAGAATATGAGGTATTGCGCCTCCTGCTTCATCCTCTGCTCAGTCATCCCAGCAACAAGAGGAGCATAGAATATGTTTATGTAGCCTATGCCAAGCGCTCCTGCATAATACGCCTGCATTGATGCAAGGAAAGTGTTCAGGTGGCCTGTAAGAGTCTGCGCGTGCTTTGCAGGGCCTGACGATGTTGAAAGGTTTATAAGATTCAGGCCGAATTTCTTTATGTATTCCAGGCTGTGCGCAGAGCAGTAAACCCTGATGGGGTATCCAAGGTCATGCAGATACATTTTTCCCTTGAGGTGCGCTTCTGCAACTTCAGGGCTGAAGATGTGCTTAAGCGCATACTGCTTCAGTGTTGTCTCTGCAATTGCAAGGTTGACTGCTTCCGGGTTGTTTGCAGTAACATTGCTGTTCTCGTTTGTCTTTGTGAAAATCAGCTGGTCAATGTCATGCTTGGGCATTCCGATTGTTGCATGCTTCTCAATATGAAGGTTAAGCCCGAGCTCAAAAAGCTCATTATCGATAAGCTCCCTTATCAGAGAAGTGCTGAGCTGCTTGACCCCTGAATTTATGACCTTGTCCTCGACGTTTATTGCAATCTTTTCTGCAATGTCCCTTGCGAGCTTTGTCTCCTCCTCAAGAGACTCGATTATCTTTTCCCTGTCCCATCCGATAAGCTCCTCTTTTGTGAGCGGCGCAACAAGGAGCGAAAGGTCTGTTGAGTCAGATTTTCCGCTTATGTTTTTCCTGACCTGAAGCTTTGCCCTTATCTTTGCCCTTCTGTCCCTGTAAAGAATGAATGCCTTTGAAGTCTTTGCATGGCCCTTTTCAATCAGCACTTTTTCAACGCAGTCCTGTATGTCCTCGACAGTCGGTATCTTCTTGTCGAATTTTGCCTTTACAAACTCTGAAACCTCGTTTGCAAGCGCGTCTGAAATCGACTTGTCTTCTCCGCCGACTGACTTTGCAGCCTTGAATATGGCTTCTGAAATCTTTTCCTTGTCAAAAGTTACAATCTTTCCGTCTCTTTTTTTTACGTATTGGTGCTCCATCTTATTTCCCCTTCTCCTCAAGAACTTCTTCAACCTCTTTCATAAACTGCTTTGCATCCTTGAACCTTCGGTAGACTGATGCAAACCTGACATAAGCAACTTCATCAATCTTCTTCAGCTTGTCCATCACAAGCTCGCCTATCCTGCTGCTGGGTATCTCTGTCATCTCCATGCTTCTAAGCTCTGTCTCTATCTCATCAACCATTTTTTCAATCTTTTCCTGCTTCACAGGCCTTTTTTCGCAGGCCCTTAGAATTCCGTGCATCAGCTTCTGCCTGTCAAACTGCTGCCTGCTCTTGTCTTTTTTTACAACAATCAGCTCAACGCCCTCAACCCTTTCATAAGTCGTAAACCTTTTGCTGCACTGGAGGCACTCCCTTCTTCTCCTGGTTATTTCAGTGTCTCCGGCTTCCCTTGTGTCAATGACTTTTGAGTCTCCGGATTTGCAGTATGGGCATCGCATGCTTTTTTCCTCTTTTTATTCTCCCGTCGGGAGCATCGGGCACAACATATAGTGTCCGTCGGAGGGGATTAGCACGACATGCAGAGATAAATCTAACCACTACATATAGTGCCTAAAAAGTTTCAGATGACTAGATATGGTATAAACTTAACACCTATTTAAATATTTTGATTGTTAAAAATATACATTCAAAATTGCTGAAAAAAATGATTCTTTTTTTTAGACGGAAAACAGAATTTGCCACTTGTTAATCATAATTCCCGCTACCATTAAATAAGGGCTCTTCTTTTTTGGTTTTTATGAAAAAATTCAGGCTTATGCTGGCTCCAATTGAAAGGGTTGCAGGCCCTGCATTCAGGTCTGTCTGCTGCAAGTACGGCGCAGACATGGCTTTTACAGAGCTTGCGAGGATAAGGGGGCTTGCCGAAAACAATGGAAGCACTCTTTCAAGGATAATAATACCGGACAATACTCCAACCCAGATACAGATTTTGGGCTCAAAGGAAGCGCTTCTTGAGAAATTCTTGTCTAAATTTACGCCTTCTCCCGGCTTTGCAGGATTTAATATCAACCTGGGATGCCCAAGCCCTGAAATAATCAGCCTGGGCCAGGGATGCGCGATGATAAAAAGGGTTTCAAAAGTTGAAAGCATTGTTCAGCTTATCAGAAAGCAAGGCTATCCTGTGAGCATAAAGATGAGGCTTGGAATGAACCTTTTTGAGAAGAGGAAAAAGGTTTATTTGAATTTGATAAAAGCGTCAAGCGCAGACTTTTTTATAGTCCATGCAAGGCACGGAATGGAAGGCTATAGCGACCTTGCAGACTTTACAGTCTATCCGGAATGCGCAGAAACAGGAAAGGAAATCATAGCAAACGGAGACATTAAAACTTTGGGGCAGGTTGAAATTCTTAAGAAGATGGGGGTTTCAGGAGCGATGATTGGAAGGGCTGCTGTTGAGGACCCGTCTATATTTCTAAGGCTTAAGGGAATGAATGGGCCTTCAAAAGAGGAAATAATCAAGGAGTGCGCTGCGCTCGCAGTGAAGCTGGGAGAGCTGCCAAAATACATGCAGGCAGTTGCAAAGCATTCTGTTCCGCTGAAAGAGACTGAAGAAAGCTGATTCCTTGATTAGTCCAAATTTAAAATAATTTTATTTCTTGATGCAGCTTTATTATTGCACCATGCCGAACTTCTTATTTTTTGATGTCATCTTGATAAAATTGTTCAGCCTATTCTGAAATATTTTACTGCCAGCATCTCTTGAGTGCTCAATATATCCTATGCGCACTTTTTTGTAGCCTTCTGAGAAATTCTGGAAATTTTTCCAGGCATGTTTATTTGCTTTCAATGCTTTAAGAATATCAGGAGCAATGACTAATTTTTCAGGCTTATTTTTATCAAATGCGTGATTGACAGCTTTAAGCCCTGTTGAAGTCATGCTTTTATCTGCGATAAGCCTGCGGATGCGCTCCTTATTCATCTCTGAAATCTGGCTTTTAGGCCTTCTGGGGGTAAACCGCTGTGCAAAACTATTATCATCTACTCTTTTGACAATGCTGTCTATCCAACCATAACAAAGTGCTTCTTCAACAGCATCATTGTAGGGTATTCTTGGTTTGCCGGATGATTTTTTATAATATAACAGCCAAATTTCTTTTTCTTTATTATGATTTTTAACAAGCCAGGAACGCCATTGTTTTCTGTCTAATACATATAATATTTTTCCCAGATTCATATGTGCTTAATCAACTGCTTGAAATTTATAAAACATTCTAAACTGAGGTTTCATTCTGCTAAAACTGCATAAGAAATCAATAAATCAATAGCCCCGGGCGGATTCGAACCGCCGTCACAAGGTATCTCCAAGCATTAGGTTAATGCTGTCCAGAGCCTTGTATGATTGGCCGCTACACTACGGGGCTGCCTAAATGTGCTGGATTATTGGGCTATTTAAATTATTTGCTATATTTGCTTTTTCTGGGCAATCACATAGTCCACAGCTGTTTCATCTGCAGCAGCAAGGCTGTATTCCTTTGCAACAACTCCCATGAAAGGGCTTGAGGAAATCTGGTATGCCTTTGTGCTTTCGCGCCTTTTCAGGGGAAGCGAGCCTCTTGTTTTTTCTGCAAATCCCTCTTTTGCAAAGTCATTTAATGCTTCACTGTGGCTGAATTTTCCCTCATTATTTGCGATTATCCTGATTACTCCGAAAAGAGAATCACACATGTGCTTTGTGTTGCTTATCACATTCCTGCTGTTGACATAAACCCTGCTTGAAGGCATGAACATGTATTCCTCGACAGAGTTTGCAGCTCCATAAAGGAAGTTTTTTGATACAACAATGCCCTTGTATCCCTCAATCCACTGCTTTTCAAGGTCTGCTGGAATTGAAACCACTGAATTTCCCATTCCAAGCATTTCAGAAATCGCCCTTGTCTGCGCAAACTCCCTTAAGTTTGAATCAATTGAGACAACCTTGCTGACAAGCCCTGCTTCAAGAAGATAAAGCCCTTCTCTTGGAAGGCCTCCGCCAAGCTCGATAAGAGTCTTGCCCTTGCCTGCATCTTTAATCATCTCTTCATAGACTTTTACTGAAACCTCACAGAAATGGTCTTTTGTCTCAACATTCATAGCCATAAATTCAGGCCTGAAGCTTAATATTCCTTTCCAGAGCTCAATCTGCTTTGGGAACACCTTCTTGTTGAGAAAATCACTTATTTCTTCCCTGCTTATTATTTCCATGTCACTCACTCCACTACTTTTTTTATTTTAATGCGTTTAATGGAATGCATAAATCCATAATCATATATAAATCCGGCGGTGTTCTGTGCAATTAAGATTTGTGCATTAAATTTATTAATCCTGCACTGATTTAAGGTGCAATGAGCTTTATAAAAATCTGCAGCAGGTGCAATAAGAAAGTTCACTGCTGTATTTTTAATGACGGAGGATTTGTATTTGCCTCTCCCAAAAATGCCAGGGCAATAAGGCAGAAGATAAAAAAGGATTATAGCTATTTTCTTGACTATTCGCCTCTTCCTAAAAATGTTGTTTTAGACTTGAAGCATTCTGACCCCTGCCTTGAAAGCAGCTTGAGATACAGCCAGCTTGACAGCAAAAGCAGGATTTTAAGGCTGAAGACAGCAAAGGACGGCAGGTGCATCTTCCTTGGAGCAGACGGCCTCTGCAAAATTTACAGCATAAGGCCAAACGTATGCAGGATTTTTCCGTTCTGGGCAATGAGGCTCACAAGCGGCAGGATAAAAATTATAGAGCATGACCTTACGCACAGGTGCGGTGCGATAGAGAGCCTTGCAAAAGAAGGCTGCGATATCGAGGAATCGTTTTCAGCAAAGAAGAAGGCAGAGCTGAAGAAGGTTTTTAAGAATATTGAGAAAGAAGCCTGTTCTTACAGAAAGCAGATTAGGAAATTTGCTGAAATTCTGGAATTCAAATAATCATTTTTTTTGATTTTCATGTTTTAAAACTACTTCAGCTCCCTCTTCAGGATTTTGTGGGCGTTGTTTATCCTCTTGAACATTTCAAGGTCTCCTCCGTCCATGTCAGGATGATGCTGCTTTGCCAGCTTTTTGTATTTTTTGTCAATCAAATCCATATCAATAGAGTCTGGCTCAACACCAAGCAGTTCCCTTGCTTCTTTGCGCATTTGCTCAACATCATCCTTTTCAGTGAAATCCCTCAGAAATTCTTCAAATGTTTTTTTCTCTGCAATCAAATCAGCAACTTCAAGCTCTATGACTTTGCAGACAACATACAGGTTGTCAACGTATTTTTTTGCAGATTTGTAGCTGTAATACATCCTATAGCCTTCGCTGTACCATGTTGCTGATGCAGGGATATTTTTTATTGCAAACGGCTCAAGGTCAAGGATTATGTCATCGCACGTTATCCCTATCTGGCTTAGGGCGTGGATTATCTTGTTCTTGTACTGCAATGCCCTTCTGCCAAATGAGTCTTTTGCAAGCACTGCCTTGAACTCATGCCCTTTTATTCTTAGTGTTTCCATTTCTTTCAAAAATTTTTAGAACTCCAGATTAAATCTTGATTGTTTCTGTTCAGTTCTCACTCACTTAAAGCAGCTTCCGCACTCTGCCTTTTTGTCGACAAGCTTCAGAAGCTTGGCTATCTGCTTTTCGTCAATCTCTTTCAGCTCCCTGAATTTCAAATGCCTCATAGACATTCCTGCTCCCTTGAAATTATCCCGGTCTTTTTTTGACAGGCCTTTGACTGAAACTCCTAGGTTGACGCTGTCTTTTAGGCCAACAATGTAATACTTGTCATACCATGCAACGCCCAGCTTTATCTGCTCACTAGTTTTTGGAAATGTCTTAAGGATTATCCTTCGCAGCTTCCTGCATATCTCTTTCTGCGGAGACTTTTGCTTTTCTATATATTCTGTTACAGCCTTATCCATTTTTAGCACTCAAAACCTTGCGCAATTAAACCTCTTTCTGAACTTTTTGCAAACTTTATAACAAATCCGGACTGATTATTCTATAGTGAAATATTATTTAATATTTAATTCTTTTTTAAACCATTCTTCTAAGCAAGGTTTAACTCTTTTCTTTGTTTTATCATCTAATCTTCTAAAATCGCCGTAAACAATCTTTCTGCAATTCCTGCTTCCGCACTTGCATTCCATTTCCCAATCTTCAATGCCATTAAGTGAGTAGTCTGTAGTGATTTCTTCCCCCTCTTTAATGTCTTTCAGAGCGACATCTTTTTTTTCTTTAACATATGTGTTAGGCTCGCATGAATGATTGACAAACCTTTCTGGAGAACCCATAACATAATACTTTCCGCTGCCTGCATAAGTCGTATGATTTTGCTTATCTTCAGAAAGCGAAGCAATATCCTCTTTTGAAACTATAGCCGGGGGATGCCAAGCGATTACGGTTTCACCTTTCTTGAGATTTCTTGCTGCAAAAACTCCTTTGCCCTTGATTTTAGAATCTTTTATGATTACTTCCATAGCAACTTCAGCCTTAAAAATGAATGCACGCTTATATGAAATAAATAGCCCCGGGCGGGTTCGAACCGCCGTCCTGGCATCCAAAGTGCCAGATGATTGACCGCTACACTACGGGGCTGATTGTTATACCTTGCTGTAAGAAGCCAGACTGTATAAAAAACTTGCTACTTCTTAAGCTTATTTTTGCAGGGTTGTTGCCGCGCTCCGTGCCTCATTTGCTCTCGCTTCTTCAAAGGAGTCACGTGTTAATCAAACTCAAAAACTAGTACTGCGCTGGGCGGCAATCTCAATCTTCCAGGCTTATTTTTAGCTGAATTGCTTTAGCGAGTCCTCTTCCATGAAGTGGAGCTCTCCTGGAACAATAAGGCAGTATGGCGGATTGCCGAAGTCAAAGCAGGCAATATCCCTGGCTTTTCCGAACCTGATTAATGCAGTTTCAGAGCCGAGCCTTGCACAGCCGACGCAGAGCGTGTTTTCGTCAAAAAGATTTTTTTTGTGCTTTTTCTCTGCATTTTCAAGAAATGATATTGAGTCATGTATTGTGAGAAACTTTTTATCTTTTGGGTTTAAGTCCAGAAGAAAAAGTGTATGCATCCCGCTTTTCTTATTTGCCTCAAGAACTTTATAGGGAGCATCAACATTCTCATTATTGAAAGGAATGGAAGTAATCTTGCCGAACTTGTAAAGCTCAAGCCCTGTTATGCCAACTGCGTTAATCACCGAAGCATTGTTTATCACATGAACTTCAATGCCAGCCTCAATCGCCCTCATCCTTAAGTCAGTGTGTGTTGTTGCGCTGAACACATCTCCAATAACAAGGAACGCAGCGTCTTTTTCTTTTGCATCCTTCAGGATTGTGGACTCTGCTTTTGTTTCAACAAGCTCCCGGTCTGCTATTATCAGCTTTTTGCCGTAAAGCTTTTCCAGCTCCACATTTGGGCACTGCAGGATTGAGGTGTATGACTCCAGGTAGACAGCGCTGCACTTCTTTACAGCTTCAAGCCCCCTGACAGTTATGTCTTTCGGGCAGCTCAATCCGATGCCTATCATGTAAAGCGCCATGCACCAAATAATGAGCCAGAAGTTTATAAAGGTTGTTTAATGAAACAGAAAAAGAAAAAAATCCCCCTGATTGGGGGAAAAAGTTTTGCCTCCACCTTGATTACGTGTTTGGGGGTGGTAAAAGAGGTGAAGGCAAGAACACACCTCAAAGACCAAAGGGGTGAGCGTGATTACCTTATTATCTCGATGCCAAGCTCCTCGCTGATTTCCTTTGCCCTGGCTTCTTCAGCTTTTCTTGTATCTTTGCCGAGAATCCATGGCGACTTGACACCTGTAATAATTGTCATTACGCTTATCTTTCCTTTCATGCCCTCTTCAACCCTGGCTCCCCAGATTACGTTTGCCTCGCTGTCAAGGCTTTCTGTAACCTGCTCTCCAGCTTTGCTGATTTCTTCAAGGGTCATGTCAGGCCCGCCTGTTATATGGATAAGCGCACCTGTTGCTCCTTCATAATCTATATCAAGCAGAGGGTTTGTCAGAGCGCCTTTTACAGCCTCTTCCACCCTGTTATTGGTGTCAGAGCAGCCAACTCCGATTGCTGCAACTCCGCCGTTCTTCATTATTGCCCTTACGTCTGCATAGTCAAGGTTGACCAATGAAGGGAGTGCGATTGTCTCAACTATTCCCCTTATCATTGTTGCAACAAGCTCGTTGGCAACTGCAAATGCCTGCCCGATTGGAAGGTTTCCTGCAATTGAGACCAGCCTGTTGTTGTCTATTACAATAACTGTGTCGCAGACTTTTCTCATCTGGTCAAGTCCGATTTCTGCCTTGTCGACCCTTGCCCTCTCAATCTTGAAAGGCATTGTTACTGTTCCTATGACTATTGCGCCTGTGTCCTTGGCTACCTGGCCTATGACTGGTGCAGAGCCTGTTCCTGTGCCTCCGCCCATTCCTGCGCATATAAATACCAAGTCAGATCCTCTTAGGCTTGTCTTGAGCTCATTGATGCTTTCCTGTGCAGCTTCTGCCCCTTTTTCAGGGAATCCGCCGCAGCCGAGCCCTCTTGTAACATCTTTTCCAATAAGGAATTTTCTGTCAGCTTCAGATATCTCAAGGTGCTGCTGGTCTGTGTTGCAAGCCATTATTTCTGCGCCTTTTACACCCTTTTTGTAAAGCCATGTCACCATGTTGTTGCCTGCGCCGCCTGAACCGATAACCTTTATGCACGCTGGCTTTACTTCTATTGCATCACATACTGCCTGCCCCTTCTTTGCATTCTCCACGATAAAGTCCATTTTCTCCCCCCTTTTGGTTTTTGTGTATTTTACAATCTATCTATTCCAACATAGCTATTTCTAGAGCGAAATATTTATATTGGAGCTTTGTTTTATTCCTTCCAGAAGAAGTTGTTTCATGCCACTGAAACTATCTTTTTCCAACAAGAGACGTTTGATTATCAAACGTAAGATACAACATTGCCACGAACAAACTTTTGCCAAAAAGTTTGAGTCGATAAAACCACTAAACGTTCGGAGTTTTTTGCCACAAAAACTCTATGTTTTATCTTATTCTCGAATTTTATATTTAAACATTTTCGTAGTTGAAAGAATATATTCTGAAATATAGTTTGAATCACATTCTTTTTTTCAGACGGAGAAATAATTTTTCAAGACGATGATTTTTGCCTTGCCTGAAATTAGCGATAATTATTCTTTTTATCGACGGAGATTATGCATTGCCGCGCTTCGTGCGGATTATTGCACAGCTTCTTCAAAGGAGTCACGTGCTAATCAATATCAGAAAACTAGTACTGCGCTTGGCGGCAATGCTAATTCTTAATTTAATGTGAATGGCAGCAATGACTGCTTATTCGTCTGAATAATCTGAAAATGAACTGCCTGAATCAGAAATAAAAACAGCCTACTCCTACTCTTTCTTCAGCTTCTTTGAAATCTTGTCGAGAATCTTCTTTCCCTTGCCGATATAATCCTGCACTGCAGCGCTTGTATAGCCAAGGTACTCATTAATGTCCTTAATCTTTGCGCCCCATCCTTCCATGAACACAATATTCTCCATCTGAAAGTGCATTGGGACAGGCGCTTTTTCAGCAGCATAGCCCAGCACTACAATAGCCTGTGGCCTTGCATAGTCTGGAATTCCAAGAACCCTGCTTACTCTCTCCTCGTCAAAAGCTCCGACCCAGCATGAGCCGAGGCCGACGCAGTTTGCAGCAAGAAGCATGTTCTGGACTGCAGCTGCGCAGTTCTGAACGCTGTAAAGCCTCTCGCCCCTAATGCCGTAGAACTTCTTTGCCTTTGCAGGCTCAGAGCAGATTATTATGTGGGCAGGCGCCTTTGCCATCCAGTGCTGCTCAAGGCTTGCATCAGCCAGCGCCTTCCTGGTGCCAGGATTAAGTACGATTATGAATTTCCAGTTCTGGAGGTTTCCTGCAGTCGGTGCAGACCTTCCTGCATCAACTACTGTTCCTATCTTGTCCCACTCGACAGGGATTTCAAGAAAGTTCCTTGTGCTCCTCCTGGTTTTTATGCACTCGTATGCGTCCATATAAAAGTTTTTATATTACTTCTTATATTTAAATATATCCATGGAATATTCCAGACTTGTTGACGTATACGCGAAGCTGGGCAGCACTTCAAAGCGGCTTGAGAAGATATTCATAATTTCCGAGCTTCTAAAAGAGGTCCCTTCAGAAGAGATAGGAGTTATCTCCCTTCTTCTGCAGGGCAGGGTTTTTCCCACCTGGGATGACAGGAAAATAGGAGTTGCATCAAAGCTCATCCTTAAGGCGATAGCGCTTTCTGCAGGAGTTGAGCAGGCAAAGGTTGAGGAGGCATGGAAAAAGACAGGAGACCTTGGCGAGGCAGCATCTGCAATCTTTGCAAAGAAAAAGCAGGCAACCCTGTTTTCAGCGCACCTTACTGTAAAAAAGGTTTTTGACAACATTGTAAAGGTTTCAGCAGCAGAGGGCCATGGCTCAGTCGACCAGAAGCTAGGGCTTATCAAAGAGCTTTTGACATCAGCAGGGCCTGAAGAGGCAAAGTACATTGTAAGGACTGTTCTGGAAGACCTTAGGGTTGGAGTTGGCGACGGGTCATTGAGGGATGCAATACTCTGGGCGTTCTTCGGAAAAGAGCTTGGAATCAAATTTGATTCTGAAAAGAATGATATTGGGCTGGAAGACAGGGAAAAATACAACAAATATTCTGAAGCTGTCCAGAACGCATACAATCTCTCAAATGATTTTGCAGTTGTTGCGCTTGCAGCAAAAAACAAAGGGCTGAAAGGATTTGATGAAATCTCTCTCCAGTTTGGAAAGCCGCTCAAAGTAATGCTTTACCAGAAGGCTTCAGGCATAGAAAATGCTTTTGAGACTGTAGGAAAACCTGCTGCAGTCGAATACAAGTATGACGGATTCAGGATGCAGGTCCACAGGAAAGGGGAAAAAATAGAGATATTTACCAGAAGGCTTGAGGAGGTAACTCCGCAGTTCCCTGAAATAGCAAGGTATGTGCTGGACCATATCAATTCAAAGGAATTCATAATTGACTGCGAGGCTGTAGGCTTCAGCCCAAAGACAGGAAAGTACAGGCCTTTCCAGGAAATCTCGCAGAGGATAAAAAGAAAGTATGACATAGCCAAGCTTGCTGAAGAGCTTCCTGTTGAGCTGAACATTTTTGACATAGTCTCTTATGAAGGAAAAAACATGCTTAATGAGGAGTTTTTGAAGAGGAGAAAAATCCTTGAGAAAATCGTCAAGGAAGTTCCGCGCAAGATTGTTCTTGCAAAGCAGATAATCACTTCAGACATTCATGAGGCTGAAAAATTCTACCAGGAATCCCTAAAAAAGGGGAATGAGGGAATAATGGTAAAAAACCTTGCAGGAATCTACAAGCCAGGCAGCAGGGTAGGCTATGGAGTAAAGGTAAAGCCTGTTATGGAAACCCTTGACCTGGTGATTGTTGCAGCTGAGTGGGGCACAGGAAAACGGGGCGGATGGCTAAGCTCCTTCACTCTTGCGTGCATTGATGATGACGGAAATTTTATTGAGATTGGAAAAGTAGGCACAGGGATAAAGGAAAAGCCGGAGGAAGGAACAAGCTTCGGCCAGCTTACCGAGCTGCTTAAGCCTTTGATAATCTCTGAAAAAGGAAGGGATGCAAAGGTAAAGCCGTCTCTTGTTGTTGAAATTGAATATGAGGAAATACAGAAGAGCCCGACATACTCAAGCGGATATGCCCTAAGGTTTCCAAGGCTTTTAAGGATAAGGGAGGACAGGACTCCTGAAGAGATAAGCACAATAAATGATGTTGAAGATTTGTTTTACAACCAGAAAAAAAGGTGATTTGAATGATAAGAACATTTGCAATATTGCAGCAGATGCCTCAGATGCCGCAGACGCAGCAGTATCAGCAGCAGGGGCAGGAGCAGTTCCAGCAGTATCAGCAGCAGCAGTTTCAGCAGAACGCACAGCCTGCATCGCAGTACCCTCAGCAGGGGCAGCAGCCAGGCCAGCAGATGCCTCAGCAATCAGCATCCCAGGCTGTCAAAATGGGTGCGCTTATCCAGTGGGCGGGGATTGCAGGCGCAGCTTCAGGAATTATTCAGGGCCTGCTTAGCCTTGTTTCAGGATTTGACATTGTCGGATTTTTAATAACTCTTGGAATTGCAGCAGTCGTCGGCATGCTTTCTGCAATACTTCTCGGCCAGTTTGGAAGCCAAATTCCGCTAAAGGCAACTCTAATGGTAAAGGCAGCAGCATTCATGTTTGCAATCAACCTTGTTGCAGGCCTTCTTTTTGGAATGGGCACAGGAGGGCTTGGGCTTCTCCTCGGAATTTTAGGAGTTGGAATAGGCGCATTTGCCTACGGATGGCTAATCCAGAAAAAGCTTCCAAACCTAATCTGATTTCCAATCTGTTTTTTTATTCTTTTTTATTTTTTTTAGGAGCAGTTGCTTGTGGTAGTCCTTGATGTTTTTCAGCTGCGGGATGACTATGTCCCTGCTTTTGGATGTCTTTTTTATTATTCTGCATTCTGACCTGCACTTCCTAAGAAGCTCGAGCATTTCGTCAATGCTGCTGAAGCTTTCAGTAAAAACTGTAACTGCATTGCCTATCTCATTAAGAGTGTGGGCATCGCTTCCGCCTGTGATAAACTGCCTTTTTTTGCAGTTCTCTGCGCTTATCTGCCTTCCTTCCCTGCCGTTTGCGCACTCAACTCCGTCAAAATACCTTATGTTTTTCCTGCCTACGCCGAAAAATGCCATCAATGGATGGGGGCATACTGCAAGCCCGCCAAGCTCATGAATCCTTTCTATTGTTTCTCTAATGCCCATTCCTTTTTTTATCGGCGACCTTACATTCAGCGCAATAATATGGCCATGGCCGCATGAAACTTCAACTGAAGGCACTGCTACAATCCCATAATTCTTTGCAATCCTTGCAGCTTCAAGGCTTCCTTTTATCCTGTCATGGTCAGCTATGGCTATTCCTGCAAGGCCTTTTTTCTTTGCAGCCTTTAGAATATCTTCAATCTTTGACTGCGAAGCATAGCCCTTGAAAAGGCAGGACGGAGAATACATTGAATGCACGTGAAGGTCTGCAAAAATTTCTTTCTTGCCTTTATCCATTCTGCTTAGAACTTTTTCCATATGAATGCAAACTGCGCGACTGCAAGCGAGCCGAGGTATATGTCAAGTGCAGCAGCAACCCAGTTTAAGTTTATTCCAACCCCCAGCGCCCAAAGCACAAATCCTGCAAAAAGTATGTTTTTTGGCAGGTGTGCCAGAAACCCGGCCCTTGGATGGAACAGCCAGTCTGTCTTGTACTTTTTGCTGTTTATGATGCATGCAAATATTATTGTGATAAGCATAAGATAAATGAAGATTGAGCCTTCAGCAGGCCTTACTGCACCTTTTATCATAAGTGCGAGGGCAATCATGCTTGAGACAAGGCTGTCAACAGTCATATCAAGGAATTTTCCCTTGTCTGATGAATTCTTCTGGTACCTTGAAAGGCTTCCGTCAAGCATGTCCAGCAGGAATGCTGCTGCAAAAAGCCAAAGCCCTGCAGCCAAATTCCCAGCGATGATAAAATAGAATGATGCTGATGCAAATGCAAGCCCAATGGCTGAAAGATGGTTTGCATTCAGACCTGTTTTTGTGAAGATAAACAGAATCGGCTTGAAAAGTGAAATCCTTAACTTTTTGCCTGCTGCCTCAATTTTTTCTGCAAACTTCATTTTAAATCCCATTCATAATCTCCTTCCTGTACCACCATACAAAGTTAAAAGCATAAGCCAGAGAAACAAGAGTCACTGCAAGCACAACATAAAATGCTGCAGCCTCGCTGAACACAATGTTTTTTACCTCTGAAACTTTGAGATAAAGCACAATCTGCATGAATATCACCGACAAGGTCTGCATTGCAAACTTGCTTTTGCCCATCCAGTTTGCGCCCACAATCTTCTTTGGAGTTGAGCACACCTGCCTCACGCCTGTAACAAGGAGCTCCCTGAAAAGCACAAGAAGAGCAAGCCAGACCGGAATTATCTTAAGGTCTGAAAATATGAAAAACACAGTGAGGATAAGCATCTTGTCTGCAAGCGGGTCAAAGAAAGTTCCGAAAGCAGACTTCAGGTCATACTTTCTTGCAATATGCCCGTCAGCCCAGTCTGTGAATACTGCAAAAAGGAAAACTGCAATGCTCAATGCAACTACAGCAGGACTGCTGGAATACATCATTGCAGCAATCAATGGAATAAGAGCAAACCTTATTATTGTAAGCAGGTTGGGTATTTTCATGCTTTTTGCTAATCTCTGCTTATTTATAAATTTTTAGGAATGCACTGCTTATTGTGTACTCAAGACGCAGAATCTTTAAAAGTATGCAGGCATTTCCACTGCTATGGAAATAGTCACAGAGCAGCAGAGGCTCAAGGCATTGATTGACAAGTACAAGGCAGAGAGCAAGTACATTGCCAGCCTTAACATACAGGTAGGCAATACAGACCACCAAAAACTTGTCAATGAAATGAAAAAGATTGGCACAGATGTTCTTTTCTTTACTGGAAGCAGGGCGATGAACCAGTACGGCTTTATCAGGAAATATCTTGACCTTTTCAGCGCAGCAGGGATGGAGGTATACCACTTCAACAATATAGAGCCAAACCCCACATTGAAGCAGATGGAGGATGGAGTCAAGCATGCAATGGAATTTACCCCTAGCCTGATATTTGCGCTTGGCGGCGGTTCTGTCATTGACACTGCAAAAATTGTAAGCGTCGGAATGTTTGGCGACATATGGGACTATGTTGAGAAGAAGGCTGCAATCACTGCTGCAATTCCGATTGTTGCAAGCGCAACAACATCAGGAACAGGAAGCCATGTAACACCTTATGCAGTTGTCACAAACACAGACACTCTTGAGAAAAAAACTCTTAAGCACGATTTTCTGCTTCCAAAAATATCAGCATCAGACGTGGACATAACAAGGTATATGAAGCCCAAAGTGATTGCATCAACAGGCTTTGATGTTCTGTGCCATGCAGCTGAAGTCTACACAAGAAAGGACTGCACTCAAATGGCTGCAGATTTCTGCGAGCTTTCGCTGAAATGTATAAGGCAGCATCTTATTTCTTCATATTATGAATCATTGGAGTCAAAGCCTACAATCGAGAACAAGCTTGGAATGATGTATGCAGATATTTATGCAGGGATTGCGCTTTCACTTATAGGAACACATGTGCCTCATGCAATCTCCCACCCTATTTCAGCGCATTTCCATGAGATAAGCCACGGCGAGGCGCTTGCATATGTATTTGCTGAAACCTCAAAAAGGCAGATAGACAATGGAGACAGCGAGCTTAAGGAGAAATTCAGGCATATTTCAGACCTTCTCGGGGGAAGCAAGGATTTTGTAAGGACAATCAAAAATTACCAGAAGCTCCTCGGGCTTGAGATGAAGCCTGGCAAATTCATACCAGACGACAGGCTTATAATTGCAAAGGAAACGCTTGGATACAGGAAGTCAAGCGTTGACAAGAGCCCTGCAGGATTGTCTGATTCTGAAATTACAGAGATAATAGATAAAACCCTGATTTAATCATGCTTTCTTAAAGTTAGGTTGTTCTTTAAAATTGTCAGCTGCTCGTGCAGCTTCCTGAAAAAATTAGGGTTTTCAGCATACACTATGCTTCTTCCCTTGAGAATTTCATCAAGAAATGATTCAGGAGTGTCAGCTTTTGCGCCAACCATCACATTGAATTTTGAAATCAGGTGGCTGTCGCTTCCTGCTGTCAAAGGCTTTTCAATGCCTTCCAAAATCTCCAGTGTTTTTTTGTACCTTCCAAGCACATAGTTATGGGACTCTATTGCGTCAACCTTTTTTATTATATTCTTGTCATGAATCATTTTGGCAAAGCTCTTGGGCCTCAAAGTAAGAGGGTGCGGGATTGAGACAAAACCATTGTAATCCTTGATTATGCCAAAAAGCTCAACAGTGTCAATTGTTGTGCTGTGCAGGTTCCACAGCCTGTTGTCTCTCACGCTGTTTTTAATTTCCTTTTCCCAGAACTCTTTAAGGTCTGATGCAGTGCGGAAATATGCAAGCACATCCTTTGACTGCTTTGTTGTAATCTCAATTGCCGGAATTGTGAAAATGCCTTTTTCTTTTGAGATTTGAAGAGAGCCTTTTATCCTGTTGTGGTCTGCAATGCACACTCCAAATCCCCTTTTTGCAGCAGCCTTTGCGATAAAGCCGGGGGAATAAGAGCCGTCAGAAACATTTGAGTGGTGGTGCATGTCCACAAATGTGAATTCCCTATCCTTGAGGATTTTCCTGTCTGAAACAATCTTTCCAATCATTGCAGGAGGGAATTGACTATTGTTTAAATAATTTTGCGAAAAGCAGCTAAACTGCGGCAGAACTCAAATCAAACGCCCCTACGAGGAATTGAACCCCGGCCTCAACCTGTTTGCATCAGCTTTTCAGCATTCCGCAAGGTCGCATACTATCCGTTATACTATAGGGGCAGTGGCGATTGTTGCAGGGCTTCTCCTGCCTATTACCGGCCCGTCTGTTACGATAAGGCCTGCGCTTTTTAAGTTTTCCCTTACAGCCCTTGCATAAGAGTAGGTTGTAAGCACAGCGCCTGGCTTCATCCTTTTTGCAATCTCTGAAATAAACTCAAGAGTCCATAATTCAGGGCACTTTTTAGGAGAGAAAGGGTCCATAAGGACAGCGTCAAACTTCTCATCAATTTTTTTTATTGTCTCCCTTGCGTCTCCAAGAAGGATTTTTATCTTTGTTTTTTCATCAGAATATGAAAGGCTTTTTGCAGCTTTCCTAATCTTTTCATAATTTTCCTTGAACTCATCAGCAACCTCGACTTCTGCTGTTTTTGCAAGAATTTCAGGGTCGTTTTCAAGGCCGATAATCTCAACATTTGCAATGCTGATTGCTGCAAGCGAGGTATATCCTATGCCAAAGCAGACATCAAGGACTTTCATTCCATCCTTAAGCTTGCACGGCCTTGCAAACTTTTCAAAAGCCTCCTCGATTGCGCCTGAAACAGAATGATAGCATTCAGTGTACTTCTCGCTCCTGAATGTTACAGAATTGTCCTTTGTGACCACTTTTTCCATGCCATCTGCAATCCTTTAGTGGGTTAAAAAGCTTTTGCATACAACCTGTGCACATCCCACTGGACAGCTGGTTGTGAGGTATTTAAGCAAATCTTTGAAGTTAATGATTGGGCTTGAGCCGGAGTTCACCAAGACTCAAAACTCAGAGCCTGGAATGAAAATGTGGATGCAGATAATGAAGCACTCGGACCCTTTCCTGAAGCTTAACACAAGCAAATTCAGGAGAGGCATTAGTTTGGATGAGAAAGAGAAGCAGACATATTATCTCTTTGGGGATGATGTTATAAGGGAGCATGCAAGAAGGCTTGTTGAGGACAGGCTTGCAAGGCCTGCAATTGAGCTTGATGACGGCCATCAGACTCCAAGAAAAGGCCATCCTGTTTTCAAGGCAATGCATGCGACAGGAACCTGCTGCAGGCGGTGCCTTTTCAGCTGGCACAGGATTCCCAGATACAGGCAGCTTGAGATTCATGAGCTTGATTTTATTGTAAACATGATAATGGCCTGGATACATTCAAAGGCAGTTTGATTTTTTTATTTTAATTTAACATTGCCGCGCTTCGTGAAGATTATTGAACTGCTTTTGGTAAGGAGTCACCTTTTGAAAGATGTCCAGAACCAGTACTTCGCTGGGCGGCAATGATGTTAATGCGCGTTGCTGCTCTGCGTGACCATTGAACTGCTTATCTCACAATCGTCTGGCTTGGCTCTGCTCCGACTGAAACAATCCTTACTCTTGCGCCTGTTGATTTCTCTGCAAAGCTTATCGCAGCCTTTAGCCCCGCCGGAAGCTCGTTGTAGCTTTTCATATCAGAAATGTCCTCATTGAATCCCTTGAAGTGGGAATACACAGGGTCCACCAGGCTGAGAAAGTCAGAATCCCTTGAAAATCCTGCTTTTTGGCTGCCAAAGGAATATTCATTTGCAAGGCTGAAGAATTCAGCGCCTTTCAGCACGTCAGGCTTTGTGATTATTATGTCAGGCCCGTTGATTGCAACAGCATACCTGAGCGCTGCAAGGTCTGTCCATCCGCACCTTCTCGGCCTTCCTGTTGTTGCTCCGTACTCTCCGCCTGCAAGCCTGATTCCAATTCCCCTATCAAAAGGATCATGCGAATTCATAAGGAGCGAAATATTAGGATGGGATGAGTCATACTTTACGCTTCCTTTTTCCTCGCTGAAATCAATGCCATATTTTTTCAGCTCAAACTTAATGTCATGCTCAAGCCCTGCTGCGCAGTAATCCTCAGATTTTTTTCCTCCAAGCTCTGAAGGGAAAGGCCCGCCCCCAACCCGGGTCATGTAAGGGAATTTGACAATGCCCAAAGGAAGGTCGACAGCCTTTGCAGAAAGCCCGACTCCTGAAGCTGTGCCGTTCAGCGAAGGGTCTGATGAAGTGACATAAGGCGATGTTCCAAACTCAATGCTCAAGAGAAGCCCCTGTGCGCCCTCAATAAGAATATTTTTGCCCTGCCTCCAGAAGCTGTGCATTTCAGAGATGGTGTCCCTCACAAAAGGCTTAATCCTTTCAGAATAAGGCTTAAGGCCTTCAATTACTTCTTCCATGCTTATTTTAATTTCAGGGTAGAATTCTGAAAGCTTGGCTATCTTCCTTGAAAGAACGCTTATGTTGAAAAGGTCCCTGATAAAAACTCCATTTCTTGCAGTCTTGTCGCTGTAGCATGGGCCTATCCCCCTGCCTGTTGAGCCTATTCCCCCGCCTGCCTGAGACTTGTTCTTTGACATGTCCCTCTCAATCTGGAAAGGAAGTATAACCTGCGCATCCTGGCTGACCATCAAATTATTGTAAGGCATATTCTCATTTTCAAGCTCGTCAAGCTCTCCGCACAAAACCTGGAGGTCAATGACCATTCCGTTGCCGAGGATATTGACTTTTCCTTCCCTGTCGTATGCAATTCCGGCAGGAACAAGGTGGAAAATCCTTTTCTTTCCATTCACTACAGTTGTATGGCCTGCATTATTGCCTCCTGTTCCGCGGGCAATTACTCCTGCCCAGCATGATGCAAGCAAATCAGAGAATTTTCCTTTTCCTGTGTCTCCCCACTGGTTGCATATGACTGATGCAACCTGCACTCCCTTCAGCATTTTTTCAAGGCCTGAAACATTATCCATATTTTTGCTCACCTTATTCAATTTTTGTTTTTTATTATAATTTTTATTTTTGATAGTTTGGAGGCTCAGATGTTATATTGATGTCATGGGGATGGCTTTCAATCTGGCCTGAATTGGTCTGCACGACAAGCTTGGATTTTGACTGAAACTCTGAAATGTCTTTTGCTCCGCCGTATCCAAGGCTGCTCCTTATGCCTCCTGCAAGCTGGAACAGCATGTCCTCAACTTTTCCTTTCATTGGAACAGTGCCTGTAACTCCTTCCGGAACAAGCTTGTCAAGGCTTCCGGACTGCTTGTACCTTTCCTGGCTCTGCCTGTGATCTTTCATCGCCTCAAGCGAGCCCATTCCCCTGTAAACCTTGAACGGCTTTCCCTGCACTATCTGCACTTCTCCAGGAGATTCCTGCGTTGCGGCAAAAAGGCTTCCGCACATGACAGCGCTTGCGCCGACTGCAATTGCTTTTGCCATATCTCCTGAATATTTGAGCCCGCCGTCTGCGCATACAGGGATGTCTTCAGCTCCAAGGCATGAATAGTAGACTGCTGTAAGCTGGGGAACGCCAAATCCTGATATTATTCTTGTAGTGCAGATTGAGCCAGGGCCTATCCCCACCTTTATTCCGTCTGCACCGCATTTTTTAAGGTATTCTGCGCCTTCTTTTGTTGCAACATTTCCTGCCAGGACATCAAATTTGTATGAGCTGAAGTTTTTTTTCAGCTCGGTTACAGTATTGCCCACATTGTCAGAATCGCCGTGCGCAGTTCCCACAAGTATTATGTCAACTCCTTTCTTAAGAAGCGCTTCAGCCCGCGCATAATCATGGACTCCTATTGATGCTCCAACAATCAGGTTTCCCTTTTCGTTCCTGTTGAACATGGGGTTTGCATTTTCAACAATGTTCTTGACATCAGTCCAGCAGTAGAGGCCTGTCACTTTCCCTTTTTCATCTGTGATTATCAGCTTGCTGAGCCTTTTTTCCCTCATAAGCTTGTATGCTTCTCCGACATCAACTTTTCTGTCTATTGAAAAAGGGTTTTTCAGCATGACTTCAGGCAGCCTTGCATTTTTCCTTTCATTTTCAGTGAAGAACTTAACCTGGTCTTTTGTTATCAGTCCTTTAAGCTGTCCTTCAGAATCTGTTATTATAAAGCTGGAAAACCTTTCGTCATACTTTTTGACTATTGCAAAATAATCCTCAAGCGTGCTTCCCTCATTAAGGCAGACAGGCTTTTCTATGAGCGCGTTGAGAGTGAACTTTACCTTGTCAACCTCTTCAGCCTGCCGGGCTATGCTCATGTTCCTGTGGATAAAGCCGATGCCTCCTGACTTTGCCATTGCAATCGCCATCTTTGCTTCAGTCACAGTGTCCATATCTGCGCTGGCTATGGGGATTTTCAGCTTCACGTTTTTTGTTATCCTAGTTTCAAGGCTTGTATCCTTGGGGACAACTGTGCTGTGCTGCGGCACAAGAAGCACGTCGTTGAATGTTAGTGCAGTGCATCCCTGGCTTTCAAAGAATTTTTTGATGTGCTCGTTGGCCATTATTCCACCTCTGATAAAAATCATTTCCTGAAAGCCTATATATACTTTTGCTGTCTGAAATAGTGGTAAAACTATGCAGAATTTTGAAGCGAGGAGCACTGCGCTTGGCGGCAATGCTGCATTGACTCTTTGTTTTGCAATTGCCGCGCTCCGTGCAGACCTTTGCACCGCTTCTTCAAAGGAGTCACGTGCTAATCAAACTCAAAAAACAAGTACTGCGCTTGGCGGCAATGCTTTCTCTTTTTGTCTCCCTAAAAATGTTCAGAAATCAGAATTTCTCAAGGCTCAGCTGGCCTTTCCTTCTTCCCTTCGGAACCTGAATCTCTTCTGTGCTGACTTTCTCTCCGAGCTGCTCCTTGATTTTTGCAGCAGTCTTCGGCCCCACAATCATTGCAAGCCTTCCAATGTCAATGGCTTTAACATCTGCAATGCTCTTGAGCCTGTTCCTGAAAAGGCTTCTTGCCCTGACTCTTCCAACTCCTTCAAGCCTTAGAAGAGGTATAAGCTCCTCTTTAACCCCGTATTTCAGCCTGAGCCTTGCCTTTTTTGCCTCGCTTATCACGTTTTTCAGGCTTAGAATCCTGCAGATTTCCTCTGCGCAGTACATCAGCCAGTCGCTGTTTTCAAGCTTTACCTTGAGCTCTCCTGGCCTTACTCCATAAGACTCAAGAAGCTCCTCTTCATTCTTTTCATCAATCCAGTCTTGGAGCATGAGCGCAGTCTTTACAGACTCAAGAAAATCCTCATATTCAGGCTCATAAACAGAAGGCTCGTTCTCAAGAAGGAACTGGCTGTATTCCACAGACTTCATCTGAACATCCTCAATCTCCTTTGCCTTTACGCTTAGCTGTGGCCTCATCTCAAGAGAGGATGAAATCATCTGCAGGAATGAGAATGGTTTTAGAGATTCTTTTGACGCAGCCTTTTCCAATGCTGCTGACATCTTTCTTGCAGTAAGCGGGTCTACATAAAGCTCTGCGACCCTTTTTCCAAGGATTGTTGCAGTGTATGCATCTCCGCCTATGCTTCCTGCTGAAACAAAATCAGAGCCTCCGGATGAGCTTTTGATAAAGCCCCATTCTTCAAGAAGCCCGAGCATCCTCCTTATCTTTTCGCCGAGCTCCTCCATGTCCCTGAACTGGTGGGCCCAGAATGTGCTTTCAAAAAATGACATGATTTCTTCAGTGCTTCTGACAAATCCTGACGAAATAAGGCTTAGCAGCGCTGACCTTAGCACAGGCTCAACTGCGAGCTTTGAGTAGATTTCTTCAGGCTCTCCAAGGACATACTTGTTGTAGATTTCCTCCTTTTCGTGCTCTGACTTTGCAATTATTATAGCTTCTCCGTAGCTGTCAAACCTTGGCCTTCCAGCCCTGCCTGCCATCTGCAGGTATTCAAGGACAGGTATGTAGTTCATGCCGAACTTTCCGCCGTACCTTTTCAAATCCTTGATTACAGCCCTGAACGCAGGAAGGTCAACTCCTGCTGCAAGAGTAGGGGTGCAGCATATAACCTTTAATCTTCCATCCCTGAATGAAGACTCTATAAGCTCCTTCTGCCTGCGGGTAAGGCCTGCGTGGTGGAATGCAGCTCCGCCCTTAACGCACTTTGCAATCCTTTCACACTGCTTAGTCGGCTTCTGGAGCGAGTGAAGCATTTTTTCAGAAAGCTCCTCAAGCTCAGGCGAGCCAATCTTCATCTTTTTTGAGATGTCTTCAGCCTGCTTTTCAGCAGACCTTTTTGTGCCTGCAAAGACAAGCGCCTGCTTGCCCCTCCTGGAAGTATCAAGAATTATGTCAATTACAGCATCCCCTGATTCCTTCCTTATTTCAGCTTCGCGCATTTCAGAAAAACAATAATATGGCCCCGTCGAGATTTGAACTCGAGACCTTTCGATTATCAGTCGAACGCGCCACCAGGCTGCGCCACGGGGCCATATACTGGGTGATGAAAAGGAGTCCTTATTTAAAATTTACTGATTTTTAAACAGGACTGCAAACTATTTAAATAAGCTGGGATTACCCTGCATTCTGTAATGGATACTTTGGACAATGGCGGGCCTGAAGAGGCTGGCAGCGAATCGGGCAGCAGCAAAGGCATTTTCAGCAAGATAGAGCATCAGTACGACCCTTCTTTTGTGAGGAAGGCAGAGCCTGTCTTCAAAGGGCTTCTGGAGCATATTGTTTCAGGAACAGAAGTGCTCGGGCTTAACGAGCTTGACGCCAGCAGGAAGAACCTGCAGGACGGCAAGAAGTACATCTACTTCCACATTGGAAGGCATCTTTCAGAGCTTGACTGGGTGCAGGCCCAGCTTGCACTTGTTGAGCAGGGCATGCCAACGCTTCTTATGGGCGGCGACAACCTTTTTGAGGGCGGCGCTGACATACTCCGCAAGCTTGGAGCATTTGTGCTTTTGAGGCAATCAAGGGAAGATATGTCTTCAAGGCAGGGCCTAAGGCTTGTCCAGGAATACCTCATCCATCTTGTCAACAATGAGCTTCAGGGACAGAACGAATTCAGGGATGTGCTGATATACCCTGAAGTCCGGAAAACCATTTTCAAGGGCAAGGAAGTTTTCAAGTCAGGCAGGAGCTATACCCAGGAGCTTCTTGACTTTGGCCCTATTTTCCATTTCATACACAGGGCGCAGAATAATACAGACGCTGAAATGCTTGTTGTACCCCATAATATTTCAAGAGAGAGAGTGGTGGAGGACCAGATTTTTTCAGAGCTGGCTACACTGAAGGATCTTGGGCTTGACTCAAAATTAAGATACCAGTTTGACTTTGGATTTATAGCCACCCATCATCTTTACCAGGAGCCTTCAAGGACTTCATTCAGGTTCGGAAAGCCAATTAGGGTGAAGGACTACAAAAAGCAGCTCAACCCGCTAAAAAAGGAAAACACGCTTGCAAATGACGCGAGAAATGCTGTTGCAGCACTTTCAGTTTTCTACCCTTCCCACATTTTTGCATACGCAATGGGCGATGCGCCTGAAATGTGCAGTATAGACCTTAAGCAGAAAGTAAAGGCTGCTTCAGACGAGCTTTATTTTGGCTCAGGCCTCTGCCTTGACACGACAAATACTGATGAGATTATGGAAAGGGGCTACAGGATTTTTACCCAGCCTGAACATATTGGAAAGGAGGAATTTGAGAAAAGGCTGCACAGATTCATGGCATACCTTGCAGAAATGGGAGTTCCTGTCAATCATCCTTATCTTAAAGGTGCATGCTCTGACCCTTACAGGGCGCTTTACAGGGAAAGAGACATAGTCTCATACAAAAGAGGTTTTTTCAAAGTCGACAATCCTGGAGTGTTTGCGCAGTACCGGAACAATGTTGTTTCTGTAAAAAAAGTCCTTGACAAGGCATAGCTAATCCAAGAATGCAGTTAAGGAGTTTTAAGAATAAACGCCTCCGGCCCGGATCGGACGGGCGACCTTTCGGTTTCTAAATGCTTTTTATTGCAAGTAACAGCCGAACGCTCTACCACTGAGCTACAGAGGCATAATATGCTGGATTAAGATGCCATTTAAATAATTTTTGCTATTTTTTAGCAATACCTTTTTAAATTCGAGAGCCCAAAAATCCTTTATGGAATACGATTTGGAGCTTGGCAGGGCTGCTTTAGAGATAAAAAAGGCAGGCGCAAAGCTTGTGTGCATACAGCTTCCTGACGGGCTGAAGCCTGAGGCTGGAAAGATTAAGAGCCAGCTTGAAAAGATGACAGGCGCAAATGTGCTGATTTGGCTTGGAAGCTGCTACGGCGCATGCGATGTTCCTGTCCAGCTAAATGAGCTGGGAATTGACATCCTAATCCAGTTCGGCCATAAGGAGTGGCAGAAATGAGCATGCTCAGCAATTTTCTTGCAGCAGTCCTTGCAGGGCTTGGAGTTTTCTGCGGAGCAGCAATTGCAAACTATGCAAAGGAAGAGCTAAAGCCAGGCAGGAGATATTTTATCATTCTTGAGCAGGCTGTGCTTGCAGCGTTTGCAGCAGCGCATATTTACTATTCAGCTCCTTTCTACTCAATTGCACTTTCATCAGCGCTTTTCATATCCTCATTTTTCAGGGAGCAGATTGAAAAGAAATCAAAGGCAATGTTCTGCTATTTTGCATATGCAGCATTTGCAGTAATCCTGTTCTGGTCTGCAGGAGCGCATTTCTTTGTCCAGCTTGCATCAATCATATTCCTTTACGGAATCCCTTCAGGCTCGATTGTTTTTATGGAAAAGAAAAAATTTGGGAAACTGGCTTTTGCGTTTGCAGTGTTTGCAGTCCCCTTTATCCTGATTATGGCGCTTTCTTCTTATTTGAGAATGTTTTTTTGAGTTTTGATTTTTTGGAGTTTTTTGTTTTTTTGCACTCAATAACTACATCTTTACATCGCGCAGCTTGAGATGATAGCCTATCCTGTTTATCAGAATATGCCCTAAAGCGCTTACAGCAACAATAACTGCGGCATTTACCCATCCCATGAAATAAAAAGGTGCTGCAAATGCAATTGCTCCTATTGAGAAATCAATCTGGTCAAAAGGCACCCACGGCTTTCCTGACTTAATTCCAGCCTGCCTCTTGAAAAAGCTCTTGAGCGAGTCTCCAAACATTGCTCCGAACCCAAGCAGCGCGCCTACTGCAATGCTTGCGCCGCTGTAGTCAAAGAGAGAAAGCTCGCTGAAAAATCCGATGCTGTAAGCCATCTTCTGCAGCCAGAACACAATCATTCCTGCAGCAACTGCAAGAAAAAATCCCCTCCATGTCTTGTGGCTTCCGAGTATCGGCTTTCCCCTGAACTTTTTGTTCATGTCTACAGGCACTGCCATAAACTTAAGGATGTTTTTTCCAAGAGGAGGAGCCATATTTGCAATGTATGCTGGAAGCATGAAATACAGAAGTTGAACCAAAATCCACATTCATATCACCTTTTTTATTTTTATTTTTGACACCATAATCATTGAAGATAATGCAAATGCAGAACCCCACACTGCTGCAGGTGCATTAAAAAATACAAGCGCACTGAATATTAATGCATTAACTGTGATAGGCATTCCGAAATACACATTCTTTTCAGACTGCACATTGAATTTTGCAAGCCTCACTATTCCGCACAGCACAAATACAATGGCTAAAACCGCAATCCACAGCGAGCCTGTCAGGCTGACTCCGATTGCTGCAGGCGCAGCTCCGAATGATATTATGTCTGCCAGAGAGTCAAGCTCCCTGCCGAACATGCTCTCGCCGCGCATCTTCCTTGCAAGCTTGCCGTCAATATAGTCCATTGCCAGCGCAATAAGAACAAGCACTGCAGCAATCCTGAATTCTCCAAGTGCAGATGAAAATATAGCAAGCATTCCAAGCGAAGCATTTGACAGCGTTGCTCCGTCAACAACTGCAGTTTTGCCTGCGCTCAATGCAGATTTTCTGCTGAATGCCATTTCAGCTGCCTCTCCATTTTTCGGCAATGACAGTTTCTCCTGCTTTTACCCTGTCTCCTTCCTTGACTTTTACATGCATGTCAGGAACTGCAATAACAGTCTGCCCGCCAAGCCTCAGCCTTCCGAGCCTTTCGCCTTTTATGACTTTGCTTCCTTTCTTAAGCTCGCACTTTATTCCAGTCTTTAGGAAGCCAGTTATGAAAGACAGCTTTATCCTGCCAAAAGTGCTGTTTTTTATTATGTAATCCTTTCTTGAATTTTCAAATGCTGAAGCAAGATTTTTTGATATTCCAGACCTTCCTTTTTTCTCATGAGCTTCAATAACTTCTCCGTCTGCAGGAGCCCTGTTCATGTTTGGGTCAAGAAGCCTTGAGTAAACTGCAATTATAAAACCGTTTCTGGCAATGCCTTCTGCAAATTCCTCTGCCTTTTTCTCAAGCCCTTTTTTCAGCTCTCCTCTTTTTACCATGCTTTTAATCCGCATAAGGTCTATCACAGCTATTACTTTTCCGTCTGCAGGGCTGACTATGTTTTCTTCAGAAGATACTTCCCTTACAGGGTCTTTTGAAAGGTAGATTATCAGAAGAAGGAAAGAAATCAGGAATGCACTTGCTGCTGCGCAAATCCAGATTATCATTTTTTAGATTCCCCCCTCATTTTTTCTTCAGCATCCTTAAGAGCATCTATCTCTTTTCTAAGATTATCAACATGCTTTTCAAACTCGCTCTTTCCCTTAATCATTTCTTTTGCAGACTCCATTTTTGCCTTAAGCATTGAGGCAAATGATGCTTTTTCTGGAATGGGCTGGCCTTCCATGCCTGCAGCCCGCATCCTTACTATTCCGTTGAATCCTGAATAATTCGCCCATATCTCAATTGAAACTGCAAATGCTGCAATAAACGCTATCTCAAAATATGCAAGCCACAAATGTGCATTGTAGCTCATGCTGTACACAACTGTCATTGCAGCTGAAATCAGGAGAAGCGCAGCTGCAGCCTTCAGCCATCCGGTTTTTACAGGCTTTTGAAGAACATATTTTCCTACGAGATATACAGAATAGGAAAGGAATGTCAGTATAAGCATGGTGTATATTATTGAAGGCCCGAGAGTATCCCTTTCTGCAATATATCCGCAGTCTTCAGGGCAGGTAAGCTCGTTCTCGCAGTCTCCGCAATAGCCATCTCCGCAGTTGCATGGGTCGCAGATGTCAGCCTGGCTTATTTTTTTGCCGACAAGGACATAATAATCATCGCTGCTGCAGTCATCCACAGCAAGCCTGAAATACCTGTTGTAGCCTACAAGCCCCTGCTGCCTTGCATCAGAAGCAATTGATTCTGAAAGTATTTTTTCTATGAATTTTCTTGCAAGCGGGTCGTCTATTATGTCTGTATGCGTTGCCTTAATCTCCCAATAGTCTTCGCAAAGGCTTGAAACAGGCTCTCCTCCGATAGTGCTTGCTGACTTTACTGTAACAATCCCGTCGTTTTTATCCCCAATTTCAAAAATGTCTTCAGTGCTTATCTTGAACAGGCCAAGGTTTATTTCCATCGGCTTTGTTCCTGCAATCACATAATACTTTACACCTTCTACTCTTGGGACCTGGACTCCTTCTGCAAGCTGGGTTATGACTTCGCTTCTTGCATTGAACAAAGAATAGCTTTTCCTGATTGATGCAAGGTAGTTGTACAAGTTTATGTAGACCTGGGCGCCTGGGCTTCCCTCATTTGGAGCGCCTATCAGTACAACCCTCTGCACTTTCTGAAGGTAGGTGTATAATGAAGAATCTGATTTTCTGCCGATATCGCTTAAGTGAAGCGCTTTCTGGGCTACTATGCCTCCAAGGCTATGGCCAACTATTGAAACAGTGTCATACTCTGCTGAATGAAGCTGGAGGAATCCTGCAAGGTCATTTGCAGTTTCCTCTATCGGCTTTGATGATGAATATCCAAATGTCCATATCTGCCAGGGCTGGTTGTTGTAGACAAAGTCGCCCATGAGCTCGTTGAATGTTGCAGGGCTGCTGTCAAGGCCGTGGACAAGCACAACTGCATTTCTGCTTCCGCCATATTGATAGACCTTCTCAAGCCTGCTCCTGTCGCAGTTTTCGCAGACTATTGCAACAGGCGCAAAAAGAGCCTCTCCGTTTTCAAGATGCTGCTTAATGTCATCAACTTCAACGCTTACAGTCTTCTTGTCCTTGTCAATCTGCCCGCCGAGCATTTCCCATGAAAGAGTGCCATCAATTTTGCGGCTTATGTAGACTGCAATGCTCTCTTCGTCATAGCCGCTGCCTGCAACATAAGGAATTGTTATTCTTGCAGGAATCTTTCCCTCAAACCTTGCTGAAACCTCAAGTATTACAGGAATTCCTGCAACAGAAAGCGAGGGGTTTGCAGGCTGGTGTATTGCGTATGAAGGCGAGCTTATTCCTGCGCTTATTACAGGAGGAATCCATCCTGTGAACTCTACTTTAGTTTTTCCTGCCTGCAGTATGCTGTCATCATAAGTTATGTTTTTGCTCTTTGACTGGATTGACTCAATCTCTTCAGCTGCAATAAACTCTTTTGCTCTTACCTTTCTTGCAACCACTTCAGAGCCGCCGCATACAAACCTGCTTTCTTCAGCATATTCAGCAGGATTGCATTCATTGCCCTGGCACCTTAGCGCCTTAACTCCTCCGTAGCCTTCAGGTATGCTTAGCAGCATTTCATAATACCCTCCTGAGCACTGGAGGTTGAAAGGCTCCTTGATTATTTCATATCCCTGTGGAATTGCAATTTTTGATGATATCTCTTTAGGGTCTAATGCAGTTATGCTTGGAAGCTCATCGTCTTCAAACGATTCAATGCAGCCTCCAATTTCCTCAATGCTTTCTGATTTTGAGGCTTTTTTCTGCACATCTCCCGGCATCTCTTCAGAAGGAGCCTCTAATTCAGGCTGGTATGCGCAGCCCTGCTCTGTGCTTGGCATCTCTGATGAGGTTCCGCAGCTGTGGACATCTGTGCACTGCCTTGTCTGCCTTCCCAATGTTGAGCATGATGACCATGCTGTGCATATCCATGACTCATCGCATACGCATTCTCCTTCTGAGCATATCTCTTCTGAACTGCAGTCAGTTGAGCCGCCCCATTCCCTGCACCTGTCAGAGTCATAATTGCCGCATGTTTCAACTGCATTTCCAGAGCATCTTTTTGCTCCTGACTCGCATTCATCTTCGCAGCTGCTTCCGCTGCCTTCACTTGGCGCAGTGTATGAAACTGAAATGTAGAATGTTTCTGAGCTTCCTGTGTTTGATGATGTGTCTGTGCAGTTTACAGACCAGTTGTAGTTGCCATTGCCCAATGATTTTGAGAATGTGTTCTGCGCATTGTTGGAAACATTTGTGTCATTCTGGTCTATAGCGCCTCCTATTATAAGAGTGCAGTTTGAGATTCCGTAAAGGTCTGAAACATTGTATGCAAAAGTTACAGTTGATGATGATGACCATGTTGAGCTGTTTGCAGGGCTTGCAAGAGTTATATTTGGAGCTGTTGTATCATAAACAATTGTTACATTGCTGCTTTGGAGATATGTGCTATTTTGAGTTCTGTCATCTGCCCTTGCACTGCAGCTCCAGTTCTGGCCTGCCTGAAGGTTTGACTTGTCGAGTGTTGAGACAAGAACTGTTGTTCCCTGTGCATAGCTTGAAGGATAGGTGCTGAAGCTTGCGTTCTGCGCTCCGTTTTTGTGCCAGTAGCCGTTATAGCTTACATTTTCTCCGTCTGTGTCTGTTGCCCTTGCAAAGCAATGCAGGTCTTCAAGAGTATTGTTGGCATTTGTTGTTGAGTTTGCAATAACGCTTGCCATAATCGGAGCATAGTTTATTACAGTAACATTGCTGCTTTGGATGTATGAGCTGTTCTGCGTCCTGTCATCTGCCCTTATCCTGCAGCTCCAGTTCTGGCCGTTCTGCAGGTAAGAGCTATCTAGAGTTGAGACAAGCACAAATGAATTAGGAGAATAGCTTGAAGGATAGGTGCTGAAGCTTGCGTTCTGCGCTCCGTTTTTGTGCCAGTAGCCGTTGTAGCTTACATTGTCTCCGTCTGTGTCTGTTGAGTTTGCATAGCACTTCAAGTCATTGGATGTTGAGTTGAAGATTGTTGTTGAGTTTGCTTTTGCAGAAGACATTGCAGGAGCATAGTTTATTACAGTAACATTGTTGCTTGAAATTGGAGTGCTGTTTTCCTCTCCGTCATTTGCATAAACTTTGCAGCTCCAGTTTTGGCCATTCTGCAGGTAAGAGCTGTCCAAAGTGGAGACAAGCACAAGAGGCCCCTGGGCATAGCTGGAAGGCGCTGTATTAAAGCTTATATTTTGCACCCCGTTTTTATACCAGTTTCCGAAATAGGATGCATTGTCTCCGTCAAGGTCTGTTGAGTTTGCATAGCACTTCAAGTCATTGCCTGTTGAGTTCAATGATGTTGTTGAGTTTGCTATTGCAGAAGACATTATTGGCTTGGTGTTTCCTGTTATGAAAAAAGTGTCTGTCAGCACAAGATTTGCATAACCCAAGTTGTTAAAGCAGCTTACATCAAAATTGAAAGTGCCGTTTACATTGAAAGTTTTATTGTATTCGTAAATTCCGCTGGTAGCGTTAAAAGTCATATTGACAACTGCAGACCAGCTTCCTGACGAGTCTTCAGTAAACTCGCAGTAAACTCCTGTCCCGTTTATCGGGCTTCCGTCTGTTGCATTTGTGTAGTTTGCGTAGAAATTCACTTTCTGGTTTTTGTACCTTGTCAATGAGTCAGTGTCATCCCATATTGTAAGATTAGTGCCTTCTGCTGAAGTGTATGCTGTAAAGTGCGAAACATTGAACTTTAATGTGCTTCCGTCCCAGTACAAGACATAGCACGATGGGTCTGTTGTTTGGTTGCAGATGAAAAAGTTCACATTGTCAAAGCTCAGCTTGATTATAGGATAAGCCCAGTTTAAGTTGTATATTGTGATGTTTGCAGTTGAATTGAAAGAAGGGTCAAGTGCTGAAGTGTTTACAAAAATCCAGTTGTCTGAAATGTTTATGTTTGAATCAAAGTCCTGGCCTGACGCATTTACTGGGCCCGGCCATTCAATCTTTCCTTTTCCTGCCACTTCTAAAACTGCGTTTGTCACGCTCCACGGAGTCATGTGCCTGTCAAAGTCTGTTGTTGAGCCGTTGAACTTTGTATAGCTTGAGCCTGAGCCTGGGTACTGGCTTAGGTTGAGATAGTAGTCTTCTGTCTCTCCGTCTTCAAAGCATGTGGTGTTTGAGCTCATGCTTCCATCATACTTCATTAACTGGGGGTCGGCATCTGCAATTATTGTAATCCTAAACCAGGTCTCATTTTCAGGCTGAGGGTCATAAGCCATGAAGTTTGGAGTTGTGAATGTGAAATTATTCCTGCTGTTGTTTATTGTTACATTGTAGTGCAAAACCCATTCTGGAGTGTCGTTTGCTGAACTGCAGGTTGCATTGTCAGCCCAGTCTCCATCCCGGTTCCAGTCAAACCATGAATCAACAGTATAGTTGAAGTTTCCAGGCCCCATAGAATTGTTATTTACTCCTACAATGTATGTGAAATTGGTCAGCGTGCAGTTCCTCATGTCAATTGAATCATTATCCAGTCCGTCATCATGCCAGTCCAGGTCTGGAATGTCTGCGCTTACATTTAGGTTGGTTATGTTGTTGTCATCATCGTACAGGATATCTGCATCATGCTCTTTTGAAATGTTTATTCCTAAGCGAACAAGCTTCATTCCTGTAAACCACTGGTGGCAAGGCCCTGGGTTTGAAAGGTTGTACCATGCAGTTGGGTAATACGCTTTTATTCCCGGAGGCCCTCCTTTTGGGTATGCTGTCATGTTGAAAGGAGAGTAATGGTTTGTTGAGTCTGGCGCATCTCCGAAATCGCTATCTGCAAGCCCAGCTTCATATCCGCTTCCTCCTCCGCCTCCTCCACCCATCAGCGAAAGATTAAGGTAATAATCTTCTGTCTCTCCGTCTTCAAAGCACTGCGACTTGTTCATTGAGCCGTCATAGTTCATCCAGTTTGTGGCTCCAGAGTAAGCAGGGGAGAAGGTCATCCTCATCCAGGTTTCATTATCATCCTGCGGGTCCCAAGGCAGGAATGTTGTAGTGTTTATTGTGAAAGTGTGGGGATAAACTCCATAGTTCTGCGATATTGTCACATTCATGTGCACTGCCCATTCTGATGCATTGAGGACAGGAGTGCAGTTCATTGTGTCATTCCAGTCACCATCCCTGTTCCAGTCAAACCAGACATCAAGAGTGTAATTTGTATCTCCCCCAGGTATCACTTGTGTTGCAGTAATATTCACAGTAATATTTGTAGGAGTGCAGTTTGTCATATTATAGAAAATCAGGCCGTCATCATGCCAGTCCAGGTCTGGAATGTCTGCGCTCACATTTATGTTTGTGATTTGGCTGTCATCATCCTTTAGCTGGTCTGCATCGCGCTCAAATGAAATATTGTTTCCTAAAAATGTCCATAAGTATTCTTTTGCATGGCATGGGCCTATCGGCAGGCCTGTTGCAGTGTCAAACACAGTTGGAAAATTAGCCTGCACTCCAAGAGGCCCTCCTTTGGGGTATGCAGTCATTGCTGCAGCTGTATGCGTTGTTGAGTCAGGCGCATCTCCAAAATCACCTTCTGTGTCGTTTATAAAATGGTCCAAGCAATAATAGCTTGATTCTTCATCATATGGAAATCCAAAAATGCCGCAATCATCTATTCCATCGCACCAAGAATCAGCAAGAATCAAATTAGGGTTAGGGTCACTTGGGCATTTAATTTGCCCTGAATGAACTCCAGTGCAGTGCGCTTCATCTTCTCCAAGCAGGCAATTTGGAAAGCCATCACATACACTCATATTGGGAATGCACATCATTCCGGGAGTGTTGTAGCAGAACCACTGCCCAAGAAAGCAAGTCCCTCCTGCCTGAATTGTGAATTCTGTTTCACCATCTGCATTTTCGAATGATGCAAGGCCTGTAATGCTGCCTTCGAAGGGCTCTTCTATTATCAGGAATGCAGTTGCTGAAAACACAAGCGCAAAAATAGCGTATGGCAGAAGCTGGCTTAATCCAATCTGCGCTTTTGCGCTTCCAGCCATATTTTTGTTTTTGATTTTCATGCTCCCTGCTTTTTCATTGCCCTTGAATAAATAGTCCAGATTGTCCTGCTGTCCCTGTTCAAAAGCCCTGCAATCTCCTTGTTGCTAAGGCTGTGGCTTTTCTTCAGGAAAACAACAATTGACTCGAGAACTGAAAATGACCTGCTTGCAATCTCTGATACAGGTATAAAATATTTTGAGTGCGATGATGAGAAAATCCCTGGCATCTTTTTCCTTGCCTTCATGTAAGTGGATGATATTGTGCTTATGTTCCTGTTGAGCATTGAAGCAATCTTTCCAGAGCCAAGCTTCATGTTTTCCTTCAGGTATTTGACAATTGCCTCAAGCGCGCTAAGGTGCTCATTGTTGAATATTGTTACAGGAATCTTGTCAATGTGCATCTCAACCCTTTGGTGCATAATAATGTCGAGAAGGTCGTAATTGCTAAGGTAGTATTTCTCCTTAAGCTCTTTTGCAGAGTCCTCAAATTTTAAAATGTCTCTGCTGTACTGGCTGTCAGAGCTCTTGCTTTCCTCTTTTTTGTTTTTTTCTTCCACTTTTATTATGTGCGAATCTACGCTTATTTTTGTAGATATTGACTTATTTTTTTAATATTTTTGTGCTTTGTAAGTAAAATTGTTTATCATGTAAGTTATTTGGTATTTAAATCTTTTGTTTTTTTGCAGTTTATCAACTTATTTTATTATGTAAGTCTTTATTTTGATTAAGTGAGACAAGTATATATTTTATTATGTAAGTCTTTATTTTGATTATTTAAGTTTGTTTACTAATATAGTTTATTATGTAAGTTTTATGTAACCATTTTTATACTTATTTCTATTATGTAAGAATATTTTTTTGTTTATTTTATCTTATTTTGTCTATGTAAGAAGATATTTTTATTAATTAAGAAATACTTTTGCTTTCAAAACTATCCAAAACTATAATAAGAAGCTTATCTAAAATCAGGAAAAATGGCAACTATAATACTGGACTGCTACACAGACGAGCCTGCCGGCCTTGGAGTTCCCCCATATCTTGGAACATATCCGAGGTATATTGCAGGATGGCTCAAGCACCAGAATGAGAAATTTGAATACTTAACTATTGATGACTTAAGGCTTCTCAAATTCTACGGCGGCAAAAAAATTGAAGCAAAGGAAAATGAAAAAACCAACATAAGAGTTTACAACACTACAAGGAGTGCTGAAGAAACATCAGCAATTTTGGAGAATGCGGAAAGCCTTATCGCAATTACCGGAGTGCACACTCCTGGAAAATACCTAAGCGCAATTCCTGGCACAATCAAGGAAGTTGTTGAGCTGCTTGAAGGAGTGAGCTGCGAGAAAATACTTACAGGCCCTGCGCTTTACGGAACAAGCGTTGAAGGCGGAAGAAAGGCTGAAAAGATAAGGTCTGATGTTTTTGACAAGAAAAATGAATTTAACTTCACATATGATGAAATAAGGGAATACTCTGTTCTTGGAGCGGAAATTCTTAGGCAGATTCCTGCGCTGAGGGTTATCGAGCTTGAGACCGGAAGAGGATGCCCAAGAAAGAAAGGCTGCTCATTCTGCACAGAGCCTCTCAAAAACAGGCTTGAGTTCAGGAAAGCTGAAGACATTCTTTCTGAAATGAAAGCACTGTCAAAATTAGGTGCTGAGCATTTCAGGCTTGGAAAGCAGTCCTGTTTTTACTCATATCCTGAGCCTGCAAAGCTTCTTGAGAGCGCAAGAAGCCAGAATCAGAGCATAAAGACGCTTCATATTGACAATGTGAATCCTGCAATGGTCATCTCTGAAAAAGGGGCTGAAATAACAAAATCAATAGTCAAATACTGCACTCCGGGAAATATTGCATCTTTTGGAGCTGAAACATTTGATTCTGAAGTCTGCGAGAAAAACAACTTGAATTCAAATGCAGAAACCACATTTGAGGCAGTCAGGCTAATCAACAAGTATGGTGCGGAAAGGAGCGAAAACGGAATGCCATTCTTTTTGCCAGGCATAAACCTTCTTTTCGGGCTCAATGGAGAGTCAAAAAACACACATGCGCAAAACATGCTCTGGCTCAAGAAGATTCTTGATGAAGGCCTTCTTTTGAGGAGGATAAACATAAGGCAGGTTAATGTCTTTGAAGGAACAGAATTGTTCAACACAGTAGGCACAAAATTCCTAAGGAAGAACAAAAAATACTACTGGAAATGGAGAGACCAGATAAGGCATGAGATAGACCTGCCAATGCTGAAAAGGCTTGTTCCGGCAGGCACAGTGCTGAAGTCAGCAATGGCTGAAATCTATGACGGCAAAACAACATTTGCAAGGCAGCTGGGCACATATCCTCTTATTGTAGGAGTACAAGGCAGGGTGCCTCTCGGAAAATTCTATGACATTGAAGTTACAGGCCATATGCTTAGAAGCATAACTGGAAAGATAAAATCATATTAAGTTCTGAATTGCCGCGCTTCGTGCAGATGATTGAACCGCTTCTTTGCAGGAGTCACCTTTTGAATAATGTCAAGAATGAGTACTGCGCTTGGCGGCAATGTTTTTTAATGCATCTTCTCAATTCACAAAATTTATATATCTACGAGGCAGGACAATCCAAAAGAGGTGGTCTTAATGTCTATTAAAGTTGCAATCAATGGTTTTGGAAGAATTGGAAGAATGGTTTTTCTTGCATCGCTCGAGCATCCTGAAATTGAAGTCGTTGCTGTAAACGACCTTTGCGACACTGAAACTCTTGCATACCTTCTTGCGCATGACTCTGTGCAGGGCAGATTTGCAGGAAAAGTAGAGGCAAGCGAAGGAAGCCTGATTATAGACGGCAGGGAAATAAAGGTCTATGCTGAAAAGGAGCCTTTGAACCTGCCATGGAAAGAGCTGGGCATTGATGTTGTTGCAGAAAGCACAGGTGTGTTCAGGAAAAAGGCAGACCTTATGAAGCACATTGAGGCAGGTGCAAAAAAAGTGCTTCTTTCAGCGCCTCCAAAAGAGGGCGAGCCTGTCAAGACTATAGTAAAAGGAGTCAATGAGCAGGAGATTGACAAGGAAGATGATGTAATCCTAAGCAATGCGTCATGCACAACAAACTGCCTTGCGCCAATGGTCAAAGTCATAAACGACAATTACAAAGTGGTGAGGGCGCTGATGACAACAGTGCATTCTTACACTGCAGACCAGCATCTTGTTGATTCGCCCCACAAGGACTTGAGAAGGGGAAGGGCTGCTGCTTTGAACATGGTGCCTACAACAACAGGAGCTGCAAAAACAGTTACTGAAGTAATCCCAGAGCTGAAAGGAAAGGTTGACGGCATTGCAATAAGGGTGCCAACTCCTGCAGTTTCAATCACAGACCTTACAGTTGAAGTTGAGAAGAAAGTCACAGTTGAGGAAGTCAACACTCTTTTCAAAAATGTTTCTGAACACCATCTTAAGGGAATTGTCCAGTACAGCGAAGCGCCTCTTGTCTCAACAGACCTTCTGCACAACCCTCATTCATGCATTATTGACAGCCAGATGACTATGGTTGTTGACGGAAAACTGATAAAGATATTCGGCTGGTATGACAATGAATGGGGATATTCGTGCAGGATGATTGACTTAATCAAGCTGATGTTTTAGGCAAGATGGCATACTTCAGGCTAACGGACTTTGACTTCAAGAACAGGAGAGTTATTGCAAGGGTTGACTTCAATGTTCCAATAGATGAAAAAGGCAAAATCCTTGACGACAAAAAGATAAGGGAGTCGCTGCCTACAATAAAATACCTTCTTAAGCAAAATGCTGTAGTCATTCTGATGTCCCACCTTGGAAGGCCTAAGTCTTCAGCAGATTCTGCGCTAAGAATGAACAACACTGCTGCGCTTCTCCAAAAGCTTCTGGGAAGAAATGTTGCAAAGCTTGATGACTGCGTTGGGAAGCAGGTTGAGGATTTTGCAGAATCAATGGTTCCTGGAGATGTTGCTCTTCTTGAAAACTTAAGGTTTCACAGCGAGGAAGAGGCAAATGACCCTGCGTTTGCAAAGTCGCTTGCCAAGCTTGCTGATGTTTATGTCAACGATGCATTCGGCACAAGCCACAGAGCTCACGCATCTGTTGAAGGAATAACTAATTTCATGCCGTCATGCGCAGGCCTGCTTCTTGAAAAGGAGATTGAAATAATGGGAGGGGCGCTTTCAAGCCCAAAAAGGCCTTTCACTGCAGTAATGGGCGGGCTGAAGGTTTCTGACAAGATTGAAGTGATAAACGCACTGCTCAAAAAGGTGGACCACCTATTAATAGGAGGGGCAATGATGTTCACATTCCTCAAGGCAAAAGGCATTGAAACAGGAAGCTCATTAGTTGAGGATGACAAGCTTGAGCTTGCAAGAAAGCTTATGAAAAGCAAAAAAATTGTGCTTCCTGTTGACTGCATTTCAGGAGACAGGATGGAAAAGGATGCATCTGCATCAGTCCAAGACATCAAAGGAATAAAAGGCATAGGGCTTGACATAGGGCCTAAAACTTCAAAGCTTTATTCAGGAATAATCAAAAAGTCAAAAACAGTCATATGGAACGGCCCAATGGGCAGGTTTGAGTGGAAAAAATTCTCAAAAGGCACAGAGGCAGTTGCAAAGGCGATTGCCAGTTCAAAGGCAGTTTCAATTGTAGGCGGAGGAGAATCTGCTGCTGCAGTTGAGATGTTTAAGCTTGAAAAGAAAATCACGCATGTAAGCACAGGAGGGGGAGCATCTCTTGAGTTTCTTTCAGGAAAAAAGCTTCCAGGAATAGCTGCGCTTGAGAAAAATTGCAAACGATTTAGGAAATCAGCACTTTTGATGAGAAAGCGCTGCTGATTTCATCCTGCAGGCTTTTTTTCAATTCCTTCTCTTCAGCGCAGAGCTTTGAGAATTCTGATTCAAGCAATGCAATATCCTTCTTTGCCTTGTCAAGCATTGCATCTGCAATTGCCAGCTTCTCTTTTGCAGAATTAATCTCTTCCATTACTTTTATGCCTGCAGCCTTTGATTCAGCCTCTGACTCCTTCTTCTTCAGCTGTGCATATTCTGAAAGAAACCTATTTAAGAATTCCCTGTCAGCCTGCCTTATGTCCTGCAGCGCCTTGGCCTTCTGCTTGTCCTTCAGCTCAAGAGAGTTGTCAAGCACAGCCTTTTTCAGCTTGTCAAGCACATTAAGTATCTTAAGCCCGAAGTCATGCGAAAGCGCATTTACAGGAGACTCAAGATAATCCTTGATAACCTCGCTGTCTGAAAACGCAACCCTCTCATATTTCCTCAACGGCCTTTCAAGCGATGAAAACAAATGGACTACTTCTCTCTCTTTTTCTGCAGCATTTGCCCTGATTTCTGAAAGCGCATTTTTCAGGCGCACATGCTCCTTGTGCTCATCGCTTTTTTCTTTGGATGCAATCAATGAAGCAAGCGCCTCCCTGTCTTTTGCGCAGGATGCTGCATGGGACTTTTTCTTGTCAACTTCTTCAAGCACTTCATTTTTGCGGGCTGCTTTTGAGCGCATAAGAGATTCATTTTCAATTGCCTCGCTTATTTTTCCTATTTTTGAGCATTTTACAAACTCAGCCATCTCTAAAACTGCGCTGTCAATCTTCTTTATGCACTCTGCAACTTTTGAGGCTTCATCATCAAAGAACTCCCGGAGTATTGCATAAGGCCTTGCAGTAGCCCTTGCAAATTCATTTATTGCTGAAGCATCCAGCGCTATGATTTCATTTGCCTTGCTGAATTCTGAAGGAATCTGAATCCTGTCAATGAGCTGAAGCACCCTTTTGGAGTATTCCTCCCTGTTTCCCTGCATGAAATGCTTTGCCTTTTCAGGTATATTCGGATTCCTAAGCTCTGCCCTGTTCAAAGCTGAAACAAGCTCCCTTGCCTTTGCAGACTCCTCTCTTATGATTATTCCTATTCCTGAAATCTGGCCTTCAAGAAGTGCAGCCTGTGCGTCAAGCTTCTGCTTAAGCCAAACCCCAATTTCATCAGCATTCACGATTTCAGAGGGCTCAGGCTCTCCAGAAAACAATTTTTTCAAAAATCCTGCAAGCCCCATCTTAAATTCTAATTTGGGCAGATTTATATATCTTTGGTAACATTTTATAAGCGAGGAACACATTATTCGCACCATGGCAGGAAAGAAAAGGCCCTACTCAAAAAAGCCGCAGAAGCAGGTTGAAATTGCAAAGGAGAGGATTGCAGAGCTTTTCAGGCAGGCAGCGCTCTCATTTGATGAAGACCATTTGCTTTCAGACAGGTATGTTGAGATTGCAAGAAAAATATCCATGAAAATCAAGGTCAGGATTCCTTCAGAGCTTAAGAGGAGATTCTGCAAGCACTGCCATTCATATCTTGTGCCTGGCAGGAACTGCAGGGTAAGGACTCATGAAGGCAAAGTTGTCTATACCTGCGGAGTCTGCAGGAAATTCATGAGGTTTCCTTACATAAAAAAATGAAATATTTATATACCCGTTAATTCATTTTTATTTCAGGGGGTAGGAAATTTAGTTTTGTCTGGCATTTGCCTGCAATTTTGCAGCTCTTATCTTTTTTCTTATAAACCTTGGATGTTAACCTATTTAAAACAGAAATCTTTATAAAGGATTACTGTTAGTCAATTTAACTATTGGCAGCGTCGAAACCTAAAAAAGAGGCAGATTTAAGAAATTATGAAGAGAGGGTAATCTTCACTTATTCTATAGAGCATCTTCTCAAGAAAGACAAGATAAGGTTTTACTATGCAATCAAGGGCAGGGACGGAAAAACAGGAGTTGTAAAAGAGTGGAAGATTGAGCAGCTCGGAAGGGCAGTGCTTCTTGTCCCTTCAAAGTTTGAGCAGAATACTGAAGAATTCCTAAACTACTGGAAATGCAGGTTCCAGAAAAAGCGGGTGCTTGTTGAAAAATGATTTCAGCGCAAACAATTGAAAAGATGAAGCAGTTTGAGCACATTGCAGTAGTCTGCCTTGCTGTCTTTGTTGTAGTGTTCGGGCTTTATGCAGGAGCTAAGCTTGACACTATTTCTCCTACAGGCATGTTCTCGATTGAGAAGCAGCAGTGCATTGAGGAATGGTTCTGCACAGACTGGGGCAGCTGCAATCCTGAATCAGGCAGCATGCTTCAGGGAATACAGGAAAGGGAATGCCTTGACTTCAACAGCTGCAGCACAGTGCTTGAAAAGCCTGAAACCTCCAGGAACTGCTCTGTTATCAGCTCTCTTTCCCAGATAACAATGCATGCAGTACTGCCTCAGCAGCAGGATGATGATGTGCTGCTTATTTCGCTTTACCTATTAAGCCTTGCAACACTTATTATTATAATCTCCTACCTTGCAATCGCCTGCTTTGGAGAGAAGCCTGCAGGCGCAACAATGCTTGCATTTGCGTTTTGGATTGCAATGATAGGAGTGCCTCTTGCAACATACTATTCAGCAACAAGGGGCAGGCACCTTATTGGTGTTTATCTTTCATTTGGAGTTTCGCTTGCAGCAATGCTGCTGCTTGCAATCTGGAAGCCCTGGCTTCCCCCAAAAGTAAGGGAAGTAAGCCATGTCAACAAAGTGCTGCACAGGCACAGCCAGCTCAACAGGGAAAAGTACCATGACCTCCGCGAAAACAAGGAAGAGAGGCAGGCTGGATTCAGGAATTTCATTGAAAGGATGAAATCAAGAAGGGCTGACAGGGAATTTATTGTAAAAGGAGTTGAGAAAGACAGCCTTGAAAGGATAAACAGCTCAATCCACAGCATTGACAGGAAGGAAAGGGTAAGCGAAACACTTGCCAGCGTCAAGCAGGCAATTGCACGAAGGGAGCAGAGGCTTGCAGAGATGAACAGAAAGATAGATGGCTGGGCGAGAAAAAGAAGAAAAAACCAGGAAGTCATTGAAGCATTAAGGAAATATGGCCAGCAGTAAAACCAAACTGAATGCATTGAACTTTGCAGTTATTGCAGTGTTGCTTGTAGCTGCAGCTTCAGCAGTGCTTGCATTCAGCAGCCATGATTCAGGCAGCGCTTCAGTCTCGGTAATAAACAGGCAGAGCTATCCTATAATAGGGGGGAACTGGACAGTCATGTTTGAAACTGATGGAAAAGCAGACTTGATGATAGCTGCATCAGGCAAAACCACCTGGGCAGACGAAAGAGAGCCTGGCAAAGACCTTGAATTCCTTGAATTGAGATGCGGAAATGATGCTGTTGATTATGAATGGAAAGATGGAATTGTTTTTGTTGAAGACTACATCTGCGATGAGACAAGCTATGAAGTTTCAAAAGTTATAACAACTGGAAAGCATCTCATTGAGCTTAATTTTGGCGAGGATTCTGACTATGCAAAGAACCTTGCTTCACCCAACCTTACGTGCCAGCCAAGGTCAGGCTCATGCATTGGAAACGAATTTGATGTATTGAGATTGTTCAGGCTTAACAACTCGCACGCCCAGCTTAGGAATTATTCAGACTACAGCTATGTCATCTGCTGCAACGACACATCAGGAAGAAACACTCTTTCAAACAGCTCATCAGGATTCAATTTGATAAGCTTGAGGAACTCAACAAACAGCCACGTCGAGCTTCCAGGATATTCAGACTACAGCTATCCTGTTTACCTGTCAGCTGACCTTGACGATTTAGTATGCTCTTATGAGAATGTTTCAGGAAACTGCCCTGGAAACAAGACCTGCGTTTTTACAGTATACAATGATTCAAATTCGCACATTGCAGACTGCGTGACAGACCCTTACAACATGTCGGTCTGCTGCATGCTCAACCTTACAGGCGGATGGGACAACATAACTTATCCAGAGGGATACTACACTCCGCTTGTTGGAGGAAGGACTGCAGGCAATAATTTCATGGAGACATTCTTCATAACATTCAACGGAATAACTGCTGCTGCAGGAAGTGAAATTGAATGCATAATCAGCCAGGGAAACAATGAGTTCCTTGAGATAAATGAGACTCTTGCTGCAGGCTTGTCAGGCTCAAATTACTCCCTGAATTATACAATCACAAATGCAGACAACTTCAATATTGACGCTTCATCAAACAATGACAATATTCCATGGGAGGTTGTGAACTGCTCGATAAAGCAAAGTGGCGGCTCTGTGGTCTTTACTGACAACTCCTCTTACAATATTTCGGGCTATACCCGGTCGAGCAATAAGAGGATTTATGTGCATAATTCGACTTGGACAAGGTTTGGTATTGATGCTTATGATGGGCAGAGGGTTACAAGCTGCTACCTTAGCTCAACAGGGGGCGGATATTTCTTCAACAATACTGCGCAGTGTTCATTCAATGACATTAACTTCATTGCAAACTATCAGGCAGGAGGAAATCATGAAGGATACTGCCACAACAATGCAAACGATGATGGGGATTCTTTTGATGATGCATCAGACCCGGACTGCCAGACTTTGCCTTACAGCTTCTCAGGATACAACACTACTCACAAAATGTTTTCGATTACTGGATTCTACATTAATCCTTTGAATAGGAATTCAATTACTCCATATTTCTGGGCTGCTTTGTTTATGGCAATGGCTTTGCTTTCAACAATGCTGTTTGTTGCTGCAAGAAAAGACATAATTTCAGTCAGGCATCCTTATGCTGTGTTTTTGCTGCCTTTGCTTGCTTTGGCTTGCCTTGTGATTAATGCGAATGTTGCAATTGCAGCAGGAGATACTTGCACTAATAACATCTGTACTGGATATGGCAATGTAGGTGGCACTTCAAATGTTTATTATGCTTATACTCGTTATGTTGATAGTGACGGCTTGTTTAAGGTAATGTTTTATTCAAGAAGCCCATACACAACAGCACTATCTAACTCAAATACTATTGATAGAAAGATTAGCCAGTTTAATGATAATAATGTGACTCAGGTTTGGTATTATAATTATACAACTGGCTCAATCAATTATAATATTCAGAGCCAAACTGGTTCAAGCGGTTGGCTATTAGGACCAAGCGGCCAGAATGGAAGAGATGCAGTAGTCATGGTTTTCAACTTGTCAGGTGCATCAGGAATTGACCAGTTGCTTGTTGAGGCTGACCAAGACGGATACAGCCTTAAGCAATTTCCCAACCTGTTTAATTACACTGCGAGTGCTGGTTATGACAACCTGAATGAGAATGAGCAGACTGGGCATTGCTCGGATGCAAGGGATAATGATCTTGATTCTTTGTTTGACTGCAAGGATGTGGACTGCAATATGACAACAGGCCCTGCTCAGGCTTCGTATTCGTTCTATGGAGGCTCAATTACTTATGAGAACTTGAATGATTACTATACAACAGGATTTACAAGTGTCTGCAACTTCGGAACAGAATTCAACTGCTCAGACAAATATGATAATGATGCTGATGGTGTTGAAGACTGCAGGGATTCTAACTGTGATAGCTTAATCGGAGAGCCTGGCGGGATTGATTTGTGCAATTACAACAGGGAGTTGAATTGTTCAGATGCTTTTGATAATGACTTCTGGAATTTGAAGGATTGTGAGATTACTGCAGGCGGCACGTACAACAATGCAGAATACGATTGTGCATCATACTGCAAGACAAACAGCATAATTAATTCGACAGAGAATGGCACATTCTGCTTTGACAGCAAAGACAACGATTTGGATGCTTGGCTTCCTTCAGGAGCATATTCATATGTTGCAAACACGACTCCAGGTTACGGAATTGATTGCAGGTGGATTGCTGATGACCCTGATTATGACTGCAACATGACTACTAATGGAACTGGTGGAGTCAGGTGCGAGCTTGCTCATGAACTTACATGCACTGATGCTTTTGACAACGACTATGACTACGGCAAAACAGGAAATGGAGCAAACTCATTTGCTTCATGGACTGACTCATTCAACGGATACACTTTTGTGAATGGCGGTGATTGTGCTGATTTGGACTGCTTTAATCAGACAACTGCGCTTGGCAGGTATAATGATTCAAACACAATATTTGCGTGCCCAACAAATGAGTTTAGCATGGTTGATGATCCAACCTCGCCAAATTACTTCGGCAACAGCTCGAATT